>CAYGJZ010000015.1:0-53661 GCA_964350265.1 uncultured Gammaproteobacteria bacterium | reverse complement strand
TTGGTACAGCTCTTGGCCCGGGAGTATAGGCAATCCGCCGGGGCAGGGCCAGCCGACCGGCGGATGGGAAGGCTAGCGGGTGGCGGCGCTGGTCAGCAGGCCGCGCTGGCGGCCGCCTTCGCGCATGGCGGCGCATTGCCCGGCTTCCAGGCGGGTGTTGCGTGGCGTGGTACGCGCGCGCATCAGGTTGCCGGGGGTCTCGACATGGTCGCCGTTGTCGAGCAGCAGGTGCACCAGCTCGTGGGCAATGACGATGCCGGCGTCGCGCGCCTCCTCGATGATCCACACGGTGTCGCGCAGCGCCGGGCGGCGGGTGCTGTTGGCCCGGCCGATGGCCTCGGCCTCGAAGGGTTCGTCCTGCAGGGTGTGACGGACGAAGAACACCGCCGGCCGCGGCAGCGGCAGGTGGCGGAACAGGCCGCCGGCGACGTCGTCGCGGAAGTAGCGATAGCGATCACCGCCGTCGAGCACGCGGATGTCGATGACCGGCAGGCCGATGCCGCAGCGGGCGAGGATGCCGGCGGCGGTCTCCACCGCGCGGCGGACCGCCTCGACCCGCCAGGCGGTGTCGCTGAACAGGGCGAACACCGGCGAGATCAACGCGCTGGCCCCCGCCGTGGGCGAGTCGAAGCGGTGTCGTTCGCGTTCCACCACGGTGTCCGCGCGGGAGATGGGCGGGATGTGCTCGGCCAGGTGGGGGCGGGGCAGCAGGCCGACGGCGGCAATCCCAGGCGCCACCGGCAGGGCGCGTTCGACGATGGCCGCGCGCAGTGCCGCGGCGTCGAGGGCGGGCTGGCGGGCGAGCAGGCGGGCGGCCAGTGCCGAGACCCGTGCCGCCGCGTGGCTGGAGCCGGACACCGCTGCCGGCCCGCCGTCGAAGTCGATGGCCGGCAGCGCCACCGCCGGCACCAGCAGGTCGACGCTGCGGGCGCCGTAGTTGGCATCGTCAAGCAGTGCGCCGCTGTCGGTGGCGGCGGTCACGCTGAGCACGTTGGCGAGCGGCAGCGCCGCCGGGTAGACCGGCTCGGCATCGATGTCGCGACCGTCGTTGCCGGCGGAGACGATGAACAGCATGTGCGGCCGCTGGCGGGCGGCCTCGGCGAAGGCGGCCCAGTCCTCGCGACGGTTGCTGCCCAGCGACAGGTTGACGATGCGAATGCCGTGGGCATCGATGTCCTCGACCAGCGCGGTCATGCGCGACATGTCCGCACGCGGGTAGCGGTAGGGGGCAACCCGTGCCCCCGGCGCCTCGTGCAGCACCACCGAGGCGGTGCGGGTGCCGTGGCGCCGGGGAACGAAGGGCGAGCGCGACGGGTCGGCGTCGAAGGGACGCGGGTCCATGTCCCAGTAGTCATACCCGACCAGGGTGCCGTCGGCGGATCGGGCCAGGCCGTCGGCGATGGCGGGCAGGCGGTAGTTGACGCCGGAATCGACCATCGCCACCACCACCGCCCCGTCCGCCGCCGCCAGCTCCGGCAGCGGTGCCTCGAGCCATTCGCGCACGCCGCTGTCGGCCAGGCGGGCATCGAGGTGGTGCAGTTCGACCCACGCGCCACGATGCTCGATGCGCCGTGCCAGGGTGATGCGACAGTGCGTGTCGGCGATGGCCATGGCCAGCGGCCGGTGGCCATCGCGGTGGGCCTGGTGGAGCTCGGCGAGCAACTGCCGGCCACGGACGGTTTCCCGGTACTGGATCTTGAGCCGGTCTCCGCCGGGCAGCGCCAGCAGCACCTGGCGGCCATCCGCTGGCCCCGGCAGCCGTTCACCCGGGAGCCATCGCGCCGACGGCACCGCCGCGGCCAGGGCCGCATCGCTCGGATAGGGTCCGGCACAGGCGGCGTCGATGCCCGCGCGCAGCCACGCCCGGCCGTCGTCGGCCTGTGCCGCGCAGGCGGCGGCGCCGGCGAACAGGCACAGCAGGGGGAGGAGCACGGCGTGCCGGCTGGCCGGCGTGCCGGGTCGTCGCGCGGCGAAGCGGGTGGCGGACGCGTTCAGCCGAGCAGCAGGCGAATGGCCTGGCCGAGCAGCGCCAGCGCGCAGACCCCGGCCAGCCACAGCCCGATGAACCAGGCCAGGCGTCGACGCCGGGACGGCTCGCCGTTCAATGGTAGCCCTCGTCGGGGTCGACCTTGCCGCGGAACACCCAGTAGGCATAGCCGGTGTAGGCAAGGATGACGGGGATCAGCACCACCGCGCCGACCAGCAGGAAGGCCAGGCTCGAATCCGGTGCCGCGGCCTGCCACAGGGTGATGCCCGGCGGCACGATGTAGGGAAAGAAGCTGATCAGGATGCCGAGGTAGCAGAGCACGAACAACAGCAGGGCGCCGATGAAGGGGCGCGCCTCGGCACCCCGGGACAGCCCGGTCAGCAGCCAGTACATGGTGGCCAGCACCAGCAGCGGCACGATGATGCTGAACAGCGCGCTGGGCCAGGCGAACCAGCGCTCCAGGTAGACCGGGTTGAGGAAGGGCGTGGCCAGGCTCACCGCGCCGATCAGGGCCAGCGTGCCGTAGGCCGAGCCCCTGGCCACGCGGCGGGCGAAGTCGGCCAGCGCGCCCTCGGTCTTCATCACCAGCCAGGTGGCGCCGAGCAGGGTGTATCCCACCACCAGCGCCGCCCCGGTGAGCAGGGAGAAGGGCGTCAGCCAGTCCCACCAGCCGCCGACGTAGGTCCGCGCCTCGACCTCGATGCCCTGCACCAGGGCGCCCAGCGCGATGCCCTGGGCCAGTGCCGCCACCAGCGAGCCGCCGAAGAAGCCGATGTCCCAGACGATGCGGCCGCGTTCGGCCCGGCCGCGGAACTCGAAGGACACGCCGCGGAAGATCAGTCCCAGCAGCATGGCGGTGAGCGGCGCGTACAGCGCCGGCAGGATGGTGGCATAGGCCAGCGGGAAGACCGCGAACAGGCCGCCGCCGCCGAGCACCAGCCAGGTCTCGTTGCCGTCCCACACCGGCGCCACCGAGTTCATCGCCAGGTCGCGCTCGGCGTCCGAGCCGAGGAAGGGAAACAGGATGCCGATGCCCAGGTCGAAGCCGTCGAGCACCACGTAGGCCAGCACCGCGAAGGCGATCAGGCCGGCCCAGACCAGTGCCAGGTCAATGTCCATGGTGTCCTCCCCCCATGGCCGGTCCCGGCGTGATGCCGGCGCTGCGGGTCAGCCAGGGCCGCTCCTCCTCGCCCAGGCGCGGCGTTTTCGACATCAGCTTCAGCACGTAGACGGTGCCGGTGCCGAACACCGCCAGGTAGACCAGCATGAACACCGCCAGCGAGGTGCCCACCGCGGCGGCCTCCACCGGCGAGACCGATTCGGTGGTGCGCAGCAGGCCGTAGACGGTCCACGGCTGGCGACCGACCTCGGTGGTGATCCAGCCGGCCAGCACCGCGGCGAAGCCGGACGGTGCCATGACGATGGCCGCGCGCTGCAGCCAGCGTCCCCGGTACAGCGTGCCGCGCAGCCGCGCCAGGGCACTCCACAGGCCGACGACGATCATCGCCATGCCGATGGCCACCATCAGGCGGAAGGTGTGGAACACGATCTCCGCCTTCGGCCGCTGGTCGGCCGGGAAGTCGGCCAGGCCGCGCACCTCGCCGTCCAGGTCGTGGGTCAGGATCAGCGAGCCGAGCTTGGGAATCTCCACGGCATGGCGCACCTCCATGGCCTCGTCGTCGGGAATGCCGAACAGGATCAGCGGCGCGCCGCTGCGGGTTTCGTAGTGACCTTCCATGGCGGCCACCTTGGCCGGCTGGTGAACCAGGGTGTTCAGCCCGTGCAGGTCGCCGGCCACGAGTTGCAGCGGCGCCACCAGCAGCGCCATCCACATGGCCATGGAGAACATGATGCGTGCCGGGCGGTTGTCGGCGTCGCGCAGCAGGTGCCAGGCGCCGACCCCGCCGACCACGAAGGCGGTGGTCAGGTAGGCGGCCAGCACCATGTGCACCAGGCGGTAGGGGAAGGAGGGGTTGAAGATCGCCGCCCACCAGTCGGTGGGTGCGAACTGGCCGGCAGCGTTGATCTCGTAGCCCGCCGGGGTATGCATCCAGGAGTTCGCCGACAGGATCCAGAAGGCAGAGAACAGCGTGCCCACCGCCACCATCAGGGTGGCGAAGAAGTGCAGTCGCTCGCCGACCCGGTGAAAGCCGAACAGCATGATGCCGAGGAAGCCTGCTTCCAGGAAGAAGGCGGTGAGCACCTCGTAGCCCATCAGCGGGCCGAGGATCGGACCGGTGCGGTCGGAGAACACGCTCCAGTTGGTGCCGAACTGGTAACTCATCACGATGCCCGAGACCACGCCCATGCCGAACACCACCGCGAAGATCTTCTTCCAGTAGTCGAACAGCACCATGTAGTGGTTGTCCCGGCGCAGCAGCCACAGCCCTTCGAGCACCGCGAGGAAGCTTGCCAGGCCGATGCTGAAGGCCGGGAAGATGATGTGCGCCGAGACCGTGAAGGCGAACTGGAAGCGGGCGAGGTCGACGGCGGAAAACGACTCGAACATGGCGTGGAACAGAACGTTGCGCAAGGAGTTGGCGAGGTGTAAAACCGATCATACCGCTAATCGACGGGTTCCTGAAATCGGCCCCGGGGGTGCGTGCACGGGCACCGGGTTGACCCGCCGGCGCGGGCCGCGACAATGTCGTCGCCGTTTACCTGGAAACATCGAACATGATCACCGGTCCGCACCGGATCCGCCGGCTGCCGCGGTTCGAACGTAGGCTCGTCGAGGCCGCCGTCGCCGGGGCCGCGATGCTGCCCGATGCCTGACGCCGACGCGCGGCGGCGGGACGCCCCCGGCGTGCTGGTGGCCGCCAACGAACGCGCCCATGCCGCGCAGCTGGAGGCCTACGACGACTTCCTCGAAGCCCTGACCCGGCTCGACTTCCTCGCCGTGATGCGTGCGCTGGACCGCTTCCGCACCCTGTTGCGCGACCATCTGGCGCTGGAGGAAGGCGAGGTGATGCCGCTGGCGCGCAGCCTGTCGGCGGAGCTGGCCGGCGAGCTCGAGCGCATCGACGGCGACCACCGCATCCTGGTGCGCAGCCTGGCCGCGGCCTGCGATGCCCTCGGCGAGATCCGCCGGGCACCGGCACCGCGCCGCGCGCTGGTCCGGCGGCTGGGGGTGGTGCAGCGGCCGCGCGAGGTGCTCGAGCACCACGGCCTGCGCGAGACCGCCCGTCTCTACCCGCTGCTGGACGATGAGCTGGCGCCGGCCACGGCGCTCGCGCTGGCCCGGCGGATCGACCACCCGCCCACCGCGCGGCGCTGACGACGCGTTGCAATTCCCCGGCGGACGCGGGAACATCGTCGTCTCCGCGCCAGGGGCAACTGCCATGACCGCACGCACAAGGATGGTTGGCTTCTTCCTCGTCGATGCCTTCAGCATGATGAGTTTCGCCTCTGCCTTCGAGGCCCTGCGCCAGGCCAACCGGCTGGCCGGCTTCCCCGCCTACCACTGGTATACCTGTTCCAGCGACGGCAACCCCGTGTGCTGTTCGGCCGGCTTGCCGGTGGCCGCCGACCATGCCCTGGACAGCGCCCCGCGTCCGGACCTGATGCTGGTGGTCAGCGCCACCGCCAGGGCCCTGCCCGGCGAGCACCGCCTGCATGCCCGCCTGCGCGCCATGGCCCACGACGGCAGCCGCCTCGGCGCGGTGACCTACGGTGCCTGGCTGCTGGCCCGCGCCGGGCTGCTCGACCATCGACGCTGCACGGTGCACTGGGAAAGCCTGGACGCCTTCCGCGAAACCTTTCCCGCCCTGGTGGTCACCGGCGACCTGTTCGAGATGGACGGCGACCGCTATACCTGTTCCGGCGGTACCGCGTCGCTGGACATGATGCTGCACGTCATTGCCCGCGAACAGGGCGAGGAATTCGCCGCCGGGGTGGCCGACCAGTTCCTCCACCAGCGCATCCGCCAGCGTGACGAGCACCAGCGGGTGCCGCTGCGCCGGCGCATCGGTGTCAGCCATCCGAAGCTGCTGCGCTACGTCGAGCTGCTCGAGGACGATCGCGAACCGGCGCGCAGCCAGCGGCAACTGGCCGACGAGGTCGGCCTGTCCAGCCGCCAGCTGGAGCGGCTGTTCCGCAAGTACCTGGACACCACGCCAAGCCGCTACAGCATGGATCACCGCCTGCGCCGCGCCCGCTCCCTGCTGCGCAATTCCTCGCTCAGCATCATCGACGTGGCCATGGCCTGCGGCTTCACCTCGCACTCGCACTTTTCCAAGAGCTACCGCGAGCGCTTCGGCGCGGCGCCGCGGGACGATCGCGGTCACGCCCAGCGGCTGCAGGCACCGGTCGCCGACGCCTGAACGGCGCCCCTAGTCCACCAGCGCGCGGCCGCCGTCCACCCGCAGCACCTGGCCGGTGACGAAGCCGGCCTCGCCGAGCAGCCAGGACACCGCCCCGGCAATGTCCTGCTCGCTGCCGGACCGGCGAAGCGCGGTACGGGCGAGGAGCGCCTCGCGCTCGGCGCCGACATCGCCCTCCGGCCACAGGATGGCGCCGGGCGCCACCGCGTTGACCCGCACCGCCGGCGCCAGTTCCGCCGCCAGCGAGCGGGTCAGGCTGGCCAGCGCCGCCTTGCTGGCCGAGTAGACGGCATGGTCGCGCAGCGGTCGCTCGGCATAGATGTCGGTGATGTTGACCACCGCGCCGGCGGCCTGCCGCAAGGGTTCGGCCAGTGCCCGCGCCAGCCGCCACGGCGCCCGCGCATTGACATCGAACAACGCCTGCCAGTGGTCATCGCCGCCAGGCGGCGTCGGCCGGAACAGGGAGGCGTTGTTGACCAGCGCATCGATCCGGCCGAAGACCGCGGGGGCGTCGGCGGCCAGGGCCTTGAGCGCCCGTGGCTCGGCGAGATCGGCCTGCATCGCCCGCGCGGAGTCCTCGCGGCGGGTGTTCAGCGCATCGACCAGCGCGGCCGCGGGGTCGGCGGAGTGCTGGTAGTGGACGATGACGCGGTAGCCGTCCTCGTGCAGCCGCGCGGCGATGGCCGCGCCGATGCGCCGGGCGGCGCCGGTGACCAGCGCCACCTTGGCGCCGGTGGGGGAGAACTCGTGCATGGTGCTTGGGTTGGTCACCGTTTACCCGCTACCATCGCGGGCGAAGTTGTCGTTGCCGTTCCGGCTATCCTACCTCCGCGCGCCGAGTGCGCGCCAACCCGCCGCCCGATGAGAACCGAACTGCCAGCCCTGCCCGAGCCCACCGACGCCGAGCGTGCCCATGCCGCGCGCGTGGCCGACCATCTTGCCGCGCGCATCGACGATGCCGGCGGGCAACTGCCCTTCGACCGGTTCATGGACCTGGCATTGCACGCCCCCGGCCTTGGCTACTATGCCTGCGGCGTGCGCCTGGGCGCGGCGGGGGACTTCACCACCGCGCCGGAGATGGGCGAGGTCTTCGGTCGCTGCCTGGCGCGTGGCTGTGCCGAGGTGCTGGGCTGGGGTGGTGGCGACCTGCTCGAGTTCGGCGCCGGCAGCGGCGCCCTGTGCGTGACCCTGCTCCGCGCGCTGGACGCGCTGGACGCGCTGCCGCGCCGCTACCTGGTGCTGGAAACCAGCGAGGCGATGCGCGCGGCCCAGCAACGGGCGGTGGCCACGCTGCCGCCGTCGCTGGCCGGGCGGGTGACCTGGCTGTCCGCGATGCCCACCGGCTTTCGCGGCGTGGTGGTGGCCAACGAAGTGCTCGACGCGATGCCGGTGACCCGCTTCGCGGTGACCGACGACGGCATCGACGTGCTGGCGGTCCGCGGCGACCGTCACGGCTTTGCCTGGTGCCCGGCCGACAGGCCGCCGTCGCCGTCGCTGGAGGCGCTGGTGCGTCGTCACGCGCTGCCGCCGGGCTACTGTTCCGAGTATCGTCCCCGCGCCGCCGCCTTCGTGCACAGCCTCGCCGAGCACCTCGACCAGGCGGTGGCCTTCCTGGTCGACTACGGCTACCCGGCGGCGACCTACTACCATCCGCAACGGCATCGCGGCACCCTGCAGTGCTACTTCCGCCACGCCGTGCACGACGACCCGCTGGTGCTCACCGGCATCCAGGACATCACCGCCCACGTGGATTTCAGCGCGCTGGCCGTCGCCGCCGGCGAGGCCGGCCTCGACGTGGTCGGCTATGCCACCCAGGCCGGCTTCCTGGTCGGCGCCGGGCTCGCCGGGGTGGCCACCGCGCTGGCCGGCGCCGATGCCGCCTCGCAGCTGGCGCTGGCCAACCAGGTCAAGCGGCTGACCCTGCCCACCGAGATGGGGGAGGTGGTCAAGGTGCTGGCGCTGTCGCGGGGCTTCACGCGCGCGCCGTCGGTGTTCGACGGCCACGACCGCAGCGGCCAGCTCGCCGCGCAGGCGGCCTGATGGACCTCGTCCAGGCGGTGGTGCTGGCCCTGGTGCAGGGGCTCACCGAGTTCCTGCCCGTGTCCAGTTCCGGCCACCTGGTGCTGGCGCCGGTGCTGCTCGGCTGGCCCGACCAGGGCCTGGCCTTCGACGTCGCCGTGCACCTGGGCACGCTGCTCGCGGTGCTGGCCTACTTTCGCGCCGACCTGCTCGCCCTGGCCCGGGCGCTGCCGGCGGCGGCGCGGGGCGCCGACCACGCCGATGCCCGCCTGCTGCGCCACCTGGTGGTGGCCACCGTGCCGGTGGTGCTGGCCGGGCTGCTGTACAAGGACTGGATCGAGGCCAACCTGCGCAGCCCGCTGGTGATCGCCTGGACCATGGCCGGTTTCGGCCTGGTGCTCGGCCTGTCCGACTACCTCGGCCGGCGCAGCCGGCGCCTGGCCGACCTGACCTGGCGCGGTGCATTGCTGGTGGGCCTGGCGCAGGCGCTGGCGCTGGTGCCCGGCACCTCGCGCAGCGGCGTGACCATGAGCGCCGCCCTGCTGCTCGGCCTGACCCGGGTGGAGGCGGCGCGTTTCTCCTTCCTGCTGTCCATCCCCACCATACTCGCCGCCGGCGTGCTCAAGGGCGCCGACCTGGCCGCCGGCGGCGTGGTCGACGGCGTCGCGATGGCGGTGGGAGTGGCACTCTCGGCGCTGTCCGCCTATGCCTGCATCGCGGTGTTCCTCGCCGCCATCGAGCGCATCGGCGTGTGGCCCTTCGTCGTCTACCGGCTGGCCCTCGGCGCCCTGCTGTTCGCGCTGTTCGCCTAGGGGGTCGCCGCGTGGTCGCCGAGCCAGGCGTCCCGGGCGCGGGTGATGGCGGCGAGCTGGCGTCGCTCCACCTCGGCGGCGATCGCCGGCCCGGGCAGTCGCTCGATGCCGGCCAGGTCGGTGGCGTCCAGGGCCTCGACGTAGCGGGCCAGCAGCGCGCGGGACGGGTAGGGGCGATGGCCGCGACCGGCGCGACCACGGCTGTCGGCCTCGCAGGCCAGTGCGAACCAGTGCGCGAAGTGCGGCCGGCGTCGCGTGTCGAGGGCCTTCAACAGGCCGAGCACGGTCCCCGGGCGCAGCTGTTCCAGGCGGTGCATGAGCAAGTGGTGACGACAGACCAGCCCGGCCAGCCGGGCGCAGTCCGCGGGCACCCGGAAACGCTGGCAGACGGCTTCCACCGCGGGCACGCCGCGCGATTCGTGGTCGACGTGGTTGGGCCACTCGTCGCGTGGCGTCAGTCCCTTGCCGAGATCGTGCAGCAGGGCGGCGAAGCGCACCTCGATGTCGTCGCTCAGCGTGGTCGCCACCTCGAGCACCATCAGCACGTGCACCCCGGTGTCGATCTCCGGGTGGTGCTCGACGTTCTGCGGCACGCCGAACAGCACGTCGACCTCGGGCAGCAGGCGGGCCAGCGCGCCGCACGCGCGCAGGGTGGTGATGAAGGCCTGCGGCGACGCCGCCAGCAGCGCCCGGCGGATCTCCTGCCAGGCGCGCTCGCCGGTCAGGGCCTCGATCTCGTCGGCCGCCACGATGCGGCGCATCAGCGCCAGCGTCTCGTCGGCCACGCGGAAGCCGCGCGGCGCCAGCCGGGCCATGAACCGGGCCACCCGCAGTACCCGCAGCGGATCCTCGGCGAAGGCCGGGGAGACGTGCCGAAGCACCCGCCGCTCGAGGTCGGCGCGTCCGCCGAAGGGGTCGATGACGTTGCCGTCGTCGTCCCGGGCCATGGCGTTGATGGTCAGGTCGCGCCGCGCCAGGTCTTCCTCCAGGGTGACCTCCGGCGAGGCCCAGACGGTGAAGCCGCCGTAGCCGCGGCCGCTCTTTCGCTCGGTGCGGGCAAGCGCGTACTCTTCGTGGGTGCGCGGATGCAGGAACACCGGGAAGTCGCGGCCGACGGTACGGTAGCCGCGGCTGGTCATGTATTCCGGGGTGGCGCCGACCACCACGTAGTCGCGGTCGGTCACCGTGTCGCCAAGCAGTTCGTCGCGCACCGCGCCGCCGACGAGATAGGTTTTCGGTGCCATGCGCAGGAAACGGGGTAAGGGGTCGTGTCGTTGATCGGAGTTCGCGTCATCATACTGGCCGCGGCAGTGCTCGCCAACGCCGGCTGCAGCACGCTGGCCTACTACGGCCAGGCGGTGGCCGGCCATCTCGACCTGGTGGTCGGCAGCCGCGACATCGACCACCTGGTCGACAACCCGCGGCTGTCGCCGGCATTGCGCGAGAAACTGCGCACGGTGCAGGAGATCCGGGCGTTTTCCATCGATGCCCTGCACCTGCCGGACAACCGCAGCTACCGGCGCTACACCGCCCTGCAACGCGAGCACGTGGTCTGGAACGTGTTCGCCGCGCCGCCGGACGCCACCCGCGCGCTGACCTGGTGCTTCCCGGTGGCCGGCTGCGTCGGCTACCGCGGCTACTTCGCGAAGGCCGCCGCCGAGCGCTTCGCCGGGCAGCTGTCCGCCGACGGCTACGACGTCTACGTCGGTGGCGTCGACGCCTATTCCACCCTCGGTCACTTCGCCGATCCGGTGCTCGGCAGTTTCATCGACTACGACGAGGCGCGCACCGCCGCGCTGATCTTCCACGAACTGGCCCACCAGGTGGTCTACGTGGCCGGCGACACCGCCTTCAACGAGTCCTTCGCCAGCCTGGTGGAGCAGGTCGGCGTGGAGCGCTGGCTGGCGGCGCGGGGGACGCCGTCGCTGCTTCGGCGCTACCTGGCGCGGCGCCAGTTCGGCGATGCCCTGGCGGCGCTGATGACCGACTACCGCGGCCGCCTGGATGCCTTCTACGCGGTGGCCGCCGAGGCCGGGCTCGGCACCGGGCGGGCGCGCCTGTTCGACGCCCTCTACGACGACTACCTCGATCTTGGCGAGCGCTTCGGCATCCATCGGAACCACGCCGCGCTGGCGCGGTCAGACATGAACAATGCCCTGGTTTCCTCCTTCGACCTGTACCACCGCCTCGTGCCGGCCTTTCGCCGCATGCTGGCCCGCCGGGACGGCGATCTTGCCGTCTTCTACGACGACGTGCGTGCCCTCGCCGCCGCCGACTCCGGCTCGCGCGACGCCGCCCTGGCCGCGCTGATGGCCGGGACAGGGCAGCAGCCGTGAACACCGTGCCGCGGGTGATGCTGGCACTGGTGTCGCTGTGGGCGGGCACTGCCAGCGCCGGCGAGACCGACCTCGACGGCCTCGCCGAGCGCCTGCGCGGCGAGTACCGCGGCGCCTTCGCCGCCGCCGGCGACGGCGAGTTGCCGTTCACCGTGGAGGCCCGTCGAGAGGATGGCACGGTGCGCTCGCGGGCCCTGCTGTTCCTCGCCCGCACGCCCTTCGACCGCTTTGTCGAAGTGTTCGACGACGTGCACGGCTGGTGCCAGTCCCTGCTGCTGCACCTGAACGTGAAGACCTGCGTGGCGCAGGAAATCGACGACCCCGGGCTCGCCCTCTACCTCGGCCGCAAGTACTACGCCGAGCCGGCCGACGCCATCCACATCGCCTTCGGCTTCCGCGCGGTGGCCGCCGACGAGGCCATGCGCGTCACCCTGGAAGCCGACCAGGGCCCCTTCGGCACCTCGCGCTACCGTTTCGTGCTCGGCGCGGTGAAGGTGGACGACGGCGTCTTCATCGAGCTGACCCTGTCCAGCCACGAGGGCTATGCCGGCACCGTGCTGGATGTCTACCTCAACACCCTCGGCCGCTCCAAGGTCGGCTTCACCCGCACCGGCACCACGCTGTTCGGCAACCCCGAGTACGTGCGTGGCCAGGAAGGTGCCGCCGAGCGCAACGTGGTGCGCTACCTGCTGGCCCTGCGCACCACCCTGGAAACCGCCGATACGCCCTTCGCCGAGCGCGCCGCCGCCTGGTTCGACGCCACCGAGGAGTACGCGCGCCAATTGCACGAGCTGCCCCGCGACACCTACCTGGAGAACAAGGCGCGCGAGTACGCCAACCAGTTGCGCTACCAGGCCGCCACCGACCGCGGCGAGTCGGTGGATCGCTTCGACCCGGGCAAGAACCGCTAGCGCCTCGCGCGACGACACCTCCTTGCAGTATGCTAGCCGGCCCTGTCCCGGGCCGGCACCGAGCCTGCCGCCTGGCCCCAACCGCACAAGGCACCGGCATGACAACGACCCCTTCGCCCTCGGCCTGGCGCACACCGCTGGTGGTGCTGGTGGCTGGCTGCGCCATCTCCATCATCGGCTTCGGCGTGCGCTCCGGCTTCGGCCTGTTCCTCGAACCGATGACGGTGGCGCGGGACTGGAGCCGGGAAACCTTCGCCCTGGCGATGGCCATCCAGAACCTCCTGTGGGGCATAGCGCTGCCGCTGGCCGGGGCGCTCGCCGACCGCTTCGGGCCGGTCTGGGTGATCGCCCTCGGCGCGCTGCTGTATGCCGGCGGGGTCTTCGGCATGACGCTGTCGCCGGACCCGGTCATCTTCCAGCTCACCGCCGGCGTCATCACCGGCACCGGCATTGCCTTCACCGCCTTCTCGCTGGCCATGGCCTCGATGGTACGCGTGGTGGGTCCGGAGCGCCGCACCCTGGTGCTGGGCCTGGGCACCGCCGCCGGCTCCTTCGGCCAGGTGCTGTTCTCGCCGCTGTCCCAGGGCTTCATCCAGGCCTTCGGCTGGTCGGCGGCCCTGACCTGGCTGGCGGCCCTGTCGCTGCTGCTGATCCCGCTGGCGGTGGCCCTGCCCAACGACCCGGGCATGTCCGAGGATCCGGGCAACCGCCAGTCGCTGGGCCAGGCGGTGCGCGAGGCACTGGCGCATCGTGGCTACGTGCTGCTGACCATCGGCTTCTTCGTCTGCGGCTTCCACGTCGCCTTCATCACCGTGCACTTCCCGGCCTACGTGGTGGACGTCGGCCTGGACCCCTCCACCGGGGCCTGGGCCATCGCCCTGGTCGGCTTGATGAACATCGTCGGCTCCTTCGGCTCCGGCATGTTCGGGCAGCGCTACAGCATGCGTCTTGGCCTGTCCGGCATCTACCTGCTGCGCGCAGTGACCATCGCGGCGCTGCTGCTGGCACCGAAGACCACGCTGGTGATCTACCTGTTCGCCGGCGCCATGGGCATCCTGTGGCTGTCCACGGTGCCGCTGACCAGCGGCATCGTCGCCCAGGTGTTCGGCGTGCGCTACATGGCGACCCTGTTCGGCATCGTGTTCTTCTCCCACCAGGTCGGCAGCTTCGTCGGCGTGTGGCTCGGCGGCGTGCTGTATGACCGCACCGGCAGCTACGACGGCATGTGGATCGCCGGCATCGTGGTGGGCGTACTGGCGGCCCTCATTCACCTGCCCATCAACGAGCAGCCGCTGCCACGCCTGGTGGCCGCGCGCATGCCCTGAAGGCCAGGTGGCCCGGGCGCGCGGATCGTGGACGGCAACCCGGTGACAGGCCATGCCCGGCTTTGAACTGGCGCAACTGAACATCGCCACCGCCCGCCATCCCCTGGATGCCCCGGAGATGGCCGACTTCATGCAGGCGCTGGCACCGGTCAACGCGCTGGCCGACGCGGCGCCGGGATTTCGCTGGCGCTTGATGACCGAGGCCGGCGACGCCACCGCCATCGACACCCTCGGCGACGACATCATCGTCAACCTGAGCGTGTGGCGGGACATCGACGCCCTGCACGACTTCGTCTACCGCGGCGAGCACGTGCGGTTCATTGCCCGTCGCGGCGAGTGGTTCACGCGCATGCGACCGGCCCACGTGGTGCTGTGGTGGCTGCCGGCCGGGCAGCGGCCGACGGTGGACGAGGCCTGGCAACGGCTGGCCCGGCTGCGCGAGCACGGCCCCGGACCGCGCGCCTTCACCTTCAAGCAGCGCTACCCGGCCCCGGCGTCGCCGTCCTGATCAATCGCCGGCCGCCGGCGGCTCCTCGAGGCCGCCCCGCAGCAGGGCGGCAAAGGCATGGTAGGACGGCATCTTGCGCAGGCGTCCGCCGCGATGGTCCACCAGCCCGTAGCCGGGGTTGATGAGCTGCCACCAGTAGACCCGCTCGACCAGGCCGCCGTGGTAGGCGATGCGGTAGTAGTCGGTCAGGTACTCGGCCTGGGTGGCCTCGTCGACGGTGGAGCGCGGGTGGCCGGAGTTCGGCGTGTAGGGCCGGGTGTCCAGCAGCGGCCAGTTGGTCTCGGTGATCCACAGCCGTCTCGGGCAGCGGTTGGACAACGACAGCATGGCATCCACCAGGGCGATCTTGCGCTCGAGGTCGAAGACGCCGTACTGGCGGCCACGGGGCGAGCCGCGGCGGTTGACGTAGAGCTGGGCGGCACAGGCGTCCAGGCGGTGCGGGTGGAAGTGCAGCAGGGTGCGCAGGGTCACCAGCGGCTCGAAGTCGATCACCGAGGAACCGGCCACCTCGATCCCCGGCATGTCGGCCAGCGCCTGGGCGGCGTGGTCGGCCAGCACCAGGGCGTCGCCGCTGTGCCGGCAGCCCCACTTGCTGCGGTTGACCGCGTTGCCGACCTGGAAGGCGCGCACCCGCGGTGCCAGCGCGCTGGCGATGTCGTGCACCTGGCGCTGCCAGCGAAGCGGGTCGGCGACGCTGTCGCGACTTTGCAGGATGTTGACCAGGAAGTCGTGCCCGGGGAAACGGTCGAGCAGGCGCTGGTAGCGGTCCAGCGCGTCGGACTCCCAGCAGGGCACGCGGAACAGCAGACGGTGCACGCCGAGTTCGGCCACCATCTCGCCGATGGCGGCATCGTGCTCCGCCACCGGGGTGATGCTCAGGCCGACGAAGTCCCGCGGTCGCGGCCGCGGCCGCGTCGGTGCGCGCCCGTAGCGCAGCGCCAGCGGCAGGCCGGCGGCCAGCGCGGTGGCCGCCACCTTGCCGTACTCGGCCAGGTTGGCCAGGCGGGTGCGCGGCTTGTCGGCGGCCGCCAGCTTGTAGGGCTGGCAGGAATACGGATCCCACCAGCCGGGCAGCAGGTCGGGATTCATGCCCGCCGCCTGGCGACGATGTCGAAGACGTCGTGGCCGAGCCGGATGCCGCGGCGCTCGTACTTGGTCAGCGGGCGCAGGCCGCTGTCCGGGGCATGGCCGCCCCTGCCGTGGACGTTGACCAGTGCCGGCTCGGCCTCGATGACCTCGACGACGAACTCGGCATAGGGCTGCCAGTCGGTGGCGACCACCAATTCGCCGCCCACCGCCAGGCGACTGGCCAGGGCGGCGATGAACGGTGCCTGGAGCAGGCGCCGCTTGTGATGGCGTTTCTTCGGCCACGGGTCCGGGAACAGCACCCAGAAGCGCTGTACCGAGGCGGCCGGCAGGGTCTCGACGACTTCCACCGCGTCGCGATCGGCCAGGCGCACGTTGGCCAGACCGAGCTCGTCGATGTCGGCCAGCAGCTTGCCAAGACCAGGCCGGTAGACCTCGATGCCGATGAAGTCGTGGTCCGGCCGCGCCGTCGCCATCTGCGCCAGCGCCTCGCCGTTGCCGCAGCCGATCTCCACTTCCAGCGGCGCGCTGCGACCGAACAGGCGGGCCGGCTCGATGGCCGGCCCGGCGCTGATGCCGAGGCGGGGCCAGAGGGTGTCCAGGGCGCGCTGCTGGCCCGGGGTGAGACGGCCTTCGCGGCGCACGAAGCTGCGCACCGGGCGACGGGGTGGGGAGGGCTGGGACACGGGCAACGGCAACCGGCTGGACGGGGGGCGGATTCTACCAGCCCGCGTCGTCGTCACGGCCGGCGGGTCGCCGATGGCGACCCGCCGGCAGGCGGCGTTCAGGCGGCGCGTTCGCTGATCGCCTTCACCTCCAGGAACTCCTCGATGCCCCAGCGGCCGCCCTCGCGACCGTTGCCGGACTGCTTGTAGCCACCGAAGGGACTGCCGGCCACCCGCGAGGCACCGTTGATCTGCACCATGCCGGCGCGCAGCCGGCGGCTGACCCGCGCGGCGCGGTCGGCGTCGCCGGTCTGCAGGTAGGCGGCGAGACCGTAGGGCGTGTCGTTGGCCATGGCAATGGCCTGCGCCTCGTCGTCGAAGGGGGTGATGGTGAGCACCGGGCCGAAGATCTCCTCGCGGTAGACGGTCATCTGCTCGGTGACGTCGGCGAACACCGTCGGGCGCACGAAGTAGCCGCGCTGCAGGCCCTGTGGCCGCCCCGGGCCGCCGGCCACCAGCCGCGCACCCTCGGCGATGCCGGACTCGATGAAGCCCTGCACGCGCTCGAACTGCAATGCCGAGACCAGCGGGCCGATGTGCTTGCCGCTCTTCGAGGCCACGTCCACCGCGGTCTGCTCGGCGACCGCGGCGGCCACCTCCACCACCTGGTCGTAGATGGCGCGTTCCACCAGCATGCGCGCCGGGGCATTGCACGACTGTCCGGAGTTGTTGAAGCACAGCGCGGCACCGGCGCGGGCGGCACGCTCCACCTGGCAGTCGGCGAACAGCAGGTTGGGCGACTTGCCGCCGAGTTCCAGCGACGACCGCTTGACGCTGTCGGCGGCGGCCCGGCCCACCGCGATGCCGGCGCGGGTGGAGCCGGTGAAGGAGACCACGTCCACGTGCGGGTGGCTGGACAGGCTGGCGCCAACCCCCGGGCCATCGCCGTTGACCAGGTTGAAGACCCCGGCGGGGATGCCGGCCTCGTCCACCATCTGCGCGAACACCATCGACGACAGCGGCGCCACTTCGGCGGGCTTGAGCACCATGGTGCAGCCGGCGGCAAGGGCCGCGCCGACCTTCAGCGTGACCTGGTTCATCGGCCAGTTCCAGGGCGTGATCAGCGCGGCCACGCCGATCGGCTCGTGCACGATGCGCTGGCCCGGCGCGTCGTCACGCAATGGCCGCTCGAAGGGGAAGCCGGCCAGTGCCTCGGCGAAGGCGCGCAGGTGGGCCAGGCCGGAACCCGCCTGGCTGCTGCGGGCGAGGTCGATGGGCGCGCCCATCTCGCTGGAAATGGCCTCGGCCATGTCGTCGATGCGACGCTCGTAGACATCGGCCAGGCGACGCAGGAGGTCGACCCGCTCGGCCGGGTCGGTGTAGCCGAAGTCCTCGAAGGCGCGACGGGCGGCGGCCACGGCGCGGTCGACGTCGGCCTGGCCGCCGAGGGAGATGGTGGCGATCTCCGACTCGGTGGACGGGTTGATGACGGCCAGGTCGTTGGCGCTGGCCGGCGCCGTCCAGGCGCCGTCGATGTAGAAGTTTCTCAAGTCCTGCATGGTGTGATCCCGGTGTGGAGGTGGCGCATGACGCGCGCTGGCGGCGGCTGCGTGCGGTGTTGCACCACCTAACGTCGGGGCAAAGGCCTGCGTCGTCAAGGGGGGTGACCCCGCTGCCCCGGCCGCGCCCGGCTTCGGTAGAATCGGGACATCATTCACCGTGTTCCAGCAAGTTATGTCCGACAGCCAACAGGCGCAGGCTGCCGAGCTCATCGAGACCTTCGACATGCTCGGCGACTGGGAAGAAAAGTACCGTTTCATCATCGATCTCGGGCGGCAGATGCCGACCCTGCCCGAGGAAGAGAAAACCGATGCCAACAAGGTCTCCGGCTGCCTGAGCAGCGTGTGGGTGATTGCCCGCTCGGCCGAGGCCGACGGCGAGCAGGTGATCGAGTTCCTCGCCGACAGCGACTCGGCCATCGTCCGCGGCCTGGTGGCCATGCTGCGCAGCGTGTACTCCGGCCAGACCCCCCGCGACATCGTCGCCTTCGACATCGACGGCCTGTTCGAACGCCTGCAGCTCGGCCAGCACCTGTCCATGGGGCGCCGCAACGGCCTGTCGGAAATGGTGCGCCGGATCAAGACCCTGGCGGCCGCGGAGGCGGCCTGACCACCCGCGCCGGTGTCGCGCACGCTGCTCATCGTCAGCCACGCACCGTCGCCGAACACCCGGCGACTGGCGCGGGCGGTGGCCGAGGGTGCCGGGTCCGCCGGCGAGGACGGCATCGTCGTGCGCCCCTGTTCCCCCTTTGATGTCGACGCCGACGACGTGCTCGGCGCCGGCGCGCTGATCCTCGGTACCACCGAGAACTTCGGTTACATGAACGGCGCGCTGAAGGACTTCTTCGAGCGCATCTACTACCCGTGCCTGGAGCACACCGAGGGCATGCCCTATGCGCTGTACGTCAAGGGCGGGCTCGACGGCACCGGTGCGCGCGGCAGCGTCGAGCGCATCGTCTCGGGGTTGAAGTGGAAGCCGGTGCAGGCACCCATCGTGATGACCGGCGAGTACCGCGAAGACTGGTTGCCGCCGCTGCGCGACCTGGGCATGGCGATGGCGGTCGCCCTGGCCGACGGCATCATCTAGGCATTGCCCTTGATTCGGAGACGGCGGCCTTGCATAGTGACCGGCCAAGTGCCCGTTCCCCGCCGCTGACTGTCCCTGCCATGAGCCACAACCTGTTCGCCCCCCGCTTCGACGACCTGCCCGAGCAGATCCCGGTGTTTCCGCTGCGCGGTGCCCTGGTCCTGCCGCAGACCCAGCTGCCGCTGAACATCTTCGAGCCACGCTACCTGAACATGGTCAACGATGCCCTCGGCGACCAGCGCATCATCGGCATGGTGCAGCCCGCCGTCGGCGGCGACGGGGAGGCCTTGTGCAACACCGGCTGTGCCGGGCGGCTGACCTCGTTCAACGAAACCGACGACGGTCGCTTCGTCATCCTGCTTTCGGGCCTGTGCCGTTTCGACCTGGTGCGCGAGACCACCGACGGCACCGACTACCGCCGCTTCGCGGTGGACTGGTCGCGCTTCCACGACGACTACATTGCCGAGCAGTCCTTCGCCGACGACGATACCCGCGAGGCATTGCTGCGCCAGGTCAAGGACTACGGCGCCGCGCGCAATGCCAAGGTGGACTTCGACAGCCTGGACAGGCTCAACGACCTGCAGGTGGTCAACGTGCTGGTCTGCGGTCTCGGCTTCGAGCCGCCGTCCGCCCAGGGACTGATCGAGTCGGTCAGCCTGGCCGACCGCGCCGAACTGCTCTCCGGCCTGCTCACCTTCGCCATGCATCCCGACGGCAACACCGGCCAGCGTCACTGAGCGCCGGCCGGCCCCGGGCGCAGGTGCAGGGCGCCGACCCGGCTGCGCAGCCGGGCCAGGCTGGCGCGGCCGGGCGGGGCATAGACCAGCGCCGTGTACTCGTCGGCGATGGCGGCGATCTCGGCGGACTGCCCGGGAAACTGCCGCATGGCCCGCTGCGCCAGGTCCACCGGTCCCTCGCCGGCCGCGGGGGAGAAACCCGCGCGGCGCAGCTTGGCACAGAAGCGCCGGAACTGCCGGGCCGGTGACTGCCGCTGCCGGCCCCTGGCCGAGAGCAGTACGCCGATGGCGCCCATGAACACCGCCACCGCGATGCCAAGGCCGATCAGCAGGCTGGTGGTGCGCGGCGCGTCGATGCCCAGTTGCGACAGCAGCAACTGCTGCTGCTCCGGGCCGTAGGCCATCACCCAGGTATTCCACTGGTGGGTGAAGGCATCGCCGATCATGCGCAGTTGCCGCCAGTGCTCCGACCACCAGCCAAGACGCAGCGCCTGGCGTAGCTGTTCGGCGTCCAGGGTGCCCGCCAGGCCCCCCGCCGAGGCCAGTCGGCGCAGTGCCTCCAGGCCCACCTCGACCCGTTCCGGCGCCACCGCGGCGGTGGGGTCCACCCGCATCCAGCCGCGCCCGGCCACGTGTACCTCGGCCCAGGCATGGGCATCCCACTGGCGCACGATGTAGTAGCCACCGGAAGGATTCTGCTCGCCGCCCTGGTAGCCAAGCACCACGCGGGCGTCGAAGCCGGCGGCGCGCATCAGCGCGGCGAAGGCGCTGGCATAGTGCTCGCAGTAGCCGCGCCGGCTCTCGAACAGGAAGTCGTGCAGCGGCCGCTCGCCGGCGGCGGGTGGCGTCAGCGTGTAGTAGAACGGCTGCTCGCGGAAGTGGTCGAGAATGCGCGCGGCCACCTCGTCGGCAGTGCCGCCGTCCGCCGCCAGCTGCCGGGCCAGGGCACGAACCTCGTCGCCGAGGGCGGCGGCGTCCAGCGACGGCACTTCGCCCGGGTCGACGTCGAGGAAGCGTGCCGGCGAGGACGATGCGCGGTAGCGAAGCCGCTCGTCCACCCGGTGGCGGGCGCGGGCCAGGCCCAGCGCGTTCAGGCGATGCCCGTCTTCCACGCCGAGGGGCAGTTCCAGCACCGGCAGCCAGCGCTGGTCGGTGGCTTCCAGGGTCACCGTGTAGTGATAGGGCGCGGCGTCGCCGGCATCGGCGGTCACCGCCGGCGCGCGCTGCTCGGCGCGGCTCCAGCGGTGGCCGTCGAAGCGTTCCAGCACCGCCATGCGCCAGTACAGCTCCCGGCGCGGCGGCGCCGGACCGTCGAAGTCGACCCGGAAGGCCACCGTGTCGTCGAGATTGAGCCGGCTCACCGAGCCGGGCGCGATCTCGTCCGACAGGCCGCTGACCGCGGTCAGCGGATCATCGGCCATGCCCCACAGGCTGCCTTCGATGCGCGGGAACAGCACGTAGGCGGCCAGGGCCAGCGGCACGCCGAGCAACAGCACCCGGCCGGTCAGGGCAAAGGCCCCGGACACAGGCAGCGCCCCCGGTGCCACCAGCACCACGAAACTTACCGCCACCAGCACCAGGCAGGCGAGGCCGTAGGCGGCGCTGGCCGGCGACTGGTCGAACAGGAAGGCCGCCAGCACCACGATGGTGACCAGGATGTTGCAGAACATGGCATCGCGCAGGCTGCGGGTTTCCAGCACCTTCAGCGCGGTGAAGCTGACCAGCAGCGCGCTGCCGGCAACCCGGCCGAAGATGGTGTGGTAGCTGCCCACCACCAGCGCGATCATGACCACCGACAGCACCACCCGCAGCCAGGCCGGTGGCAGCCGGCCGCCACGCAGGGCGATGACCACCCGCCACAGCACGATGGCCAGGGTGATGGCGGACAGCCAGGCCGGCTGGCGCAGCAGGTGCGGGGTGAGCGCCAGCGCGGTGGTGAAGAAGACCAGGTACAGGGCGAAGGTGGAGGGCGGACGCACCGGTGCCTTCGGCGGCATCGGCAGGCCGAAGGGCAGCTTCAACAACCCACCTCGGCCAGTGCCAGCAGGGCCAGGCAGTCCTGCTGGTGACGAGGACCGCGGCCGAAGCCGGTGCTGGCCGCGGGCAGTTCCACGGCATAGCGCAGCCCGGCGGTCTCGGCGTCGAGCACCTGGCGACACAGCCGCGACAGCCGGGCCTCGGCGTCGCCGGCGGCATCGGCATAGCGCAGCAGCACCTCGCCGGCCCCCTCGCCGCCGAACAGCTTGGTCTTCAGCCCGGTGCCGCGGGCGCTGGCGCGCCAGTGAATCCGGGACGGCGGATCGCCGCGGCGGTGGTCGCGCAGCCCGTCGAAGTCGCCGCTGCCGCCGGCATGGGCGCGGCTGCCGGCCTCGGCGCCGTGGCCGTCGGGCAGCGGCGCTTCCCGGGCCGGACGCGGGTAGACCAGTTGCCGGCTGTCGCCGCGCAGGGTGCGTGTCCAGGCGCAGAACAGGCCCATCGGGTAGATGCTGACCAGGAACAGGCCGGGCAGCGGCGCCAGTCCGCGGCGGCGGGTGTCGAAGGACACCGACAGCCGGGCCTCGCCGTCGGCGTCGAGGTCGATGCGGCGGTCCTCGCCGGCACCGCGCAGCCAGGCGGCGTGGCGCGGCCGGTGCAGGGTGTCGGCGATGCGCACGCTGGCCTGGGCGGTTTCCCCGGCGAACACCGGCCGGCCCGGCGTCACCGACAGGCGGATGCCGACCAGGTTGCGCTGGGTGTAGTGCATGGCCACCACCGCCATGCCGGCGAGCAGGAAGGTGAACAGGTGGCCGAGGCCGTTGTTGTAGTTCACCGACACCAGCAGCATCAGCAGCAACGCGCCGCCGAGCAGAACGCCGTAGCGGGTGGGCAGGATGTAGACCTTGCGCGCGTCGGTGTCGAAGTCGTCGACGCCGCGGGCGCGCGCGGCCGCCTCGACGTTCATGCCGGGGTCGCGGAAACCGATTCCAGCAGCCGCCGGGTCACCGCGTCGCGGTCGACGAGCGGCAGGTGATGGGCCAGGCGATGGCCGATCACCGCCGGCGCCACCGCCTGCACGTCCTCCGGGATGACCGCGTCGCGGCCGTCGAGCAGGGCGTGGGCACGGGCCGCGCGCAGCAGCGCCAGGCCGGCGCGCGGCGACAGCCCGGCGTCCAGCCAGGCCGCCTCGCGGCTGGCCACCAGAAGGTCGAGCACGTAGTCGGCCAGCGCCTGGCTGGCATGCACCTGCTCGGCCAGTTCCTGCAGGGCGAGGACCTCGGCCGGGCTGGTCACCGCTTCCAGTTCGCCGAGCAGGCGGCCGCGGTCGGCGCCGGTCAACAGGGCGCGTTCGCTGTCGCGGCCGGGATAGCCCATGGACACCGTCATCATGAAGCGGTCGAGCTGCGACTCCGGCAACGGGAAGGTGCCCGACTGTTCGTGGGGATTCTGCGTGGCGATGACGAAGAACGGCGTCGGCAGCGGGTGGCGCTCACCGTCCACCGAGACCTGCCGTTCCTCCATCGCCTCGAGCAGGGCGCTCTGCGCACGCGGGCTGGCGCGGTTGATCTCGTCGGCCAGCACCACCTGGCTGAACACCGGCCCGGGGTGAAAGGTGAATCCGCCGGCGGCGGTATCGAACACCGACACGCCGATGACGTCGGCGGGCAGCATGTCGCTGGTGAACTGCACCCGGTGGTAGTCCAGGCCCAGGGTCTTCGCCAGCGCCTGGGCGAGGGTGGTCTTGCCCACCCCCGGGTGGTCCTCGATCAGCAGGTGTCCGCGTGCCAGCAGGCAGGCCAGGGACAGCCGCACCACCTCGCCCTTGCCCAGCACCACCTCGTTGAGGCACTGCTGGATGTCGCGCAACTGGCGCAACGGTTCTTGCCGGGCATGGCCCAGCAGGGAATTGAGCATGTCGGTCACTCCGGCCCGTTATCGTTTCTGCCGATATTCTACCCCGCCACCGGCTGCAGGCACGGAACCTGTCCGATCATTCAGGATGCCGCTGCAACTGGGTCTGCAACGATTCCAGCGCCTTCACCCGGGACTCCACCCGTGCCCAGCGCTGGTCGGTGACCCGCGCGGTGATCACCTCCACCAGCAGCAGGGGCGCCAGCGAGGAATCCCAGCGCGAGGGGGTGTCGGTGCGTGCCGACAGCACGTGGGTGGCGACCTTGGCGGCCGGGCTGCGCCACGGGTCGGTGAACAGGACCACGGTCACGCCGCGGGCGGCGGCGTCCTCGGCAAAGCCGATCACGTCGCGCTGGTAGCGGCGGAAGTCGAACACCACCAGCACGCTGCGCCGACCCATGTCGAGCAGGGTTTCCGGCCAGGCGCTGGACTGTCCGCCGAGATCGAAGACGTTGCCGCGTACCGCGTGCAGGTGGGCGTGGAAGCCGCGTGCCAGCGCCGCCGAGAACCGCCCGCCGAGCAGGTAGACGGCTCGTCGCTCGTCCATCAGCAACTGGCTCACCGCCTCGATCTCCGCCGCCGGCAGGTGATCGACGGTGCGCAGGATGTTGTCCACCGCCTGGCCGGCGTAGCGGTGCACGAAACGGGCATCGCCTTCGCCGTTCGCGGCGTCGCCGCCGGCACGCTGCAACGGCGACTGCAGGGCCGCCTCCAGCTCCTCGCGCAGGCGCGCCTGGAAGGGCGCGTAGCCGGCAAAGCCGAGCTTGTCCACCAGGCGCAGGATGGTCGGAGTGCTGACCCCGGCCTCGCCGGCGAAGCTGGCGGCGGTGCCCAGTGCCGCCATCGGGTAGTTGTCGAGCAGGACCCGCGCGGCACGCTTCTCGGTGGCGGTCAACCGCGCAAAGCTGGCGGTGATGTGTTCGACCAGGGTGGCCTGGGGCGCGGTCTCGGTCATCGGTGGGCTGTGGCGAAGAACGCTGTCGGCAGGGTGGAACGGTTCGTAACAAATATTACAACGATTGACAGGCTTTGGAAATTTGTAATAAAAATTGCAACTCTCCCCGAGGCCCCGTCGGCGCTGCATCGCCGCCGGCTCCAGCCGGGCGACCCCGCACCCACGAACCTTACAAGGAGCGCCCATGCAGGCATCTGAAGTCCATACCCGGGAGGATGCGAAACGCATCGTCGAAGAGCGCGAACTCGACTACGTGAAGGTCGGCGTGTTCGATGTCGACGGCATCCTGCGCGGCAAGTACGTCCACCGCGACAAGTTCCTCTCCGCCCTCGACGGCGGCTTCGGCTTCTGCGACGTGGTGCTTGGCTGGGACTCCAACGACCAGCTCTACGACAACGTGCAGTTCACCGGCTGGCATACCGGCTACGGCGATGCCTGGGTGCGCATCATCCCCGAGAGCTGCCGCGAGCTGCCGCTGGAAGAGGGCATGCTGCTGTTCCTGTGCGAGTTCGTGCAGCGCGCCGAGGAGATCTGCCCGCGCGGCGTGTTGCGCCGGGTACTGGCCCGTGCCGCCGACATGGGCTACCAGGTCACCGCCGCCTGCGAGTTCGAGTTCTTCGTCTTCGACGAGACGCCGGACAGCGCCCGCGAGAAGAACTTCCGCGGCCTGAAGAACATCTCCCCGGGCTTCTTCGGCTACTCGATGCTGCGCAACTCGGTGTACTCGGAGTTCTACGAGGACCTGCTGCGGCTGTGCACGGAGATGGAGATGCCCCTCGAGGGACTGCATACCGAGACCGGACCGGGCGTGCTGGAAGCGGCGCTGGTGCATGCCGATGCACTCACCGCCGCCGACCGCGCGGCGCTGTTCAAGACCTATACCAAGGTGCTCGCCCAGCGCAATGGCTGGATGGCCACCTTCATGGCCAAGTGGTCGCCGGACTGGCCGGGTCAAAGCGGCCACATCCACCTGTCCTTGACCGGTGAGGGCGGCAGGCCGGTGTTCCACGACGACAAGGCCGAGCACGGCATGTCCGACACCATGCGTCATTTCATCGGCGGCCAGCAGGCACTGATGCCGGAAGTGCTGTCGATGATCTCGCCGACGGTGAACAGCTTCACCCGCCTGATCCCGGGTTTCTGGGCGCCCACCGCGGCCAGCTGGGGGGTGGAGAACCGCACCTGCGCGCTGCGCGCGATTCCCGGCAAGCCGAAGTCGCAGCGGGTGGAGTACCGCATCGCGGCGGCGGACATCAATCCCTACATCGCCCTGGCCGCGGCCATCGGCACCGGCCTGCACGGCATCGAGCACGGCATCGAGCCGACCCGGCCGGTGGTCGGCAATGCCTACGACGTGAAGTTCGCGCGCAAGCAGCAGCTACCGGCCACGCTGATGGAGGCGGCCGGTCGCCTGCGTGCCTCGAAGCCGGCGCGGGCGCTGTTCGGCGACGCCTTCGTCGAGCACTATGCCGCCACCCGCGAGTGGGAGGAGCGCGAGTTCCGCAAGCACATTACCGACTGGGAGATGCAGCGCTACTTCGAGATCATCTGATCGAGCGCGCGGCCGTTCCCCAAACCTTTTTTCACGAGGCAACATGAGAACCTTTGCAGTGACCTCGCCGGTGGATGGCGAGACCTATATCGAGAGACCCTATGCCGAGGCGGCGCAGATCGATGCCGCGCTGGAACGTGCCGAGCGCGTCGGCGCGCACTGGCGCGCCACCCCGGTGGAGGAGCGTGCCGCGCTGGTGTCGCGGGCGGTGGACCACTTCGTCGCCCGCGGCGACGAGCTGGCCGAGGAGATCACCTGGCAGATGGGCCGGCCGATCCGCTTCGCCCCCGGCGAGATCGCCGGCTTCGAGGAGCGGGCGCGCTACATGGCCGCCATCGCCGCCGGGTCGCTGGCGCCGATCACCCTGCCGGACAAGCCAGGCTTCAACCGCTTCATCCGTCGCGAGCCCATCGGCCAGGTGTTCGTGGTCGCGCCGTGGAACTATCCCTACCTGACCTCGGTGAATGCCGTGGTGCCGGCGCTCCTGGCCGGCAACACCGTGCTGCTGAAGCACTCGGCGCAGACCCCGCTGTGTGCCGAGCGGTTCGTCCAGGCCTTCACCGAGGCCGGCCTGCCCGAGGGCGTGTTCCAGTACCTGCACCTGGATCATGCCGACACCGAGCGGCTGATCCGTGCCCCGGCCATCGGCTTCGTCGCCTTCACCGGCTCGGTGCCCGGCGGGCAGATGGTGGAACAGGCCGTGGCCGGCAGCTTCAAGGGCGTCGGCCTGGAACTGGGCGGCAAGGATCCGGCCTACGTGCGTGCCGATGCCGACCTGCGTCATGCCATCGACACCGTGGTCGATGGCGCCTTCTTCAATTCCGGCCAGTCCTGCTGCGGCATCGAACGCATCTACGTGCACCGCGACCGCTTCGACGACTTCGTCGCCGGGGCGGTGGCGCTGGTCAACGACTACGTGCTCGGCGCACCGCAGGACGAGGCCACCACCCTCGGCCCGATGGTGCGCGCATCGGCGGCCGACTTCGTGCGCGCACAGGTGGACGAGGCCGTGGCCGCCGGTGCCACCGCGCACGTCGATGCCGGCCGCTTCGCCGCCCATGCCCCCGGCACCGCCTACCTGGCGCCGCAGTTGCTGACCGGCGTCCACCATGCCATGCGGGTGATGCGCGAGGAGAGTTTCGGCCCGGTGGTCGGGGTGCAGGCGGTGTCCGGCGACGAGGAGGCCATCGCGCTGATGAACGACAGCGAGTTCGGCCTCACCGCCTCGGTGTTCACCGCCGACGAGGACGCCGCCCGCGCCATCGGCGCCCAGGTTCGCACCGGCACCTTCTTCATGAATCGCTGCGACTACCTCGACCCGGCGCTGGCCTGGACCGGGGTCGGCAACTCCGGACGTGGCTGCACGCTGTCGTCCATCGGCTTCGAGCAACTCACCCAGCCGAAGTCCTTTCACCTGAAAACCCGCCTGTAGAGACGTGTCGATGAAGGCCAACTGGAACTATCCCACCGCCATCCGCGCCGGCGCCGGCCGCATCGAGGAACTGGCGGCATGCTGCCGCGACCTTGGGATGTCGCGGCCGCTGCTGATCACCGATCCCGGCCTGGTGGCCCTGCCGATGGTGGGCGAGGCCGTCGAGGTCTGCCGCCAGGACGGGCTCGGCATCGGCCTGTTCAGCGACATCAAGCCCAACCCCACCGGCGCCAACGTCGAGGCCGGCTGTCGTGCCTTCGTCGAGGGCGACCACGACGGCGTCATCGCCTTTGGCGGCGGCAGCGCGCTGGACGCGGCCAAGTCGGTGGCGCTGGTGGCGCGGCAGACGGTGCCGGTGTTCGACCTGGAAGACGTCGGCGACAACTGGACCCGCGCCGACCCGGCGCGCATCGCGCCCATCGTCGCCGTGCCCACCACCGCGGGCACCGGTTCGGAAGTGGGTCGCGCGGCGGTGATCGTGGACGAGTCGGTGCACGTGAAGAAGATCATCTTTCACCCGGCCATGGTGCCGCAGATCGTCATCCTCGATCCTGCCCTGACCACCGGCCTGCCGGCCTGGCTCACCGCCGCCACCGGCATGGACGCGCTGTCGCACAACCTCGAGGCGCTGTGCTCGCCGCTCTACCACCCGATGGCCGAGGGCATCGGCATGGAGGGCGCGCGGCTGGTGCACGACTACCTGCCGCGCGCGGTGGCCGACGGCAGCGACCTGGATGCGCGCATGCAGATGCTGGTGGCCTCGAGCATGGGTGCCACCGCCTTCCAGCGCGGTCTTGGCGCCATGCATGCCCTGGCCCATCCGCTGGGTGCGCTCTACGATGCCCACCATGGCACCTTGAACGCCATCCTCATGCCCTACGTGCTGCGTGCCAACGCCGATGTCATCGCGCCGGTGGCCGGGCGGCTGTCGCGCTACCTCGGCCTCGCCGCGGGCGGCGTCGACGGCGTGGTGGAGTGGGTGCTGGCGATGCGCAGCGAGATCGGCATCGCGCACACCCTGCGCGAGATCGGCATCGACGACGACCGTGCCGGGGAGATTGGCGCGATGGCGGTGGCCGACCCCTCCGCGTCCACCAACCCGGTGGCCTTCAACGCTGAACAATATGCCGCGATCTTCGAAGACGCGGTGAACGGACGCCTATAGGTGGCAGATGAAAATCGGAATCCTGCAATGTGACCGCGTGCGCGACTCCCTGCGCGAACAGGGCTTCGACGACTACCCGGAATCCTTCATCGAACGTTTCCGCGCGGTGGACCCGGCGCTGGAGTTCACCGTCTACCGCTGCCTCGACGGCGAGATGCCGCCGTCGGTGGACGACTGCGACGCCTACCTGTGCACCGGTTCACGCTTCAGCGTGCTCGACGACGATGCCTGGATCCGGGACCTGGAGGCCTTCGTGGTGGCGCTGGTGGAGGCGCGCATTCCCTTCGTCGGCATCTGCTTCGGTCACCAGCTGCTGGCCAAGGCCCTGGGCGGCACGGTGGAGCAGGCGTCGGCGGGCTGGGGCGTCGGTGTTTCGGAAAACACCATCGAGCGCCAGCCGTGGATGGGCGACGACGCCCGCGCCGACGTCAACCTGATCGTCTCCCACCAGGACCAGGTCACCCGGGTGCCGGAAGGCATGGCGGTGCTCGGCGGCAGCGACTTCTGCCCGATCTACTTCTGCCAGGTGGGTGGCCACGCCCTGTCCATCCAGGGCCACCCGGAATTCTCCCGTGCCTATTCCAGGGCGCTGATGGACGTTCGCCGCGGCATCATTCCCGACGAGGTGCTCGACCGCGGCGCGGCATCCCTCGACCGCCGGGTGGACGACGAACTGGTGTTCCGCTGGATGGTGCGCTTCTTCCGCGACGGCGTGGCCGCGCGCCAGGACGGCGCGCGGCGCGAAGCGGGCGGGTACTAGCCGCCCGCCGGACCCCTACTGGGTGGCGGTCTGTTCGCCGTCGTCGCTGGCGTCGGCAGCGTTGCCGGTGCCGTCCGTCGCGCCGGTCGCCGGTTCCTCGCCCTCGGCGCTGTAGGCCTCCTTGGCCGCCTCGTAGCCGGCCTTGGTGGCGGCGCCGACCTTGGCCGCGGTCTTCTTGGTGGCATCGGCCACGTCACCGGACACTTCCTTGGTCTTGTCCCAGGCGTCGCCCGACACCTCCTTGGTCTTGTCCCAGGCCTGGCCGGAGACTTCCTTGGTCTTGTCCCAGCCCTCCTTGGCCACGTCGGCGCTGGACTCCAGCAGCTTCTGGCTTTTCTCCAGCGCCGTGTCGATCATCGACTTCTCGCCGGCGGCGGTGCCGGCGGTTTCCGCGCCGGCTTCGGCCGTTGCTTCCGCCGCGCTGCCGGTGCCCTCGGTCTGGGCGGCCAGCGGCATCGCCGCCAGGGCGAGCAACGCGGCAACCAGGGAGGATTGGCATCGAGTAAGGGTCATCATGGACGTTCTCCTGCTGTTTTCAGTTCCGTTTCCGGTGGATCATCAACCGGCGGCCTTGAGTCTGCGCCGCCATCGTTGCTAGAGTCCCGCGCTCCCGCCGAGCCTGTCGACGGACGTTTCGCCATCCTATTTGCGCCATCGTGAACCTGCCATGAACCCGATCCGTATCGGCACCCGACGCAGCCAGCTCGCCCTCTGGCAGGCCCACCACGTGGCCGATGAACTGCGTCGCCACCATCCCGGCCTGGTCGTGGAACTGGTGGGGATCACCAGCGCCGGCGACAAGACCCTCGACGTGCCGCTGGCCAGCGTCGGCGGCAAGGGGCTGTTCCTCAAGGAGCTGGAGGACGCGCTGCTGGCCGACCGCGTCGACATCGCCGTGCACTCGATGAAGGACGTCACCGTGACCTTGCCCGACGGCCTGCACATCCCGGTGATCTGTCGACGGGGCGATCCCCGCGATGCCTTCGTCTGCAACGAGTATAGCGACCTGGATGCGCTGCCGCCCGGGGCGAGGGTGGGTAGCTGCTCGCTGCGCCGGCAATGCCTGCTGCGCAACCGCTATCCGCACCTGGTGGTGGACAACCTGCGCGGCAACGTCAACACCCGCCTGGCGCGGCTCGACCAGGGAGACTACGACGCCCTGATCCTCGCCGTGGCCGGCCTCGAGCGGCTCGACATGGCCGAGCGCATTGCCGCGCCGCTGGACCCGTCCGTGTTCCTGCCCGCGGTGGGACAGGGCGCGATCGGCATCGAGTGCCGGGTGGACGATGCCCGCGTCAACGACCTGCTGGCACCCCTGGACGATGCGCCGTCGGCACGCTGCGTATGGGCCGAGCGCATCGTCAACCAGGCGCTGGACGGCGGCTGCCATGCACCCATCGCGGCCCACGCGGTGATCGAGGACCAGGCGCTGTGGCTGCGCGCGCTGGTCGGCACCACCGACGGCGCGACGGTGCTGCGCGCCGAGCGCCGGGTGGCGCTGGACGATGCCCCGATTGCCGCCCGCGAGGTCGCCGCCGAACTGCTCGGCAGCGGCGCCGGCGACATCCTGGCCGACGTCTTCGCCCGGCCGTGAACCCCCTTGCCGGCCACCGCCGGGATATCCTTGGACGCTAGCCTTCCCGGCCTGCACCTGCTGGCCACCCGGCCGGCGGATCGCGCCGCCTCGCTGGTCGAGGCGGTGCGTCGTGCCGGTGGCAGCGCCGAGCCGCTGCCGTTGCTCGCGATCGAGCCGGTGCCGGTGGCGTCGGTGGCGACACTGCTCGATCGCGTCGACGGCTACGACATCGCCGTCTTCGTCAGCGTCAACGCGGTGGAACACGCCATGGCGCTGCTGGCGGCACGCGGTCGCGCGCTGGCCGCGCACACGGTGGCGGCGGCCGTGGGCGAGGCCACCGCCGCCGCCCTGCGCCGCCAGGGGGTGGCGCAGGTGGTGCGTCCGGCGGGCCGGGAGATCAGCGAAGAACTGCTAGAATGCCCGGTCATGCAGGCCGTCGCCGGCCGCCGCGTGGTGATCTTCCGCGGCCAGGACGGCCGCGAACTGATCGCCTCGACCCTGCGTCAACGCGGTGCCGAGGTGGACCATGCCACCGTCTACCACCGCGTCGACGCCGGTCTCGACGTCGATCCGGTCCTGCGCCGCTGGCTCGCCGCCCCCCGCCCGGTGCTGCTGCTGACCAGCGAAGCCGCCGGCCGCATCCTGCTGGCGCGGATCGCCGACGGGATCCGCGACGCCGTGTTGGCGGCGCCGGTGGTGGTGCCGAGCGAGCGGTTGCAGCGGTACTGCCTGGCCCGCGGATGGCGCCGCGTCCACGTGGTTCCGTCGCCCGCCGACGAACACGTGCTGTCGGCGCTTTGTGCCCTGAACCGAGAGGAAACTACAATTCCCCCCCATGACTGAACCCGTGTCTTCCAAGCCCGTCCGGGAACGCCACCCGTGGTCGGCAGCCACCTGGCTGTCCGCTGCCGCGTTGCTGGTGGCGTTGATCGCCGCCTTCGCCTCCGTGTTCGCCTGGTACCAGGTCGCGGTGACCGCGCGCCTGGAGGCCGGCAGCCAGCGCACCGTGGTCGACCGGGTGGCCGCCGACTACCAGTCGCTGAAACAGGCCCAGGACGTCTACGATGCCCGTTTCGACGAGTTCGCCGGACGCCTGGCGGCACTGGCCGAGGAAACCCGCGCCATGCTGGCCGAGGGCGACGATGCCCGCGAACAGGCCCTCGCCGGACTGCGCGCGTCCTTCGAGGAACTGTCGGCCTCGGTGCGCCAGGTCTATGCCGAGATCGGCCGCTCGGTGGATACCTGGATGCTGGAGGAGGCCGAGCAGTTGCTGCTGCTCGCCCACCAGCGCCTCGCCCTGGTCGGCGATGCCGACCTGGCGGCCACCGCCCTGCGCCTGGCCGACGGCAAGCTCGAGGAGATCGGCGACCCGGTGCTGTCGCCGGTGCGCCAGCACATCGCCGACGAGTTGGCGGCGCTGGACGCGTTGCCGGACGCGGATGTCGAGGGCGCCGCCCTGCGCCTGTCGGCGTTGTCGGCATCGGTGCCGAACCTGCCCCTGTCGCGGGACATGGAACGGCCCGAGTGGCAGACCGGCGAGGCGGAGCCGGTGCCGGAAGAGACCGCCGGCGGCGTCGAGCGCTTCGCCCGCGAGGTGCTCGACGACCTCGGCAACCTGGTGCGCATCCGTCGCGTGGACGAGGCCACCATGCCGAAGCTCAAGCCGGTGCAGCGCTTCCTGGTGCACGAGAACCTGCGCATGCACCTGCTGCTCGCCCAGCAGGCCCTGCTGCGCGGCCACGGCGAGCTGTATCGAGAGAACCTCGATGCCGCCAGCGACTGGGCGACCCGCTACCTGGCCACCGAGATGCAGCCGGTGGTCGCCCTGCGCGAGGAGATCGAGGCACTGCGCGCACTGCCGCTGGATCGTGAGCTGCCGTCCATCGCCGAGTCGCTGGCCCGGCTGCGCGCGGTGATGGCGGAGCGCGCCACGCCGTGAACACGCTGATCTTCCTGCTGGCCAGCTTCGCGGTGGCGCTGGCGCTGGGCCTCGTTGCCATGGACGACCCGGGCTACGTGCTGATCGCGCGCAGTCCCTACGAGATCGAGATCTCGCTGGCGCTGTTCGTGCTGCTGGCGGTGTTGTTGTTTGCCGGCGGCTACCTGCTGGTGCGCATGCTGATGCGCGCCGCCAGCGCGCGGCGCGATGTGGGCCGCTGGCGCTCGCGGCGACGCCGCGACCAGGCCGGGCGCGACATCCTGCAAGGCTACGCGGCGCTGATCGAGGGCGACTTCGAGCAGGCCGAACGCGAACTCACCCAGCGCCTGGAACACAGTGGCACGCCGCTGTTGAACCACCTCGGCGCCGCCTATGCCGCCCAGCAGCAGGGCGACTTCGCCCGCCGCGACGCCCATCTCGACGCCGCCGCCGCCGGTGGCCGGCGCTACCGCGACGCGGTGGCGCTGACCCGTGCCCGGCTGCAGTACCAGGCCGGCCAGGTGGCCGACGCGCGTGCCACCATCGAGGCCATGCCGCGGGCGCTGAAGCGCCGGGTGGCGGTGCAGCGCATGGAGGCCGAGGTGCTGCGCCGGCAGGGCGACTACGCGGCACTGGAAAAGCGCCTGCCGGGCTACCGTCGCCAGCAGGCCTTCAGCGCCGACGAGCTGGCCGACCTGGAGCGCAGGACCTATGGTCGCGTGCTGGCGCTGGAGGCGCCCCGGCCCGACAACGTCAACGAGTTGACCCGTGCCTATGCCTCGCTGCCGGAGCCGGTGCGGCACGAGGACGACACCCTCGCCGCCTATGTCGGCAAGCTGGTGGACAGCGGCGAGACCGGCCGTGCCGCCGATGTCATTCGCACCGAGCAGCATCATCACTGGCATTCCAGCCTGGTGACGCCGTTCGCCGAGCTGCCGATGGCCGAGGAAGAAAAGACCCGCCAGCTGCTGGTCTGGCTGGAGAAGCACCCCGAGGATCCGCAACTGCTCTACCACCTGGCCCATGCCAGGCGCGCCGCGGGGGAGACCGAGGCGGCGGAGGATTTCTATGCCCGCGCCATCCGGCACGGCGCCGGCGCGCATGCCTACCTGGAGCTTGGAGAACTGCTCGAGCGCAACGGCGAGTCCACCGAGGCGATGCGCTGCTACCGTCGCGGGCTCGAGGTGCGTGCCCGCCGCGCGGCGGGCCACGAGGCTCAGTCGTCGACGGCGAACTCGAAGGAGTCGTAGAACAGCCGTTCCAGCGACAGGCCGCGCCCGGGGAAGTGGGCCTTGGCGGCGTCGATCATCACCGGTGGGCCGCAGGCATAGACCTCGTGCCCGGCGAGGTCGTCGTAGTGCCGCAGTACCGCCTCGTGGACGAAGCCCTGTTCCCCCGGCCACGGATCCTTGGCATTGGCTTCGCTCAGGACCGGCGTGTAGGTGAGGTTGTCGTGCTCCGCCGCCCACTGCTCCAGGCGGTCGTGCAGGTACAGGTCGCGGAATTCGCGCACCCCCCAGAACAGGTGGAACTGGCGCTTGCTGTCCTCGGCAAAGGCCTGTTCCAGCAATGCCTTGATCGGCGCCAGGCCGGTGCCGCCGGCCATCAGGATGGCAGGCCGGTCGCTGTCCTCGCGCAGGAAGAAGGTGCCGAAGGGTCCCTGGAAGCGCATCAGGTCCTTCACCTTCATCGAGTCGAAGACCCGCGAGGAGAAGTGGCCGCCGGGAACGTGGCGGATGTGCAGCTCCAGGTCCTGGCCGTAGTGCGGCCGCGAGGCCATGGAAAAGCTGCGACGACGGCCATCGCGCAGCAGGATGTCGATATACTGTCCGGCGAGGTAGTCGAAGCGCTGGCTGGCCGGCAGCTTCAGGTGCAGGACCATGACGTCGTGGGCCATCTGCTCCATCGCCGCCACCCGGGCGGGCATGATCTTGATGCGGATCTCGGCGCTGGCGGCCAGCTCGGTGGCCTCGATCTCGACCTCGCCGAGGGGCTTCGCCTGGCACAGCAGGATGTTGCCGGCGGCGATGTCCTCGTCGCTGAGTGCCTGCGGCGGATGCACGTGCTCGACCTCGCCACTGACCAGCTTCGCCTTGCAGGTGCCGCAGGTGCCGCCGCGGCAGCTGTAGGGGAAGACGATGCTGTTCTTCAGTCCGGCGTCGAGGATGGTTTCGTCTTCGGCGACCGTGAAGCGGTGGCCGGTCTTTCGATTGTGTACCGAGGCGCTCATGAAATCGCGGGGCATGGGATGGGATCGACGGCGCATTCTGCCACGGATACCCCATGCCCACCAGTTGGGACAACCCCCCATGCCGATACCGGAAACCGCCCATGCCTGAACTGCCGGAAGTGGAAACCACGCGTCGTGGCATCGAGCCCTACGTGCTCGACCAGGTGGTGCGGCGGGTGGTGGTTCGCCAGCCCTCGCTGCGCTGGCCGGTACCCGGCAACCTCGACCGGTGCCTGGGTGGTCTGCGCGTTGATACGCTGACGCGGCGCGGCAAGTACATCCTGCTCGGCAACCGTCGCGGTCACCTGCTGGTGCACCTGGGCATGTCCGGCAGCCTGCGCGTGCTGACCCGGCGCGAGGTGCCGTCGCCCCATGACCACGTCGACCTGGTGATGCCGAAGGGCGTGGTGGTTCGCTACCGCGATCCCCGTCGCTTCGGCAGCTTCCTGTGGGCCGAGGGCGAGGTGCTGGCCCACCCGCTGCTGCGCAACCTCGGCCCGGAACCCCTCGGCGACGACTTCGACGGCGAGCACCTGTACCGCGCCAGCCGTGGCCGGCGCTCGGCGGTGAAGGGCTTCTTGATGGATGCCCGGGTGGTGGTCGGCGTTGGCAACATCTATGCGAGCGAGGCGCTGTCGATGGCGGGCATCCACCCGCTGCGCGCCGCCGGGCGCATCTCGCTACCGCGCTACCGGGGGCTTGCCGAGGCCATCCGCGAGGTGCTGGCGCGTTCCATCGCCCTGGGCGGCACCACGCTGCGCGACTTCGTCAATCCCGCCGGCGAGCCGGGATACTTCGAGCAGACCCTGCGTGTCTACGGCCGCGCCGGGGCGCCCTGCCGGGTCTGCGCGACACCGCTGCGGCAGGTGGTGGTGGCGCAGCGTTCGACCTTCTACTGCCCGCGCTGCCAGCGTTGAGCGCCTAGATCACGCCATCGCCGCGCAGGGACCGCAGTTCCTCGTCGTCGAGGCCGAGCCACTGGCGGTAGATCTCGTCGTTGTGCGAACCAAGATCGCCGCCCGGCCAGCGGGTGCGCCCGGCGCCATCCCCCAGGCGCGGGGCGATAGCGGGAATCTTCAGCGGCTTGCCGTTGATCTCCACCTGCTCGAACAGGCCGCGGGCATAGAAGTGCTCGTCGTCGAACATGTCGCGCACGCTGTAGATGGGGCCGCAGGGCACCCGTGCCTCCTCCAGCACCGCCAGTGCCGCGGCGCTGTCCCGTGCCGCCGTCCACGCCGCCAGCACGGCGTCGATCTCGGCCTCGTGGGCGACGCGGCCGTCGTTGTGCGCGAGGCGCTCGTCCTCGCCCAGCTCCGGTCGGCCGATGGCCTGCATCAGGCGACGGAAGATGGAATCGCCGTTGCCGCCGATGATGATGAACTTGCCGTCGCCGCAACGATAGGTGTTGCTCGGCACGATGCCGGTCAGGGTGGAACCGGAGGGTTCGCGCACCACCCCGGCGCCGTCGAACTCCGGCACCACCGCTTCCATGATGTTGAAGATCGACTCCAGCAGCGAGGCGTCGACGACCTCGCCCCCGCCGCCACGCTCGCGGCCGAACAGCGCCAGCATCACGCCGAGGGCGGCGTGGATGCCGGCCAGGGTGTCGCCCATGCTCAGGTTCGGCCGTACCGGTGCCTCGCCGGGAAAGCCGTTGACGTGGCGGAAGCCGCTGATGCCCTCGCACACCGAGGCAAAGCCGGGCTTGTCGGCATAGGGACCGGTCTGGCCGTAGCCGGAGATGCGGGTGTAGACCAGGCGCGGGTTGGCCGCGCGCAGGGTCTCGGGGCCCAGTCCCCACTGCTCCATGGTGCCGGGACGGAAGTTCTCGATCAGCACGTCGCTGTCGCCGGCCAGCCGTGCCGCCAGCGCCTGGCCGCGCGCGCTTTTCAGGTCCAGCGTGATGCACTTCTTGTTGCGCGCCAGGCTGCGCCACCACAGCGAGGTGCCGTCGTCGAGGATGCGCCACTTGCGGATCGGGTCGCCGCTGCCCGGCGGCTCGACCTTGATCACCTCGGCGCCGAAGTAGCCGAGGATGGTGCCGCAGAACGGCCCGGCGAGGAGTTGTCCCAGTTCCAGCACGCGTACGCCGGAAAGGGGTTGTTGCTGGTTGTGCATGTCCGCTGCCCTGGTCATGGTGGATCCCTGTGGCGGCGCCGGGGCGCCGCCACGGCAGCGGATTATCGGTCAGCGGCGGCGGCAGGCCAACCGCGGGGTCTCGCTAGTGGGACATCAGCACCGGCACGGTCATGTGTCCGAGGATCTGCCGGGTGGCGCCGCCGAGCACCATTTCGCGGATGCGCGAATGGCCGTAGGCGCCCATGACGATGAGATCGACGTCCTCGTCGGCGGCCCGCGACAGCAGCGTGTCGCCGATCTCGATGTCCCGCGAGACGGTGCTGTTGACCACCGCCTCGACGCCGTGGCGGGCGAGGTGGCGGCTGATGTCGGCGCCGGCGATGTGGCGGGATTCGTCCTCTGCCGGGTTCACCGACATCACCACCACCTGCTCGGCGGCCTGCAGCAGGCCCATGGCGTCGTGCAGTGCGCGCACCGACTCGCGCGAGCCGTTCCAGGCCAGCAGGATGCGGCGGCCGAGGGTGGCGCGCAGGCCGACGTAGGGCACCACCAGTACCGGCCGGCCCACCGACATCACCACGTCGTCGACGATGCCGGCACCCAGGCCCTCGGCCGGATCGTGCTGGCCGAGCACGACGAGGTCGCCGTAGCGGCCGTGGGTGGTGATGACGTTGCTGGTCAGCCCTTCCGCCAGGCGCCATTCGCTGGCGACCCCGGCGCTGTCCATCTGCCGCTCGAAGGATCGGCGTGCGCCATCGGCGGCTTCCTGGCTGGCCCGCTGGCCCTCGGCCAGCAGGTCGGCGCCGAGGTTCATGCCGGCATAGGCGGGGATGTTCAGCGGTTCGATCACGAACAACCCGGTGACATGGGCGTTGAAGCGTTCCGCCAACCGCTGTGCCGCCTGCTGGCGGTGGCCCATGGCGTTGGCGGTGTCGACGTGCAGCAGGATGTCTTTGTACATGGTCATGCTCCGTGGTCGTGGGCTTGGCTGCATTGTCCCGCCGTCGCCGCGGTGGCGTCTTGACCGGGATCAAGTGTGCGGCTTGACCGCGCCGGCGGCAGCGGCTAATGATGGGCGCACGCCCATGCCGGGCGTTTCCCGGCCGGAATCCGGCCCCATCACCACGGAAGCCGCTGCATGCTCGACACCGATTTCATCCGCTCCCTGTACGACCACTACCAGGGCGAGTACGCCGACTGGGCGTTGTTCGAGAACGCCGGCGGCTCGGCCATACCGAGACCGGTGCTGAACGGCTTCACCGATTTTCTCGCCCACTACAAGGTGCAGCCCTATGCACCCTACGGTCCGTCCATCCGTGCCGGCGAGGCGATGGATCGCGGCTACGCGGTGATCGCCGAACTGCTCGGCGCCGGGGTCGACGAGATCACCATCGGTCCGTCCACCACCGCCAATACCTACGTGCTGGCGCAGGCGCTGCGGCCGACATTGCGGGCCGGCGACGAGATCATCGTCACCAACCAGGACCACGAGGCCAACATCGGCGCCTGGCGGCGGCTGGAGGCCGACGGCGCGGTGGTGCTGGAATGGGGCATCGACCCGGTGAGCGGCGAACTGGCGCTGGACGATCTTGCCCGCCTGCTGTCGCCGCGTACCCGGGTGGTGTGCTTCACCCTGTGCTCGAACATCGTCGGCAGCTTCAACGACGTTGCCGCCATCACCGGGCTGGTGCGCGATGCCGGGGCATTGTCGGTGGGCGATGGCGTGTCCTTCGCCCCGCATCGCCTGCCCGACCTGCATGCCAGTGGACTGGACGTGTTCTGCTTCAGCACCTACAAGACCTTCGCCCCCCATGCCGGGGTGCTGTGGTGCCACCCGGACAGCCAGGATGTCTTCGCGCCACAGGGCCACGGCTTCAACGCCAGCGCGCCGCACTACCGCATGAACCCGGCCGGGCCGCAGCATGCCGAGATCGCCGCGCTGGGCTACCTGGCCGACTACTACGCCGCCCTGCATGATCACCACGTCGGCGGCGAGGCGAGCCTGCGCGGGCAGGCACTGGCCATGTACGAACGGTTCGCCGCCCACGAAAACGCGCTGGCGGAGCGCCTGCTCGGCTACCTGCGCGGGCGCGACGACGTGCGCATCGTCGGCAGGCCGTCGGCCGACGGCGGCCGTGCCGCGACCATTTCCTTTACCCTCGCCGGGCGCACCTCGCGCAGCGTGGTCGAGTTCCTGGCCACGCGGCGAATCGGTGCCAGCAGCGGCCACTTCTATGCCCTGCGCTGCATCGAGGCCCTGGGCATCGATGCCGCCGACGGCGTGGTGCGGATCAGCATGGTGCACTACAACACCATGGCGGAAGTCGATCGCCTTGTGGAGGCCCTCGACGCGCTGTCGCCCGGCCCGGCGGGCGGCTAGGGGGGATTGCCGCCGAACAGTTCCATCTGGCCGCCGACGATCTCGTCGTAGCCACTGCCAAGGGCCAGCAGGATGGTGTCCGCCACCGGCTTCAACTGCCGCTCGGCATAGTGGTCGTAGTCCGGCGGCGGATGGCCGCCGGCCACCGGTTCCGGGCCACTGGCGCAGATCACGTACTCGATGAAGCGTCCCGGGTTGGCCAGCTTGCGCGCGGCACGGGCATGCGGCGGCACGTTGCGCTGGTAGCTGGTGAGCTCCTGGCGCAGCTGCTTGCGGTAGACCAGCCGGTGGTCGAACTCGCCGCGGTACATGCGTGCATGGATCTCGCGCACGTAGTCCTCGAAGGGCTCGCCGACGAAGACGCGCCGGAACAGTTCGTGCTGGAACTCGCGCGCCAGCGCGGTCCAGTCGCTGCGCACCGCCTCCAGGCCCTTGAAGATGACCTCCAGCTCGCCGTCGGCGCGACGCACCAGCCCGGCATAGCGCTTCTTGCTGCCAGCACCGGAGCCGCGCACGGTGGGCATCAGGAACTTCAGGTAGTGGGTCTCGAACTCGATCTCCAGGCGGCTCTCGAGCTGGTGCTCGTCGGCAATGCGCTGACGCCAGAAGTCGTTCAGCCGCGCGGCGAGGGCTTCACCGCTGGCGCGGGCCTCGGCCTCGGTGGGCCCGTGCTCGAGCCAGACGAACAGCGAGTCGGTGTCGCCGTAGATCACCGCCAGTCCCTGTTCCTCGATGAACTGGCGGCTGCGCTGGATGACCTCGTGGCCGCGCCGGGTGATGCTGGAGGTCAGGCGGTGGTCGTAGAAGCGGCAGCCGCCGGCGCCGAGCACGCCGTAGAAGGAATTCATGATGATCTTCACCGCCTGGCTGAGCGGTGCGTTGCCGCTGGCCCGGGCCTGGTCGCGGCGCGACCACAGGGTGTCGATGATCTCCGGCAGGATCGGCCGGTCGCGGTGGAAGCTGGCCCCCTCGAAGCCTTCCACGCGTGGTTCCCCCGGCCGCCACAGGGCCATCGGATCGATGCCGAAGGTGCGGATGATGCTCGGGTACAGGCTCTTGAAGTCCAGCACCAGCACGTCGTCCACCAGCCCCGGGCGCGAGTCGAGCACGTAGCCGCCGGGGCTGGTCAGGCCGCCGCCGGCGCTGGCCGCGTCCGGGGCGACGTAGCCACGGCGATGCAGCCTGGGCAGGTAGAGGAAGTCGAAGGCGGCCACCGAGCCGCCCACCCGGCCCAGCGCCAGCCCGGTGCTGGCGGCGCGCTCGACGGCGAACTCCACCAGGCGGGTGACCTGGAAGATCTCCGCCACCAGACGGCAGTCCTCCAGGTTGTAGCGGGCCAGCGACAGCGGGTCTTCCCGGTACAGGCGCAGGATCTCCTCGCCGCGATGACCCTCGGCCGGTTCGTCGATGAGCTTGCCGCGGCCGAGCAGTTCGCCGGCGACGTGGTCGAGGGTGAAGTTCTCGAAGCTGTAGAAGGCCGCGCGCAGGGACTCGATGCCGTCCATCACCACCCGCCCGGGTACCCGGGCAATGGCCAGCTGGCCGTTGCCGCGGGCCGGCAGCACGTGGGCCACGGCACCGTCACGGCCCAGTGCCAGCGGTATGCGCAATGCCTTGCAGCGTCGTTCGAGGACGTCGAGGTCGAAGCCGACCACGTTCCAGCCGATGATGATGTCCGGATCGACGCGCTCGATCCAGCCAAGAAAGCCGCGCAGCACCGCCGCCTCGTCGGCACAGGGCGTCAGTGGCAGGTCGCCGGGGCTGCCAGGGTCATCCCCGGCCAGCAGGAAGACGCGTTCGTCGGCTTCGCTGGAGACGCCGATGGAGACGATGGCATCGCTGCGGTAGTCGGTCTCGATGTCCAGCGAGGCCACGGTCAGCGGCGGCCGCGCGTCGCCGGGCACCAGGCGGGGGTTGTCGAAGTGGCGATGGCGGCCGCGACGGCTGGCCTGGCCGTGGATCACCACCGGTCCCTGCACGAAGCGCTCCATCAGGTAGCGGTCGGCGGGACGAACATCGGTCTCGAACAGGTGGCGACGGGGCACCGGCGGTGGCTCGACGAAGGCCTGCTGGGCGGCGCGGGTGGCGAAGTACAAGGCATCCACCGGCTGGCCGGCCGGCGTTTGCAACGGCACCGGGCGACGCTCGGCGCCGGCGGCCACCGCGGCGACGTCGCGCTCGATGAAGCACACCGCGCGTTCGCCGGTCACGCTGATGCGCACCGCGTCGGTGGCCGTGCGCGCCCAGTAGGTCAGGGTGATGCCGTCACCGCCATCGCGCCAGTCGCGGCCGAGCAGGAAGGCATCCTCGCCCGCGTCTTCGTTCATCCGCTACCCCGTGCGTGCCGCCGTGCACCCGGACCGGGCGCGCGGGCCTTCCCTGGCCGGCCAGGCTACTGCGCCTGCTGCCCGGACTGGAGCGTGGCGTTCTCCAGGCCCTTGATGAATTCCCCCACGGCCTGGCCGAGTTCCTCGGGGGTCTTGTTCTCCATGTTCTGGCCGAGCTGGCTGGACATCTGTTCCATGCGCTGCTGGAAGTTGCGGGTGGCGTACTCGTTGCTCAGGCCGAGGAAGGCGACGATGACGCCGACCACGGCGAAGACGATGGTGGCGGTCTTCTCGGCAATGCCGTGCACCTCGACGCTGGCGATGATCAGCAGGTAGAAGGCCCAGGCCACGTGCACCAGCGAGCCCAGGTAGGGAATGGCGGACAGCAGCACGGTGATCGGCGCGATGGCCCACATGTAGGCCACGCAGCGAAAGGCGGTTTCGAAGGATTCGCGCGAGCCGAGGAAGCGCCAGATGACGAAGGCGATGGCGGCGCCGACGAAGCCGAAGACGAGCAGGAAGACCGGCAGCATGATGAGCACGAAGAAGCCCGCCGCCGCCACCCCGCCGACCCCGCCCGCGCCGAGGCCGATGAAGCCGAGTACCAGTTGCAACAGGGCCGCGATCAGCCCCATGGCAAGGAGGAAGATGATCGGGTCCAGGTAGCCGCCGGTTCGCGGCATGGCCCGGAAGAACGCGCGCGGCGCGGTGATCACGCCGATGGCCTGGTCCGGCATGCCGGACAGGTCGATGCCCTGGTTGTTGCTCATGTCAGCCTCCGTTTTCCCCGGTCGCAACACCGGTGTTGGGTGTGGGCTGCATTATATCCGCGTTGCCGTCGGTACTGCGCCCGGCCGGACCGCCGACAGTGGCTTGGCTTCGCAGGGTTATCCGTCACCTGGTCGGCCGTGCTGGCGACGTCCGAAGAAAATCGCCGGACTGACATCGAACCGGGTGGAGAGCCTGGAAATATGCTCCCGGGTCAGCGACCGTTGACCCGACAGTATCATCGACACCAGGGACTTGGAGCCGATTTCCTGGCGAAGACCGGATGCGCCGAGGGCATGTTGCTCCATCAACAGGCGGAGCGCGGAAACCGCAGGGTCCGATTGTTCGGCCTCGTGATGGAAGGCAACCAGTTCTTCCTGCCGGGATTCATAGGCCTCGACGGCGTCGGCCAGAATCTTGACGAGGTCATGCAGCGGGTTGTCCTCGGCATCATCGGCTTCGGTCATGAGTTCTTCGATCAGGCTCAGCGTTTCCTGGTAATCACGCTCGCTGTGAATATGCATGAAGCGTTCTGCGGCTTTGGAAAACTGGCAAAAACTATTCGTCACTTTCTGGTACTCGATCGAAAGCATCATGATTCTCCTTTGAGGTATCTGGCGTTCAGCCTGTCGTATTCGGCATGTGTCACGATGTGTTTCACGTACACGCGTTGATGCACAAACTGAATCGCCGCGATCACGCGCAGATTGTTGCCACCAATGTCTATGACCCACCATCGCTTCTTGGGCTTGAAGTTGTCCAGCGAGGGAAATACCGCTCTAAGCTCATCAGGACTGGAGAAGCTGCCCCTGCGCAAGACGTTGTACGTGTCGACGATCGATTGTCGATCATTGGGGAATTTTCCCGCGGCACTGCTGAAAGGCCGCTTGGATATCACGTGCATGCCAACTCCCTTTGTTCACGATTTGTGAACGATAACACGGTGGCCGACCGTTCACAATATGTGTTCACGCCCGGTATGTGTGCCATCCGGTGCCCGCCAAGCGATTGCTTTTTTTCAGCTTTCCGGCCGGCTCCGGTGTGCAGGGGTCTACCCCGGCTCGCCTAGCGTCCCTGGAACGTCGGCTTGCGCTTGGCCAGGAAGGCGCGCACGCCTTCGCCGTAGTCCTCGGTGGTGGCGGCGCTGGCCTGGAAGTCCTGCTCCAGGGACAGGTGGGCCTCCAGGGTGTTGCCGCCGCTGGCGGCGAGGGCGCGCTTGGCCAGGGCGAGGGCGGTGGTGGGACCGTCGGCGAGGGTGCGGCAGGCCGCGTTGACCGCCTCGTCGAAGTCGTCGTCGGCGACGCACTTCCAGATCAGGCCCCAGTTCTCGGCGGTACGCGCGTCCACCGGTTCGCCGAGCAGGCTCATGCCGAGTGCGCGGGCGGAGCCGGCCAGGCGCGGCAGCAGCCAGGTGCCGCCACCGTCGGGCATCAGGCCGACCTTGCAGAAGGCCTGGATGAAACGGGCGGACTCGCGGGCGATGACGATGTCGCCGGCCAGCGCGATGTTGGCGCCGGCGCCGGCGGCGACGCCGTTGACGGCGCAGACCACCGGCTTGTCCATGCCGTGCATCAGGCGCACCACCGGGTTGATGTCGTTTTCCAGGATGTCGCCGATCTGGCGCGGCGTCTCGCCGTCGATGTCGATGTCGGCCAGGTCCTGGCCGGCGCAGAAGCCGCGTCCGGCGCCGGTGATCAGCACGCAGCGCACCGCCGAGTCGGTGGCAGCGCGGGTGAGGGCGGCATTGAGTGCGCCGCACAGGCTTTCGGTGAGGCTGTTGAGTTGCTCGGGCCGGTTCAGCGTCAGCCGGGCAATGCCGTCCTCGGTGGATTCGATCACTTCACTCATCGGTTGTTCCCGTCACTCGTTGTCGTTGTTGTCGGCATCGACGGCCAGCGCCGATGCCAGGGCATCGGCCCGCGCCAGCCGCTCGGGGGTGCCCACGTCCATCCACAGGCCGCGGTGGTGGCAGCCGGCCATCCGCCCGCGAACCATGGCGGCTTCCAGCACTTCGCGCAGCGGTCGTCGTCCCGGCGGCAGCGGTTCGAACAGCGCGCGCCGGAAACAGCCGACCCCGGCATAGGTCAGGGTGACGCCGTCGCCGGCTGGCCGCAGGCGGCCATCGGCGAGGGCGAAGTCACCGTGCCGATGGTGGGCAGGATTGTCCACCATCACCAGCTTCGCATCCACATCGTCGCCCAGGGCGAGGGTGTCCAGCGGAAAGTCGCAGAGCACGTCGCCGCTGACCAGGACGAAGTGGTCGCTTCGCAGCAGCGCCAGCGCATGCACGATGCCGCCGGCGGTCTCCAGTGCGCCCGGCGGTTCCTCCGAGTAGACGATGGCAAGGCCAAAGCGCGTGCCGTCGCCGAGGGCGTCGCGGATCTGCCCGCCGAGCCAGGCGAGGTTGATGATCACGCGGCCGAACCCGGCGCGGCGCAGGGCGTGCAGGTGATGTTCGATCAGCGGACGTCCGCCCACTTCGAGCAAGGGCTTGGGACGCGCATCGGTCAACGGCCGCAGCCGCTCGCCGCGCCCGGCCGCCAGTATGAAGGCATCCAAGGTCTGCAACTCCCCCGTTGCGCCTGCGAGAAAACGGTGAATCCGGTGGCCGGCGATGTCGGCGCGGGGTCGTTCGCCGGGTACGGGAAAACCCTATGGTAATGCATGCACGGCCAGCCTGCCTGCCCGCGGGTGCCGGGATTTCCACCTTCGGCAATTCCCTCTATAATGCCGCCAGTACTTCCGCACGGGCCTTGGCTGCCAAGCGCGTAGCAGCCCGTACACCACCAGCGAATAGCGTGGCGTTACGCACAACCTCGGAAAAGGCACCACAAGACCATGCGCGAAACCAGCGACAAGCGCCCCCGGAACCCGGAAACCGTTTTTCCAACGCCAAGGCGCTCGACGCTGCTCGGCGCCGGCCTGCTGATGCTGGCCAGCGGTTCCACCGCGCTGGCCGATGACAGCCTGTTCTTTGCCGGGCCGTCCGTCTGTCCCGGCGACATCATCGACATCCCCGACGTGGTCAACGATGCCGCCGGCCTCGATCCGGCGACGCAGGAGACGGTGCTCGAGTCCGACTCCATCGACGCCCCGGACGGCAGCACCCTGGTGTTGCGCGGCAACGCCCAGGTCATCCAGGGTCCGCAGGCCATCTTCGCCGAGGAAATCATCTACAACAAGGACGACTACAGCCTCAACGCCCGCGACAACGTCATCATTTACACCCCGGGCGGCGACAAGATGGAAAGCGCCGAGCTGATGCTGGAGATGGAAACCTTCATCGGCCAGGCCGATGCCGTGGATTTCCAGCTCGGCAGCCGCAGTTCGAAGAAGAAAAAGCGCCGCATCATGGATTCCGGCGATACCCGCCAGGGTGCCTTCAGCCTCGGCGGCATGGAGGAAGTCTCGTGGTTCTCCGACGACGACGCCTTCAACGTCGAGGAAGAGGAGGACGAAGAGCAGGCCGTCGATCGCGGCCCGGTGCGGGCCGAGATGCGCGGCGAAGCCGAGAAGCTGTTCTTCGAGGGCCAGGACCGCCAGCGCCTGCAGGGCACCCGCGTCACCTCCTGCCCGGAAGGCAAGGACAGCGTGCTGCTGACCGCCAGCGAGATCACCCTGGACCATGCCAGCGGCATCGGTACCGGCAAGCACATGACGGTGCGCTTTTTCAAGGTGCCGATCTTCTACTTCCCGCGCGCCACCTTCCCGATCAACGACGAGCGCAAGACCGGCTTCCTGTTCCCGTCCATCGGCGCCAGCGATGAGTCCGGCACCATCGTCGAGATTCCGTACTACATCAACATCGCGCCGGACAAGGATGCCACCATCTACATGCGCTACCTGTCCGATCGCGGCGTGCAGATCATGGGCGAGTACCGCTACCTTGGCGAGAAGTACGACGGCATCTTCCGTGCCGAAGGCCTGCCCGGCGACGACGTCTTCGGCGACGATCGCTATGCCATCGGCTACGATCACAACCATCGCTTCGGTGAAGGTGACCGCTGGAATGCCCGCATCGACGTGCAGGACGTTTCCGACGCCGAGTACTTCGACGACTTCAGCAACGACATCAACATCTCCAGCGCCAGTTTCCTCGACCAGCGCGTGGAGGTGAACTACAGCGGTGACATCGTCCGCTTCGGCGCCAGCGCGGTGGACTACGTCAGCATCGATTCCTCCTTCGACGACAACTTCCTGCCCTACGGCCGGCTGCCCCGCCTGACCCTGAATGCCGAGTCGCCCTACGATGCCGGCGGTCCCTTCGAGTACGGCATCGACACCGAGCTGGTGCGCTTCACCCATTCCGGCGACCGCTTCGACGGCACCCGCCTGGATGCCACGCCCTTCGTCAGCATGCCGCTGGAGAACGTCTACGGCTACATCACGCCGAAGGTGTCGCTGCGCTACACCAACTACGAGCTGGACAACGTCGACCCGGGCGAGGAAACCAGCTTCGACCGCACCGTGCCCGTGTTCAGCCTCGACAGCGGCGTGGTCTTCGAGCGCGATACCTCGTGGGGCGACCGTCCGCACTACCAGACCCTGGAGCCGCGCTTCTTCTACGTCTACACCCCGTACGAAGACCAGGACGACATCCCCATCTTCGATACCGGCGGCGGCAACCTGAGCAACATCAGCAACTACTTCCGCGAGAGCCGCTTCTTCGGACCCGACCGCGTCGGCGACGAGAACCGCGTCTCCCTCGGTCTGACCAGCCGCATCATCGACTCGGACAACGGCCTGCAGCGCATGGAGGCCCAGATCGCGCAGATCTTCTTCCTCGAAGACCGCGAAGTGCAGCTCGTTCCCGGCACGCCGCCGGACGATGCTTCCAAGTCCAGCCTGCTGGCGGAGGTGCGCGCCAACCTGACGCCGCGCTGGGAAGTGGGCGGCTCGGTGGAGTACAGCCACGAGGAGAGCGAGACCGAGGTGATCCGGCTGGATACCACCTACCACAAGGATGATCGTCGTCACTTCGACATCTCCTACTGGTACTTCAACGATTCCGGCGAGCAGCTCGACCTCGACGCGACCTGGCCGCTGGCCAACAAGTGGCAGCTCGGCCTGCAGACCATCTACGACATCGACGAGGGCGAGAGCCTGTACAGCTCGGCCAGCATTACCTACGACGCCTGCTGCTGGGCTGCGCGGGTCAGCGGCGAGCAGCGTCGACACCGCTCCGCGGAAGACGAAACCGCCATTTTCTTTACCCTTGAGCTGAAGAATCTCGGTAAATTTTCGACCTACTACTAAGGCGCGATCGATGTAGGCGGGACAGGCGCCGCGTGTCCGGCGTCACCCGTCACGCCGCCGGGCGGCACGGCGTCGACACCCCGTTGCGGGGACGTCCCGTGTGCGCATCGCCAGGTGTTCATCGCGCGGTATGCCCGGGGCCTCGCGCCCTCGGCCGCCATCGGCAGCCGCGCGGTACGCGGAGCGCCCGAGACAACTTGCTGGTTAACCAAGCACTATGGTGAAGAACTTGTATCGCCGCCGCGCGCTGCTCGCGGCGGGCGCGTTGCTGGCCACGCATGCCGTGCCTTCCGTGGCCCAGATCATCGATCGCGTGCTGGTGGTGGTGAACGACGGCGTCATCACCGAGACCGAGTACATCGGCGCCATGCGCCGCACCATCGCCGAGATCCGCTCGCGCGGCGCCGAGATCCCCGACCGGCGCAGCCTGGAAGAGCAGGTCATGGAGGACCTGATCCTCGACCGCATCCAGATCCAGATGGCGGACCGGTTGAACATCAACGTGTCCGAGGTGCAGGTGGACCGTGCCCTGGCCGACATTGCCCGGCGCCAGAACATCACCGTCGACCAGCTGGTCCGCGAGGCCGGCCGGGTGGGCCTGGACCGCAAGGCCTACCGCGGCGAGATCGAGAAGCAGTTGCGCATCCAGCGGCTGGTGGATCGCGAGGTGCGCCGGCGCATCACCGTCAGCGACACCGAGATCGACGAACGCGTGGCCATGCTTGGCCAGGATCCCGCCGCCAGCGGCGTGGAGTACGAGATTTCCCACATCTCCCTGCTCCTCGACGACGCCAACGACGTTGCCGAGCGTGCCCGGGTGAATGCCCTGGCCGAGGAGATCCAGGCCCGCCTCGCGGCCGGCGAATCCTTCGAGGAACTGGCCCGCGAATTTTCCGACAGCCCCTCCTCGGCCGATGGCGGCCGGCTGGGCTGGCGTGGCCCGGACAACCTGCCGGACCTGTTCCTGGCCACCGTGCGCAACCTCGATCCCGGCCAGGTCAGCGACGTGCTCGACACCCCTGGCGGGTTGCACATCGTGCGTCTGAACGATCGCCGCGGCGGTGGTTCCGGCGAACTGGTCGAGCAATGGCAGGTGCGCCACATCCTGCTCGCGGTGGATTCGGAGACCACCATCGAGCAGGCGCTGGAAACCGCCGGCCGCCTGCGCGACCGCATTGCCCAGGGCGATTCCTTCGCCGAGCTGGCGCGCATCCACTCCGCCGACGCCAACTCCCGCGTACGCGGTGGCGACCTCGGCTGGCTGAGTCCCGGGGACACCGTGCCGGCCTTCGAGGACGCGCTGCGCAACCTGCCCAACAACCAGTTGAGCGAGCCGGTGGAGACCCGTTTCGGCGTCCACCTGATCGAGGTCACCGACCGTCGTCGCCAGGACATCGGCGAAAGCCGCCTGCGCTTCCAGGCACAGCAGCAGTTGCAGGAAGAGAAGGGTCGCGAGGCCTACGAACAGTGGCTGCGCCGGATCCGCGACGAGGCCTTCGTCAAGTTCCGGGTCAAGCCCGGCTGAGCGGCGAAGGCCGCAAGCAAGGACAAAAAAAGGGGCGCCCGAAGGCGCCCCTTTTTCGTGCCTGGTGGCGTCGTGCTACGACTTGCCGGAGGTGGTGAACTCCGGGTAGGCCTCGAGGCCGCACTCGGACACGTCCACGCCGGAGTACTCCTCTTCCTCGCTGACGCGGATGCCCACGGTGGCCTTGATGATGGCCCAGACCACGAAGCTGGCGACGAAGACGAAGCCGAAGATCACGCCGGCGCCGAGCAGCTGTGCCTGCAAGGTGGCGTCGGGGTTCGACAGCACCACCGCGATCAGGCCCCAGATGCCGCACACGCCGTGCGCCGAGATGGCACCCACCGGGTCGTCCAGGCGCATCTTGTCCAGCGCGAGGATGGAGAAGACCACCAGCACGCCGGAGACCGCGCCGATCAGCGTGGCCAGTTCCGGGCTCGGCGTCAGGGGCTCGGCAGTGATGCCCACCAGGCCGGCGATGGCGCCGTTGAGCACCATGGTCAGGTCGGCCTTGCCGAAGGTCAGCCGTGCCGTCAGCAGGGCCGCGACCACGCCGCCGGCCGCCGCCGCGTTGGTGTTCACGAACACGGCCGCCACCGCGTTGGCCTCGCCCACGTTGGACAGGATCAGCTCCGAGCCACCGTTGAAGCCGAACCAGCCCAGCCACAGGATCAGGGTGCCCAGCGTGGCCAGCGGCATGTTGGCGCCGGGGATCGGGTGGATCTCGCCGTTCTCACCGTACTTGCCCTTGCGCGCACCGAGCAGGATGACGCCGGCCAGGGCGGCGGCGGCACCGGTCATGTGCACCACGCCGGAGCCGGCGAAGTCGAGGAAGCCGGCCTCGTCGAGGAAGCCACCGCCCCACTTCCAGAAACCCTGCAGCGGGTAGATGAAGCCGGTCATGACAATGGCGAAGGTAAGGAAGGGAAACAGTTTCATGCGCTCGGCGATGGCGCCGGAGACGATGGACATGGCGGTGGCCACGAACACCACCTGGAAGAAGAAGTCCGAACGGCCCGAGTAGTAGGCACCGTCGTACCAGCCTTCCGCGGCCACGGCCACCACTTCCGCCGGGTCGTTGTCGGCACCGAGCAGGAAGGAGATGCCCGGCCAGATGGAGCTGACCGCTTCGCCCGGGTACATGATGTTGTAGCCCACCAGCATGTACATGATGCAGGCCACCGCGTACAGGGACACGTTCTTGGTCAGGATCTCGGTGGTGTTCTTGGCGCGCACCATGCCCGCCTCGAGCATGGCGAAGCCCGCCGCCATCCACATGACGAAGGCGCCCATGACGAGGAAATAGAAGGTATCGAGTGCATACCTCAGGTTATAGATGTCTTCCACTTGAATGCTCCGGATTGATTAGGCGTTGAATCGAGGCTGTCAAGGCGTCGGTGTCAAAGGGCGTCCGCGCCGGTCTCGCCGGTTCGGATACGGACGACCTGCTCGATGTCGTAGACAAAGATCTTGCCGTCGCCGATTTTCCCGGTGCGTGCCGCGGCGTTGATGGCGTCGACCACCTGCTCGACGATGTCCGTGCTGACCGCTGCCTCGATCTTCGTCTTCGGAAGAAAGTCGACGGTGTATTCCGCACCCCGGTACAACTCGGTATGGCCCTTCTGCCGGCCGAATCCCTTCACTTCACTGACGGTGATTCCCTTCACGCCGATCTGCGACAAGGCGTCGCGTACGTCATCAAGCCGGAACGGTTTGATAATCGCCGTGACCATTTTCATTTGGTGACTCCTTACTGGGAATGGATGGATAACAACCAAAAAGCTGTTCACGGGGAGTAAAGCAAGCACCGTGCCAAGTAGCGGCACGGCGATGTGCTGGTGGACAAGAGGCAAGAAATCCGCGGTCATGACGGGCACACGACCACCGTGCGGCGGGCCGGAGTGGCGGTGCCAGGGCCGGGGAAGGGCACCAGGATCGTGCAGGGGGTGCACCATGGCGAGGGAGCAGGGGAATATCTGCACCATGATGGTGCAGAGGAGCGGAGCGGACTAGAGCAGCGCCTCCACCACCTCGCACCAGGTGTTGGCGATGTTGCCGCGGTGGTAGCCGCCGCCACCCATCACCAGCATGCGGCCGTCGGCATGGCGCTCGGCGAGCTGGCGCAGCGTGGTGGCGGTGTGGCGATGGGCGGCTGGGGTGAAGGCCAGGTGGGTGAGGGGATCGCCGCGAATGCTGTCGGCACCGGCCTGCAGCAGCACCAGCTCGGGGCGAAAGGCGTCGAGGTGTTCGAGCAGCGCCGGCCAGGCGGCGAAGAAGTCGTCGTCGTCGCTGCCCGGCAGCATCGGCACGTTGTGCTTGGTGCCGTCGGCATCGCCGCGCCCCCGCTCATCGGCATGGCCGGTGCCCGGATACAGGTAGCGGCCGTCCTCGTGGATGTCGGCGATGATCACCGCCGGGTCGTCCTCGAAGGCGTAGAACACGCCGTCACCGTGGTGGGCATCGATGTCCACGTAGGCGATGCGGCGAAGGCCATGGCGCTGCTTGAGGGTCTCGATCACCACGCCGCAGTCGTTGAGCACGCAGAAGCCGGCGGCGGCATCTCGCTGGCCATGGTGCAGGCCGGCAATGGGCAGGAAGGCGCGCGGCGTGTCGCCGTGCAGCGCCACGTCAATGGCATCCAGCAACGTTCCGGTGACCCGGCTGGCGGCCTGGAAGATGCCCTTGCGGGCCGGGGTATCGCCGTGGTCCAGGTAGCCGAAGCCGATCTCGCTGAGCGACGCCATGCGGTCGAGGAAGGCCCCGTCATGGAAGCACAGCAGTTCCTCGCGACTGGCCAGGCGGGCGCCGGCGCGATGCACCCGGCGGTGCAAACCACGCCGAATGGCCTCGCGCCAGAAGGCCTCGAGACGGTCGTTGCCGAAGGGATGGGAGTCGCCGAAGCCGTACTCGGCCAATGACGGGTCGGCGGCAAGGGTCAGCATGGGAGCGGGAACCCGGGGCTCGTCGTTCATGGGACAACGTCGCGGGTCAGCGCGGCGTGCGCGGGTTCATTGTGGGTGCGATGCGTCACCGCGGTCAACCGCCCGTGGCGCGGACGCCTTTGCTAGAATGACCGTCACGTTGTTGTCACGCGACAGGGAAGGTCGAGATGCCCATTGCCACCATCAACAGCCGCGCGCAGACCGGCATGGATGCCCACCACGTCGCCGTGGAAGTGGACCTCGCCCCCGGCCTGCCGTCGCTGTCCATCGTCGGGTTGCCGGAAACCGCGGTGAAGGAAAGCAAGGACCGCGTGCGCAGCGCGGTGCAGAACGCCGGCTTCGAGTTTCCCGCCCGCCGCATCACCGTCAACCTCGCCCCTGCCGACCTGCCCAAGGAAGGCGGCCGCTTCGACCTGCCCATCGCCATCGGCATCCTCGTCGCCTCCGGCCAGTTGCAGGCCGACACGCTGGCCGGCCACGAGTTCTTCGGCGAACTGGCGCTCGGTGGTGCGCTGCGCGGCGTCACCGGGGTGCTGCCCTCGGCCATTGCCGCCGGTGCCGCCGGCCGCCAGGTGGTGGTGCCCGCGGACAATGCCGCCGAGGCCGCGCTGGCCAGCTCCGTCGAGGCCTACGGCGCGGGGCACCTGCTCGAGGTCACGGCCCACCTGTCCGGTGACCAACGACTGCCCCTCGCCTGTCGCGACGACGCCGGCGCCAGCGCCGCCTCGCTCGATCTCGCCGACGTGCGCGGCCAGCACCAGGCCCGGCGGGCATTGCTGATCGCCGCTGCCGGCGGACACAACCTGCTACTGGCCGGTCCGCCGGGCACCGGCAAGACCATGCTCGCCCAGCGCCTGCCGGGCCTGTTGCCACTGCTGGGCGAACAGGCCGCGCTGGAGACGGCCTCGGTGTGGTCGCTGTCCGCCAGCGGCTTCGATCCGTGCCGCTGGCGGCAGCGACCCTTCCGCAGCCCCCACCACGGCATTTCCGCCGCCGCCCTGGTCGGCGGCGGCAACCCGCCACGACCCGGGGAGATCTCCCTGGCGCACAACGGCGTCCTGTTCCTCGACGAACTGCCCGAGTTCGGTCCCCGGGTGCTGGACCAGCTGCGCGAGCCGCTGGAAACCGGCGTCGTGCACATCGCCCGCGTGGCCCGGCAACGCAGTTACCCCGCCCGATTCCAGTTGGTGGCGGCGATGAACCTGTGTCGCTGCGGCCGCCTCGGCGACCCGCGCGCCGCGTGCCGCTGCTCGCCCGACCAGGTGCGCAACTACCAGCAGCGCATCTCCGGTCCGCTGCTCGACCGCATCGACCTCAACGTCCACGTCAAGCCGGTCAGCCCGCTGGCGCTGGACCACGCCGACCACGGCCAGGCCACCGCCGACGCCCAGGCCGAGGTCGCTCGCGCCCGCCAGCGCCAACTGGCCCGCCAGGGCGTCGCCAATGCCGGCATTGCGCCGCGCGACGTGGCATCGCTGTGCGCCCTCGACGCCCAGGGCACAGCGCTCATGCAGCGCGCCGTGGACACCTTCCACCTCTCCGCCCGCGCCTATCACC
>CAYGJZ010000014.1:34287-58649 GCA_964350265.1 uncultured Gammaproteobacteria bacterium | reverse complement strand
TTGGCGCGCCCGGAGGGACTCGAACCCCCGACCACCTGGTTCGAAGCCAGGTACTCTATCCAGCTGAGCTACAGGCGCGTGGGTGCGGATTGTCGCACACGTCGGGGACGACGTCAGCGTCGCCCGAGCAGGATTTCCAGCACGAAGCGGGTGCCGAAGTAGCCCAGGCTGAGCAGGGCGAAGCTGCCGATGGTCCAGCCCGCGGCAACGCGGCCGCGCCAGCCGAACAGTCGCCGCCCGGCGAGCAGCGTGCCGAAGGCCAGCCAGGCCACCAGCGACAGCACCACGTGGTGGTTGAAGGGCAGGCTGCGGCCGAACAGTTCCTGCGAGAACACCACCCCGGACAGCAGCGCGACGGTGAGCAGGGCGAAGCCCGCGCCGATCAGGCGGAACAGTACCTGTTCCATGGTCTGCAGCGGGGGCAGGGCGTGGAAGAAGCCGCCGGACCGCTTGTTCTGCAGGTGCCATTCCTGGCTGAGCAGGAGGACTGCCTGGCAGAAGGCCAGTGCCAGCAGGCCGAAGGCCAGCACCGAGGCGAGGGTATGGCCGATGCCGATGCCACCGGCGGCGTCCAGCGGCATCGGCGGCCCGTGCCAGCCGAGGGTGACGAGCACCGCCACGGCGGCCACCGGCAGCACCACCAGGCCCAGGGAGTCGGCGGCCTCGCGCAGCAAGGCCGCGGCGAAGCCCAGTACCGCGATCCAGGCCACCAGGGATACCGCGGTGCCGAGGGCGAGCACCGGCCCGCCGGCCGCGAACACGGCACCGGCCAGGGCGAAGCCATGGCTGCCCGCGCCGAGCACCAGCAGGGCGGCCAACGACGGACCCCTGGCGCTGGCATGACGGCGCAGCGCACGTACCAGCAGCCAGGCGGACAGGGCATAGCAGGCGGCGGCGATCAGGCTCCACCAGGGGGTGAGATCGAGGGGCTGCACGAAACGGGGCCTGGGCAATTCCAAGAAAGAGTGCGGCAGTGTAAGAGCCGACCGGCAAAAAGGAAACCCTGCCCGCCGATGCACCAGCCGCCATGGCCAGTGCCACGCAAATTCGCGATAATCGACCCCTTTCCCTTCGACCAAGGCGCCTGCCGGGCGCCGTGTTCCCCCCGACGGAGTTCGACATGTTCGCCAGCCTGGGTGACCGACTCAAGCAGACCTTCAAGAACTTAAGTGGCCGTGGCCGCCTGAGCGAAGACAACATCAAGGACGCCCTGCGCGAGGTGCGCATGGCGCTGCTCGAGGCAGACGTATCGCTGCCGGTGGTGCGCAGCTTCATCGAGCGCGTGCGCGAGCGCGCGGTGGGCCGGGAGGTCATCGACAGCCTGCAGCCGGGACAGGCGGTCATCAAGGTGGTCCACGAGGAACTGGTGACGCTGATGGGCGCCGCCAACGACTCCCTGGACCTGGCCGCGCGGCCACCGGTGGTGATCCTGCTGGCCGGTCTGCAGGGCGCCGGCAAGACCACCACGGTGGGCAAGCTGGCGCGCTTCCTGGCCGAGCGCGAGCGGAAGTCGGTGACGGTGGTCAGCGCCGACGTCTACCGTCCCGCGGCCATCGACCAGTTGCAGCGGGTGGCCGAGTCGGTGGGGGCACAGTTCCATCCTTCCAGCCCCGACCAGGACCCGGTGACCATTGCCCGTGGCGCCCTGGACGAGGCCCGCCGTGCCGGACGCGACGTGCTGATCGTCGACACCGCCGGCCGCCTGCACGTGGACGACACGCTGATGGACGAGGTGCGGCGCATCCACGACGCCGTCTCGCCCACCGAGACGCTGTTCGTAGTCGATGCCATGACCGGCCAGGACGCCGTCACCAGTGCGCGCGCCTTTGACCAGGCACTGCCGTTGACCGGCGTCATCCTGACCAAGACCGACGGCGATGCCCGCGGCGGTGCGGCGCTGTCCCTGCGCGAGGTGACCGGCAAGCCGATCAAGTTCCTCGGCATCGGCGAGGACATGACCGCGCTGGAACCCTTTCACCCGGACCGGGTGGCCTCGCGCATCCTCGGCATGGGCGACGTGCTCAGCCTGGTGGAGGACATCGAGCGCAAGGTCGACCAGAAAAAGGCCCGCAAGCTGGCCGACAAGGTACGCAAGGGCAAGGGCTTCGACCTGAGCGACTTCCGCGAGCAGCTCGAGCAGATGGAGTCCATGGGCGGGATCGGCGGCATGATCGACAAGCTGCCGGGCATGGGCAACGTGCCGCCCGGGGCGCTGAAGCAGGTGGACGACAGCCAGACCCGCCGGGTGGTGGCCATCATCAACTCGATGACGCCCCAGGAGCGTGCCCACCCGACGGTGATCCGCGGCTCGCGCAAGAAACGTATCGCGCTTGGCTCCGGCACCCAGGTGCAGGACGTCAACCGGCTGCTCAAGCAGTTTACCCAGATGCAGAAGATGATGAAGAAAATGGGTAACAAAAAGAACATGATGCGCATGATGGGCCAACTCCGTGGCGGCGGCATGCCCGGTCTTGGCCGGTAGCCGGAGCGGATCGGCAAACGTGCTGACTTTCTCGTCACTTGCACGAGAAATCGCAGAATTCCTGTGATAGAATCCGCCGGTTTTTCGAGCAGGCATCCTTTTCGAGGTCTATAGAGTCTATGGTAACCATCCGCTTGGCCCGTGGCGGGTCCAAGAAACGGCCTTTCTACACCATCGTGGTGGCCGACCACCGACGCGCTCCGCGCGGCCGGTTCATCGAGCGCATTGGCTTCTACAACCCGGTCGCCAGCGGCGACGCAGAAACCCTGCGCATCGACCTTGCGCGGGTCGACCACTGGATTGGCCATGGCGCCAAGCCGTCGGAGACGGTCAACCGGTTGATCGAGAGTTCGCGGGCCGCTGCCGCGGCCTGAGCCGATCGTGACGCGGCGTCCAGGGATCGACGCGGCGAGGGCAGGCAGCCCGTCGACGGGTGAGTGGATCAACCTCGGCCATGTCAGCGGCGTGTTCGGCGTCAAGGGCTGGGTCAAGGTGCATGCCCACACCCGGCCCCGCGAGGGCATTCTCGACTACCGCACCTGGCATCTCGGGCGCGACACGGGCGAGGATGCCCGCCAGTTGCTGGCCGGTCGGCGACAGGGGCAGGGCGTGATTGCGCACCTGTCTGGCTGTGACGATCGCGACGCCGCCGAACTGCTGGTCGGACGCGGGATTTTCGTCCCGGCCGACGATCTGCCCGCCGCGGGACCCGGCGAGGTGTACTGGCGGGACCTGGTGGGCCTGGCGGTGGAGAACCTGGACGGCGACGTGCTGGGCCGGGTGGACGGCATCATGGAAACGGGTGCCAACGATGTACTGGTGGTGAAGGGTGACCGGCAACGGCTGGTGCCCTTCGTCCGCGAGGTGATTCGCGAGGTGGATCTCGAGCAGGGCCGCCTGCGGGTCGACTGGGAACGGGATTTCTGATCATGCGCCGCTGTGCGGTGGTGACCATCTTCCCGGAAATGTTCGATGCCATTGCCGAGTGCGGCATGACGCGAAGGGCGCTGACCTCCGGGGCACTGGCGCTTGCCCGGGTCAATCCCCGGGATTTCGCTGACAACGCTTACCGGCGGGTGGACGACCGGCCCTACGGCGGTGGACCGGGCATGGTGATGATGGCCGAACCGCTGGATGCCGCCATCGACGCGGCATTGGCCGAGGTCGACGGCGCGCGGGTGACCTACCTGTCGCCGCAGGGTCGGCGACTGGACCAGGCGCTGGTGCAGGAGATCGCCTGCGGACCGGACCGCGTGTTGTTGTGCGGACGCTACGAGGGCATCGACGAACGCTTGATCGAGCGCCGGGTGGACGAGGAGATCTCCATCGGCGACTACGTGCTCGCCGGCGGCGAACTGGCTGCCATGGTGCTGCTGGAAGCGGTGGCGAGACTGCTGCCCGGGGTGCTCGGCAACGAGGACTCGGCGGCACAGGATTCGTTCAGCGACGGACTGCTGGACTGCCGGCACTACACGCGGCCGGAGAACTGGCGCGGCCAGGCGGTACCGGAGGTGCTGCTGGGCGGCAACCACGAGGCCATCCGCCGCTGGCGGCGGCAGGATGCGTTGCGGCGGACCGCCGAGCGCAGGCCGGATTTGATGGCCGACGAACCGGTGGAGACACCGTCGCGTCGGCCGCGGGAACAACTTGACGAGTAGACGACTCAATTCGGAGCAGAACCATGAGCAACATCATCCAGCAGATCGAGCAGGAGCAGCTGAAGAAGGACATTCCCCCGTTCGCGCCGGGTGACACCGTGCGCGTGCAGGTGCGTGTCAAGGAAGGCAACCGGGAACGCCTGCAGGCCTTCGAGGGCGTGGTCATCGCGCGCAAGAACCGTGGCCTCAACTCCTCCTTCACGGTGCGCAAGATCTCCTACGGCGAAGGCGTCGAGCGCGTCTTCCAGACCCACAGTCCGCTGGTTGCCGACATCGAAGTGCGCCGCCGCGGCGACGTTCGCCGCGCCAAGCTGTACTACCTGCGCGGCCTGACCGGCAAGGCGGCCCGTATCCGGGAAAAGGTCTGATCGACGCCGATCCCGACCCGCGACGCGCCGGGCCCGGCGGTCACGCGTTGATGACGCCGACCGCCCGCCCACCGCACCGCACACCCGCCAGGAAGCGTGTGCCGCGCCTATGCGGTGCACGGCTTCTCCTCGTTCGCCTGCTGGCGCCGCTGGTTCTCGGCGTCGCCGCGACCGTCGCCACCGGCCAGACAGACGACGCCCCCGCCCAGTCCTTGCCGTCGCCGGGCATGGCGCTGGAACCCAGCGCGGAACCGGGCACGACGGCCGACCCCGCCCTCGATGCCCTGCCGGCCGGGCAGGGCAGCGGCATCGCGCCGTTGCCGGACTTTCATCTCGATCTCAACCTGCGCCTGGATCCGACCTCGCCGGCAGCCGCGCCGGCCCCGACGTCGCGACCGCTGCGCGAGGACTACCTGCGCGACGGCCTGAAACGGGTGGACTGGCTGCAGCGGGCCGGCGCCTTCGGACTCGCCGAGCGCGTGCTCATCGACGAGCGTCCACCGCTGGAACAGCAGGACGAGTGGATCGAGTGGGAACGGCGCCTGTGGCGCAACTACCAGGAACAGCGCCAGTGGCAGCGGCTGGCAGAACGCACCGATGCCCTGCCGGCCTCGCTGCCGGCCGATTTCCTGCTCGAGGCCCGCGGCGTCGGCGTCGACGCGCTGATGCAGCAACGCGACTATGTCGCGGCCCGCTCCCGCCTGCGCAAGCTGCTGCTCGCCGAGGACGCCAGCGCCGTGCAGCGGGCCGACTGGCGGCGACGCATCTTCACCACCTACCTGTGGGACGACGCGCTGGTGGACGCCGATCTCGCCATGCTCGGCTACCAGCAGGACTACTTCCCCGACGACCATGCCTGGAACCTGTTGCGGGCGCGGGTCATGATCCGTTCCGGCGACGCCGCCGGCGGCATCAGCCAGATCGCCTCGGTGACCACCGCGGAGGGTGACCTGGTCGGTCTGTTCGGACGGCTGTTCAACGGCAGCCTGACGCCGAACGAGGTCATCGACCGGGCCGGCGACATTCCCGACCGCGCCCTCGACGAGGCGCTGCGCCGCGAGCGGATCGCGCTGGTGGCGGAAGCGGCCGCCCGCGCCAACCTGCTGCCGGAACGCACCGCGGCCCTGGAGCAGGCACTGGCCATCGAGCCTTCGGCGGTGCACCGGCCGCTGGTGGAGATCGACCGCGCCGACCTGGTCGCCGCCTACCGGGCGCTGGCCCTGCAACTGGCCAATGCCGGCAACCTGCTGGTGGGCGACTTCGATGGCTGGCTGCGCCATGCCGAGTCTCTGCAGGCGAAGTCCGCGGTGGGCGCGCGCGCGCTGTATGCCTACGTCGGCGGACAGGCCGGCGTGGTGGAACTGGCCAACGACGCCTATTCCCGGCTGGCCGCCTCGCTGCACCGGGACGGCCTGGTGGCGGTGATCTACGAGTTGTTCGGCGAAGAAGGGCCGCTCGGCGGCTTCGAGATGCTGCGCGGCCCGGTAGGATACCTGTTGTCCGAGGAGGCCCTGAAGGCCGGCGACATCCAGCGCGCTGCGGCGCTGACCGCACCCATCGTGCAGCCGCCGGCGGGGGTGTCCTACTTCGACTGGCGGCTTCGCCAGGCACGCATGTCCATCTATGCCGGCAACGTGGAAGAGGGGGTGCGCCTGCTCGAATCGTTGACCGGGGCCATGGACACCCTGCTCGAAGAGGAGACCGACCGCCTGCTGCAGGTGATCTTCGACCTGCAGGCGTTGGAGCGCCATGCCGAGGCGCTGCCACTGCTCGAGGCGGTACTGGAACGCAACAGCGCCAGCGCGCGGCAGCGCGAAATCCTGTTCTGGATCGCCGAGTCGCTGGAGGGCAGCGGTGCACCGGAACAGGCCGCGCTGTACTTCCTGCGCTCGGCCACCATGACCGGCGGCAATGCCATGTGGGAACAAAGCGCCCAGTACCGCGCCGCGGGTGCCTTGCAGGACGCCGGACTGCTCGACGATGCCCGCGCCATCTACCGGCAGTTGCTGTCGGTGACCCGGGACCCCGGCCGGCGCCAGCAGCTCACCCGCAAGCTGCAGGACCTGTGGTTGCTGGAGAACAAGGACGCCGGGACGTCTTCCTGACCGTTGGCGGCGGGACCATGGAACGCAACCAGGAACTCGTCGACGCCTTCCTCGACCATGCCTGGCTGGAAGCGGGGCTGAGCCGCAACACCCTCGACGCCTACCGCAGCGATCTCCTTCACTTCGCGCGCTTTCTCCACCGCGCCGGCCTCGACCTCGACGGTGCGCGGCGCAACCACGTCATGGACTATCTTGCCCACCGGCTGTCCAGCGGCATCAGCGCGCGCGGCACCGCGCGCGCGGTCACCGCGCTGCGGCGCTTCTACCAGTACCTGCTGCGCGAGGGGCGGATCGCCGACGACCCGATGCTGGAGATCAAGGCACCGCGCATCGGCCGCTCGCTGCCCGCGGTACTGTCGGAATCCCAGGTCGAGGCACTGCTCGACGCGCCGGACCCCGGTGACGTCATCGGCCTGCGTGACCGCGCCATGCTGGAGACGCTGTACGCCACCGGGCTGCGGGTCTCGGAACTGGTCGGTCTCGCCCTGGCGCGACTGGACCGCACCACCGGGCTGGTCCGCGTGGTGGGCAAGGGCGGCCGTGAACGCCTGGTGCCCCTGGGGGAGGAATCACTGGAATGGCTGGGTCGCTACCTGGCCGAGGCGCGGCCGGCGATTCTCGACGGGCGGGTCAGCGAGGCGGTGTTCGTCACTGCCCGTGGCGGGCCGATGACACGCCAGGCCTTCTGGTACCTGGTGCGGCGCTATGCCACGGTGGCCGGCATCGAGGCCAAGCTGTCTCCGCATACCCTGCGGCATGCCTTCGCCACCCACCTGCTGAACCACGGCGCCGACCTGCGCAGCGTGCAGATGCTGCTCGGCCACGCCGACCTGTCCACCACCCAGATCTACACCCACGTTGCCTCGGCGCGGCTGCAGGCATTGCACCGCGAGCATCACCCGCGCGGCTAGCGTTGCCGGCGCGCGCCCGTGCTAGGACAGGGCGATGGAAAGCTGGCGGCGGTACTTCTTGACCAGCGGGTTGGCGCTGCCCAGGGCCTCGAACATGCGGATCAGCTGGGTGCGTCCGGAGTCCTCCTCGTAGCCGCGGTCGCGGCGCACGATTTCCAGCAACTGTTCCATGGCCCCGGCCACGTCGCCCTGGGCGTACAGCACCGCGCTCAACTGGTCGCGGGCCTTCAGGTTGTCGGGGTCGGCCTCGATGGCCTGGCGAAGTTCCTCCTCGCCGGGGGCACCGGAGGCCCGCTCGGCCAGTTCGAACCGCGCGCCGATGGCGCGTGCCTCGGCGCTGTCGCGCTGGGCATCGTCGAGGCTGTCGTACAGCGCCCGGGCGCCCTCGGTGTCGTTGGCGTCGAGCTTCAGCGCGGCCAGCTTGAGGATGATGCGCGCGTCGCCGGGCACCTGTGCCAGCGCCTGGGACAGCGCGTTGGCGGCATCCTCGGCCTGGCCCTCGGCCACCAGTTGGTCGACCTGCTCCAGGAAGGCCTCGATCTCGTCGCGCACGTGGTGGTCGAGAAACTGGCGTACCTGCTGCTCGGGCAGGGCGCCGGTGAACTCGTCCACCGGCTGGCCGTTCTTGAACAGCTTCACCGTCGGCAGGCTGCGGATGCCCAGGTGCATGGCGATGGCCTGCTGCTCGTCGGTGTTGACCTTGACCAGGTGAAACTTGCCGGCATACTCGTCGGCCAGTTTCGACAGGATCGGCATCAGGTTCTTGCACGGTCCGCACCACTCGGCCCAGAAGTCCACCAGCACCGGGACTTCGCGGGACTTCTCGATCACCACCTGGACGAAGTTGTCCTGCGTGCCGATGGAAACGTGGGGAGACTGGGACATGGTGCTGACCTGGCTGTGGATGGTTCGGCGTCAATATGCGGGCCGCGCCGATGCCATTCAAGCCGCCCGGACATGGAACGGGTTGGACGGGGGAGTGGTTGGTACCGAGGGTCGGACTCGAACCGACACGGTGTTGCCACCACCAGATTTTGAGTCTGGCGCGTCTACCAGTTTCGCCACCCCGGCACGGGGCGTGCAAATTTATCGGCTCACCCGGTAAACGTCAATCGGCCCGTGCCGCCGCTCGGCGCGCTTTCCCGTCTACACCGATTCGGGTACTCTCGCGCCGCCATGAATCCCGACGAGTTCCAGTTCGACCTGCCCGAAGCCCAGATTGCCCAGCATCCGCCGGCGCAACGCAGCGGTGGACGGCTGATGGTGCTGACCGGGGAAGGACCACGACACCGACGCATCACCGACTTTCCCGCACTGCTCGGCGAGCATGACCTGGTGGTGTTCAACGACACCCGGGTGGTGCCGGCACGGCTGATCGGCCGCAAGCTGCCCGGCGGCGGACGCATCGAGCTGTTCCTCGAACGGGTACTGTCCGGTCCGCTGGCGCTGGTGCAGGTAGGCACCAGCAAGACCGTGCGCCCTGGCCAGGGCTTCCAGGTCGGCGAGGTGGAGGGCGTGGTCGAGGTCGCCGAGGGCGGGTTCTTCCGGGTTCGCTTCCTCGCCCACGATGCCCTGGACGTTTTCGAGCGCCATGGCCTGGTGCCGCTGCCCCCCTACATCCGCCGACCGCGAGCAGGCGAGGGCGGGGGCGGTGACGGGGTGGACGACGCCGCCCGCTACCAGACGGTGTATGCCCGCCACGCGGGCGCGGTGGCGGCGCCTACCGCCGGCCTGCACTTCGACCAGGCGCTGCTCGATGCCATCGACGCCAGCGGCGCCCGGCGCGCGCGGCTGACCCTGCACGTGGGCGCGGGCACCTTCCAGCCGGTGCGCGTGTCACGGGTGGAAGACCACGTCATGCATGCCGAGCGCTACCACGTCGACGAGGACCTTGCCGCCGACATCGCGCGGACCCGTGCCCGTGGCGGCCGCGTGGTCGCCATCGGCACCACCGTGACCCGCGCGCTGGAGTCCGCCGCGGACGGTCATGGCGGCGTCACCCCGGCGATGGGCGAGACCCGGCTGTTCATCTACCCGGGCTATCGCTTCGCGGTGGTCGACGCGCTGCTCACCAACTTCCACCTGCCTGGCTCGACCTTGTTGATGATGGTCAGCGCCTTCGCCGGCCGCGAGCCGGTGCTGGCCGCCTATCGCGAAGCGGTGGCGCAGGGCTACCGCTTCTTCAGCTACGGCGACGCCATGTTCCTGGAGCGCGCATGAGCACGATGAGTTTCGAAGTGCTGGCCCGGGACGGAGCCGCCCGCCGCGGCAGGCTCAGCTTCGCCCGCGGCGTGGTGGACACGCCGGCCTTCATGCCGGTGGGTACCGCCGGCACGGTGAAATCGGTGACTCCGGAGGAAGTGGCCGCCAGCGGTGCGCAGATCCTGCTCGGCAACACCTTCCACCTGATGCTGCGCCCGGGCATGGAAGTGATCGCCGCCCACCAGGGACTGCACCGCTTCATGCACTGGCCGGGGCCGATCCTCACCGACTCCGGCGGCTTCCAGGTCTGGAGCCTGGCCGAGTTGCGCCGGATCACCGAGGACGGCGTCACCTTCCGCTCGCCGCTGGACGGGGCCACCCTGTTCCTCGGCCCGGAGGAGTCGATGCACATCCAGCACACCATCGGCGCCGACGTGGTGATGGTCTTCGACGAGTGCACCCGCTACCCCTGCGGCCACGACGAGGCCGCCACCTCGATGGCCCTGAGCGCGCGCTGGGCCAGCCGCTGCAAGACCGCCCACGAGGGCCACCACGGTGCCCTGTTCGGCATCGTCCAGGGCGGCATGTACGAGGACCTGCGCATCGAGTCGCTGCAGCGACTCACCGAGATCGGCTTCGACGGCTATGCCGTCGGCGGCCTGTCGGTGGGAGAACCCAAGGCGGACATGCTGCGCGTGCTCGATGCCCTGTCCGGAGAGCTGCCCGCCGACCGGCCGCGCTACCTGATGGGGGTGGGCACCCCGCAGGACCTGGTGGAGGGTGTCCACCGCGGCATCGACATGTTCGACTGCGTGCTGCCCACCCGCAATGCCCGCAACGGCTGGCTGTTCACCGCCGACGGCGTGGTCAAGATCCGCAATGCCGTGCACCGGCTGGATACCCGGCCGGTGCAGGACGACTGCGACTGCTATACCTGCAGCCACTACAGCCGCGCCTACCTGTGCCACCTGTACCGCAGCCACGAGATGCTGGCGGCGCGGCTGTGCACGCTGCACAACCTGCACTACTACCAGCAGCTCATGCAGGGTGTTCGCGACGCCGTCGCTGCCGGCCGATTCGACGAATTTCGTCGTGAATTCTATGCAAGGTACGGCTTGAAAGCCGAGGATATGGCATAATCGCCGGTTTCCGAAGCTCCCTCGCCGAGGCGCCGTGAAGTGCGTCCGGCGCCAACCCCAACCTGAGAACATCGGCAATGAATTTCCTGATCAGCGATGCCCTCGCCCAGTCCGGCGGCGCCCCCCAGGGCGGCGGTCTCTTGAGCCTGCTGCCGTTGGTGGTCATCTTCGTGGTGTTCTACTTCCTGTTGATCCGTCCGCAGCAGAAGCGGGCCAAGCAGCACCGGGAAATGGTCTCCGCGCTGAAGAAGGGCGACGAGATCGTCACCGGCGGCGGCATCCTCGGCAAGATCACCGACACCGACGAGAGTTTCGTCACCGTGGAGATCGCCGACAACGTGTCGATCAAGGTGCAGCGTCACTCGGTGGCGCAGATGATGCCCAAGGGCACGGCGAAGTCCGCCTGAGTCCCGTCGTTTCCCGCGTCCGTTCCCTGCCGAATCCCGATCCATGCTGAACCAATATCCCTGGTGGAAGTACCTGGTCATCGCCCTGGTGGTGGTGCCGGGACTGTTCTATGCCCTGCCCAACCTGTTCGGCGACGACCCCGGCCTGCAGGTGCGTGGCACCCGCGGCAGCAACGTCGACACGGTGTTGATGGAGCGGGTCGGCGACACCCTGCAGGCGGCCGGGATCGAGCCGAAGGCCGTGGAACTGGACGGCGAGAACCTCAAGGTCCGCTTCCTGCGCGGTGAGGACCAGCTTCGTGCCCGCGACCTGCTCACCGCCGAGCTGCAGGGCAACTACACCGCCGCGCTGACGCTGCTGCCTTCCACCCCGTCGTGGATGAAGAGCCTCAATGCCCAGCCCATGTACCTGGGGCTGGACCTGCGTGGCGGCGTTCACTTCCTGATGGAGGTGGACATGGCCGCGGCGGTGACCCGGGCGCAGGAACGCTACGAGTCGGACATCAAGTCGGTGCTGCGCGAGGAGGGCGAGCTGCGTTACCGCGCGGTGCGTCGCCGCGCCGACGGCGTGATCGAGATCCGCATGCGCGACCCCGGCGATCTCGACCGCGCGGAGGACGTGCTGGAGCGGGAACTGGCCGGCCTCGCCATCGAGGACGGTCCCGACGACACGCTGCTGGCGACCCTGCGCGAAAGCGAAGTGCAGAACCTGATGGACTTCGCGGTGCAGCAGAACATGACCGCGCTGCGCAACCGCATCGACGAGCTCGGCGTTGCCGAGCCGGTGGTGCAGAAGCAGGGTGATCGGCGCATCGTGATCCAGCTGCCCGGCGTGCAGGACACCGCCAAGGCCAAGGATATCCTCGGCCGCACCGCGACCCTGGAAATGATGATGGTGGACGAGGAGCACAGCCTGGAAAGCGCCCTCGCCGACGGCGCGCCGCCGGGATCGCGAATCTACCGCATGCGCGACGGTCGCCCCATCCTGCTGCAGCGCCGGGTCATCTATTCCGGCGAGAACATCGTCGACGCCGCGGCCAGCATCGACACCCAGTCGGGCGGCCCGGTAGTCAGCATCACCCTCGACGCGGTGGGCGCGCGCATCAACCAGCGCATCACCGGCGACAACATCGGCAAGCGCATGGCGGTGGTCTACATCGAGCAGACCAGCACGCCGAAGCTGGATGCCGACGGTAACCTGGTGCTGGACGACAACGGCAACGTGGTGCGCGAACGCAAGCGCATCGAGGAAGTCATCACGGCCCCGGTGATCCGCGACCAGCTCGGTCAGCGCTTCCAGATCGAGGGGCTGGACAGCGTCGACGAGGCCCGTGACCTGGCGCTGCTGCTGCGCGCCGGCGCGCTGGCGGCGCCGGTGGAGATCGTCGAGGAACGTACCGTCGGCCCGAGCCTCGGCCAGGCCAACATCCACCAGGGCTTTCTCTCGGTGATGATCGGCTTCGGCCTGGTGCTGGTGTTCATGGTGGTCTACTACCGGGTCTTCGGGCTGTTCGCCAACGTGGCCCTGGCCATGAACCTGGTGTTGCTGGTCGCGGTGCTGTCGCTGTTCCAGGCCACCCTCACTCTGCCCGGCGTGGCCGGTATCGTGCTCACCGTGGGCATGGCGGTGGACGCCAACGTGCTGATCTTCGAACGCATCCGCGAGGAACTGCGCAACGGCAACTCGCCACAGGCCAGCATCTATGCCGGCTACCAGCGGGCCCTGTCCACCATCGTCGATGCCAACGTCACCACGTTGATCGCGGCCATCGTGCTGTTCAACTTCGGCACCGGCCCGATCAAGGGCTTTGCCATCACCCTCAGCATCGGCATCCTGACCTCGATGTTCACCTCCATCGTGCTCAGCCGTGGACTGGTCAACTTCTTCTACGGCGGCAGGAAACTGCGCGAATTGCCGATCTAGGAACGAAGCCATGGACTTTCTGAAGAAGCAAACCCGCATCGACTTCCTCGGCTTTCGAAACAAGGCCTACCTGCTGTCGGCAAGCCTGTTGCTGGTCGGCATCATCGCCATCGCCGTGCGTGGTCTGGCCTTCGGCATCGACTTCACCGGCGGCACCCTGGTCGAGCTGCGCTATGCCGACAGCGTGGAGATCCAGCAGGTGCGCGACACCCTCGCCGACGACGGCATCGCCGATGCCACGGTGCAGTACTTCGGCACCTCCCGAGACATCATGGTGCGCCTGCCGGTCAACGCCGAGGAGTCCTCCGCCGCGCTCAGCAACCAGATCACCGGCAGCCTGCGCGCCGCGGTACCGGAGACGCTGGCGGAAGGCACCGCACCGGGCGACGCCCAGCAGTGCGTCAGCGCCGCGAATCCCTCGCCGACGGACTGCCAGGTACAGATGCTGCGGGTGGAATTCGTTGGGCCGCAGGTGGGACAGCAACTGGTGGAGCAGGGTGGCCTGGCCATCCTCTACGCGCTCATCGGCATCCTCGCCTACGTCATCATCCGTTTTCGCTGGCAGTTCGCGGTGGCCTCGGTGGTTGCGCTGGTGCACGACGTGCTGTTCACGGTGGGGTTCTTCGCACTGTTCCAGATCGAGTTCTCGCTGGCGGTGCTGGCAGCCTTCCTGGCCGTCATCGGCTACTCGCTGAACGATACCATCGTCGTCTTCGACCGCATTCGCGAGAACTTCCGCAAGATGCGCAAGGGCGACCGGGTCGCGGTGATGAACGAATCCATCAACCAGACCCTGAGCCGGACCATCCTGACTTCCGGCACCACCTTGCTGGTGATCCTCGCCCTGCTGCTGGTCGGTGGCGAGGCCATCCGCGGATTCGCCACCGCCCTGTTCGTCGGCATCGTCATCGGCACCTATTCCTCCATCTTCGTTGCCACGCCGGCCGCGCTGGTGCTGGGAATCACCCGCGAGGACATGCTGCCGGTGAAGAAGGAGGGCGCCGAGGCGGACCCGGCGCCCTGAGGCGCGGTCGTCACCCGCCAACGCAACCGCCAGGCCCATGCGCTGTCCCTACTGCAATTCCGACGACACCCGGGTCGTGGATTCGCGTATCGGAGACGACGGCGCCAGCGTCAAGCGCCGCCGCGAGTGCCAGCACTGCAGCGAGCGCTTCACCACCTTTGAACGGGCAGAGATCGCCATGCCCTGGGTGATCAAGAACGACGGCTCGCGCGAGCCCTTCGACGAGGACAAGCTGCGTCGCGGCATGATGCGGGCGCTGGAGAAGCGGCCGATCAACACCGAGGTGGTGGAGCAGGGCATCCGGCGCATCCTGCGCAAGTGCACCGAGAGCGGTGAACGGGAAGTGTTCTCCAAGGCGCTTGGCGAATGGATCATGATCGAACTGCGCGACATCGATCACGTCGCCTACGTGCGCTTTGCCTCGGTCTACCGCCGCTTCCAGGACCTGGACGCCTTCAGCGAGGAACTCGATCGCCTGCGCAGCGGCACGTCGCCGGATGCGGCCACGCAGTTGAGCTTTCTCGAAAACGGCCGACGTCGACGGCGCAAGCGTTGAGGTGGCCGGACGCGACGAGGAACTGATGCTGCGGGCCGTGGCCCTGGCCGGCAACAGCCTGTACCTGAGCGACCCCAATCCCCGCGTGGGCTGCGTCATCGTCCGCGACGGCAACATCCTTGCCGAGGGCTGGACACAGCAGGCCGGCGAAGCGCATGCCGAGGTGCATGCCCTGTCCCGGCTGGACGGCGATGCACGTGGCGCGGATGTCTACGTGACCCTGGAGCCATGTGCCCACACCGGCCGTACCGGACCCTGCTGCGAGGCCCTGGTCCGCGCCGGGGTTCGCCGCGTGTTCGCGGCCGGCGAGGACCCCAACCCGCTGGTTGCGGGCAGCGGCCTGCGCGCCCTGCGCGAGGCCGGCATCGAAGTCCACGTGGGCCTCTGCGCCGGACCGGCGGCTTCGCTCAACCCGGGCTTCCTGCGACGCATGCGTGGCGGGCTGCCCTGGGTACGACTGAAACTCGGCGCCACCCTCGACGGTCGCACTGCCGACGCTGGCGGACACAGTCGCTGGATCACTGGTGACGCGGCGCGCGAAGACGTGCACCGCCTGCGTGGCCGCAGCAGTGCCGTGCTCACCGGCATCGGCACCGTGCTGGCCGATGACCCGTCGCTGAATGCGCGGCATCCCGAGGCCACCCGGCAACCATTGCGGGTGGTGCTGGACAGCGCGGGGCGCACCCCGGCGACGGCAAAGTGCCTGCACCTGGACGGTGATGCCCTGGTGGTCACACTGGGTGGTGGCGTGGCCGGCGCGGCGCACTGGCAGGGCAGCGCCGGCGATGGCGGCATCGCGCTGGCACCGGTGCTGCGCATGCTCGGCGAGCGCCAGTGCAACGAAGTGCTGGTGGAAGCCGGTCCGCGCCTGTGCGGCGCCTTCGCCCGTGCGGGACTGGTGGACGAGTACATCGTCTACCTCGCCCCGTCACTGCTCGGTGCCGAGGCGCGCGGCATGTTCGCGCTTGGCGCACTGCCGTTGCCGGATCGCATCCGGCTGGAATTCACCGATGTCCGCCGCTTCGGCGAGGACATCCGCATCATCGCCGTACCCAGGAGTCACTGAAAGCATGTTTACCGGAATCATCCAGCGCGTCGGCGAGGTCAGGGCGGTGGAAGCCCGGGGCGAGGACCTGGTGCTTCGCGTGGACGGCGGCGACATCGCCCGCCAGGTTGGCGACAGCATCGCCGTCAACGGCGTCTGCCTGACCGTGCTGGACGATGGCCCGTTGCTGTCCTTCGACGTCTCCGTGGAAACCCTGGCACGCACCCTGGTCGGCACCTTCCGCGTCGGCGACCCGGTCAACCTTGAGCCGTCTTTGACGCTGTCGACACCGCTCGGTGGACACCTGGTCAGCGGCCACGTGGACGGCACTGCCCGCATCGATCACATCGCCGACAGCGAACGCTCGCAGGTGTACCGCTTCCGTGCCGCCAGGTCCTTCGCACCGTTGATCGCGGCCAAGGGCTCCATCGCCCTGGACGGCATCAGCCTGACCGTCAACGAGGTTGTCGATGACGACGACGCGGTGGTCTTTACCGTGAACATCGTGCCGCACACGCTGGCACACACCAACCTGCATGCACGCGGTGTCGGCGACCGGGTTCACCTGGAGGTGGACACGGTGGCGCGCTACCTGCTGCGCATGCGCCAGACCCTCGACACGAACGGGGTGGAATAGAGCATGAACCAACAAGACAGCGCGCGACGCGACTCGACACGGGATGGAGACCCGCAGTTGATCAGTCCCATCGAGGACATCATGGAGGACTATCGCAACGGCCGCATGGTCATCCTGGTGGATGACGCCGATCGCGAGAACGAGGGCGACCTGGTCATCGCCGCCGAGGCGGTGACTGCCGAGCACATCAACTTCATGGCCTCCCACGGGCGCGGCCTGATCTGCCTCACCCTCACCGAGGAACGCTGCCGCCAACTGGCGCTGCCGTTGATGGTCAAGGACAACAACGCCCGCTACTCCACCAACTTCACCGTCTCCATCGAGGCGGCGCGCGGCGTGACCACCGGCATTTCCGCCACCGACCGCGCGGTGACCGTGGCCGCGGCCGTGCACGCCGACGCCGGGCCGTCCGACATCGTCATGCCCGGGCACATCTTCCCCATCATGGCGCAGCCGGGCGGCGTGCTGAACCGGGCAGGGCATACCGAGGCCAGTGTCGACCTGTCGCGTATCTGCGGCTTCGAACCGGCCAGCGTGATCTGCGAGATCCTCAATCCCGACGGCAGCATGGCCCGGCTCGGCGATCTCGCCGCGTACGGCAAGCAACATGGCCTGAAGATCGGTGCCATCGCCGACCTGATTCGCTGGCGGGTCACCCACGAGCCCACCGTGAAGAGAATCTCGTCCCATGACCTGGTCACGCCCAGGGGCCAGTTTCGCAGTTACGTCTACGAGGACCGCATCGCCCAGTCCACCCACCTCGCCCTCGCCATCGGCGACATCGTCCGCGATGCCGCCACGTTGGTCCGCGTGCACGTGCACAGCGGCGTGTTCGATACCATGATGGACACGGTGGCCAACCGCGAGAGCGATGCCGCGCGGGCGCTGGACGCGATCATCGCCCACGGCTCCGGCATCCTGGTGCTGCTCGACTACCCGACCACCGGCGACTACGTCGCGCGCAGGATCGCCGAGTTGAAGCAGTCCGCCAAGGACGAAAGCGAGGAGGTCGGCGACCTGCGCATGATCGGCGCCGGCAGCCAGATTCTCGCCGATCTCGGCGTCAGCAAGGTGCGCGTGCTGGGCACCCCGCGGCGGACCCACGCATTGTCGGGCTTCGACCTGGAAGTCATCGACTACGTCACCGACTACTGATCGGCATGGTCGCGCCGGCGCCGATGATACAATCGGCCCCGGCGCGAGGCGCGCGATGCCCCGGCCCGGTTTGCGGCGGCTGGCAGGATTCCGCCGCGCAGGCCAATGCCAGGATACCGGGCAACACCGGTGGTCCTCCTCCGAATTCCTTTGCCGAGTGCATCCATGACCGATGGCAGTCGACATCTCGCACGCAAGACCGCGGTGCAGGCCCTGTACCAGTGGGACCTGACCGGGCAGAACCCGCGCCAGATCGAGAGGCACTTCATCAACGACCACGATTTCAGCGGCGTCGACATGGGCTACTTCCGCCACCTGGTGGAGAACGTGCCGCTGTACCGCCAGGAAATCGACAGCCGGCTGGCACCGTATCTCGACCGCGACCTGGCACGGGTCGATCCGGTGGAGCGTGCCATCCTGCGCATCGGTGCCTACGAGCTCGAGTACGAGACCACCATTCCGGTGCGCGTGGTCATCGACGAGGCCGTTGAGCTGAGCAAGATGTTCAGCGCCGAGCACGGCTTTCGCTTCGTCAACGGCGTACTCGACAAGGTGGCCGCCGAGCTGCGCAAGGCGTGAACGAGTTCGCGCTGATCGAGCGCTACTTCCGCGCCCTGGAGATCCGGCGCGACGACGTCATTCTCGGCATTGGTGACGATGCCGCCCTGCTGGCACCGGGCACCGAGGCCACCGCGGTGTGCACCGACACGCTGGTTGCCGATGTGCACTTCGCGGCCGACGACGATCCCGCCGACATTGGTTTCAAGTCGCTGGCGGTGAACCTCAGCGATCTCGCGGCAATGGCCGCCGCCCCCGCCTGGGCGACCTTGAACCTGACCCTGCCGAACACCGACGAGCGCTGGCTCGAGGGCTTCTGCCAGGGCTTCGGCGAGCTGGCCAGGTGCCATCGCCTGTCGCTGGTGGGTGGCGACACCACCCGCGGACCGTTGACGGTAAGCGTGCAGGCTGCCGGCACGGTGCCGCCGGGACAGGCCCTGCGCCGGGATGGTGCCCGGCCGGGACACGCGGTCTACCTGCACGCGCCGGTGGGCGACGGCGCGCTCGGGCTGCGCGTGGCCCGTGGCGAGTACCGGCCGGCACGGGCCGATGCCGACTACCTGCTGCAACGCCTGCGCCGCCCAAAACCGGCGGTCGCCGCCGGACTGGCCCTGCGCGGACTGGCCAGCGCGGCCATCGACGTTTCCGACGGCCTGCTGGCCGACCTCGGCCATGTTCTTGCCGCCAGCGGCAGCCGCGACAGCCCGCTCGGCGCCCGCCTGGTCATCGACGCGGACGCCTTCTCACCCGCGGCCACGCATTGGCTGCAGGCCGGCGGCGACCCCGGCATCCTGCTCGGCGGTGGCGACGACTACGTGCTGTGCTTCACCATCGATCCGCGACAAGCCGGGACCCTGCAACGGCAGGCGGAACAGGCAGGCTTTTCACCGGTATGCATTGGCGAGGTCACCGACGACGGGGAACTGGTCGTTGAGGACGGGCAGGGCCGTGCCCTGGCCGTCGGCGCCGGCGGCTACCGCCACTTCGACGATGCGCGTGGAGACGGTTCGTGATGCCGACCATGGATACGCCGGCACGCTGGATCGCCATGTTCTTCGGCGCCGGCCTGGCACCGGTGGCGCCAGGCACCGCGGGCACGCTGGCCGCCATCCCGCTCTACCTGCTGGCCAGCCGCCTGGGTCCGCTGGGCTATTTCCTGGTCACCGCAGCGGTGATCGTCATCGGCACCTGGGCCAGCGAAGGCGCGGCCCGTGAACTCGGCGTCCACGACCACCCGTCCATCGTCGTCGACGAGGTGGCGGGGTTTCTCGTGACCATGGCGCTACTGCCGGTATCGTGGGTCTCCGTGGTGCTCGGCTTCATCGCCTTTCGCGCCTTCGACATCATCAAGCCCTGGCCCATTCGCTGGCTGGATGCGCGCGTGTCCGGCGGCATCGGCATCATGCTCGACGACCTGGTGGCCGCCATTCCCGCCCACCTGCTCACCGCCGGCGCGCTGTTCCTGTTGCCGGTATAGGGCGTGCAGGTCGAGCACCCGGCGCACGTAGTCCTCGGTTTCCGGGTAGGGGGGAATGCCGTCGTACCGTCGTACCGCCATCGGTCCCGCATTGTAGGCGGCCAGCGCCAGCGCCGTGTCCTGGTAGCGTGTCAGCAGCTCGCGCAGGTAGCGGCTGCCCCCCAGCAGGTTCTGCCACGGGTCGCTGCGATCGGCCACGCCGCGCTCGCTGGCGGTGGCTGCCATGAGCTGCATCAGGCCCACCGCGCCCTTGTGCGACCGGGCATCGGCACGGAAGGCCGACTCGGCATGCACCACCGCCTTGACCAGCGCGGCATCGACACCGGCCATGCGTGCCGCCTGCATGATCAGGTCATCGTAGTCGCTGCGCCGCGCGCGCAGCGATGGCGCCGGCCGCTCTTCGCCGATCCCGTAGCGTCGCACCAGGGTATAGCCGGGCACGTTGCGTGGATGATCGGTAATCAACGACGAGCCGCGGGCATCCTGGTAGACATACACCACCGCAGCGGGTACCGTACCGGGAATGGCCAGTGCCAGCAGGCAGGCCGTCGCCAGTACCCGCCGTCGTCCGGTCGCCGGCCGGGCCGGCATCAGCATGAGTCCTTTCCCATGATCTTGAACCTTGCTCCTGTCGTCGGTGGACGACGGTATGCCCATGCCCTCGTTTGACGTTGTCTGCGAGGCCGATCTCACCGAGGTGCGCAACGCGGTGGACCAGGTCGTTCGCGAGATCGACACCCGCTTCGACTTCAAGGGCAGCGATACCCGGGTGGAACTGTCCGGCCACGTCATCACCATCCATGCCGAGGATGACTTCAAGGCCGGCCAGGTGATGGAAATTCTGAATAACAAGATGGCGCGGCGCAAGGTCGACCTGCGCTTTCTCGATCCCGGCGAGGTTCGCCCGGCAGCGGGCGATCGCGTCACCCAGGTGGTGAACCTGCGCAACGGCATCGACCAGGCACTGGCGAAGCAACTGGTGAAGACCATCAAGGGCGCAAAGATCAAGGTGCAGGCCTCGGTACAGGGCGACCAGCTGCGGGTCAGCGGCAAGAAGCGCGACGACCTGCAGCAGACCATGGCACTGGTCCGGGAATCGGTACCAGAACTGCCCCTCGGATTTGTGAATTTTCGCGATTGAACGTTGTCTGACGTTCATCCGACCCAAGGCCGGACCGATCTACCCCAAGAGATTCGACATGAAGAAGACCCTCCTCGCCGCCACCACGTTGCTGGCATCCCTGGCCGCCGTCGCCGACGAAGCACCGGAAGATTTCCGCGAAAAGCTCACCGCATTGATCGGTGACCGCATGCCCATATCCGCCATCGCGGAAACCGAACTGCCCGGTGTCTACGAGGTGACCGCCGGAAACCGCGTGCTCTACGCCAGCGTCAAGGGCGACCTGGTCATGGTCGGCAACCTGTTCGACGTCGCCCGCGGCGTCAATGTCGGCGAAGAGAAGCAGAACGAGATCACCCGTGGCCTTGCCGAAGAGGAGATCGGGGCAATGTCCACCGACCAGATGGTGGTGTTCAGCAACGGCAGCGCCAAGCGGCACATCACGGTGTTCACCGACGTCGAGTGCGGATACTGCCGCAAGCTGCACCAGGAAGTGCCAGCGCTGAACGCCGCCGGCATCGAGGTGCGTTACATGCTCTACCCGGTGATCAGCGAACGCAGCTATCCCAACGCGGTGTCGGTGTGGTGCGCCGAGGACCAGCAAACGGCCCTGACCCAGGCCAAGCGCGGCCAGGCCATTGAACCGCTGTCCTGCGACAACCCGGTGGACGCGCACATGGAGATCGGTCGCAAGCTCGGCGTTCGCGGCACGCCCTTCCTGGTGCTCGACGACTTCAGCGTGATTCCGGGCTACGTTCCGGCCAGCGACCTGATCGCGCAGCTCGGCCTGGAGTAACCCGCCGAACCCGGAAGAGGCATGACGGCAGCCGGCGGGTCCGGCTGCCATCGCTGTCACGGTCGAGGATGACCGTGGCCCAACGGAGGTTTGCGCGCGGGGCGGTGCAAACCGCACCGCGACGCGTCAGCGTTCGAGGTGCTGACGCTTTTCCTTCACTTCCTTCCAGTCGTCGGCATCGTCCGGCGCCGGCTTCATCTCGGTAATCACCGGCCACTGCTGGGCGAGTTCCTCGTTCAGCGCCAGGAAGTCCTGCTGGTCATCCGGCAGATCGTCTTCCGCGTAGATGGCCTCCACCGGGCACTCCGGTTCGCACAGGCTGCAGTCAATGCATTCCTCCGGGTCGATGACCAGGAAGTTCGGTCCCTCGTGGAAGCAGTCCACCGGGCACACTTCCACACAATCCGTGTACTTGCACTTGATACAGGCTTCACCGACCACGTAGGTCATTGCAATGCTCCCTGGAGATTCGCCAAAGGGCGGTATTCTAGTGAATTGACCGGGGGTGGTAAACGTCCACCGGCACCATCGGCAACCGTGCGCAGGACGGCTCTAGTCCTGGTCGAGGCGCCGCAGTTCGTACAGGGCCTCGAGCGCTTCGCGCGGTGTCAGGCCGTCGGGGTCCAGCGCGCGCAACCGCTCGATGACCGCATCCACGGCTGGCGGCGGCGACGGCGCGGCGAACAGGCTGAGCTGGTCGGCATGGCCACGGGACTCGCGCCGCGACTCGTTCCACTCCAGCTCGTCGAGCTTGGCCCGCGCCTCCGCCAGCACCCGTCGCGGCACGCCGGCCAGGCGGGCCACCTGGATGCCGTAGCTCTGGCTGGCCGGGCCGTCCTGCACCGCGTAGAGAAACACGATGTCGTCATCGTGTTCCACCGCGTCCAGGTGCACGTTGCGCGCGCCGTCAAGCTCGTCGGCAAGCTGGGTAAGCTCGAAGTAGTGGGTCGAGAACAAGGTGAAGGAACGCGTGCGGCGGGCCAGTTCCCCGGCGCATGCCCAGGCCAGCGCGAGGCCGTCGAAGGTGCTGGTGCCACGCCCGATCTCGTCCACCAGCACCAGCGAACGATCGCTGGCATTGCGCAGGATGTAGGCCATCTCGGTCATCTCCACCATGAAGGTGGAACGGCCGCTGGCGAGGTCGTCGGATGCGCCGATACGGGTAAAGACCTGGTCCACCGGGCCGAGTCGTGCTTCGCTGGCGGGGACGTAGCTGCCGGTATGGGCAAGCAGCACGATCAGTGCCGCCTGGCGCATGTAGGTGCTCTTGCCGCCCATGTTCGGGCCGGTGACCACCAGCATGCGACGCTCGGCATCCAGGGACAGGTCGTTGGCAATGAAGCCGTTGCCCATGGCCGCCGCCACCACCGGGTGACGACCCGCGCGGATATGGATGCTCGGCTGGTCGGTGAATTCCGGCGCCGACAGGGACATCTGCGTGGCGGCGCTGGCAAGACCGGTGAGGACGTCCACGCTGGCCAGCGCCCGCGCGCTGCGCGTGAGCACGGGCAGGTGCGGGGCGAGCCGGTCGAGGACTTCCTCGTACAGGGCCTTTTCCCGGGCCAGCGCCTTTTCGCTGGCACCGAGGATGCGGTCCTCGAACTCCTTCAGCTCCGGGGTGATGAAACGCTCGGCGTTCTTCAGCGTCTGTCGTCGCCGGTAGTGGTCGGGCACGCTGTCGGACTGGCTGCGCGGCAGTTCGATGTAGTAGCCGTGGACGCGATTGAAGTGCACCTTCAGGTTCTTCATCCCGGTGCGTTCGCGCTCGCTGGCTTCCAGTGCCACCAGGTGTTCGCCGGCATGGCGCTTGAGGTCGCGGAACTCGTCCAGGGTGGCATCGAAGCCGTCGCGGATGACGCCGCCATCGCGGATGGTGGCGGCCGGCTCCTCGTCGATGGCCCGCTCGATGAGCTCGGCGACCTCCTCTCCCGGATCGATGTCCCCGGTCAGCGCCGCGAGCAGTTCCGCGTCCACGCCGGACAGGCTGTCCTTGAGCGCGGGCACCGCGCGCAGGGCGTCGGCCAGCCGGGTCAGGTCCCGTGGCCGCGCGCTGCGCAGCGCAACCCGGGACAGGATGCGCTCCATGTCGCCCACCTGGCGCAGGGCCTGGCGCAGGCCTTCACCGTCCGCCTGCTCGATGATGCCGCCGATGGCCCGGTTGCGCTGCCGCAGCACGTCGTGGTCGCGCAGCGGGCCGCGGAACCAGCGACACAACAGGCGCGCGCCCATGCCGGTCAGACAGTGGTCGAACAGGGTCACCAGCGCGGTGCCCTGGCCCTCGTGCAGGGTCTGTTCGATCTCCAGGTTGCGGCGGGTGACCGCGTCCAGGCGCAGCAGGTGGTCGCCGCGCTCGATGCGAATGGCATCGACGTGGGCCAGCGCCCGGCCGTGGATGTCGCTGGCATAACGCAGCACGGCGCCGGCGGCCCGCGTGGCCAGCGGCGCGTCGTCGCAGCCGAAGGCGGTCAGGCTGGCGGTGGCGAAGGCGCGTTGCAGCACCTCGCGGCAGCGTTCGATCTCGAACTGCCAGGCGGGCAGGGTGACCCGGTGGGCATCACAGGCGTCGGCGGCGGCCGGTTCCATGTCCTCGGGCAGCACCAGCTCGGCCGGAGAGAGCCGGTCGAGTTCCGCGGCCAAGCGGTCGGCGTGTTCGAACTCGCTGGCGAAGAAACGCCCGCTGGATATCTCCAGCGCCGCCAGGCCATAGCCGGCCGGGTCGACGGCGACGGCGCAAAGCAGGTTTTCCTCGCGGTCGTTGAGCAGGGTTTCCTCGGTCAACGTGCCCGGCGTGACCACCC
>CAYGJZ010000014.1:31336-34187 GCA_964350265.1 uncultured Gammaproteobacteria bacterium | reverse complement strand
TCCTCGCGGTCGTTGAGCAGGGTTTCCTCGGTCAACGTGCCCGGCGTGACCACCCGTACCACCTTGCGCTCCACCGGGCCCTTGGCGGTGGCCGGGTCGCCGACCTGTTCGCAGATGGCCACCGGCTCGCGCAGCTTGACCAGTCGCGCGAGGTACTGGTCGACGCTGTGCACGGGCACCCCGGCCATCGGGATCGGCGCGCCGTCGGACTGTCCGCGCCGGGTCAGGGTGATGTCGAGCAGGGCGGCGGCACGAGCGGCATCCTCGTAGAACAGCTCGTAGAAATCGCCCATGCGATAGAACAGCAGCGTCGTCGGGTAGTCCGCCTTGATGTCCAGGTACTGGCGCATCATCGGCGTGTGCCCGGCACGCTTTTCAGCCATTGCGTGCCCGGATCAGGCCGTGGAAGGTGTTGAACAGCGGCGAGGCCCCGGCAATGATGTTGCCGCTTTCCAGGTAGCCCTGGCTGCCGTCGATGTCCGCCACCAGGCCACCGGCCTCGCGCACCAGCAACGCGCCGGCGGCCATGTCCCAGGGTGCCAGGCCCATTTCCCAGTAGCCATCCAGGCGGCCGGCGGCGACGTAGGCCAGGTCCAGCGCGGCGGAGCCGGAACGGCGCACGCCGCTGCAGCGGGGCAGGGCGGCACGGAAGGTGCGCATGGAGGCATCCAGCAGGTCGAGTCGACGCCCGGGCAGCCCGGTGGCCAGCAGGGAACGTTCCAGGCTGCGCGAACGGCTGGCGCGAATGCGCCGGTTGTTCAACTGCGCGCCCTGGCCGCGACTGGCGGTGAACAGCTCGTTGCTGACCGGCTGGTAGATGACGCCGTGTTCCAGCACGCCGCGACGGGTGATGGCAATGGAGACGGCGAAGTGCGGGTAGCCGTGCAGGAAGTTGGTGGTGCCGTCGAGGGGATCGATGATCCACACGTACTCGGCGTCGGTGTTGCGGCTGCCGCTCTCCTCGGCCACGATGCCGTGGTCGGGATAGGTCTTGTCGACATGCTCGAGAACCTGGCGTTCGGCCATGCGGTCGACTTCGCTGACGAAGTCGAAGCGCCCCTTGGACTCGACATCGATACGATCCAGTTGATCCATATGCTTTAGAATTACGTTGCCCGCGAAACGCGCGCAGCGCACGGCTGTGGATAGCAAAGGATGCATCAAGGACTCCCGGGGGATGGGGTTCAGAGCGCGGGAGGCAATGTCCGGCTCGACGACGTGCTGGGGCGTGCCCCGGCGGGGCGCTCATTTTATCCGCGCCCATGGCGAATTGAAAGGCAATGAATCTCGACGCAATCACCGTGGTGCTGGTGGGCACCACCCATGCCGGCAACATCGGCGCAACGGCACGCGCCATGGCCAACATGGGTCTGTCGCAACTGCGCCTGGTGGCGCCGCGGGCGACGGTGGACGACCAGGCGCGCGCGCGTGCCGCCGGCGCCGACGCGATACTCGACGGCATCACCGTGCATGGTGACCTGGCCGCTGCGCTGGCCGACCACGTCTTCGTCGTCGGCACCTCGGCCAGGCGGCGGGAGTCGAGGAGAATCCTGCTGGAACCCGTTGCCGCCGCGTCCCTGCTGCAGGACCACGTCGACGCCGGGCAGCGGGTGGCGGTGGTGTTCGGGCGCGAGAGCAACGGGCTGAGCAATGCCGAGCTCGACCTGTGCGACGCGCTGGTCTCGATCCCGGTGAACGAGGCCTTCCCGTCGCTCAACCTGGCCGCGGCGGTGACCGTCATCGGCTACGAGATTCGTCGCAGGCATTTGCAGGCCGTGGACGGCACGACCCCCGTCGAGGCAGCGACGGAGATCCCGGCCAGCGTCGGCGAGCGGGAGCACTTCTTTGCCCACCTGCTCGATGTGCTCACCCGGCTGCAGTTCGTGAAGGCCCATGGTGCGGAAAAACTGATGCGCAAAATCAGGCACCTGTACATGAAAGCCCAACCCGGTTCGGAGGAACTGGCCATCCTGCGCGGCATCCTGAGCGCGATGGAGGAGTCACTGGACAAAAAAGATCAATAAGTTTTCCTAAAACCATGAATAAAAATAAATATTACGCTTCCGAAACCACGCGAACAGCAACATTTTTCCACCCTCCACGGCACCGCTTTGGTAAAATGACCGGCCACTGAATGGTTCTGCCGGGAGCCCGGGCAGGCGCCTTGATTACATGGCGCGCCGGCCCCATGGATGCCTCGACTGAACCGGGCGGCGAAAGGTGCGCGACGCGACCCTTCGCCGGCACAGCAGACGATCGGGAGACGACGATGGCGATCACATTGACAGAGGCTGCGGCGACGCGGGTCAAGGAACACCTCGCTTCGCGGGGCAGCGGGCAGGGCCTGCGGCTGGGCATCAAGCAGTCCGGCTGCTCGGGCATGGCCTACGAGCTCGGCTATGCCGACGAAGTGGGCGAGAACGATCGCGTGTTCACCTCCCATGGCGTCAAGGTCATCGTCGACAGCGAGTCCATGTCCTTCCTCGACGGCACCAGCATCGACTACGTCGAAGACGGGCTGTCGTCGCTGTTCCAGTTCAACAACCCGAACGTCACCGAGCAGTGCGGCTGCGGCGAGAGCTTCACCACCCGCTGACGCCGCCGCGACGGCCACGGCGCGACTTCCTGCCATGCTGAATCCTCCCCGCGCGGCGACAGCCCCTCCGCGCACGGTGTCCATGCGCACCCTCGGCTGCAAGGTCAACAGCTACGAGTCCGAGCAGATTCTCACCGCCCTGACCCGGTCCGGGCAGTGGGAGCGGGCCGCCGACGGCGCTGTCGGCGACCTGTACGTGATCAATTCCTGCACCGTGACCCGCGAGGCCGACCGACAGACCCGCCAGGAAATCCG
>CAYGJZ010000014.1:18045-31236 GCA_964350265.1 uncultured Gammaproteobacteria bacterium | reverse complement strand
GGCGCCAGCCGCTCGCTGCCCCTTGCCGGCATCGTGCAACAGGTGCGGCGGCTGGTGGACGCCGGCTTCGGCGAGGTGGTGCTGTGCGGCGTGGACCTCGGCGCCTTCGGTGCCGATACCGACCCCGTCGAAGGCGCGGTTTCCCTGGTCGCCCTGGTGGACACCCTGCTGGCGCTGCCGGGGGATTTCCGCCTCCGTCTCGGCTCGCTGGACCCGGTCCACATCGATCACGCCCTGCTCGACCGCATCGCCGGCGAGGAGCGGCTGTGCAATCACCTGCACCTGTCGATGCAAAGCGCGCACACGCTGATCCTGAAGCGCATGAAGCGCCGCTACGACCGCGACACCCTCTACCAGGTGGTCGCCGATGCCCGTGCACGCATCCCCGACCTGGTGCTCGGCGCCGACGTCATGGCCGGTTTTCCCACCGAGGATGCCGAACATTTCCGGGCCACCGCCGAGGCCATCACCGACCTCGGCGTCGCCTTTCCCCACGTCTTCCCGTATTCCGAGCGTCCGGGCACCCCGGCGGCGCGCATACCCCGGCAGGTGCCGGTGGCCGAGCGCCAGCGCCGCGCCGCGGTCCTGCGCGAGGCCGGCCGCGCGGTACTGCGGCAGACCCTCGACACCTGGGTCGGGCGCCGCGGGTCGATGCTGGCCGAAGGCGGGGACGGGCAGGGCGGCAGGCCCCGCGGCCGGCTGGAGAACTACCTGCCGATCCGCCTGCGCAACCGCAGCGCCGACGGCGGTTGGCAGGCGGTGAAGATTCTCGGCCACGACGGCCGCGTCCTGCATGGCGAGACGCTGCAATAAGCGTTAAAATATCAGGTTGTTCCGGGTCGGCGTCCATGCCGGTTTCTTCCGGGTTTTCTTTACGCCAACCCTCACCTACAGGAGTCCATCGTCCATGAGTGTCGAACGCACGCTTTCCATCGTGAAACCCGATGCCGTTGCCCGCAACCTGATCGGCCGCATCTACGACCGTTTCGAGACCGCGGGTCTGAAAATCGTCGCCGCTCGCATGATGCACCTCACCCGGGAGCAGGCCGAGGGCTTCTACGCCGTCCACCGCGAGCGCCCGTTCTTCAACGACCTGGTCGCCTTCATGACCTCCGGCCCGGTGATGGTGCAGGTGCTCGAGGGCGAGGACGCCATTCGCAAGAACCGCGAGATCATGGGCGCCACCAACCCCGCCGAGGCCCTGGCCGGCACCATCCGCGCCGACTTCGCCGAGTCGCTGGAGGCCAACTCCGCCCACGGCTCCGACGCGCCGGAAACGGCGAAGACGGAAATCGCCCATTTCTTCGACGAGTCGGAGATCTTCTCCCGCTGAGCTTCGCACCACGCTGCCGCCATGAGTGAACCTGTCAACCTGCTCGACTTCGACCGTTCGGCCCTGGAGGGCTACTTCGTGTCCATCGGCGAGAGCGCCTTCCGCGCCCGCCAGGTCATGCAGTGGGTCTACCAGCGCCGGGTGTTCGATTTCGGGCAGATGACGGACCTGGGCAAGGGCCTGCGCCAGCGGCTGGCCGCCGAGGCGGAGATCCGCCTGCCGCAGATCACCGCCGACCGCCAGTCGGTGGACGGCACCCGCAAGTGGCTGCTGGCCGTGCCCGGCGGCAGCGCGGTGGAGATGGTCTACATCCCGGAGACCGACCGCGCCACCCTGTGCATTTCCTCGCAGGTGGGCTGCGCGCTCAACTGCACCTTCTGCGCCACCGCCCGCCAGGGCTACAACCGCAATCTCACCACCGGGGAGATCATCGCCCAGCTGCTGATCGCCGAGCAGTTGCTGTCCGATGGCCCCGGCGAGCGGGCGGTGACCAACGTGGTGATGATGGGCATGGGCGAGCCGCTGCTGAACTACGAGGCGGTGGTACCGGCCATGCGGCTGATGCTCGACGATCTCGCCTTCGGGCTGTCGCGGCGCCGGGTCACATTGAGTACCGCCGGCGTGGTGCCGGGCATCGAGCGCCTGGCCACCGACTGCCCGGTCAGCCTGGCGGTGTCGCTGCACGCGCCCAACGACGCCCTGCGCGGCGAGATCGTGCCGCTCAACCGCAAGTACCCCATCGCCGTCCTGCTCGACGCCTGTCGCCAGTACCTGGCCGGCGACAACCGCGCCCGCATCACCTTCGAGTACGTGATGCTGCGCGGGGTCAACGACGACGAGCGCCATGCCCGCGAACTGGTGGCGCTGTTGCACGACGTGCCGGCCAAGGTCAACCTGATCCCGTTCAACCCCTCGCCGGGCATCGACTACCAGTGTTCCGACACGGCGACCATCAACCGCTTCCGGGACCGGCTGATCCAGGCCGGCATCATGACCATCACCCGCAAGACCCGCGGCGAGGACATCGACGCGGCCTGCGGCCAACTGGCCGGCAGCGTGCTCGATCGCACCCGTCGTTCGCAGCGGCTGCAGGCGGCCGGCGCATGAAGGCCGTGGTCGCCCTCGTGGCGGTTTCCCTCCTTGGTCTCGGCGGCTGCGTGACCACCACCACCGGTGGACTCGGCGGCGAGAAGTGGGACAGCAGCGAGCGCGCCGCGCTGCATACCCGCCTGGGCATCAACTACCTGCAGCAGGGGCAGCTGGAAGTGGCCCGCGAGGAACTCGACCTGGCCCTGCGCATCGAGCCGAATTCGTCCGACGCCAACCTCGCCATGGCCAAGCTGCAGCTGCGGCTGGACAGTCCGCGAGACGCCCACGTGCATTTCCAGCGCGCCGTGCGCAACAACCCGGAGAGCGTCGGCGCACGCAACGACTTCGGCTTCTTCCTGTGCAACCAGGGCGACTACGCCGACGGCCTGGCACAGTTCAACGCGGCGCTGAACAACCCGCTGAACAACGCCCAGTACGTGACCCTCTACGGTGCCGCCGAATGCGAGCGCCAGGCCGGCAACCTGGAACAGGCGGTGGCCAGCTACGAGCTCGCCCTGCGCCTGCAGCCGGACATGCGCCAGGCCCTGATGCGCCTGGCGGTGATCAACTTCGACCGGGGCGAGCACTTCACCGCCCGCGCCTACCTGGAACGTTTCTTCCAGGACCGCTTCTACACCGCCGACAGCCTCTACCTGGCGGTGCGCAACGAGCTGGCCCTGAACCACCGCGAGCTGGCCGGCGAGTACGCCCGCCTGCTGCGTGAACGATTTCCCGGCTCCAGCCACATCGACGCCCTCGGCGCCTTGTTCCGGGAGAGCACCGGATGATCGAGCCGGTCGCATCGCAGAACCCTTCGCCGGGCAGCCTGCTGCGCCACCAGCGCCAGCATATCGGCTGGACGGTGGAGGAGGTGGCCAACGCGCTGTGCCTTTCCGCGGACCTGATCCGCCAGCTCGAGGCCGACGATTACGCCGAGATGGGCGGCAGCACCTTCATCCTCGGCTACCTGCGCGGCTATGCCCGGCTGGTGGGCATCGACGTCGAGGAGGCCATCGTCAGCCACCGGGACGCCATCCCCGAGTACGTGCCCGATCCCGACCAGCTGCCCGAAACCCCCGGTGCGCGACGCCGTCCCCGACGCCCTCGGCTGCGCCCGCTGCTGGTCGTCGTCGTGGTCCTGGCGCTGGCGGCAGGCGGCTATTTCCTCTGGCCGCGCGACGACCAGGGACAGGTACGGGTCACCGACGGGCTCACCGTGGAGAGCACCGCGCCCGATGCTTCCGGCGGCACGACCTCCTACGCGCCGCCGCAGCGGGTGGATCGCATGACCGCCATTGCCGCTGGCGCGGCCAGCGAGGCGATGCGCGCGGACGGCGAACTGCCGCTGAACCTGGCGCTGGCGGACATACCCGCCGCCGACACCGCCGATGCCGTGGCGACGCCGGCGCAGACCGGTGAACCGCTGGCCGCCGGGGACGGTCGGCGACACCTGGTGCTGATGTTCGACGAAGGCTCCTGGGCGGACGTGCGCGATGCCACCGGCGAGCGCCTGCTCAGCCAGATCGTTGCCGGAGGCAGCAGCGTGGACCTGGTCGGCGAACCGCCGTTCACGGTCTTCCTCGGCAATGCCGGCGGCGTACGCGTGAAGTACCTCGGCCGCATCCAGAGTTATTCGCAAACCGAGAAAGGGCTGTTTGCCCGATTCACCGTGGGACAACAGCCTTGAGCAAGATCATCCAGTCGGTCCGTGGCATGAACGACATCCTGCCGGAACGCTCCGCCCTCTGGCGGCACCTGCAGGCAATGCTGGCCGATACCTGTCGCGCCTATGGCTACGAGGAGATCCGGCCGCCGCTGCTGGAGCGCACCGAGCTGTTCAAGCGTTCCATCGGTGAGCAGACCGACATCGTCGAGAAGGAGATGTACACCTTTACCGACATGAACGGCGAAAGCGTGACCCTGCGTCCGGAGGCCACCGCCAGTTGCGTGCGCGCCGGCATCGAGCACGGCCTGCTGCACAACCGCCAGGCCAAGCTGTGGTACTTCGGGCCGATGTTCCGCCACGAGAAGCCGCAGAAGGGACGCTATCGCCAGTTTCACCAGTTCGGCATCGAGGCACTGGGCTATGCCGGCGCCGACGCCGACGCCGAGCTGCAGATGTTCGCGGCGCGCATGTTCAGCGCGCTCGGCGTCACCTCGGTGCGGCTGCAGATCAACACCCTCGGCTCGGATGCCTGCCGGGCCGCCTACCGCGACGCCCTGCGCGACTATCTCGAGGGGCACCGCGACGCCCTCGACGAGGACAGCCTGCGGCGACTGGAGCGCAATCCCCTGCGCATCCTCGACAGCAAGGCGGAAAGCACCCGCGCGGTGCTGGTGGACGCACCGCGCCTGGCCGAATACCTGGACGACGATTCCCGCGCGCATTTCCAGCGCCTGTGCGCCTATCTCGACGCGGTGGGCATCGAGTACGACGTCAACGAGCAACTGGTGCGCGGGCTGGACTACTACACCAGCACGGTGTTCGAGTGGGTGACCGACAAGCTCGGTGCCCAGGGCGCCGTCTGTGCCGGCGGCCGCTACGACGGCCTGGTGGAGCAGCTCGGCGGGCGGCCGACTCCCGCCGCCGGCTTCGCCCTGGGCATCGAGCGACTGCTGGAGCTGATGTTGCTGGAAGGCACCGAGGTGGCCACCCCGGGCTGCGAGGTGTACGTGGCAGCACTGGGTGAGGCGGCCGAGATCGCCGCCGCCCGCGTCGCCGAACAACTGCGTGCCGACGGCATCAACGTCACGGCAAACCTCGGCGGCGGCGCCTTCAAGAAACAACTGCGTCGCGCCGATGCCAGCGGGGCAAGGCTGGCGGTGATCCTCGGCGACGACGAGGTGGCTGGTGGCCAGGTGACGGTGAAGGACCTGCGCGGCGATGCACCGCAGGCGCGTATCGAACTGGGGCAGCTCAGCGGCGTCGTCCGCCGCGCGCTGGACGAACAACCGGCGGCGGACACCGCCGAACTCGCACACTGAACGGAAGGGGAACAACGGTGGATCCACATCTGGCGGAAGACGAAGACCTGCAGAAAATCAAGGAATGGTGGAAGAACAACGGCAGTTCCATCGTGATCGGCGTGGTGGTCGGTCTCGGCGCCATCGTCGGCATCAACGGCTGGTCGATGTACAGCGATCATCGCGCGGAAACCGCCTCGGCGCTGTACTTCGAGCTGCGCGAGCAGTTCCAGGCCGGTGACGTCGAAGCCGCCGGCGAACTGGCACGGGAACTGCGGGAGGATTTTTCCGGCACGCCCTACGCGGTCAACGGCGCGCTGCTGGCCGCCCGCCTGCTGGCCGAAAACGACAACGCCGACGGTGCCGCGGACATGCTGGCCTGGGCGATGGAGAACAGCGAGGACGCCAACCTTGCCCATGCCGCCCGCCTGCGCCTGGCCTACATCGCGCTGGAGCAGGGCGACACCGCGCGCGCGGTGGAGCTGGCCAGCGTCACCGATGCCGGCAGCTATGCCTCGCACTTCGCCGAGCTGCGTGCCGATGCCCTGCGCCAGGCCGGCGACGCCGCCGGCGCCCGCGAGGCCTACGACGAGGCCATCGCCGCCCTGACCCCGGGCTCGGGCTACGAAGGCGTATTGCGCGCCAAGCGCAACAGCGTTGCGCAACCCAACTAGAGGCACCACGGCATGAGAATCCTGTTGATCCTGGTGACCGCGCTGTTCCTGGCGGCCTGCGGCGGCGGCGACAAGCTGCACTACACCCAGGAGGGCGTGACCCCGCGACCCGAGCCGAAGGTGGACGGCGAGGACTTCCTCGTTCGCGCCTGGCGGCACAACCTCGACGGCCAGTTCAGTGCCCATGCCGGTCGACTGCGACCGGGCGTGGACGGCGAACTCGTGTTCCTGGCCGGCCCCGGCGGCGAAGTGTCCGCCCTCGACCTGGCCAGCGGCGCGCTGCGCTGGGAGGTGGACCTGGACCGGCCGCTGTATGGCGGCGTCGGTGCCGGTGACGGGCTGGTGGTGGTGTCCGGTGCCGACGGCACCGTCATCGCCCTGGGTCGCGAAGACGGCAGCGAGGCCTGGCGCAGCCGGGTCGGCGGCGAGGTGCTGGCGGCGGCGGCGATCTCCCCGGGTGTCGCCGTGATCCGCGCCGGCGACTCGAAGCTGGCAGGCCTCGACACCGCCGACGGTACCTTGTTGTGGACGGTGCAAAAGGCGGTGGAGGGACTGACCGTGCGCGGCCTGTCGCAGCCGTTGCTGAACGGCCGTGGCGCGGTGGCCGGCCTCGCCGACGGACGCCTGCTGGCGGTGGACATCGACCGTGGCAGGGTACTGTGGGAAACCCCCATCGGCACCCGTCGCGGCAACAACGAGGTCGGCCGGCTGGCGGACATCGACAGCGACCCGGCACTGCTCGGCACCGTGCTCTACGTGGCGTCCTACCAGTCCCGGGTGGTGGCCATGGCCCTGGGTTCGCCACGGGTCATCTGGTCCGCGGACGTGTCCACGCTGAAGAATCTCGGTCTGGATGCCGACCATCTCTACGTCACCACCGACACCGGCGCGGTGGTGGCCCTGAACCGCTTTACCGGCGAACGGGTGTGGGAGCAGGACCAGCTCACCGGTCGAGGCCTGACCGGGCCGGCCGTGCTCGGCGACGCGCTGGTGGTCGGTGACTACGAAGGCGTGGTCTACCGGCTCGACCCGGCCAGTGGTGCCATCCTCGCCGCCCAGGACATCTCCGGCAGTGCCGTGATCGACAACCCGGTGGTGGTCGACGACCTGCTGCTGCTGGTGACCGAGGACGGTCGCGTGCACGCGATGCGGCGTCGCTGAGCGCCATGATCCCGGTGTTCGCCCTGGTCGGGCGCCCCAACGTCGGCAAGTCGACGCTGTTCAACGCGCTGACCCGCAGTCGTGATGCCATCGTCCATGACCAGCCCGGACTGACCCGCGATCGCCTGTACGGACGCATCCGCCGCAACGGCGCACTGCGCGCACTGGTCATCGACACCGGTGGCCTGGGCGACGACTCCGATTTCGGGCCGCTGATCGATGCCCAGGTCGAGCGTGTCTTCGCCGAGGCCGACGAGATCCTCTTCCTGGTCGACTACCACGACGGCATCAGCGGCCAGGACGAGGAGATAGCCAGCCTGTTGCGTCGTGCCGGAAAACCGGTGCGGCTGGTGGTGAACAAGGCCGAGGGCATCGATGCGCAACTGGCCGCGGCGGACTTCCAGTCCCTGGGCCTGGGCCGGCCCTGGCCGGTCTCCGCCCAGCGCGGCGACCGTGTCGAGGCGCTGCTGCAGGATCTGCTGGAAGGCTGGCCGGAGGCGGCGGACACCAACGACGAGGAAGACGCGCGCATCCGCGTGGCCATCGTCGGTCGGCCCAACGTCGGCAAGTCGACCCTGGTCAACGCCCTGCTGGGCGAGAGCCGGGTGATCGTTCGCGACCAGCCCGGCACCACCCGCGACAGCGTCTCCATCGAGTTCAGTCGCGACGGCCGCGACTACGAACTGGTCGATACCGCCGGCGTACGCCGCAAGCAGAAGGTCACCGAGACGGTGGAACACTTCTCGGTGGTCAAGACCGTACGCGCCATCGAGCGCGCCCACGTCTGCGTGCTGATGCTCGATGCCCGCACCGAGCCCGGCGAGCAGGACGCGGCCATCGCCGGCATGGTGGGCAACCGGGGCCGCGCCATCGTCGTGGTGATCAACAAGTGGGACAACCTCGAGCCCTACGTGCGTCGCCAGTTCCTGGAAAGGATGAAGCGCCGCTTTCCCTTCCTGCCGCCGCACGACTGCCTGCAGATCTCCGCCTTGCACGGCACCGCGGTGGGCGATGTGCTGCCCGCGGCCTGCCGCGCCTACGACTCGGCGATGATGGAATTCCGCACCTCGGACCTGAACCGCCGGCTGGAAGCGGCGGTGGCGGCGCAGGCGCCGCCGATGCATGCCGGCCACCCGGTGAAGATCAAGTTCGCCCACCAGGATGGACGCAACCCGCCGTTGATCGTCATTCACGGCAACCGCCTGCAGCACGTGCGCGCCGGCTACACCCGCTACCTGGCCAACTACCTGCAGCGCAGCTACGGCCTGGTGGGCACGCGGATCTCGATTCGCTACCAGGCCGAGGACAATCCCTACCAGTCGCGTACCGCCAACGGCGGACCGCGTCGCGCCACGCCCGGCAAACCCCGCAAACGCGCCGGCCCCGGCCGCTAGGCCGTCCAGCCCATATGGCGGTCATTCCCGCGCGGGTCCCGCTGGTGCTGCAGGCCGGCGCCGGACGGTCGTGGCGCCAGCTCGCCTTCGTCGACCGCGACCTGGTCACCGACGCCGAGCATTCCGCCTGGGCCAACTGGCAGCGACCCGGCGAGGCCAGGGTGCCGAGGATGCCGGCGCCGAGCAGTGACCTGGACGCCGCCGAGGTGCGCACCGCGGTGGGCTGGGTGGACGGCGCCCACCGGACCGTGCGCGCCTGCTGGCAGGAGCGGCGGGCGCGGATCGAGGTGGACGCGCATTGCCACGTCGACCTCGATGTCCGTGGCGTCTACCTGCGCCACTGGGCGGCGGATCTCCGCGGCGACCCCGTCGCCACCTTGCTTGGCCCGCCGCTGATCCTGTCGCTGGCCCTCAACGACGTGTTCTGCCTGCATGCCAGCGCCGTGGCCCATGCCTCGTTGCCCGGCGTGGTGTTGTTCGTCGGAGATTCCGGTGCCGGCAAGTCGACCCTGGCCCGCTGGCTGCCCGGGGTGGGTGACTGGCAGCGGGTGGCCGACGACGTGGTTCCCGTCGCGCTGCGCGACGGACAACTGGTGGCGCTGCCGTTCTACCCGCAGCTCAAGCTCGGGCCGGCCAACCAGTATCCTGCCGGTACGGCACAGGTGCGACCGGTGGTGGCCATCATCGCCCTGCAACGCGGTCGCGGCGCGGCGGTACTGCGCCTGACAGACAGCGCCCGGCGGGTGCTGACACTGGCCCGCCATACCATCTCGTCGAGATTGTTTTCCGGTGAACGACTGGCCGCCCACCTGGTCTTCTGCGCCGAGGCGGGGGCTGCGGTACGGGGATTCGAGCTGGGTTACGGTTCCGGGCGCCAGGCACTGCCCCGGCTGGACGAACTCCTGTCGGCGGTCATGGCGCAGAATCCGCGGGAACAGGAAGGCTAAGGAGTAGGACAGGATCAACCGGCCTGCCCGGGTGCTAGAACTCCCGCCGGAAACGTCCACTCTCGGTCACGTCGAGCTCTGATCCACCCAGGGTCACGGTACGCAGGTCACCATAACGGCGCAGCACCGGCCGGGCATAGGCCTGGGGTCGTGGCGCGGAGCCGTGTCCGCGTCGATTCTTGGTCGGTTCTCGGTGCATGTACCGCGTGTCCGAGTGGGTTGGCAAGGGCAGGGATGCCGGTGGTCACCATCGAACACGGGGGGTCGGAACGACACGCGCATGCGTGCGCCCGCCCGAATGGACGACTTCCTCAAAGCATACCCGCGGCGGATATTAGCAACGTTGTCGCCAAAATGCACACCACAGGGACACGCCGAGGGCGGTCCACAGCAGGCTGTCGCGCAGCGAGGGGCTGGCCGCGGCATCGCCGAGCAGCCATTCCGGGCGAACACAGTCCCGCCAGGGCGCGCCCACTTCGCCGAGCAGGCGCATGACCGCCTCGCGGTTGGCGGCGAGGCCGTCATCGAACAGCGGCGTGAAGCGGGTCTTGTCGCGGCGCTCGGCAATGGACGCCGGCAGCAGGTCCGCCACCGCCCGCCGGAGCACGCTGCGACGATCACCCGGCCGGGCGAGCTGCTCGTCGGGCAGGGCCAGCATGAACTCCACCAGGCGGCGATCGCGGAACGGGTAGCGCACCTCGATGCCGTGGCGACGGGCCCAGCGCCGCTCCACCGCCATCCAGTCGCCGTTGGCCGCGGACAACAGGGCCTGGGCCTGCCCGGGACGGCTGGCCGCGTCGACCTCCGGCGGCCACCGTGGCTGGCCGGCAAGCCGGTCGAGGGCGCGCGCCGTGAGCCAGGGCGGCATGGCCGAACCCGGGCCGCGTCGAAGGCGTTGCAGGCCGCGCAGCGCGCTCATCGGCAGCGCCGCGCGCAGCACCGTGTTGCGCAGCGTCGGCCAGGCGCCATGTGCCCGGGCATGCCGGGCCAGGGCCTGCCAGGCGGCGGCCGCCTGGCCGCTGGCGACGAGTTCCCAGAACCAGCGGTCGCCGCCGGCATAGAGCACGTCGCCGCTGCTGCCGGAGAGCATCACGCTGGCACCGTCGTTTCGCGCCGCGTCGTAGCAGGCATCGAGAAATCGTCGGTAGGGGTCGTGATCCGGCGAATACGGATCCACGGGCCAGCGGTCGAAGTCGCTGAACGGTCCCAGCGCATCGCAGGCGACCCGTTGCATCGGCAGCCCATGGCGCTGGCAAAGCGCCGCCACGAGGTGGCCCTCGTCGCAGCCGGCGTGGCGCGTGAAGCCCCAGGTGTAGACGCGCAGGTCGGCGCCCTCGCGACCGGCCAGTGCCGTCATCGGCGCGGAGTCGAGGCCACCGCTGGTCATGCTGGCCAGCGGGCCGCTGGCCGGCAGCCGACAGGCCACCGCCTGCCGCAGCAGTGCGCGGAAGTGTTCGGCGTACTGGCCCGGGTCGCGGTAGCGGATACGTCGCCCGGTATCTGCCTGCCAGTAGCGAACCGGGCGGGTGGTGGTGGCGGTCACCTCCAGGCACTGTCCGGGCAGGAGATGATCAACGCCGTCGAACCAGCCGCATGCGCTGGCTCGTCCGGCGAAGGCGAACAACAGGGCCATGCGCGCCTCGCCGGCCACGGGGTCGGACCTCGCGTGGGCCAGCACGGCGCCGTCGTCGCTGGCCACCACCACGTGGTCGGCGGCCAGGCGGTAGCACAGGGCACGCTGGCCGAGGGCATCGCGTACCAGGTAGAGCCGGCGGTTTCGATGGTCGAAGATCACCGCGGCAAAGGCGCCCACCACCCGCGCCAGGCCCGGCACGCCACCGCGCAGGAAGTGGCGCAGGAACCGGCCGGCATCGCCGCCTTCGCCCCCCGGTGCCTGGGGATCATCGAGTTCGCCCGGGTTGTCGATGCGGCCGTCGAAGAGCACGCTGACCCGGGCTTCCGCTTCGAACCAGGTGGCCGGCGCCGCACCGGCGGGGAAGACCTGGCAACGGGCGCCGAAATCGTCCGCGAGGATGCCCGTCGCCGCGCCGTCACCGACGAAGGCGGCCTCCATGCGGTCCAGTTCGGCGACTTCCACGGGTCGGCCGTCGCGACGGAAAACTGCGGCGATCTCGCTCACGCGACGGGTCCGGCCGACCCGCCCGAAGCCTCTTCCACCACCGCCAGGCGGGTGCCAAGGGGGGTGTGCCGATAGCGAATCGACAGGGTCTCCCCGGCACGGCGGACGCGGGAACGGTCGAACAGCCACAGCCGGTAGCGCCAGGAATCTCCCGGCACCGGGGTATCGGGTCGATGGCCGAGGCGCTGGCCGCCACCGAGATCGAGCTCGAAAGCGGTACATACGCCGTGGATCTCGGCGTCCTCGATGATCTCCAGGTCCACCACCGCGTCAATGTGCGGGTCCAGTGCCGCCGCGAAGTCCACCTGGACCAGGGGCATCGCCCGGGCCGGCCAGCGGGCGTCCTCGAGTTCCGCCGCGGTGAGTTCCACCTCGAGGCTGTCGCCGCTGCCGAGCCCCGACAACGGGCCGAAATCGAAGCCGTACCAGCGACCCCAGCGCGTGGTGTTGTCGGCGTCGAAGCGGTAGCGCTGCAGGCAGGCGGCTGGCAGCGAAACCGGCAGGGCCAGCACGGTGAGGGCGGCGGGGACCGTGCGCGGCGACGACACCAGCAGGCGGCGGCGGGCATCGCGCACGTACTCGATGGTGCGTTCCGCCAGCGGCTCGTTGCCCACCGTCTCGGTGACCAGGACATCGGCCCGGCGGGGCAGTTCCACGTGGCTCGAGTCAGCCCGGTGCAGCACGATGCGATCGGCGAAGCCGTTCTCCCGGAACAGGGCCTCGGCCCCCGCGGCCATGGCACCGCGTTCCACCGCGTGCACCTGCGAAGCGCCGGCCCGGGCGGCGGCGAGGGCCAGCACGCCGGTGCCGGTACCCAGGTCAAGCACCACGTCGCCGGGCCGCACCACGGCCTCGATGGCGCGCAGGAAGGCGTCCGTGCGTACCCGGTCGTCGAGCAGGGCGACATGTTCGGCGGCCCCGGAAAAACCGCGCCGGGCAAGACGGGGCAGGACGATGACGTCATCGTCCTCGGCCACCAGCACGCCGGCCTCGATCCAGGCCAGCAGGGTATGCATGCCGTGGGCGAAGTCGTGGGCGAGCCGGCCCGGGGCCTGGCGGGCGAATTCCGCCACCGTGGCACCGCCGGCGAACAGGGCCAGCGAGGGCAGCACGGCGGGCTCGCAGCGCAGCGCCCGGCGACCGCGCACTTCCACGTGGCCATCCTCATCACATTGAATGGAAAGGTTTTTGGCCCAGCGAAGGCGGGTGTCCGGGGTCAGGGCAGGTGGCGCGCGCATGTCGGAATTCGTTGAGAAACAAGGTCGAAGATGGTACTATTTTCATCGACTATAAAAGCAAAATGCCTTTCCAGGACGTGCATCGGTGGCGCGTCTGGAAATCCGCCAGGGAACCGGCGTCACGAAACGACTACAGCCGTGGGGTGCTGCACGTGAACAAGCTGGCCTGGTGCTCGATTCTCTCGGGCATGTTCCTGCTCGCCGGGGTGAACCTGCACGCCCGCGCGGCCTCCTTCTGTCCCGACTGCGTC
>CAYGJZ010000014.1:13586-17945 GCA_964350265.1 uncultured Gammaproteobacteria bacterium | reverse complement strand
GGCACCGGCGGCACGCTGAGCCAGGTCTACATCCTGCCGGCGCCGGAGGACGACATCTTCGAGTTTCTCGACGACATCAACGGCGATGCCGAGAACCCGGTGGAGACCTATACCGCCATTTCCATCGCCCGCGACGACGTGATCATCTACTACGACGAGCACGAAGGCGGCTACGAGGGCAACATCACCAACCCGTCGCAGGTCATCGCCGGCGCCTCGGCGGCCAATGCGCCCCCGCCCATCCGCACCTCCACGCAGATCTGGGGCGACCGCTTCCCGGCCAACGGCTTTCCCCCGGGCCACCCGGACGATCACCTTGCCCTGGGCGAGGTCATCATCCTGCGCGAGCCGGAAATCAATGTCGGCACGCTGTCCGCCATCGTCGACCATGATGCCGGCGACATCATCGCTTCCACCGACGAAATCGCCGTCACCCGCTCGTTCTGGGCCAGCGGCTCGGAAACCCTCAATGCCGGTTCGGTGGAACTGTTCCCGACCTCGCGCTGGGGTACCAGCTACACCCTGCCCATCGGCGAGAACGTCAATCCTTCGGGCACCTACAGCTGCAGCAGCGAAAACGACCCGTTCCAGCAGGTCGCCCTGATGATCATGTCCGATGCGGACAACACCGGCTACTCGGTGAATTTCAACAATGGCGGCGGCAGCAACGATGCCTCGGGCACCCTTGACCGCGGAGAAACCGCCTACATCAACGGCCAGATCAATGCCGGCACCCGCATCACCCGCACCAGCGGCAGCGGCAACCTGCAGGTGCAGGTGTTCACCGGCGACGTCGGGTCTTTCTACGGTTCCCGCTTCTACTCCCCGCTGCCGGACAGCGAGTGGTCCAACACCTATTTCGCGCCCTTCGACAGCACCAGCCAGTCCAGCGGCGAAGCCTTCCTGTACAACAACAACAATTCCGCCATCATCGTGCAGGCGCTGACCGGCGCCGGCGGCCTGACCAACATCAACATCCCCGCCAACAGCGTGCGCTCCTTCGTCTTCCCGAACCGCACCCTGACCGGCAGCCAGGACGCCACCCGCTTCTCCTCGCTGGGCGGGCAGGATTTCTACGTCTACGTGGCCATGGACTCCTGCGACCGCAACCACGACTGGGGCGGGGCATTGTTGCCGGACAACTCGCTGACCTCGGCGATGCTGATTCCCATCGGCTTCGGCAACGACCCGACCAATTCCTCCTCGGGCAATTACTCGCCGGTCTGGGCCACCCCCACTGCCAGCACCTTCATGTACGTCGATTTCGACGGCGACTTCGTCCCCGACCTGGTCGACCTGAACGGCGACGGCGACACCAACGACACCGTCGACGGCATTGCCGAGAACAGTACCGCGAACGGCTTTCCGGTCCACCTGCTGCAGTTGGTGCGGATCTACGATCCCACCGACCAGGACCAGTCCGGCACCCTGGTCTGGACCCTGACCACCGAGGGCTTCACCGGCGGCAGCGCGGTGGGTTTTATCGCCGGCGCCAACATCGCCGGTGGCTGGGGCCAGGATGCGCGCACCGAGGCCGGCAACCAGACCCCGATCGGCTCGCCTGCCATCGACGTCGGCACCGCCTTCGCACCGATCACCTTCCCGGCCAACCTGCCGGTCACGCTCAACCAGTTCTCCAGCAACGGCAACGGCGGACATGTCCGGTTCCGCTGGACCACCGCGTCGGAGGCCTTCACCGTCGGCTTCAACCTCTGGGGTCGCGGCAGCGACGGTGAATGGCAGCAGTTGAACCGCAGCCTGGTCCGCAACCGGGTCAGCGACTCCACCGAACCGCAGAGCTACCGCGAGAACGTGCGCGTGGATCGCCGCGCCGAGATCAGCGAGGTGGCCATCTCCAGCATCGACACCGATGGCAGCGAGCACTTCTTCGGACCCTTCGCGCTGGGCCGCAGCTATGGTGAGGACGCCACCCCGCGGGCCATTGCCTGGCAGGAGATCCATGCCGAGATCGACCAGCGCATGGCCGAGCAGGGCATGGTCAAGGTCAACGGCAAGTGGCGCCATGCGCCGCCCCGCGTGGCCGAGCGCATCGCCGAGCGCCTGGCCCGCCGCCAGCAGCGATTCCAGGCCGACTTCCCGCTGCTGCACCTGGAAACCGCGACCGAGGGCATGCACCGCCTGACCTACGAGCAACTGGTCGAGGCCGGCGCCGACTTCAACGGCGTGCCGGTGTCGCGTATTGCCATCACCCACAAGGGTGAGCCGGTTCCGCGCCACGTGGAAACCGCGCGCGGCAACCGCTTTGGCCCGGGCAGCTACATCGACTTCCACGCCGACGCGGTGGACGACGAGGACATTCGCTACACCCATGCCAACGTCTACCAGTTGCACGTCAACCCGGACTGGGCGTTGCCGGCGGCCAGCGTGGACCGCAAGGCCAATGCCGCCGCGGCACCTGCCTACTACATCGAAACGGTGACCCGCGACGTCAACGTCAACTACGCGCTCAACCTGGATGCGCCGGAACCCTGGTACGAGCACCGGCTGCTCGGCATTCCCGGCGTCAGCACCGCTCATGCCGAGTTCCCGTTGACGGTGGACAACCTGGTCGGCGGCGTCGAGGACGAGCGCATCGGGCTTCGCCTGGGCATGGCCGGCGTCACCACCTTCCCCGGTGGCGACGATGACCACCGGCTGTCGGTGACCTTCAACGGTGCCTCCCTCGGCGAGTTCACCAGCGACGGCCTGACCCGCTGGGACATCGACCTGCCATTGTCGGCGGGGGCACTGAACGACGGTGACAACACCGTGCGCGTCGAGGTTCCCGGGGTGGACGGCTTCCTCTTCGACCTGGTCTACGGCGACGCCTACTCGCTGTACTACCCGCGGGCCTTCGTGCCGCGCGACGACATGTTGCGCTTCACCGCCGAGGACGATGCCTTCGAGGTGCCGTCGTTCAGCAACCGCGATCTCGTCGCCTATGCCATTGCCGGCCAGAACCTGGCACGGCTGCGCGTGATCACCCGCCGCAACGGTGGCAGCTTCACCGCGCTGTTCCCCGGCGTTGCCATCGGCGAGGCCACCTACCAGGTGTCCACCGTCGAGGCCCTGCCCAGCCCGGCCATCATCACCATCGACGATGCCGAGGATATCGCCGATACCCCTGCGGACTACGTCATCATCGCCCATGGCAATTTCGTCGAGGCGCTCCGGGCGGCCGACGACTTCCGCAATGCCAAGGCGGCGCAGGGCTTCCAGGTGAAGATCGTCGACGTGCTGGATGTCTACGAGCAGTACGGCTACGGACTGCCGGTGCCGTCCGCGATTCGCAACTACCTGGCGGCGCAGAACGACGTGTCGCCGATCAGCCACGTGCTTATCGTCGGCGGCGCAACCACCGATCCGTTGGACTATACCGGTGTCAACTCCATCGATTTCGTGCCCACCGCGTTCGCCGCCACCAACCGGGATATCCTGCATACCCCGGCCGACGGCCTGCTCGCCGACATCGATGACGACGGCGTACCCGACCTGTCCATCGGCCGCTGGCCGGTGCGCACGGTGGAGGAACTGGGCATCATCGTGGACAAGACGCTGGCCTTCCAGTCGACCATGGCCCATCGCCGCAACGCCCTGCTGGTGGCCGGTGCCACCGATCCGTCCTATCCGGCGTTTTCCCGCCAGGTGGACAAGATCGCCGACACCCTGGCATCCGGCGATCCGGCCACGCCGTGGACCGACCTGACCCGTGTCTACGTCGATGACTATGCCAGCATCGCCGCCGCCCAGGCCGACCTCAAGCAGGGCTTCGCCGATGGCCATGCACTGACCATCTACGGTGGACACGGCTCGACCAGCATGTGGACCTTCCAGGGCCTGCTCAACACCAACGTGGCGCGCAGCCTGGCCAATGCCGGCGAGCCGACCCTGGTCGGCACCATGTCCTGCTACACGAGCTACTTCACCTCGCCGAGCACCGACACCATCGCCCACCAGTTGCTGTTGTCCGGGGATCGCGGCGCCGCCGCCATTCACGGCGCCACCACGCTCAGCGGCTACACCTCCAACGAGGCCTTCCTGCAACGGGCCACCGGGGCGATGATGAGCGGCAAGAGCGTCGGTGAAGGCGTGCAGATGGCGCGCCAGGCGCTGCAGGGGTCCTACCAGGACGTCGTGACCAACTGGGCGTTGCTGGGCGATCCGTCGCTGTTCGTCCAGCCCTGATCCGGTTCAGCCGGCGATACGGGCGCCAGCAATCGCCCGTACCGTGGGGCTGAACAGGTAGCCACTGCCGCGGACCGTGCGAATCGGCCCGTCGGCGGCGGCGTCCTGGCCCAGCTTGCGGCGCAGTTGCCCGATGCACACGTCGATGCTGCGGTCGTAGGCCACCGCGCGCCG
>CAYGJZ010000014.1:9517-13486 GCA_964350265.1 uncultured Gammaproteobacteria bacterium | reverse complement strand
GCGCAGTCGCGCACCTGGCGCAGTCGACGGGTCAGGCTCAAGCCGTCTTCGCCGGGCAGGCGGATGTCGAGGATGACAAGATCGACGTCGGCATCCTCGATGCGCTGCCACATCTGCGTGCCGCTGGCCGCGGACAATACCTGGAAGCCCTCGCGACCGAGGTAGCGTTCGATCAGGCGGCGGATCTCCACCTCGTCGTCGACCACCAGCACGCAACAGGATCGCTCGCTCATGGCCGTGTCGCCGCCCGTGTCGTCGTCGCTGCCGGCAGGATGATGTCCACCCGCGTGCCGCGACCGTACTCGCTGTCGATGCGAATGTCACCGTGGGACTGCTTGACGAAGCCGTAGACGGTGCTCAGGCCAAGACCGGTGCCGGCGCCGACATGCTTGGTGGTGAAGAACGGTTCCATGACCAGGTCCAGGTGCTCCCGGGGAATGCCGACGCCGTCGTCCTGCACCCGCAACCGCACGTAGTCTCCGGCTGGCAGCACGTCGACACCAGCGCCGGCCTCGGCGTGGTAGTTGTCGGCGTCGATGCGGATCGCACCGCCGGACGGCATCGCGTCGCGGGCATTGAACACCAGGTTGAGCAGGGCGTTCTCCAGGCCGGAAGGGTCGGCATTCAGGGCGCGGGTATCCTGTTGCACCGCCACGTCGAGACGGATCCGCTCGCCCAGGGGGTGACGGGTCAACGCGCTGAAGTCGTCCAGCAATCCGCGCACGTCGATGGACTGCGGCTGCAGGGACTGGCGCCGGGCAAAGGCCAGCAGCCGTCGGGTCAGGTCGGCGCCGCGTTCCACCGTGCGCAGGCACGATGCCATGGACTCGGCCAGGTCGGCATCGGTGTCGCCGAGCAACTGGGCGATGAAGGCGAGATTGCCCTGCACGATGGCCAGCATGTTGCCGAAGTCATGGGCCAGCGCACCGGTGAGCTGGCCCACGGCGTTGAGCTTTCCGGACTCGAGCAGCGCCGCCTGGGTACGCTTGATCTCGGTCACGTCCTGGGCAAGCAGGAACAGGCCCTGCACGGCATCGTCGTCGTCACGCACGTGCGGCACCAGGTTGACCGCCGCCATCCGGCTGCGCGACTCGCGGTCGGTGAACGCCACCTCGACGGCAACGGAATGACCCGAGAATGCCTCGACGGCGTGGCCGCGCAAATCGTCGACGAAGCGAATGCGCCGCGCCAGGGCCCGGTTGGACTCCTCGTCATCGCCGTCAACGCCGCCGAACCATTCGTCCGCGCGGCGATTGGTGAATCGACAGCGCATGTCATCGCCAAGGTAGGCGATCAGCACCGGGATGCTGTCGGTGATGGTGCGCATCCACTGGCTCGACTCGCGCAACGCCTCGGTGGTGTTGCGGTGGGCACGGATCTCGTCGCGCAGTTCCTGGTTCAGCTTGCGCAACGACGCGGTGCGTTCGCGCACCAGGTGCTCGAGTTCCTGGGCACTTCGTTCCAGCACCCGCTCGTTCCGACGACGCTGGGTAACATCGGAATACACCGTGACGAAGCCGCCGCCGGCCAGCGGGTTGCCCTTGACCTCGACGATGGTGCCGTCCGGGCGAATCCGTTCGAAGCAGTGCGCCTTGCACTGGCGCGCCAGCGCCATGCGCTGCTCGACCTGCTCTTCGGCCACGCCGGGACCGTACTCGCCGCGCTCGGCATTGAACCGGATCAGGTCCTCCAGCGGCATGCCGACGTGGAGCAGGCCCTTGGGAAACCCCAGCAGTTCCACCATGTGCCGGTTCCAGGTGACCAGGCACAGCCGGGCGTCGAAGACGGTGATGCCCTGGTCCAGGTAGTCCAGGGCATTGAGGACGAAGGGAGCGACGTTGCTCGGCGAAGGTCTGTTCATGGACGAGTCTCGGGGCAGGGCGCGATGCCCACCGAACGGGACAGCGGCCTTTACAAAACGCTTACATAAATATTATAAAACCCGCACAGAAAGCAACATCGCATACGGTATGATCTTCACCGGGCAGGGAAAAATCCCGCCCGGTGCCGAATGCGAAGGCACCATGCATCCACGGATACGCCGAGGCGGTCCGGGAATAATTGCGCGGGATCCCGTTCAGCGGGACTACGCGCAGGCGAAGATCACTTACCGCCGTGCCGTGCCGGCCCCGGTGCCAGCGTGCGCGACGCGGCAGGCGACTGCCACAGGAGGCATGACGTCATGTCGGATCTCGACACGTTTCCCCGGCTCCTGAGACACCAGGCCGCGCGCATCGGTTCGCGCCCTGCGCTTATGGAGAAGGACTACGGCATCTGGCAGACGTGGAACTGGTCACGGTACCACGACGAGGTCTCCCGCTTTGCCGCCGGCCTGGCGCAACTGGGCTTCCAGCGCGGCGACAAGCTGTTCATCATCGGCCAGAACCGCCCGCGCCTGTACGTCGCCATCTCCGCCGCCCAGTGCCTGGGCGGTATCCCGGTACCCACCTACTACGACTCCGTGGCCGAGGAAATGAAGTTCGTCATCAGCCACGCCGAGGCACGCTTCGTGGTGGCCGAGGACCAGGAGCAGGTGGACAAGGTGCTCGAGATCCGCGACAGCTGCCCGGATATCTCCCGCATCATCTACGATGATGACCGCGGCCTGGCCGGATATGACCCGGCACTGGTGGAAAGCTTCGCGTCGGTGCAGGCCCGGGGCAGCGAGAAGATCGCCGCGGACCCGGGCTTCATCGACCAGGAAATCGACCTTGGCCGCGGCGAGGACGCCTCGGTGATCCTCTACACCTCCGGCACTACCGGCCAGCCCAAGGGTGTCGTGCTCACCTACGACAACATCCGCAGCATTGCCCAGGTCTGCGTCGACCTGGAGGGGTTGAACGAAACCGACTCGGTCATCGCCTACCTGCCGATGGCGTGGATCGTCGACCACTTCATTTCCTATGCCCAGGCACACATTGCCGGCTTCTGCGTGTGCTGCCCGGAAAGCCCGGAAACGGTAATGCACGATTCCCGCGAGATCGGGCCGACCTACCACTTCACCTCGCCGCGGGTGCTGGAAAACCACCGCACCAGCATCATGATCCGCATGGAAGACGCCTCCGGCTTCAAGCGCTGGATGTTCCACTACTTCCTGGACGTGGCCAAGCGCTGCCTGGACCTGCGACTGGCCGGCAAGACCCCGTCGCTGGCCGATCGCATCCGCTATGCCATCGGCCGGGTCATGGTCTACGAACCGCTGAAGAACCAGCTCGGCTACAGCCGCACGCGGCTGACCTATACCGCCGGCGAGGCCATCGGCCCGGACATGTTCGACTTCTACCGATCCATCGGCATCCACCTGAAGCAGGTCTACGGCCAGACCGAGGCATCGCCCTTCGTCACCGTGCAGCTCAACGACCAGGTGCGTTCGGATACGGTGGGCACGCCGATCGAAAACGTCGAGGTGAAACTGTCGGACGATGGCGAGGTACTGTTCCGCTCGCCCGGGGTGTTTCACTCCTACTACAAGAACCCCGAGGCGACGGCATCGGCGAAGACCGCCGACGGCTGGGTCAGGACCGGCGACGCCGGCTTCTTCGACGATGCCGGGCACCTGAAGATCATCGACCGCACCAAGGATGTCGGCCGCCTGACCAACGGCGCCCTGTTCGCGCCCAAGTACATCGAGAACAAGCTGAAGTTCTTCCCCTACGTGCTCGAGGCGGTGGCCATCGGCGACCATCGCGAAGAGGTCACGGCGATGATCAACATCGACCTGTCGGCGGTGGGCGACTGGGCCGAACGTCGTGGCCTGGCGTATTCCAGCTACCAGGAACTGGCCGGCCACCCGCAGGTCTATGAGCTGGTGCGCGAGTGCATCGAGCAGGTCAATGCCGACCTCGCCCAGGACGACATGCTGACTGATTCCCAGGTGCGCCGCTTCCTCATCCTGCACAAGGAACTGGATGCCGACGACGGCGAACTGACACGCACCCGCAAGTTGCGCCGCAGGATCATCGCCGAGCG
>CAYGJZ010000014.1:5489-9417 GCA_964350265.1 uncultured Gammaproteobacteria bacterium | reverse complement strand
GGCGTCAAGGCCCTGCAGGACATTTCCTTCGACATCATGGAAGGGGAGATCCGCGCCATCATCGGGCCGAACGGCGCCGGCAAGTCCTCCATGCTCAACGTGATCAACGGCTTCTACCACCCGCAGGAAGGCGAGGTCTGGTTCGCAGGCGAGAAGCGTGGACCGCTGAAACCGCACCAGATCGCCCGCCAGGGCATCTCCCGCACGTTCCAGAACATCGCGCTGTTCAAGGGCATGACCACCCTCGACAACCTGATGACCGGGCGCATCACCCGCATGAAGACGAACATGTTCTGGCAGGCGTTGTGGAAGGGCAGGGCGGAGCGCGAGGAGATCGAGCATCGCGAGCGGGTCGAACAGATCATCGACTTCCTGGAGATCCAGTCCATCCGCAAGACCCCGGTGGGTCGCCTGCCCTATGGCCTGCAGAAGCGGGTGGAACTTGGCCGAGCCCTGGCCGCCGAGGCACGACTGCTGCTGCTCGACGAGCCGATGGCGGGCATGAACATCGAGGAGAAGGAGGACATGTGCCGCTTCATCATCGACGTCAACGACCAGTTCGGCACCACCATCGCGCTGATCGAACACGACATGGGCGTAGTCATGGACCTGGCCGACCGGGTAGTGGTGCTCGACTATGGCCGCAAGATCGGCGATGGCACACCGGACGAGGTGCGCAGCGACCAGGCCGTTATCGACGCCTACCTGGGGGTCAGCCATGACTGATCGTGCCTGCGCATCGTCGCCGCATCGGACCCGTTCGCGCCGGAGGACTGCATGAGCCCGACCTTCCTGTACACCGTCGAGGTGATCCTGAACGGCCTGATGGCCGGTGTCATGTACTCCCTGGTGGCGCTCGGCTTCGTGCTGATCTTCAAGGCCTCGGGCATCTTCAACTATGCCCAGGGCGTACTGGCGCTGTTCGCCGCGCTCACGCTGGTGGGATTCCAGACCGGACAGATCCCCTTCGCCCACCTGATCAACGCCATCTTCGGTACCGAATTGCACCACTGGGGCGACGGCATGAACGCCTTCCTCGCCATCCTGCTGACGCTGGTGGTGATGATCGTGCTGGCCTGGCTGGTGGAGAAGCTGATCCTGCAGTACCTGGTCAACCAGGCACCGATCATCCTGTTCATGGCCACCATCGGGCTGGCCTACTTTCTCGAAGGGCTCGGCGACCTGATGTGGGGTGCCGACATCAAGGCGCTGGACATCGGCATTCCCTCGGGCGGTTCCTTCTGGCTGGAAGACGTCACCCGTGGCTGGGCCAGCGAGGGCTCGGAGTACTACGGCATGTACATCGACGTGCTCGACGTGTGGGCGGCGGTGATCGCGGTGGTACTGGTACTGGTGCTGAGCGCCTTCTCCCAGTACACCAAGACCGGCCGCGCCCTGCGCGCGGTGGCCGACGACCACCAGGCCGCGCTCACCGTGGGGATCTCGCTGCGCACCATCTGGGTCATCGTCTGGTCCATCGCCGGCTTCGTCGCGCTGGTCGCCGGCATCATGTGGGGCGCCAAGTCCGGCGTGCAGTTCTCGCTGTCATTGATCGCGCTGAAGGCCCTGCCGGTACTCATCCTGGGCGGCTTCACCTCCATTCCCGGCGCCATCGTCGGCGGCCTGATCATCGGCGTCGGCGAGAAGCTGTTCGAGTACGCCGTCGGCCCGATGATCGGTGGCGCCACCGAGAACTGGTTCGCCTACGTGCTGGCCCTGTTCTTCCTCATGTTCAGGCCACAGGGTCTGTTCGGCGAAAAGATCATCGAGAGGGTCTAGCTCCATGTTCTACCGCGAATCCGGCGAGTACAAGACCAGTTACGTCGCCGACCAGCAGATCTTCCCGATCCGCCTGGATCGTTGGGCGGTGGCCATCGTGCTGGCCATTGCCTTCCTGGTGGTGCCGTTCTTCGTCAACGACTACTGGGAAAAGTCGGTCCTGATCCCGTTCCTGGTCTGGTCCATGGCTGCCCTCGGCCTGAACATCCTGGTCGGCTACTGCGGCCTGTTGAGCCTCGGCACCGGCGGCTTCATGGCGGTGGGCGCCTACGCTTCCTACAAGCTGATGACGGCCTTCCCGGAACTGAACATCTTCTTCGTCATCCTGCTCTCCGGCGGCGTCACCGCGGCGGTGGGCATCCTGTTCGGGCTGCCCTCCCTGCGCATCAAGGGGTTCTACCTGGCGGTGGCCACGCTGGCCGCCCAGTTCTTCCTCGTCTGGCTGTTCAACAAGGTGCCCTGGTTCTACAACTACTCCGCCTCCGGGCAGATCACCGCCCCGGAGCGAACCATCTTCGGCATTGCCGTCACCGGTGCCGATTCACCGTCCTGGGCCACCTACCTGTTCTGCCTGACCATGGTGGTGTTGCTGGCCTTCGTCGCCAAGAACCTCACCCGCGGACGCATCGGCCGCTCCTGGATGGCCATCCGCGACATGGACATCGCCGCCGAGATCATCGGCGTGCCGCCGCTGAAGGCCAAGCTGTCCGCCTTCGCCGTCAGCTCCTTCTACATCGGCGTGGCCGGTTCGATCTTCTTTGCCGTGTACCTCGGCGCGGTGGAGCCCACCGAGGCATTCGGCATCGACAAGTCCTTCCTGGTGCTGTTCATGATCATCATCGGCGGCCTCGGCTCCATCGTCGGGTCGTTCATCGGTGCCGCCTTCCTGGTGCTGTTGCCGGTGCTGCTGAAGAACATCATGGTCGGCGGACTGGGCTGGCCCACCGACCTGGTCCAGCACATGATCCTGATCCTGGTCGGCGGTCTGATCATCCTGTTCCTGATCGTAGAACCTCATGGACTCGCCCAGTTGTGGCGTGTAACCAAGGAGAAACTCCGGTTATGGCCGTTTCCACACTAGGTCCGGCCCGAACCTCGACCGAGCAACCGTCGCGACCGGCATGCCCTGCCGGGCGCGATCCGCTTGCGGCATGGCCCGTCCGCCAGGCTCGCACGATATCGCCGCAACCCGGCTTCGGTCTCGTGCGACCACGACTGGCCATCCACGATGTCCAAGACACTTGGGCTTACCACTGACCCTGGAGGAAGCGATATGAAACACAAGCGACTGACGACCGCGGCCATCGCGGCAGCGATGGCGCTGGGCTCCGGTGCCGCCTCGGCGGAACTGGTCTTTCCCTCGCTCAGCTACCGGACCGGACCCTATGCGCCCAACGGCATTCCCTTCGCCGACGGCTATGCCGACTACTTCACGCTGCTGAACGAGCGTGACGGCGGCATCGGCGGCGAACCGCTGCGCGTGATCGAGTGCGAAACCGGCTACAACACCGAGAAGGGCGTGGAATGCTACGAGTCGACCAAGGGCGAAGGCTCCCTGGTCTACCAGCCCCTGTCCACCGGCATCACCTACCAGCTGATTCCCAAGGTAACTGCCGACAACATCCCGATGCACTCGATGGGCTACGGGCGCACCTCCGCCGCCAACGGCAAGGTGTTTCCGTGGATCTTCAACTACCCGGGCACCTACTGGGATGCTGCCTCGATCATCGTCAAGCACATCAACAACGAGGAGGGCGGGGACCTTTCCGGCAAGAAGCTGGCGCTGGTCTACCACAACTCTGCCTACGGCAAGGAGCCGATCCGCACCCTGGAAGAGCTGGCGAAGAAGCACGGCTACGAACTGACCCTGTTGCCGGTGGATCATCCCGGCCAGGAGCAGAAGTCGCAGTGGCTGCAGATTCGCCGCGAACGACCGGACTACGTGATCATGTGGGGCTGGGGCGTCATGAACCAGGTCGCCATCCAGGAGGCCACCAACATCCGCTTCCCGATGGATCACTTCATCGGCGTGTGGTGGTCGGCCTCGGAGAACGACGTCGCGCCGGCCGGCGCGGGCGCCGACGGCTACAAGGCGGTGGCCTTCCACGGTGTCGGCGACGACTTTCCCATCTACGATGACCTGCGCAAG
>CAYGJZ010000014.1:0-5389 GCA_964350265.1 uncultured Gammaproteobacteria bacterium | reverse complement strand
GAGCAGGACCTGGAGATGGTCTACAACTACTTTCCGCGCCTGAAGGAGCGACGCAAGTCGCAGGCCGGCTATACCTCCGGCGGAGAGCAGCAGATGGTCGCGGTGGGTCGCGCGCTGATGGCACGCCCACGGCTGATCCTGCTCGACGAGCCCTCCATGGGCCTGGCGCCGCAGTTGGTGGAGGAAATCTTCGAAATCGTCGCCGCCCTGAATCGCAACGAGGGCGTCACCTTCCTGCTCGCCGAGCAGAACACCACCGTTGCACTTCGCTACGCCACCTATGGCTACATCCTCGAGAACGGCCGCGTGGTGATGGACGGCGAAGCACGGCAACTGGCGGAGAACGAGGACGTCAAGGAGTTCTACCTTGGCATGAGCGGCGGTGACCGCAAGAATTTTCGCAACGTCAAACACTATCGCCGTCGCAAGCGCTGGTTGTCCTGACCGGTCTTGCCCGGCGAGCACGGGCCTGAACCCATGAACGAGCGTTCGTACTACGACGCGCTGGAAACCCGGTCGATGGACGAGCGCGAGGCATCGTTGTTCGGCCGCCTGCCCGCGCAGATCCAGCATGCCCAGCAACACACCGCGGCCTATGCCGAGTGGCTCGGCGGCATCGATGCCGGCGCCATCACCGACCGCGCCGCGCTGGCCACGCTGCCGATCACCCGCAAGTCGGCGCTGGTGGAGCAGCAGCGCGCGCAACCGCCGTTCGGCGGACTCGCCAGTCGTCCGGCCGGCGAGATGCGCAAGATCTTCGCCTCGCCCGGGCCCATCCGCGAGCCGGAATCGGCACGGGAGAACTACTGGCGCATGGCCCGCGCGCTGTTCGCCGCCGGCCTGCGCGCGGGAGACGTGGTACACAACGCCTATTCCTACCACCTCACGCCGGCCGGTTCGATGCTCGAGTCCGGCGCCTTCGCCCTTGGCTGCGCGGTGATCCCCGCCGGCACCGGGCAGTCGGAACTGCAGGTGGAAACCATCGCCGCGGTGCGCCCGGGGGCCTATGTCGGCACGCCATCCTTCCTCAAGATACTGCTCGACAAGGCCGCCGAGCTCGGCACCGACGTCTCCTCCCTGCGCCTGGGCTCGGTGTCCGGCGAAGCACTGCCGGAAAGCCTGCGAGCACACTTTTTGGAACAGGGCGTCGCCGTCCTGCAGACCTATGCCACCGCCGATCTTGGCCTGGTCGGCTACGAGTCGACCGCCGGTGGCGGGCTGATCCTGGACGAGGAGATCATCGTCGAGATCGTGCGACCCGGCAGCGGCGAACCGGTCGCCGACGGGCAGGTCGGGGAGGTGGTGGTGACGGTCTTCAATCCGGACTACCCGCTGCTGCGCTTTGCCACCGGCGACCTGTCCGCCTTCATGGCAGGCGCCAGCGACTGCGGGCGCACCAACCGCCGAATCCGGGGCTGGATGGGGCGTGCCGACCAGACCACCAAGGTACGCGGCATGTTCATCCGCCCGGAACAGGTCAACGCGGTGGCGGCGCGGCACCCGGAGATTCTTGGCTGCCGGATGGTGGTCACGAACGTCGATCACCAGGATGTCCTGACCTTGCGGGTGCACGCCGGAGACCTGGCCGCCAGCCGGGACGACTTCGCCGTCGCCGTGCAGCAAACGGTGCGCGAACTGTGCAAGGTGCGCGCCGAGGTGGAACTGGTGACCGACGGGGACTTGCCCAACGACGGCAAGGTCATCGATGATAGCCGCAGTTACGAGTAACCCGATGAGTACCCATGCCCGAACGACCCGTTAGCCGATACCCCGTACCCGATCTGCAAGACCTGCCCGCCGACATGCGGGAACGCATTCTCGCCGTCCAGGAAAAGGCCGGTTTCGTCCCCAACGTGTTTCTCGCCCTGGCCCACCGGCCGGACGAGTTCCGCGCCTTCTTCGACTACCACGATGCGCTGATGCTGCGCGATGGCGGCCTGTCCAAGGCCGAGCGGGAGATGATCGTGGTCGCCACCAGCGGCGCCAACCACTGCCAGTACTGCGTGGTTGCCCATGGCGCCATCCTGCGCATCTACGCGAAGAACCCGCTGGTGGCCGACCAGGTGGCCCTGAACTACCGCGAGGCCGACATCAGCGATCGCCAGAAGGCCATGCTGGCCTTCGCCTTGAAGGTGGCCACCGATTCGGTCTCGATCACCGACGACGATCTCGATGCGCTGGCCGAGCACGGCTTCAGCCGCGAGGATGCCTGGGACATCGGCGCCATCGCCGCCTTCTTCGCCCTTTCCAACCGCATGGCGAATCTCACCGCGATGCGTCCCAACCCGGAGTTCTTCTCCCTTGGCCGCTGACGCCGGCTGCGCGGAGCCGAAGACCGAACGCGGCCTGCCTTCGCTGCGCACGGTGGCCATGCCCGCCGATGCCAACCCCAACGGCGACATCTTCGGCGGCTGGCTGATGTCGCAGATGGACCTGGCCGGCGGCACCCATGCCGCGCACGTGGCGCGGGGCAGGGTGGTGACCATCGCCGTGGACGCCATGACCTTTCACAAACCCGTACACATCGGCGACCAGGTCAGTTGCTACTGCACCACGGAGCGCATCGGCCGCACCTCCATCGCCGTGCGGGTGGAGACCTGGATCCTGGGCCGCGGCGCGCCACGCTCCACCGAGGAGAAGGTCACCGATGCCCTGTTCACCTTCGTCGCCATCGACGAGAAGGGCCGGCCACGTCCGGTGCGGGCGGCTTGAGCGGAGCGGGTCATCGCCGTTCCTGATCCACCCGCCGACCCGGGCTTCGACGAGTTCCTCGGCGCCCTGGCCGGGCAGAAGCTGCCACCGCTGGACCGCTGGCAGCCGGCGCAGACGCGCGACATGGATCTGCTCATCGATGCCCGCGGACAGTGGTTCTACCAGGGCGGCAGCTTCCAGCGGCAGGACCTGGTGCGGCTGCTGTCCACGGTGCTGGTGTACCAGGACGGCGAGTACTTCCTGCTGTCACCGGCGGAGCGGCTGCGCATTCGCGTGGAGGACGTGCCGTTTCTGGCCACCGATTTCGAAGTCGCCGACACCGGCGACGGGCAGCAGGTCATCTTCGACACCAATGTCGGCTTCAAGGCCCCCCTGGACGAACACCACCCCCTGCGCATGCGCGCCGCCCCCGGTTCGACAGTGGAGGTCCCCTACGTGGAAGTCCGCGACGGCATCGAGGCCCGCCTGGCGCGCAGTGTTTTCTACCGCCTGGTGGAGCTCGGCGAGGAACGCCAATGCGCCGACGGTCGCCGGTTCGGCATCGCCAGCGGCGGCCGCTTCTTCCCCCTCGGGCCGGCGGAACGGTAGGCAAACGCCCCAAGCGGGGCGAAATCCGCTACTCTTGCAGGCGGTGGCCTCGTGGCCTGCTGACGCAACGGAACTCCAAGGTGCAGATATGAACAAGGGACGATTGATCGAAGACACGGTTGGCATTCGCGACATTCTCGGCGGCTACCGGGCCATCGCGGTGGTCGGGCTGTCGGCCAACTGGTACCGGCCAAGCTACTTCGCGGCAAAATACCTGCAGGACCACGGCTACCAGGTCATCCCGGTCAACCCGCGCTACGAAAGCGTGCTTGACCGACCATGCTATCCCTCGCTGGCAGCCATTCCCGGTCCGGTGGAGGTGGTCGACCTGTTCCAGCGGCCGGAGAACGTCATGCCCTTCGTCGAGCAGGCCATCGAGATCGGCGCCCGGGTGGTGTGGATGCAACTCGGCGTGATCAACGAAGTGGCCGCCCAGGTCGCCATCGATGGCGGTCTCGACGTGGTCATGGACCGCTGCATGAAGATCGAGCATGCCCGCCTGTTCGGCGGCTTGAACCTGGTCGGGGTGACCACCGGGGTGGTGTCTTCCCGCCGGCCACGCTGGACGGTGCGCTGATCCACCGCCATGGCCGATCACCGCTACGGCTTCGAGACCCTGTGCCTGCATGCCGGCCAGTTGCCGGACCCGGCCACGGGCGCACGGGCGGTGCCCATCTACCAGACCGCCGCCTACGTGTTCGACGATGCCGACCACGCGGCCAGCCTGTTCAACCTGCAGACCTTCGGCAACGTCTACACGCGCTTGATGAACCCCACCAACGCGGTGCTGGAAGAGCGCATCGCCACGCTGGAAGGCGGGCGCGGCGGACTCGCCGTGGGTTCGGGCATGGCGGCGCAGATGGTGGCGCTGTTGACGTTGCTGGAGCAGGGCGACGAGCTGGTCTCCGCCAGCACCCTGTACGGCGGCAGCTACTCGCAGTTCGACGTCACCTTCCGCCGCATGGGCATACACACCCGTTTCGTCGATCCTGACCGGCCGGAGAACTTCCGCGAGGCGATCAACGAACGTACCCGGGCGGTGTACGCCGAGACCATCGGCAACCCGCTGAACAACGTCCTCGACATTGCCGCGGTGGCCGACATCGCCCACGAGGCCGGCGTGCCCCTGGTCATCGACAACACCTTCGCCACCCCCTATCTCTGTCGTCCGCTGGACCACGGTGCCGACATCGTGGTGCACTCGGCCACCAAGTTCCTCGGCGGGCATGGCACCTCCATCGGCGGCCTGGTGGTCGACGGCGGCCGCTTCCCCTGGGACAACGGCCGCTTCCCCGCGATGACCGAACCCTCGCGCGGCTACCACGGTGTGCGCTTCCACGAGACCTTCGGCGATTTCAGCTTCATCATGAAGGCGCGCATGGAAACCCTGCGCACCCTCGGGCCGAGCCTGTCGCCGTTCAACGGCTTCCTCTTCCTCCAGGGGGTGGAAACGCTGCCCGTACGCATGGACCGGCACTGCGAGAACGCCCTCGCCGTGGCCAGGTTTCTCGACGGGCACCCGCGCGTGGGGTGGGTGAAGTACCCGGGCCTTGCCGACAACCCCTACCATGCACTGGCGGCAAGATACCTGCCCAGGGGGGCCGGCGCGATCATGACCTTCGGCATTCGCGGCGGTCGCGAAGCCGGCGAGAAGTTCATCAACGCGGTGCAGGTGCTCAGTCACCTGGCCAACGTCGGCGATGCCCGCACGCTGGTGATTCATCCGGCTTCCACCACGCATCGCCAGCTTGGCGAGGCCGAGCAGCTTGCTGCCGGCGTGTCCGGCGACATGGTGCGCCTGTCGGTGGGGCTGGAGACGGTGGACGACATTCTCTGGGACCTGGACCAGGCATTGCAGGCATCGGCCTGAGCCCGGCTCCCGTCGAAGTCCAGTGGCACAAAAAAAGCCCCGCGCGAGGCGGGGCTTTTCCGGGGCGGGAGGGACTTACTCGTCGCCGCCGCCGAAGATGCCGAGCAACTGCAGCAGGCTGAGGAACAGGTTGTAGATGGAGATGTACAACGTGACCGTGGCCATGATGTAGTTGGTCTCGCCGCCGTGGACGATCTCGCTGGTCTGCCACAGGATCAT
>CAYGJZ010000013.1:53104-61112 GCA_964350265.1 uncultured Gammaproteobacteria bacterium | reverse complement strand
CGCGTTGAAGGTGCTGTCCTCGCCGGTGATCGTGTCCCGGGCGCTGATCGACCACGCACCGTTCTCGCTGCGGGCGCGCGTGCAACGAGTGCGGGTGAGAACGCGCGCACCGCGCTCGTGGGCGTCGCGCGCGGTCAGGACCACGAGGCGCGAGTCGTCGATCCAGCAGTCGGAGTACTCGAAGGCCTCGCGGTAGGTATTCTTGAGCAGCTTGCCCGGTTCGCTATGCGGGAAATCCTCGATTCGACAGCTTGCCGGAAACTCCCTGCCACCGAGGTGATCGTACAGGAACAATCCGGCGCGAATCATCCACATGGGGCGCATGCTCGGGTTGTGCGGAAACACGAACCGCAGCGGCCGGGCGATGTGCGGGGCGATTTTGAGAACGACGTCGCGTTCCTTGAGCGACTCGCGCACCAGGCGAAACTCATAGTGCTCGAGGTATCGTATGCCGCCATGAATCAGCTTGCTGCTCGCGGACGACGTCGCCGAGGCAAGGTCACCCTGTTCCAGCAGCAGGACCGACAGGCCCCGACCGGCCGCGTCGCGCGCGATGCCGCAGCCGTTGATTCCTCCTCCGATGACGGCGATATCGAATGTATGAGAACCGTCGGGGGCGTTACTGCTCATCTTTCTTCCACGGTATGTACGAAAACGCCCGATTCCCTGCAGCACTCGGTGAATGCCGCCGGCGGGCTCAGGTCGGTTACGAAATGGTGTACGTTGGCGATATGCGCGATTCGCACCGGTGCGCTGCGCTCGAACTTGGTGGCATCGGCAACCAGGATAACCGAGCGCGCGTGCTCGATGATGGCGCGGGCGACGAGAATCTCGCGGTAGTCGTAGTCCAGCAGCGTTCCGTCGACATCCAGCGCGGACGCGCCGATGACGGCGAAATCGACACGGAATTGGGAGAGAAAATCGGAGGCACGCTCGCCCACGATGCCGCCGTCCTCGTGCCTCACCACCCCGCCGGCAACGACGAGCTCCACACCGGTAGCGCCCGTCAGGATGTTCACGACGTTGACGTTGTTGGTGATCACCATCAAGTTGCGCTTTTTCTTCAGGAACTGTGCAACCTGTTCATTGGTGGTGCCGATGTTGATGAAAAGCGAGCTGCCGTCGGGAATCAATCGTGCGGCCACCTCGCCGATGCGCCGCTTGGCGCCGGCGGCGATGTGGCGGCGCGCCTTGTAGCCAAGATTGACTTGCAGGTCGTTGAAAACGGCACCGCCGTGAATCCGGCGCAGGTACTCCCCGTCGCACAGGACGTTGAGATCGCGGCGGATGGTCTGAGGCGTTACCATGAATTCTTCCGATAAAGATTCGACGGTCACGTTACCCTTGGCGCGCGCCAGTTCGATTATCCTGCGCTGGCGAGGCGTCAACTCGCCATGGCGGCCGCTGTCTTCCTGCCGGTTCACGTGAAGCGATTCTCCAGGCGCTTCACCGGGGAAGGTCGCGGCCCTCCCCGGCGTCTTGCACTCGACGATCAATTGCAGCGAGTCGTTACTCCGACTGCCAGCGCTTGATCAGTTCTTCGTAGACCACGGTTTCACCCTGGGGCTTCTCGTTGTCGAGCTTGGCCTTGGGCGCACCGGGTTTCGCCAGCCATTCAGCGGGATCGCTTTCCGGGTTCAGACGCGGTCCGCAGCCGCCGTAGGTGTTGGCCCGTTCGTCGGCCTGCTGCATACGCGCCATGACCTGGTCCATCTCGCCGGCGAGTCGGTCCATGGCCTCCTGCGGCGTGAACACGCCGGAGTTGACGTCACCGATCTGCTGCCACCAGATCTGTGCCAGCTTCGGATAGTCCGGCACGTTGATGCCGGTGGGCGACCACAGCACACGGTCCGGCGAGCGGTAGAACTCCACCAGGCCGCCCAGCTTCGGCGCACGCTCGGTGAAGGACTGGTGGCGAATGGTGCTGTCACGCACGAAGGTCAGACCGACATGGCTTTTCTTCACGTCCACCGTCTTGGAGACGACGAACTGCGAGTACAGCCATGCCGCCTTGCGCCGGTCCACCGGGGTGGACTTGAACAGGGTCCACGAGCCGGCGTCCTGGTAGCCCAGCTTCTGGCCTTCCTCCCAGTACGGGCCATGCGGCGAGGGCGCCATGCGCCACAGCGGGTTGCCGTCGTCGTCGACGGTATTGTTGCCCTCGCTCTTCGGCGCCACCATGGATGCCGTGAAGGCGGTGTACCAGAAGATCTGTTGGGCCACGTTGCCCTGCGACAGGGCCGGCAGCGACTGGTAGAAGTCGTAGCTGGCGGCTCCGGGCGGGGCGTACTTGCGCAGCCACTCGTCCCACTTGCCGATGGCATAGACCGCGGCCGGGCCGTTGGCGGCACCGCCACGGGACACCGAGGCGCCCACCGGGTTGCAGGTGCCCTCTTCCATGCGAATGCCCCACTCGTCCACCGGCACGCCGTTGGGCAGCCCCTTGCTGCCGGCACCGGCCATCGAAAGCCAGGCATCGGTCATGCGCCAGCCCAGGTCCGGGGCGCGCTTGCCGTAGTCCATGTGGCCGTAGACACGCACGCCGTCGATCTCCTTGACATGCTCGGTGAAGAACTCGGCGATGTCCTCGTAGGCCGACCAGTTCACCGGCACGCCGAGATCGTAGCCGTACATCTCCTTGAACCGGTCCTTGATCTCCGGACGATCGAACCAGTCCTTGCGATACCAGTAGAGGTTGGCGAACTGCTGGTCGGGCAACTGGTAGAGCTTGCCGTCGGGACCGGTGGTGAAGGACCTGCCGATGAAGTCGTCGACGTCCAGCATCGGGTTGGTCACGTCGGCGCCGTCGCCGGCCATCCAGTCGCTCAGGTTGACCGCCAGTTGCAGTCGCGAATGGGTGCCGATGAGATCAGAGTCGTTGATGTAGGCATCGTAGAGATTGCGCTCGGTCTGCATCTGGGTCTGTACCGCCTGCACCACTTCGCCTTCGCCAAGCAGCTGGTGGTTGACCTTGATGCCGGTAATCTCCTCGAAGGCCTTGGCCAGCGTTTTCGATTCGTACTCGTGCGTGGGGATGGTTTCGGACAGGACGTTGATCTCCATGCCCTGGAACGGTTCGGCGGCCTTGATGAACCACTCCATCTCCTTGACCTGGTCTTCCCTGGACAATGACGAGGGCTGAAACTCCTCGTCGATCCAGCGCTCGGCCTCGGCCATGCCGGCAACGGCAAGGCCCGGCGACAACAAGGCACCGATCACGATCGGCAGTGTAAGCCTCCGGTTCATGGTTCCTCCTGTGTGACAACGCTATCGTGTGGATTGGGATGTTCATTCTAGATGTTCGTTTTGTATCAAACAATCAAAAATGTGAAAATAAGAAAAGAGAACCTGAAAACCACGACGAATCGACAAGTTATCTCCGCAACCTCGCGCAATGGATTAAGCTAGCGCGCGAAAACGGCCAACGCGGCGCAGCGCAGGAGACCCGATCCGCGCACGAGACCGCATGATCAAGATCACGACAGAGGACTGCCACGACCCATGAGCGACCCGCTGCTGCTTGCCATCGACCAGGGCACCACCAGTTCCCGCGCCATCGTCTTCGATGCCCGCGGCAACGCGCTGCGTACCGCGCAACGTGAATTCGAACAGATCTACCCCGAGGGCGGCTGGGTGGAGCACGATCCCGCCGAGATCTGGTCGACCACCCTGGCGGTATGCCGCGAAGCCATCGCCGGCGATGCCGGACGCATCGCCGCCATCGGCATCACCAACCAGCGCGAAACCACCCTGGTCTGGGACCGCCACAGCGGCGAGCCGGTCTACAACGCCATTGTCTGGCAGGACCGGCGCACCGCGCAGACCTGCGCCGCGCTGCGTGCGCGCAATGTCGAGGACGACCTGCGCCAGCGCACCGGGCTGCTGCTCGACCCGTACTTTTCCGCCACCAAGATCGGCTGGATCCTCGACCACGTGGAAGGCGCCCGCCAGCGCGCCGAGCGCGGCGAACTGCTGTTCGGCACGGTGGACAGCTACCTGGTGTGGAAGCTCACCGGCGGCGCCAGCCACCTCACCGACGCCACCAACGCCAGCCGCACCTCGTTGTTCAACATCCACCAGCAGTGCTGGGACGAGACGCTGCTGTCGCTGTTCCAGGTGCCGTCGTCCATGCTGCCCGAGGTGCGCGACTCGGCCGACGACTTCGGCATCACCGAGGCCGCCTGGTTCGGCCGGCCGATTCCCATTCGCGGCGTCGCCGGCGACCAGCAGGCGGCACTGGTCGGCCAGGCCTGCTTCAGCCCCGGCATGATGAAGAGCACCTACGGCACCGGCTGCTTTGCCGTGTTCAACACCGGCGACGACGCGGTGGAGTCGGTGAACAAGCTGCTGACCACGGTGGGCTACCGTCTCGAGGGACGCACCACCTATGCCCTGGAAGGCTCGATCTTCGTTGCCGGCGCTGCCATCCAGTGGCTGCGCGACGGCATCGGCGTGATCGAGAACTCCGCGCAGAGCGAGGCCCTGGCGGCGTCGCTGGCGGACAGCCACGGCGTCTACCTGGTGCCCGCCTTCACCGGCCTCGGCGCACCGCACTGGGACCCCCTTGCCCGCGCCGCGGTATTCGGCATGACCCGCGACACCGGCCCGGCCCACCTGGCCAGGGCGGCGCTGGAGTCGGTGTGCTACCAGACCTACGACCTGCTCACGGCGATGATCGCCGACGGCACCAGCGCACCCAGCGCCCTGCGCGTGGACGGTGGCATGGTGGCCAACAACTGGCTGCTGCAGTGCCTCGCCGACATCACCGGCGTGCCCGTGGAACGGCCGGTGAACATCGAGACCACCGCCCTCGGCGCGGCACGCCTGGCCGGGCTTGCCAGCGGCGTGTACGACTCCCTCGACGCGATGTCCTCGGCCTGGCAACTGGACCGTCGCGCCGAGCCGGGTCTCGACCCGGCGCTGCGCAAGCAGCGCATCCGCAGCTGGACCGCGGCGGTGGACGCGGTGGGCCGCTACACCCTGGCCAGCCAGGCCTAGCCACGAACACCGGCGACGCGGTCACGAAGACGGGGGCATGGCCTATACTCGGGGAGCCGACGGCCCGGCCGCCGGACACCCCGACCCACCTATCGACAGGCAACATGCGACCGACCAAGAACGCCAAGATCGTCGCCACCCTCGGCCCCGCCAGCGACGGCATCGACATGATCCGCGCATTGATCCAGGCCGGTGCCGACGTGTTCCGCCTGAACTTCTCCCACGGCACCTTCGACGACCACCGCGAGCGGGTGGAGCGGATCCGCACGGTGGAAAGGGAGCTCGACCTGCCGCTGGGCATCCTGCTCGACCTGCAGGGCCCGAAGCTGCGCATCGGCAGCTTCGCCGATGACGCGGTACACCTGGAGGCCGGCCAGCGCTTTCGTCTCGATCTCGACAGCGACGACGGCGACGGGCAGCGCGTCTGCCTGCCGCACCCGGAAATCCTGCAGGTGCTCGAGCCCGGCGCCACGCTGCTGCTCAACGACGGCCGCATTCGCCTGGAAGTGGTCCGGTGCAGCGACCGGCACGCCGACTGCAAGGTGATCGTCGGCGGCGAACTGTCCGACCGCAAGGGCGTCAACGTGCCCGGCGTGACCTTGCCCATCGCCGCCATGACCGACAAGGACAAGGCCGACCTGGCCTTCGGCCTGGAACTCGGCGTCGACTGGGTAGCACTGTCCTTCGTGCAGCGAGCCGAGGACGTCGAGGAACTGCGCGCGCGGGTCGGCGATCGCGCCGGCATCATGACCAAGCTGGAGAAGCCCGCCGCCATCGTCCACCTGGAGGAAATCGTGGCGCTGTCCGACGCGGTGATGGTGGCGCGCGGCGACCTCGGCGTGGAGATGCGGCCGGAGGAGGTACCGAGCGTGCAGAAGCGCATCGTGCGTAGCTGCCGGCGCTCCGGCAAGCCGGTGGTGGTGGCCACGCAGATGCTCGACTCGATGATCACCTCGCCCACCCCCACCCGCGCCGAGACCACCGATGTCGCCACCGCCATCTACGACGGCGTCGACGCGGTGATGCTGTCCGGCGAGACCGCGGTGGGCGACTACCCGGTGGAGGCGGTGTCGATCATGCACCGGATCATCGTCGAGACCGAGCGCGACCCCTACTACCGCGAAACCATCGACGCCCTCACCCCGCAGCCGGACGCGGTCAGCGGCGACGCCATCTGCGCGGCGATGAGCAAGGTGGTGGAAATCATGCCGATCAAGGTCGCCATCACCTACACCGATTCCGGCTCCACCGCGCTGCGCGCCGCCCGCGAGCGCCCGCGCATCCCGATCCTGTGCCTGACCCCCTACCAGACCACGGCCAGGCGCATGCAGCTGGTGTGGGGCGTGCACGCGGAGATCGCGGTGGCCGCGGACGACGTCGACACGGTGGTCACCACCGCCTGCCGGATCGCCGTCCACGAAGGCTATGCCGAGCCCGGCGAGCACGTCATCATCACCGCCGGCATGCCCTTCCGGGTGCCCGGCAACACCAACCTTCTGCGCATCGCCCGGCTGCGCGAAGAACACCTGTGAACATCGATGCCGACGCCGTGCGGGCCGAGCGACTGGCCCGCGCCCTGGAATATCCCTATGCCTGGCCAAACGACTGCTACCTGTTTCACGACGACCGCGCCCACCCGGTGAGCGAACGGGCGACGTGGCGCCAGGGCCGCGTGCCGGTGCTCGCCTATGGCTCCAACCGCGCGCCCATGCAGTTGGCGCGCAAGTTCCCCGCCCTGCCCCGCGACCGCGCCATCCTGGTCGAACGTTGCCGGCTGGCCGGATTCGACGTCGTCCACTCCGCCCACGTGACCCGCTACGGCGCCGTGCCCGCGGCGCTGTCGCCCTGCGACGGCGTCGAGATCAGCGTTGCCGTGACCTGGCTGGACCCGGCGCAGGCACGGGTCATGGACGAAAGCGAGCTGGCCGGTCGCAACTACGGACGGCAGCTGCTCGGCCGCCCGGTCAGGTTCCACGACGGCAGCCGCAGCGAGGCGGTGGAAGCCTACCTGACCTGTCACGGCGCCCTGGCCATCGACGGTGCGCCCGCCGCCCACGCCGACATCGAGGCCCGTGGCCGCGGTGGCCGCGCCTGGCGCAATGCCCAGGTGCTTGCCCTCGCCCACCGCGCGGTGGCGCCACGCGCGCTGTTCGAGGACTTCGTCGTCCGCCTGGCCGAGGACGAGGCCTTCCGCGAGACGGTGACCGAGCGCCTGAAGCAGGGCCTGTAGCCCGTTGTCCGTGCACCAAGAATTTCCCCGTTCACCGATGGCCCCGCCATCCGACCAACCCGGTACGCCCATGCAGACCCTACACGTGATCATGAACCAGCAGCACCTGGAAGCCGCGCGACTGCCCGGCAAGACGGTGGTCGTCCTCGACGTGCTGTTTGCCACCACCACCATTGCCATGGCGCTCCACAACGGCGCCCGCGACGTGCTGCCGGTGGCCGAGGTGGACGAGGCCCGCCGGCATGCCGGCGACGACGTGGTGCTGGCGGGAGAAAAGGACGCGGTCACGCCGCCGGGCTTCACCGGGTTCGCCCCCACCGCGGTGGCCGGCGCCTCGCTGGCTGGCCGGCGGCTGGTGCTGGTGACCACCAACGGCACCGTGGCGCTGGCCAACAGCCGCGGCGCCGACCATGTCTACACCGCCGCCCTGGTCAATGCCGACGCGGTGGTGCGACACCTGCTGCAGCGACATACCGAAGGCACCGTGCTGCTGGTCTGCTCGGCATCGCGGCATCGCTTCAACATCGAGGACTTCATCGGCGCCGGCATCCTGGTCGAGCGGCTGGTGGCGGCCGCCCCGGACCGCTTCGCCCTGACCGACGCCTCGGTGACCGCCCGCACCCTGGCCCGAGCCGTCGAGCCGGCCCCGGTGCTGCGCGACTCCCGGGTCGGCCGCATGATGAGCGGCATGTCGCTGGGCGCGGACGTCGACCTCGCCGCGCGCCTGGACTGCTACCCGGTGGTGCCCTGGCTGGACGGCGACGTGCTGGTGGACGCGGC
>CAYGJZ010000013.1:39063-53004 GCA_964350265.1 uncultured Gammaproteobacteria bacterium | reverse complement strand
GGCCAAGCACCTGGTCGACGGGCAGGTCGGGGACACGCGGATGCAGCAGGTACGGCGGCCCGATGGACTCGGCGCGGCAGGCACGCCGTACCGCCGGCCGCTGCTGGCAGCGTTCCAGCATGGCGGCCAGGGCCGGCAGCGCATCGATGCAGGCGGGCGACATCGCCTGCCCCGGCGGATAGAGCACCGCCCAGCGGCAGCACACCGCCAGGTACAGGTCGCAGACACTGAATCCCTCGTCCAGCAGCCACGGCGACGCGCTGTTCGCCAGGGCCTCGTCGAGCAGCGCAAGGTGGCCGGCGATCCGTCCCGCCGCCGCCGCGCGCACGCCGTCGGCATGGGCCGCCTCGCCGACGTGGCGCTCGGCGTAGAAGCGCTGTCTAAGATCGGCATGCAGGGTATTGCCGGTGAAGCACAGCCAGCGGTACAGCGCGGCGCGACCCGGTCGATGCACGGGCGGGCCGAGTACCGGGTAGCGGTCCACCAGGTGAAGCAGGATGGCGGCGGTCTCGTACAGCACCGTCTCGCCGTCGGTGAGCACCGGCAGCAAGCCCTGCGGGTTGAGGGCCAGGAAGGCCGCGGAACGCTGCTCCCCGGCGGCGCGGTTCACCGCCACCGGGCGGTAGTCGGCGCCGGCTTCTTCCAGCGCCATGCGCACCACCAGGTTGGCGCTGTCGGGGGCGTAGTACAGGCTCAGGGTCATGGGCGGTTCTCCGCGGCTGGCAGTGGCACCGGGCGCTGCCGACGGCGCCGGCGGGTCAGGAATCCAACGTCGTCGACGCTGGTAGAATAGCCCACCCAAGCCACGCCACCGGCCTTTTTCCAACCATGACTTCCCTCACCGGTTCCGCCACCTGGCGCGCGCTGTCGGCCCAGGCGCGGCACATGTCGGACACCACCCTGCGCGCGTTGTTCGATGCCGATCCGCGACGCTTCGAGCACCTGTCGCTGACCTTCGACGAGCTGTTGCTGGACTACTCGCGCAACCATCTCGACGCGCGCACGGTGTCGCTGCTGGTCGAACTGGCCGGCGAAGCCGGCGTCGAGGAGGCGCGCGATGCCCTGTTGCGCGGCGACCGGGTCAACCGCACCGAGGGGCGCGCCGCCCTGCACACCGCGCTGCGCCTGCCGGCCGGGTCGTCGCTGGCGGTGGATGGTGTCGACATCATGCCGGCGGTGGCGAAGATGCGCCGCCGCATGCGCTGGTTCAGCGACGAGGTCAGGAGCGGCGCCTGGCGCGGCTTCTCCGGTGCGCCCATCCGCGACGTCGTCCACCTCGGCATCGGTGGCTCCGACCTCGGTCCGGCGATGGCCTGCGAGGCATTGGCCGAGTGGGCCGACGGCCCCGCCGTGCACTTCGTCTCCAACCTCGACGGCGCCCACCTGGCGCGCACCCTGGCCGGCCGCGAGGCGGCAACGACCCTGTTCATCATCGCCTCGAAGACCTTCACCACGCTGGAGACGATGACCAATGCGAAGGCCGCCCGGCGCTGGTTCCTCGAGCATGGCGGCACGAGCGCGGCGCTTCCCCGGCACTTCGTCGCGGTGTCGGCCAATGCCGACGCGGTGCACGAGTTCGGTATCCACGCCGACAACCTGTTTCCCTTCGCCGACTGGGTCGGTGGCCGCTATTCCCTGTGGTCGAGCATCGGTCTGCCGCTGGCCATCGCCGTGGGCATGGACGCCTTCACCGCCATGCTCGACGGCGGCCATGCCATGGACCGACACTTCGCCGATGCCCCGCTGCCTGGGAACCTGCCGGTGATGCTGGCCCTGGTCGGCGTCTTCAACCGCAACTTCCTGGGCCACTGCGCCCATGCCGTCGTGCCCTATGCCCAGGCCCTGGCGCGCTTTCCCGCCTACCTGCAGCAACTGGAAATGGAAAGCAACGGCAAGGGTGTCGACCTCGACGGCAACCCCGTCGCCGGTCACGACACCGCCCCGGTGGTCTTCGGCGAGGCCGGCACCAACGGCCAGCATTCCTTCTTCCAGATGCTGCACCAGGGCTCCACGGTGGTGCCCGTGGACTTCCTGCTGGTGGCCCGGGGCAGCGCCGGCTGCCTGCGCCAGCAGCAACTGCTGGCGGCCAGCGGCCTGGCCCAGGCCGAGGCATTGATGCATGGCCGCGACCTCGAGCAGACCCGCGCCGCGCTGGGCGCGGCGGGCCTGGACCCGGCAACGGTGGAGACGCGGGCACCGCACTGCACCTTTCCCGGCAACCGCCCCAGCAACACGCTGGTGGTGCCGCGGCTGACCCCGCGCACGCTGGGCATGCTCATCGCCCTGTACGAGCACAAGGTCTTCGTGCAAAGCGTGCTGTGGCGCGTCAATGCCTTCGACCAGTTCGGCGTCGAACTGGGCAAGGCCTTGACCGGACCCCTCGCCGCGGCGCTGGGCGGAGAAGGCGAAGCCGCCGCGGACGTGTCCACCCGCGGCGTGCTCGACTACCTCAGGCGCGCCCGCTGAGCCACGTTCAGTCGCCGTCGAGTTCGGCGAAGACGCGGTTGGCGATGCGATAGCACTCCACCCCCACCGGCACGCCGCAGTAGACCGCGATCTGGTTCAGGATGGCCTTCAGCTCGTCGCGGCTGACACCGTTCTTCAGCGCGCCGCGGAAGTGCAGTTCCCACTCGTGCATGCGGTTCATCGCCGCCAGCAGGGACACGTTGATGATGCTGCGGGTCTTGAAGTCGAGGGTGTCGTCACCCCAGGCCTCGCCCCAGCAGTACTCGGTCAGCAGGGCCTGGAAGTCCTGCGAGAACGGCGGCGCGTTGGCCAGCGAACGTTCCACGTACTCGGCGCCGAGCACCTGCTTGCGAATGGCCAGTCCCTGGTCGTAGCGGTCTTTGTCCACGAATCACCTCCCATGTCGGGTTTGTCTTAGGATGTACAAGCCGTCGATGGTAGCGTGAAGGCGCGTCGCCGGCGACCGGCCGGCGACGTCAGTTGGCCGGAAAGGCGGTCCAGCGATCCATCCAGCTGACCCGGTCGCCGGGACGGAAGGCGCCGAGGTAGCCGGCCGACTCGTCCCAGAACTCGTCACCGCTGTCCACCGCCACGCCGTTGGCGGCGGGCGAGGCCATGGCCGGCACCATCCACGGATCGCGGGGATCGAAGGCGCGCTCGTCGAGCAGCGGATCGGCACCCACCAGCAGACCCTCGGCGGTGCGCGCGAAGTAGCCCAGTTCGTCGAAGCCGGCATCGTCGTCGGCCTCGCCGGACTCGTCGGCGAAGTAGCCCACGCCGCCGGCGCCGATGTCGTGGAGGATGACGTGGGAGAACGACAGCGTGCCGCTGTCGACGAGCGCGGCGACGCCGTCGCCGCGCAGGTCCACCGCCTCGCCCGGGAAGCCGGCGATGATGACGTTGCGGAACTGGCCGCCGGAGCCATGGCGGATGGTCATGGCGCGCTGCGCCGCCTCGGGATTGCGCGAGCCGACCAGGCTGACGTTGCTGAACTGCGGCCGCGAGCGGGGCTCGGCGTCGGGCCGGTCACCGTCGTTGTCGCCCTCGAAGGCGTTGTCGCCGCGATCGGCGTACTGCTGGATGACCAGGTGCTGGACACGGCCGGTCCAGCCCATGTCCCAGTCCAGCGAATCGTCCGAGGCGCCGGTGATGACCACGTTCTTCAGGTCCACGGTACCGCCGAAGACCTCGACGCCATCGTCCTTGCCCAGGTGGCTTTGCACGTAGCGAACGATGGTGGCGTCGCCGCAGCCGCCCAGGGTCAGCCCGTTGAGCTCGTTGTTGGCACCGATCTCGAAACCGGCGAACTCGATGCGCGCGTACTCCAGCACGCCGCAGTTCGAGGCCGTGTCGGCACCGCCGAAACTGCCGCGACTGTCGGTGTCGTCGATGCCCTCGATCTGTCCCTGGCCACGGTTCAGCGGTGCATTGCCGAGCAGCACCACGCCGCCCCAGTCGCCGGTCCGGCGCTGGCCGACCGGCTGGTCGCTGGTGAAGACGATGGGTCGCTCGGCGCTGCCGCGGGCGAGAATGGTGGCGTCGCGGGTCACGATCAGTGCCGAGCCCGGCCGCCCGCGCACCACGCTGCCCGGCTCGATGGTCAGGCGGGCACCGCTTTCCACGAACACCAGGCCGTCCAGCACCACCGGGGTGTCGGCCCGCCACACGGTGGACTCGAGGATCGAGCCGGAGACCACCTGCGAGGAGATCCCGAGGCCGGGAATCTCGAAGGGCAGCCGGCGATGCAGGTCCAGGTACCAGGCGCCGGCGGCGAGGCCGGCGAGCAGGAAGACGACGACGAAGAAGCCGCCACCGCGACCGCGTGACGACTCGGCACGACGCAGCGGCGCCGCCGCCGGCGCCATCGACACTGCGCCCTGCTGGCTGGTCATCGCCGCCCGTGGCGGCGTCGCCGGCGCTTCCGGGACCTGTTGTCGGGACGGGCGGCGCAGCAGGCTGCCGCCCTCGTCCAGCCCGAGGATCACCGCCGCCTGTTCGCGAATGGCGACGGACGCCGCCCCCAGGGCGCGCTGGATGACTTCCTGGCGATAGCCTTCGTCTTCCAGGCACATCTTGAAGTGCACGTAGGTGCCTTCGTCGTCGCGCAGGGCGCACTTGAGTTTCCAGATGCGGTCGACCAGGTCCGCACGGGCGCTTTCTTCGATCATGAATTGCCTCAACTGCCAGTGGCGTTGCTTTCTCTATTGAGTTCTTCCCCGGGGACGGCGAAGATTGCGGCAGTACTGTTTCAGCACGATGACCGTTCGCGGTCGCGCCCACACCCAGGCTCCCATGTTCACCTACGTCTGCCTCGGCACCAACGACATCGCCCGCGCCATCCGCTTCTACGACCCGGTGATGGCCGCCCTCGGCCATGCCCGCTGCGCGGTGGGCGAGGAGGACTTCGACGGCTGGGCCGGCTGGGGCACCTACCTGGACGAGGGACGCGTGGAGCTGGCCTTGTGGCTGGCCACGCCCTACGACGGCGCCGCGGCCAGCACCGGAAACGGCACCATGGTGGCGCTGAAGGCGCACAACCGAAGCCAGGTGGACAACTTCCATGCCGCCGCCCTGGACCACGGCGGGCGCAGCGAGGGCGCGCCGGGACTGCGCCCGGCCTACAACGCCGACTTCTACGCCGCCTACGTGCGCGACCCCGACGGCAACAAGCTGGCGGCGGTGTGTCGCGGCGCGGCCGCGCTGGCCACGGGGGACGTCGCCCGACCATGACCGCGCGGAACCCCGCCCCGCTGCTGGTGGCCGATCTTGGTGCCAGCTCGCTGCGGCTGGCGATGATCGACGCCGACGGCAACACCCTGGCCGCCGATGCGCGCAACCTCGCCACCCACGCCGACGGCCCACGCCGCGAGCAGGACGCACGTACCTGGTGGCAGGGGTTCTCGCAGATGGCCCCCTCGCTGCTCGACCTCGCCGGCCGGCCGTCGGCCATCGTGCTCACCGGCGGCACCCGCACCCAGGTGCTGGTGGATGACCGTGGCGAGCCGCTGTCCCCGGCCATCATGTGGGACGATCACCGCGCCACCGACCAGGCCAATCGCCTGTCCGGCGAGCTGCACCGGCAGGGCAATCCGCTGAACGCCTTTCACCCGGCCGCGCGGCTGGCCTGGCTGGCCCGGCACCAGGGCGCCGAGGTGGCAGCGGCGGAGGCGGTGCTGCAACCCAAGGACTTCCTGCTGCGTCGTCTTGCCGGCACCGCCTGCGGCGACACGGTGTCGAACTGGATGCTGATGGACGGCGACCGCTACGACGACGAGCTGATCGCCGCCACCGGCTTCCCGGCGACCAAGCTGCCTGCGCTGCACGAGCCCGCGGCCAGCGTGGGCGTGGTCGCCGGAGACGTTGCCGACCACCGCCTGGCCGGGGTGCCGCTGCTGTGCGGCGCGATGGACACCTGGTGCTGCGCGCTGGCGCTGGGCACCTGGCAGGCAGATGCCGTGTACAACCTCTCGGGCACCTCGGAGGTGGTCGGCGTGACCCGCGACCACGTGGTCTACCACGACGGCGTGCTCACCGTGCCCTGGGGCAACGGCCTGTGGCACCTGGGCGGGCCGAGCCAGTGCGGCGGTACCACGTTGCGCTGGGCGCAGTCGGTGCTGGGACTGCCCGACGAGTCCCTCGACACGCTGCTCGCCGGCTGCCACGTGGATGCCGACACGCCGTTGTTCCTGCCCTATCTCGACGGCGAGCGCACGCCGTGGTGGGACACCTCGCTGACCGGTGCCTGGCAGGGCCTGCGCAGCCAGCACCGCGCCGGCGACCTGCTGTTGGCGGTGGTCGAGGGCATTGCCCAGCACGGCCAGGCCATCCTCGAAGCGGCCGGCGAAGCGCTGCCGGCCACCGATCCCTCGCCGGTGATGCTCGGCGGCGGACTGGCCCGTTCCGACCGCTGGTGCCAGCTGCGTGCCGACGTCCTCGGCCGGCCGGTGGTGCGCGGCGCCGACGAGCCGGGTCTTGCCGGCGCCGCCATGCTGGCGATGACCGCCCTCGGCTGGTGCCCGTCGATGGCCGCCGCGCAGGCACGCATCGGCGGCCACGGCCAGCGCTTCGAGCCGGCGGCGGACAGTGCCCTGGTGGCGGCGCGTCACGCCCGCTTCCGCGAACACGCGCTCGGCGCGCGAAACGCGTAGAATCGCGCGGCAGTTCGATCCAACCCCGCCCCGTCCCCGACATGTCCGAATTCTTCCGGCGCTACGGCACCATCGTCGCCTTCTTCGCCCTGGTCCTGGTGCTCGCCCTGGCCGCCGACAACTTCCTCGATCCCTACAACCTGCTCAGCATCGGCAAGCATGTCAGCTTCCTGGCCGTGATCGCGCTGGGCTTCACCGTTGCCCTGGCCGCCGGCGAACTCGACCTGTCCATTGCCCACGTCGCCAGCCTGGCCGCGGTGTGCACCGCCTCGGTGCTGTTCGCCGGCTACCCGCCGCTGCTCGGGATCGCGGTCGGGCTTGGCTGCGGCGCGGCGTTCGGCCTGCTCAACGGCTTCGTCGTCACGCGCATGAAGATCCCCTCCCTGATCGCCACCCTGGCGGTGTCCACCATCGCCAACGGCCTCGCCTACCTGGTCACCGGCGGCGTCGCCTTCGTCGGTCGGCTCGACCCGGCCTTCCTGTTTCTCGGCCGCGGCGCGGTGTTCGGCATGCCCGCGATGATCCTGTGGATGGTGCTGGTCGCGGCGCTGGTGCTGTTCGTGCTCAAGCAGACCCGCACCGGCGTGCACCTGGTCTGCACCGGCGAGGCCGAGGAACCGGCCCGCCTGGCCGGCATCCGCACCGCGCGGATGAAGACCCTGGCGCTGGCCGTGTCCGGCCTCCTCGCCGGCCTGACCGGGGTGCTGCTCACCGCCAGCCTGTCCTCCGCCAGCCCGGCCATTGCCGGCGAGTACCTGATGACCGGCATCGCCGCGGTGCTGCTCGGCATGACCACCGTGGAACCGGGCAAGCCCAACGTCATCGGCACCCTCGTCGGCGCGTTGATCATCGGCACGCTGCGCAACGGGCTGACCCTGCTCGGCGCGCAGTACTACGTCCAGGACATCGTGCTCGGCGTTATAATCATTCTTTCCGTCAGTCTGTCGGCCAGGCAGTTCCGCAAGGTGGCCTTCAGCGTTCCGCAGTAAAACGATCCCGGAGGTTTCCATGCTTCGTCCCCTGTTGCTCGCCGTCGGCGTGCTGGCCTCGTCCGTCGGCCACGCCGCGGAACTCGGCGTCATCGCCTTCCAGATGTCGTCGGACACCCATGCACGCACCGCCAACGCCGCCGTCGCCCAGGCCGAAAGCCTGGGTCACACCGTCACCCTGCTGAATTCCGAGGGCGCGGTGCCGCGTCATGCCGAACAGCTCGACACGCTGATCCAGAAGGGCGTCGACGGCATCATCCTCGCCATGGGCAAGACCCAGGAACTGGATGCCCAGCTGGCCGCGGCGGCGGAGCGCGGCATCCCGGTGATCACGGTGATGTCCGGCACCAGCGCGCACACCGCCTTCGACGTCAACGTCAACGAGGCCGCGGTGGGCGCGCGCATCGGCATGCACCTGCTCGGCCTGGTGGACTATGCCGGCGGCATCATGCTGCAGCGCTACGAGGGCCACGGCGGCACCCGCATGCGCGGCCGGGTGATGGACGTGATCCTCGAGGAGAACACCGGTGTCAGCGTGGTCGGCAGCCATACCATGGCCAAGACCAAGAGCTGGCGCGAAGACGTGCGCGCCGGCATGGAAGCGCTGCTGCTGAAGAACCGCGGACAGTTCGGTGCCATCTGGACCTCCTTCGACGGCCAGGCCTTCGTCATCGACGACCTGCTGCGCGAACAGGGCTACAAGCGTGGCGACGTGGTGCTGACCGGCGTCGACGGCGGCCAGGAAGCCTTTGCCCGCATCCGCGACCCGGAAAGCCTGTTCACCGCCACCGTGGCCATTCCCTTCGAGCGCATGGGCGCCGCCGCCACCGACGCCATGGCACGACTGCTGGACGGCACCCCGGCCAGCGAGATCACCGCCGGTCCGTTCCTGTACATGGACGCGGTGCTGGTGGACGCCACCAACGTACCGGCCGAGGGACAATGGCCCTGGTAGGCAGCCCGGCACGGTGAGCGCGATGCTGGAAGTCCGCGGACTCACCCGCACCTACGGCGCGGTGGAAGCCCTGCGCGACGTCTCCCTGGCGCTGGCGCCGGGCGAGGTGGTCGGCGTATGCGGCGACAACGGCGCCGGCAAGTCGACGCTGATGCGACTGCTCGCCGGCGCCCAGGCACCCAGCGCCGGCAGCATCGTGCTCGACGGCCGGCCGGTGCACTTCGGCGGCCCCCGCGATGCCCTGGCGGCCGGCATCGCCGCCATCTACCAGGACCTGGCACTGGCGGTGGACCAGAGCGTCTACCAGAACGTGTTCATGGGTTCGGAACTGGTGCGCGGCACCGTGGTGCCGGGTCTTCGCACCCTCGACAAGCGGGCCATGCGCGAGCGCTCGCGGGGCTACCTCGACCGGCTCGGCATCCGGCTCGACTCGGTGGACGCCCCGGTCAGCCGGCTCTCCGGCGGCCAGCGCCAGGCGGTGGCGATCTGCCGCGCACTGCGCTGGGAGGCGCGCCTGGTGATCATGGACGAACCTACCGCCGCCCTTGGCGTGCGCGAAACCGCGCGTGTCCTCGAGCTGGTGCGCCGACTGCGCGACGACGGCGTCGCGGTGCTGCTGGTCAGCCACAACATGGACGACGTCATCGCGGTGACCGATCGCGTGATGCTGCTGCGCGGCGGCCGCAAGCTCGGCGAGGTGACCACCGCCGATACCGACGCCGACCGGCTCTCCCACATGGTCATGTCCGGCCGCCTGCAGTGACCGCCGCCGCGCTGTGCATCCGCCCCTTCGCCGATGACGACACCGAGTCGGTGGTGACGTTGTGGCGGGACTGCGGCCTGACCCGGCCGTGGAACGATCCCTACCGCGACATTGCGCGCAAGGCGCTGGTGCAGCCGGAGCTGTTCGTGGTTGCCCTGCTCGACCAGCAACTGGTGGGTTCGGCGATGGCCGGCTACGACGGCCATCGCGGCTGGGTCAACTACCTCGCGGTGTCGCCGTCGCATCGCCGCCACGGCATCGGCAAACGCCTGATGCGTCACGTCGAGGATGCCCTGGTCCGGATCGGATGTCCCAAGCTGAACCTGCAGGTGCGGGGCGGCAACGAGCCGGTGCTGGATTTCTACCGGGCGCTTGGCTACCAGCTCGACGACGTGGTCAGTCTCGGTCGCCGGCTGGTGGACGACACCGCCGCCGACTAGATGCCCGCCGCCGACGGACGATGCGTCATCTCGGCAGCCGGTAACGGCCGGTCGAACAGGAAGCCCTGGTAGGCGCGACAGCCGAAGCCGGCCAGCGCCTCGCGCTCCGCGGCGGTCTCCACGCCCTCGGCGACCACGCTCAAGTGCATGGCGCGGGCCATCGACAGGATGATGGTGACGATGGCGCGGCTGGATTCGTCGTCGGCCAGCGCGGCGACGAAGGAACGATCGATCTTCAGCTTGTCGATGGGCAGCCGGTTGAGATACGCCAGCGACGAGTAGCCGGTACCGAAGTCGTCGACGGCGAACCGCACGCCGTGCGCCTTCAGCGCGGCCATCACCTCGGCGACGCGCTCGAAGTCCTCCACCAGCAGGTTCTCGGTGATCTCCAGCTCCAGCCGGTGACCGGCCTGGCCGGCATCGGCCAGGGCATCCACCACCAGGTCGACGAAGCCGGGCTGCAGGAACTGCCGCGGGCTGACGTTGACGGCAACGAATTCCGGCACGAATCCCTGCCCGGCCCGCCAGTGGCCAAGATCGGTCAGGGCGCGGTGCAGCACGTGCTCGCCGAGGCGGAAGATCAGCCCGGTTTCCTCGGCAACGCCGATGAAGTGGTGCGGGCTGAGCAGGCTGCCATCGTCGTCGCGCAGCCGGGCCAGCGCCTCGACGCCGACCACCTGGCCCTGCTCGTCCACCTGTGCCTGGTACAGGTTCACCACCCGGTCGCGCTCGGTCATGCTCGACAACAGGTGCTGCACGTGCAGGCGGGCATCGGAACGTTGCTTCATTTCCGGGTGGTAGAAGCGGGCGGAACGATAGCCGTCGCGCTTGGCCCGGTTCAGTGCGATCTCGCACTGGGACAGGAGTTCCTCCGGGCCGAGCTCGGCTTCCGGAATGACGTGGATGCCCAGGCTGCAACTGACCCGGAAGGTCTCTCCGCGCAACGCCACCGGCTCGGCGAGTCGCTGGGCAATGGAGGCGGCGCGTGCCTCGAGGTTGGCAATGGCCTGGTCGCGGCCGTCGCCCAGTGCCGGCAACAGCACGGCGAACTCGTCGGCGCCGACCCGGCCAACGGTATCGGCCAGCGTGGCCAGCCGCTCCCCCACCGCGGCCAGCACGGCATCGCCGGTACGGTAGCCGAGCGACTCGTTGACGGTCTTGAAGTCGTCGATGTCGACCAGCAGCAGCCCGCCGTAGCGTCCGCTGCGGCGGTGCGCCTCCAGCAGGTCGTCGAAGCGCGATACCAGCAGGCGCCGGTTGGGCAGCCGGGTGAGCACGTCGTACCAGGCCAGGTCGCGGATGCGGTCCTCGGCCTGCTTGCGCTCGCTGATGTCGTTGCAGGTGGCCACGTATCGGCTCACGTTGCCCTCGGCATCGGTCACCGAGTCGATCACCATCCAGTTGGGAATCACGGTGCCGTCGCGGGAACGGTTCCACATCTCGCCCTGCCAGAAGCCGTCCTCGCGGAGCTGGCGCCAGAACAGCTGGAAAAAGGCGGCATCGTGGTGGCCGGACTGCAGGATGGCCGGGGTCTGGCCGAGCACCGCGGAGCGGGAATAGCCGAACAGGGCGAGGAAGGCCTGGTTGACGTCGAGAATGACCCCCTTGGCGTCGGTGATCATCATCGGCTCGCGGGTGTTGAACACGGTGGCCGCCAGGCGCAGCTTCTCCTCGGCTTCGCGCCGGGCGGTGACGTCCTGGGTGATACCGATCATGCGCGCCGGGGCATCGTGGCCATCGCGGACCAGCGCGCCCTTGGCCTGCAGCCAGCGCACCTGGCCGTCGGTGCGCCGCAGGCGGAACTCGATGGTGTAGGAATCGCCGCGATCGATGGTGCGTCGATAGGCCTGCTGAAACGCTTCCTGGTCATCCTCGTGGACCATGGTGCGGAAGTCCGGGTAGCCGTCGGCGGGACGCGGACCGAGCAACGAGGACGGCTCGGCATGCCAATGGGTGTCGCGGGTACCGATCTCCCAGTCCCAGACGTAGTAGTCCGCCGAATCCACCGCCAGCGCCAACCACTTGCGGGCGGCGGTCTCCGAACGCTGGGCAACCACCCGCTCGGTGATGTCGGTGGCAATGCCACGATGCCCGCGAAACCGGTTCGATTCGTCGAACACGGCGACCCCGCTGACCGAGATGAACAGTTCGCCGGCGGGGCCGCGCAACGAGTACTGGAAGTCGCGAAAGCCCTGGTGGGCATCGAGCACCGCCCGCTGGACATCCCAGCCGCCGTCGAGGACGGGGCGCGAACCGGGGATGTCCCAGGGAAACATCCCGATCAAGGCTTCCGGGTCGACGCCGATCAGCGCCCGGGTCCACTCGCTGACCCGAACGAAGCGATGCTCCTCGTCGGTTTCCCAGAAATGATCCGCGGAGGCCTCGGCGAAGTCGCGAAAGCGGCGTTCGCTTTCGACCAGGGCCGCCTCGCGTTCCACCCGCTCGATCTCCGCGGCGGCGCGGGCGGCATGGATGGCGAGCACGTTGCCGGCCAGCTCCGGCGTATCGACGCCTTCGCGGAAGATCACCGCGATCAGCCCGATGGGCTGGCCGTTGGAATCCGACAGCGGGATACCCGCATAGCCGCGGAAACGACCTTCCACCAGCACCGCGTCCTCGGGAAAGCGGCGCCACACGTCATCGGGGTAGATGCACAGCGAGTGGCCAACCACGTTGCAGCACGGTGACCCTGCCAACGGATATTCGAAGGGGTCGCCGGGTGCGCCGTCGTACCACACCGACAGCGTGCGTACCGACTCGCCGTCTTCGGCCAGCCGACCGATGAGGGCAATGTCGCAGTCCAGCGACTCGGCCAGGCGCTCGGTGATCGAGGCGAACAGGTCGGCGCCGGGTCCGGGGTGACTGGCGGCCAGGCGAATGGCCCGTTCCAGCCTGCGCTGGGCAGTGATGTCGGTGACCGACCCGGACATGCTCACCACCCGTCCGTCGGCATCCCGCCTGGCCACGCCGCGGTTGACCACGCAGCGCTCGCTGCCGTCGTCACCGCGCACCCGGACCTCCACGGAGAACTCCTCCGACCGGCCGCGCAGGCAGTCGAGCACGCCTTGCCGGTAGTCGTCGCGATCAGCAGGGTGCAGCAGCTCCAGAATCTCCTGCTGACCGTAGCGTGGATCGCTTCTGTGCAGGCCGAGGAGCTCCATCAACTGCCGGGAAACGTAGACCGACTTGTCCGCCGGCTGCCACTCCCAGTAGCCGGACGCCAGCACCAGCGCATCGAGTGCTCCCGGCGGAACCGGATCCTGCCCGGTTTCGCTCACCGCCGGGCCACGCCACGCCAACCGGAGCCCGCCATCGGGGGCCTGGACGCGGTCGGCATCGGCAGTGCGTTCATCGCCAACGGCATGCGCGGGACGGTCGCGCGCTCATCATCAGAACGCGCGCTTGAACAGGTCCAGCATGGCCTGCCAGGAGGCGGCGTCGGCATCGGCGTCGTGGGCCAGCGGCAGGCCGTACTTCTGCCCGCGCTCGGTGGCCTGGGGATTGGTGAAGCCATGCAGCGCGCCGTCGTACACCACCACCTCGTAGTCGGCGCCGGCAGCGTCCATCTCCTGGCGGAGGGCGGCCAGGTCCTCGTCGGGCACCAGCTTGTCATCGCCACCGTGACAGACCAGGATGCGCGGCTGCACCGAGCCCGGTGCGGGGGTATGAAAGGAGCCCAGCGCACCGTGGAAGCTGACCACCGCCTTCAACGGCATGCCGATACGGGCCATGTGCAGCACCATGGCGCCACCGAAACAGTAGCCGATGGCGCCGGTGTTGGCAGCGTCCACGCCATCCTGCTCGAGCAGCACCTGGTGGGCGCCGCGCAGGCGGGCGGTGCCGCTTTCCATGTCCTGCAGCACGCCGTTCATCAACGCCGCGGCCTGGTCGGGCTTGTCGGCGGTGGCGCCGCCACCGAACATGTCGATGGCGAAGGCGGCGTAGCCGGCCTCGGCGAGACGGCGGGCTCGTTCACGCACGAAGTCGTTGCAGCCCCACCATTCGTGTACCAGCAGGATGCCCGGGCACGGTGCATCGGCATCGGCATCCCGGGCAAAGAAACCGGCGAACTTGCCGCCGTCGATCTCGTAGTTCAGCGCACCGCCTTCAATGTTGGCCATTTCCTGGGGAATCCTCCATCCGGATCGTTCGGTTGATCATCAAACCGCGCACACGGGAC
>CAYGJZ010000013.1:5468-38963 GCA_964350265.1 uncultured Gammaproteobacteria bacterium | reverse complement strand
TGGGGAATCCTCCATCCGGATCGTTCGGTTGATCATCAAACCGCGCACACGGGACCACCCGTTTCGAGGGGCAGGCCCACGGGTTTTATCGCTTTTCGGAGGATAGTAGCGCACCCTTGCCCGGGCTGCACCAAGGCCCTCACCACGCCCGGCGCCGACCGGGCCGCGGCGCCGGCCGGCGGAGGCGCCGGCGGGTGTCGTGTTCGGTTCGTGGCGTGTCGAAACCAGCCTCCCGCGCACCGGTCAGGACACTAGCGTTCCACCAGTCTCGCCAGCACCTCGACGATGTCCTCGGCCGCACCCAGCCACGGTGCCTGCCGGAATCGCACCCGCGGATAGCGGGCCGCCACCTCGGCGATGCAGCCGGGAATGTCGTCGGTGACGTGGCGGCCGGCGGAGAGAAAGTACGGCAGCACCACGATCTCGTCGCTGCCTTCCTCCGCCAGCGCCGCCAGGGCGCCGGGAATGTCCGGCGTGGCCAGTTCCAGGAAGGCGCAGCGCACCCGCCAAAAGCCCGGTGTCCTTCCACGCAGGCGCTCGGTCAGCACGCGCACTTCGTCGTTGGCCCCTTCGCGACGGCTGCCGTGTGCCACCAGCAGCAGCGCGCGACGCCGTTCCGGGGCGGCGGTGGTCATCGCGCAACCGCCGGCGCGCCGGGCCAGCCGAGACTGTGCCGCGCCACCAGTTGCCGCATCATCGCGACGTGGTCGGCCTGGTCGTTGAGACAGGGGATGTACTGGTAGCACTGGCCACCGGCGGCAAGGAAGTACTCGCGGTTCTCCACCGCGACCTCCTCCAGGGTTTCCAGGCAGTCGGCGGAGAATCCCGGGCAGACCACCTGCAGGTGGCGCACGCCGTCGGCGGCCAGTGCACGGACGGTGTCGTCGGTATAGGGCGACAGCCACTGCTTCGGCCCGAGACGGCTCTGGAAGGACAGCCGGTAGTCGTCGTCGGCCAGGCCCAGCCGCGTCGCCAGCGCCCTGGCCGTGGCGCGGCACTGCTCGCCGTAGGGATCACCCGCCTCGGCATACTCGGCGGGGATGCCGTGAAAGGACATCAGCAGGCAGTCGGGCTGGCCGTGCTCGGCCTGGTAGCGGCGTACCGACGCGGCCAGGGCGGCGAGGTAGGCTTCGTCGAGATGGTATTCGTTGACCAGCCGAAGCTCGGGGATGCGGCGGGTGCGGGACAGTTCCGCGGCCACCGCGTCGAACACGCTGGCGGTGGTGGTGGCGGAGTACTGCGGATACAGGGGCAGCACCAGCAACCGGGTGACACCCGCGCCGAGCAACTGCTCGATGCCTTCGCGAATGGCAGGCCGGCCGTAGCGCATGGCCAGCACCACGCGGACACCGTCGGCGGCCAGTTCGGCGGACAGCGCGGCGGCCTGGCGGCGGGACACCGCGAGCAGCGGCGAACCGTCCTCGTCCCACACCGAGGCATAGGCGCGGGCGCTTTTGGCCGGCCGGGTGTTGAGGATGATGCCATACAGCAGCGCCAGCCAGGCCGGGCGCCACAGTTCGACCACCCGGGGGTCGGAGAGGAACTCCGCCAGGTAGCGTCGCACCGAGGCGCGGTCGGGCGCCGCCGGCGTGCCCAGGTTGACCAGCAGCACGCCGATGGGGGGAGCGTCGGCGGCGGGGCTTGGATAGGCGCGGTATTGCAAGGTGTCGATGCCGATGGGGTGATACGCCCGCGGGCGTGGTTGCGCGGGGGACGCCGCCAACCGGCAGTGTCCCGTACATGTACAGAAATTGTACAATATCGGTTCACAGGAAGAACCCTTGCCTCGCCATGCCCGCATCCACCGCCAGCGACTCCAGACCCCGCATCGGTGTCAGCGCCTGCCTGCTCGGCCAGCCGGTGCGCTTCGACGGCGGTCACAAGCGCGACACCTTCATCACCACGGTGCTCTGCCGGCACGTGGACTACACGGCCTTCTGCCCGGAGACCGCGGCCGGGCTGGGCGTTCCGCGGCCGCCGATCCGCCTGGTCGGCGACGACCCGCAGGCGCTGCGCGCGGTGGGCGTTCGCGACGCCGGCCTCGACGTCACGGCGCCGTTGCGCGCCCATGCCGAGGAAACCGCGGGCCAGGTGGCCGAGCTCGACGGCTTCATCCTGAAGAAGGACTCGCCGAGCTGTGGCCTGCACCGGGTGAAACGCTACCCCGAAGGCGGCGGCATGGGCCAACGCGATGCCCGCGGCCTGTTCGCCGCCGCGCTGGTCGAACGCTTCCCGGAACTGCCCATGGAGGAGGAAGGACGCCTCAACGACCCGGTGCTGCGGGAGAACTTCGTCAACCGGGTCTACGTGCGCCGGCGCTGGCGCGCCCTGGCCGAGGCCGGCTTTCCGGCGGCCGCGCTGGTGGACTTTCATGCCCGCCACAAGTACCTGCTGATGGCCCACTCGGCGGCTGCCCTGGCCCGGCTCGGCGCGATGCTGTCCAACCTGTCCGGAAAGCGTGCCGAGCAGATCGCGCCGCAGTACTTCGAACAGGTGATGCAGACGCTGGCCCGACGGGTCAGCCGCAAGCGCCACGCCAACGTGCTTGAACACCTGCTCGGCTACCTCAAGCGCCGCATCGAGCGCGCCGACAAGGCGGAAATGGTGGATGCCATTGCCCGCTACCGGCTCGGCGAGGTGCCGCTGATTGTGCCGGTTACCCTGTTCAGGCATTATTTCCGCGTGCACCCCGACGCCTACGTGGCCAGCCAGGTGTACCTGGAACCCCACCCTGACACCCTGTCCCTGCGCAATGACCTGTAGCGCCCCGCCCGGCAAGCCGGGCACCGGTCCGGTCGTGCGCCCGGGCGACATCGTGGATCTGCAACACCATGCAACGAAACGTATTCGGCGAACCGCTGTCGCTGTGCTCGAACAAGCCGCTGACCGGCTTCACCCGCAGCGGCTGCTGCGAAACCGGCCCGGAAGATGTCGGCTCGCACACCGTGTGCGTCGAGGTGACGCCGGAATTCCTGGTCTACAGCCAGCAGGTCGGCAACGACCTGTCCACCCCGATGCCGGAATACGGCTTCGACGGCCTGCGCGCGGGGGACCGCTGGTGCCTGTGCGCGGCACGCTGGCAGCAGGCCCTCGACGCCGGCCATGCGCCGCGGGTGATTCTTTCCGCCACCCACGAACGCTGCCTGGAACTGATCGACATCGACGACCTGAAGGCCCACGCCCTGGACCTGGTCTAGCGCGGCACGCGGGCCAGCGCCGGTGACCGTTCGCAGCGACGACGGTCTCTACCCGATCGGCCCGGTGAGCGAGCGCACCGGGGTACACCCGGTCACCCTGCGCGCCTGGGAACGACGCCACGGCCTGCTGCAACCGCGCCGCACCGAGGGTGGCCGGCGGCTCTACACCGAGGACGACATCGACCGCATCCACCGCATCGTGAGCCTGCTCGGTCAGGGCATACCGGTGAGCCGCGTGGCCGCCGCGCTGGAAAACCCGCACGACGTCGACACCGCCGCCCCCTTCGCCTACTACCAGCGACGCATGCTGGCGGCGGTGCAGGCCTTCGACGACGACGGCCTCGACCGCGCCTACAACGACGCCCTGTCGCTGTACCCGGTGCAGATGGTCTTCGAACGCATCACCACCCCGGCCCTGCGCACCCTCGGCGACCAGTGGCAGGACGACGAGGCCGGCATCGCCCGCGAACACTTCTTCTCCACCTACCTGCGACACAAGGTCGGTGCGCGGCTCAACCACGTCAACCGCCATGCACGGGGTGCGCGCATCCTCGCCGCCTGCCCGAGCGGCGAGTACCACGAGCTTGGCCTGATCCAGTTCGCGCTGGCCGCCGCCAGCCGCGGCTACCGGGTGGTGCTGACCGGCGCCAACCTGCCCGCCGCGCAGATCGCCGCCGCCGCCCGCCTGGCCGGCTGCGTGGCGGTGGCCCTGTCGGTATCCAGGCGCGCCGAGCCCGGGCCGCTGGTCACGTGCCTGCGCGAGCTGGTCGCGGATTTCCCGGTTCTGGTGGGCGGGGAAGGCGTCGATCGCTGGCGCGAAGCGATCTCGGCCACCGGCGCGGTGGCCGCCGGCGAAGGACTGGAGCAGGCCTTCGCCGCGCTCGACGACCTCGCCAACGAAACCTGACGCCGTCCCCTGATCGCTACAGCAGCGACTCGATCAGTGCCAGCACGCGCGGATCGGCGGGCGACACCCGGCTGCCGAACTGCCCGGCCAGGGCGCCGTCGCGGCCGAGCACGTACTTGTGGAAGTTCCACGACGGGTAGCTGCCCGCCGCCTCCGCCAGCCCCTGGTAGAGAGGATCGGCCTGGCCGCGGGCGGCGCGGGTCTTCTCGAACATGGGGAAGCCGACCTCGTAGGTCAGTTCGCAGAAGGACTTGATCTCGGCCTCGCTGCCCGGTTCCTGGTTGCCGAAGTCGTTGGAAGGAAAGCCCAGCACCACCACGCCGCGATCGCGGTAGTCGCGGTAGAGCTGTTCCAGCGCCTCGTACTGCGGGGTGAAGGCGCAGCGGCTGGCGGTGTTGACCAGCATCACCACCTGGCCGGCGTAGTCGCACAGGCTGACCGGCTCGGGCTCGCCGAGCGGACGCAGGGAATGGTCGAGCAGCGGCGGGCAGCCCGGCCCCCCCTCGGCGGACGCCTGCGCGCTGGCCGCCGACGGCAACAGGCAGGCGACCAGCAGCACGGCGGGGACGGACAGCATTCGGATGACTTTCATGACGGCACCTTGTACCCTTGTTGTACAAATATTGTACAGATAAACGACGGGGCCGAAACCACGTGTCCGAACCCACCATCATCGTATGGTATCGCGACGACCTGCGCATCGCCGACCACGCGCCGCTGCACCATGCCGCCGAGCGCGGCCGGGTCATCCCGGTATGGATCCTCGACGAAGACGACCCCTTTCCCCCCGGCGGCGCCCGTCGCTGGTGGCTGCACCATGCCCTGGCCGAGCTTGGCGAGACGCTCGGCGCCCTGGGCAGCCGCCTGCTGCTGGCCCGCGGCGACCCGGTACGCCAGCTCGCCGACCTTGCCAGGGACAGCGGCGCCAGCGCCCTGTTCTTTCATCGCGGCTACGAGCCGCGCGCGGTGGCGCTGGAACAGGCCGTGCACGAAAGCCTGGCCGAGGAATCCGGCGGGCCGCTGACGCTGCGCCGTTTCTCCGGCCAGCTTCTCACCGAACCGGGCAGCCTGGTCACCGCGGCGGGGACGCCCTACCGGGTATTCACGCCCTTCTACAAGGCCCTGCTCGGCACCGGCGAGCCGGACGAACCCTGGCCGGCGCCGTCCTCCCTGCCGTCGGTGCCGGCCACGCTCGGCTCGCTGACGCTGGCCGAACTCGACCTGCTGCCGAAGCCCGACTGGGCCGGCGGCCTGGCCGAGCGCTTCACCCCGGGAGAGACCGGGGCCTGGTCCGCGCTGGAGGATTTCCTCGACGGCCCGCTGGGCGACTATGGCCGACGCCGGGACTGCCCCGGGGAACACGGTACCTCGCGGTTGTCCGGGCACCTGGCAGCCGGCGCGCTGTCGCCGCGCCAGGCCTGGCGGGCGGTGCGCGAGGCGCAGGCGACCCGCGCCGCCCTCACCGGCGGCGGCGATGCCTTCCTGCGTGAACTGGCCTGGCGGGATTTCTGCCACCACCTGCTGGTGCACCACCCGGACCTGCCGAGCCAGCCCATCGACGAACGCTTCGCCCGCTTTCCCTGGCGCGACGACGACGAGGCGCTGGTCGCCTGGCAGCGCGGGCAGACCGGCTACCCGCTGGTGGACGCCGGCATGCGCGAGCTGTGGCATACCGGCTGGATGCACAACCGCGTGCGCATGGTGACCGCCTCGTTCCTGGTCAAGCACCTGCTGGTGCCCTGGCAGCGGGGCATGGCCTGGTTCCACGACACGCTGGTGGATGCCAACCTCGGCAACAACGCCGCCAACTGGCAATGGGTGGCCGGCTGCGGTGCCGACGCGGCGCCCTTCTTCCGCATCTTCAACCCGGTGCTGCAGGGCCAGAAGTTCGACCCCGGCGGACACTACGTGCGGCGCTGGCTGCCGATGCTGGCGAGCAGGCCCGACCGTTCCGTGCATCTGCCCATCGACGACCCGCGGGCCGGGAAAGGTCGCGTCGACGGCTATCCCGGCGCCATCGTCGACCACGGCGACGCCCGCGAGCGGGCACTGGCGGCCTTTCGCCGGATCAGCGGCAAGTCCTAGCCGCGAAGAACCTCAGTCGCGGAAGCGGCCGTCGAGATCGTGGCGGCCGGCCGGACGCGTACAGACCACCTCGCCACGCAGGAAGTAGCCATCCAGCTGCACGCCGCCTTCGCCCGCCTGCTGGCAACGGATGTCGGGCTCGAAGGCGTTCAGGTCGACCTGGCTGGCCCGTGCCGTGCGTGGTCGCTGGCCGTTCTCGGCGGGGAACGACAACGTGATCCAGGCGGTTTCGCTGGCCAGGCCCAGGTGGTAGACATCGCCGGCCACGCGCTGGTCCACCGAGATGCCTTCCAGCGACAGCCCGCCGAGCCGCAGGGTCCACTCGCCGGCGGCGACGGCATGGGCGTACAGGCCGATGGCGATCACGCCAAGCAGCCGCTTCGGGCGGTCAAGCGCCATCGGCTCCTCCTTCCAGTGCCGCGTTGTCGCGGTCGTGTCGTGGTGTTCTTCGTTGCAGGAGACGAGCGATCATACCGAATCGCTCCCGCCCAGGCAGCACCCGCATGGTCGCGGGGGCACGCGGCTCATGGTGTACACTAGCGCGCGCAATTCTCCACAACAAACGGGATGGTCATGGAACAACTCTCCGAACAACTGGGTGCCTATGCACCGCTGATCATCAATGCCGCCAAGGCAGTGCTGTTCCTGGTCGTCGGCTACATCGTCGCCGGCATCATGTCGCGCGTGGTGCGCAGGCAGATCGAGCGCAACCCGCGCATCGACCAGACCCTCGGCATCTTCTTCGCCTCCATCGTCAAGTACGGCATCCTCACGGTGGTCTTCATCGCCGTGCTGCAGGTGTTCGGCTTCCAGGCCACCAGCCTGGTGGCGGTTCTCGGTGCCGCCTCGCTGGCCATCGGCCTGGCCCTGCAGGGCACCCTCGGCGACATCGCCGCCGGCGTCATGCTGATCATCTTCCGTCCCTACAAGCTCGGCCAGTTCGTCGACATCGGCGGGACCTCGGGCACCGTGCGCGACCTGAACATCTTCACCACCGAGCTGGTGACGCCGGACAACGTGTCCATCATCGTGCCCAACGGCAAGTGCTGGGGCTCGATCATCACCAACTTCTCGGCCAACGACACCCGCCGCGTGGACCTGACCTTCGGCATCGACTACGGTGACGACGCCGACCGCGCGATGTCGCTGATCAAGGGCGTCATCGACGCCGACCAGCGTATCCACGAGTCGCCGGAGCCGTGGGTGAGGATGGTCAACCTGGGGGATTCGTCGGTGGACCTCGGCGTGCGCGTGTGGTGCAACGCCGCCGACTACTGGGAACTGAAGTTCGCCCTGACCCGCGAAGTGAAGCTCGCCTTCGACGCCAACGGCATCTCGATTCCCTACCCGCACCAGGTACTGGTGCACAAGAACGCCAGCGGCGAGGAAGGCTAGGCCCGCCTTCGCCACGACGCCGTCCACGCGGCCGCCGTGGACGGCGTCCACGACATCCCGATCGCCAACCTGGCGCTCGCCTTCCTGCCACCGCTGTTGATGGTCGGGGTGTTGTACGCCTGGTCGATGCGTCCCGGCCAGGCCCTCTATGCCCTCACCCGCATGCTCGGCCAGTTGCTGGTGATCGGCTACCTGCTCACCTTCCTGTTCGCCTCCGACTCGGCGCTTACGGTGATGACGATCCTCGCCGTCATGGTGACGGCGTCGTCGTGGATCGCCCTGTCCACCGTCACCACCCTGCGCCGCGCCCTGCTGGGACGCAGCGCGCTGGCCATCGGCATTGCCGGCGGCGGCACGCTGGCGCTGATCGCCCTCGGCGTGCTGCGCCTGGATCCGTGGTACGAGCCGCGCATGCTCGTTCCGCTGGCCGGCATGGTGTTCGCCAACGCCATGAACAACGTCAGCGTCACCGCCGAGCGCCTGTCCGCCGAACTCGCGCGGGGCCGCTGCTTCGAGGAGGCACGGGTGGACGCCCTGCAGGCCGGGCTGATCCCGGCCATCAACGCCCTGTTCGCGGTGGGGCTGGTGTCCCTGCCGGGCATGATGACCGGGCAGATCCTGTCCGGGGTGTCACCGCTGGTGGCGGTCCGCTACCAGATCATGGTGATGTGCATGATCTTCGGCGCCGGTGGCCTCGCCGCGGTGTTGTTCCTGCTCGCCTCGCGCAGCATCTTCGAGCGTCGCACCGCACCCTAACGCGGCAGCGGCAGGTAGAACAGGTGCGGATAGGCCGCCGTGTCCGCGGACTCCACGCGGCGGAAGCCGCGTCCGCTGAAGAAGCCGATGGCGTCGCGGCTGGCCTTCACCAGCACCCCGGAACGACCCGCGTAGCGAGCCGCGTCGAGCACCACCGCGAGCAGCGCGCTGCCGACGCCACGCCCCTGCCAGCGCGGGTGCACGTAGAGGCCGTGCAACATCATCGCATCGGCCGCCAGGTCGGCCTCGCGCGGGTCGGCTGCCTGGAAGGTGGTGACGCCGACGATGCTGCCGTCGTCGCAAAGCGCCACCCGCATGGCGCCGTGGGCAAGGTCCGCCGCTTCGTAGCGGTAGCTGTGCAAGGCCAGGCGCTTGACCCGTTCGGGCAGCGACCAGCCGAGCACCGCCGCCTCGACCACCTCGTTGACGGCATCGATGTCGCCGGCGCGTGCCGCGCGCACGATCATCGCTGACCTGCCTGCACCGACGCCTGTCCGGCATAGGTGCGCGCCGTCATCGGCGTGGTCGCGATGGATTCGAGCAACATCGCCAGCAGTGCCGACTCGGCGCGATTCAGGCGGGTCTTCGGGTTGAACACCACGTACACGTCGATGGCCGGCGGCGACTCGTAGGGCGGCAGCCGCCACAGCAAGCCGTCCCGTTCGTCGCGGGTGACCACGTGGATGGGCAGCGGACCGACACCGAGACCGGAGACGATCAACCGTCGCACTTCCTCCAGGTTGGAAGAGATGGCGACGATCCGTTCATCCAGCCGCGCCTCGGCGCGCATCAACGAGACTGGTCGCAGCACGTCGGAAAACTGGTCGGTGCTGAAGGACACCGACGACTGTCCCTCAAGATCGGCCATGGCCAGGCCAGTGCGCCCGAACAGCGGGTGCGACGGCCCACAGTAAAGGCCGAAGAACTCGCGGTACAGGCGACGGTACTCGAGCCTGGGATTCATCTCGTTGACCAGGCAGATGGCGAAGGACACGCTGCGATGCAGAACCCGCTCGACGACGTCGCGACTGGAAAGGATGTCCACCGACAACGTCGCCGCCGGATGCGCACGGTGAAAGCGTGACAGGGTGTCGTCGAGCAACGGCGAGACCACGTGGCTGGCCATGGCCAGCTGCACGTGTTCATCGATCTCGTCGGTGACGTCGCGCAGTTCGTCCTTCAGGCGCAGGACCGCACCGTGGATTTCCACGCTTTCGCGATACAGCCGCTGGCCGGCACCGGTGAGCCGGAAGCGGTTCGGCCCGCGCTCCACCAACCGCGCGCTGACGCTTTCCTCCAGTCGTCGCAGGGCATTGGAGACGCTGGGCTGTTTCTGGCCCAGGGCCTCGGCGGCGGCGGTAATGCCGCGCGACTCGACGATGACCATGAAGGTGCGCAGCAGGTTCCAGTCGAGATCACGGGCGAAACGCGCCGCGCGTTGCTCTGGTGTGGGCAGGTCCACGGCCAATCCTCCGAACATTCTCGTTATCTATAGTTTCTATTTCGAACATCTATTTGATGAATGATAGCAGCTTGCCTAGACTGGCAAAACGATAACGAGATTGGCCGCGAAGACGGCAACGGAGGAGCATGGCGACAACCGTAGAAGCGCGCGAAGCCCGGCAGCCGTGGATTTTGCTGTCGCCGGCCCTGACCGCCATCACCTTGTTGCTGGTGGTGCCGCTTTGCTTCATCGTGGTCTATTCCTTCTGGCTGCGTACCGCCACCGGCGCCGACCAGGCCGGCTTCTTCCTCGACAACTGGAACGAGGCGCTCACCGACCGCTTCTACCGCGACATCCTGCTGTCGACCCTGCGCATCGCTGCCATCACCACGCTGGTCTGTGCCCTGCTCGGCTACCCGGCCGCCTACTTCATCGCCCGTTCGCGCACCCGGTACAAGACCCTGCTGCTGTTGATGCTGGTGCTGCCGTTCTGGATCAGCTACATCATCCGCACCATGTCGTGGATCAACATCCTCGGCGTCAGCGGCGCGGTGAACACCGCCTTGATGAGCATCGGGCTGATCAGCGAGCCGATCCAGATGCTGTACAACGAGGCCACCGTGATCCTGGGCCTGGTGCACTTCCTGCTGCCGTTCATGGTGCTCAACGTCTACGTCAGCCTCGACGGCATCGACGAGAGCCTGGAGAGCGCGGCGCGCTCTTTGGGCTGCACCGCCTGGCAGGCCTTTCGCGAGGTGACGCTGCCACTGTCCGTACCCGGCCTCGCGGCCGGCGGCCTGTTGTGCTTCGTGCTCGCCGCCGGCACCTACATCACGCCTGTCGTCCTCGGCGGTCCGCGCGACGCCATGTTCGCCAACCTGGTCTTCGAGGCCATCATCGTGCAGCTCAACTGGCCGCTGGGGTCGGCCCTGTCGCTGGTGCTGCTGGTGGTGCTCGGCGCGGTGGTGGCCGTCTACAACCGCTTCATCGGCATGGGCCAGATCGCCAGGAGCTTTTCCTGATGGAGGCCGGCACATGAAGGGCTGGACGCTGATTCGTCTGCACGCCATCGCGGTGTACGTGTTCATGTTCCTGCCGGTGGCGGTGGTGGTGCTGCTGTCGTTCAACGAAAGCCAGTTCGGCAGCTTCCCGATGACCGGCCTGTCGCTGCGCTGGTTCGGCGAACTGTGGAACAACGACGCCATCGTGCGTGCCTTCCAGGTGTCCTTTGCCCTCGGTGCCCTGACCGCGCTGATTTCCACCACCCTCGGTGTACTCGCCGCCCTCGCCCTGGTGCGCTACGACTTTCCCGGCAAGCAGCTCATGTCCACGGTGCTGATCGCGCCGATCCTGGTGCCGGAGGTGGTGCTGGCGGTGGCACTGCTGTTGTTCCTGCGCTTCTTGAACATGCCGAAGAGCTTTGCCCTGCTGCTGCTCGGCCACGTCATCTTCACCATGCCCTTCGTGGTGCTGGTGGTGCAGGCGCGGCTGGTGGGGATCACGCGCAGCGTCGAGGAGGCCTCGCTCAGCCTGGGCGCCTCGCCGGTGCAGACCTTCTTCGCGGTGACGCTGCCGCTGCTGGCCCCGGCCATCTTCGCCGGCGCCCTGTTCTCCTTCACCATTTCCTTCGACGACATCACCGGCACGCTGTTCTGGAAGCCCGGTGGGGTCGAGACGGTACCGACACAGATTTTCGCCATGCTGCGGAATTCCATCAGTCCCGAGATCAACGCGCTGGGCACGGTGATGATCGTGCTGACCGTCGGTCTGCCACTTCTCGGTGCGGCGCTGGCGCGTCGCATCGCCCGTCGACGGGGCGGCTGACGCGCCCCGACCATTCCTCCCCGCTTCGGAGAATTTCATGGACAACAGCAAACGCTACCAACGACTCCTGGAACGCTACCAGAACGGCGACATCAGCCGTCGCAACTTCCTCGGCCTGATCGGTGCCGCCGGCGTGACCTACGGCGTGGTCTCGCCGTTCTCCCGCTATGCCGCCGCGGCCACCCCGGAGCAGGTTCGCTTCGACGGCTGGGGCGGCGTGGTATCCGAGGCCTTCCGCGAGCACGCGTTCACGCCCTACGAGCAGAAGACCGGCATCAAGGTCGTCGATGGCACCTTCGGCGGCGGCGACGAGTACCTGTCCCGGGTCAAGGCCAGCACCGGTGGCGAGTACAACCTGGCCCACCTGTCCGGCGTCTTCGACTATGCCCGGTACCACGGTCTCGGCCTGACCACCACCATCAACGAAGCCAACGTGCCCAACCTTGAGTACGTGATCCCCAAGCTGGTCGACGTGTTCCGCAAGGTGACCGACGGCAAGCTGTCCTGCGTGCCCTATGACTACGGCACCACCGGCATTGCCTACAACCGCAAGCACATCAGCGACGACCAGGCCAAGGAGATGGGCGCGAAGCTGCTCATCGACGAGAAGCTCAAGGGCAAGATCGGCGGCTGGGGCGACTGGCGCACGCGCATCTGGTACGGCGCGCTGCAGACCGACCAGGACCCCAACGGTGCCACCGACATCGAGGCCATCTGGGATGCCATCCGTGCCCACCGCGACCTGGCGCTGAAATACTGGGCATCCGGTGCCGAGCTGATGAGCCTGCTGGCGGAGGAGGAGATCTACACCACCGAGGGCTGGTCAGGGCGCATCTACGCGCTGCGCGAGCAGGGCCACGACATCGGTTACATGGATCCGCCCAACGGCTATGGCTGGCAGGAGTGCATCTTCGTCATCAAGGGCAGTCCGATGGAAGCCTGCGAGGAACTGCTCAACTTCATGCTCGAGCCGGCCACCGCCATCGCCGTCGCCGAGGGTCAGAACTACCCGCCGGCACTGGACCCGAACAAGGTCGATCTCGGCGAGAAGATTCCCACCCTGCCGGCCTTCGATCCCAGCGGCACGCTGGAATCGCTGACCTTTGCCGACCCGGCCTACTGGAACGGCAACGAGCAGGAGTGGTCGAAGACCTTCGGTCGCATCCAGAAGGGCTACTAGTGCCACCGCCGCGCGGGCAGTCGCTGCCCGCGCGGCCCGCCCCAACGCCGAGCCGTCACCCGACAGGAGCAATGCCTTGCCTACACCGGCTGTCCAGCTAACCGACATCGTCAAGCAGTTCGGTGCCTTCACCGCCGTGCACCGCATGTCGCTTGCCATTCCCGAAGGCAGCTTCGTTACCCTGCTCGGCCCGTCGGGCTGCGGCAAGACCACCACGCTGCGCATGGTGGCCGGGCTGATCGACCCCAGCGAAGGCAGCATCGAGATCAAGGGTCGGCGGGTCAACGAGGTACCCATTCATCGTCGCAACCTCGGCCTGGTCTTCCAGAACTACGCCCTGTTCCCGCACAAGACGGTATTCGACAACGTCGCCTTCGGCCTGCGCTACCGCGACGTTTCCCGCGGCGAGATCACCCGCCGGGTCAACGAGGCGCTGGAACTGGTGCAGTTACCGGAACTCGGCCAACGCTACCCGCGCCAGCTTTCCGGCGGCCAGCAGCAACGCATCGCGCTGGCCCGCGCCATCGTCATCGAGCCGGACGTGCTGTTGCTCGACGAGCCGCTGTCGGCGCTGGACGCCAACCTGCGCGAGGACATGCGGGTGGAGCTGAAGCGCATCCAGGACCAGCTCGGCGTCACCACCATCTTCGTCACCCACGACCAGTCCGAGGCGCTGGCGATGTCGGACTCCATCGTCGTGATGAGCGCCGGCCGGGTGGAACAGGTCGGCGAGCCGGAGGCCGTCTACAACACCCCGGCAACGGAGTTCGTGGCCCGCTTTCTCGGCGCCTCCAACCTGTTCGAGGCCCGTGCCACGGCGGTCGATACCGACACCGTCAGCATCGACGTGGCGCCCTTCGGCCCGTTGCCGATCCCGCGAGAGCGCGCCGGCGACGTGCAAAGCGGCGATGCCGCCAAGCTGGTGGTGCGTGCAGAGCACCTGCTGCTGTGCCCGCCGGACGCGCCGCTGGCCGCCGACGCGGTCTCGATCGGCGGACGGGTGGAAACCGTAGACTACCAGGGACAGGCGGTACGCTACTTCGTGCGCGTCGGCGAACGGCAGTTGCAGGCCATCAACATGATCGACGAACATCCCTTCACCACCGGCAGCGAAGTCGCCCTGCACCTGCGACCGCGCCAGTGCGCACTGTTACGCGGAGACGCCTAGTGGCCGACGCCCACCTTCTATCACACCTGTTCTACCAGACCCGGCTGCGACGCCCGGTGCTCGAACGCGCCAGCGGCGTCTACCTGTGGGACGTCGACGGCAAGCGCTACCTGGACGGCTCCTCCGGCGCCATGGTCTGCAACATCGGCCACGGCAACCCGCGCGTGCTCGACGCCATGCGCCGGCAGATGGACAAGTCCACCTTCGGCTACCGGCTGCACTTCGAAACCGAGGCCGCCGAGCGGCTGGCGGCGCGCTCCGCCGCGCTGATGCCCGAGGGCATCAACCGCATGTTCTTCGTCTCCGGCGGTTCCGAGGCGGTGGAGTCGGCCATCAAGCTGGCCCGCCAGTACGCGCTGGCCATCGGCGAGAGTCGTCGCTACAAGCTGATCTCGCGCTTTCCCAGCTACCACGGCGCCACTCTCGGCGCGCTGGGGGTGACCGGCTATGCCACCATGACCGCGCCCTTTTCGCCGATGATGGTGGAGTCGGCAAAGATCCCCTCGCCCACCGTCTACCTCGACGGCGACGTCGATGCCCAGACCCGCGGCCGCTACTATGCCGACCTGCTGGAAGCGGAGATCCTGCGCCAGGGGGCGGAGACCGTGCTGGCCTTCCTGGTGGAACCGGTGGGCGGCGCATCCACCGGGGCGCTGGTGCCGCCGCCGGGCTACATGGAGCGGATCCGGCAGATCTGCGACCGCCACGGCGTGCTCTTGATCTACGACGAGGTGATGACCGGGGCCGGCCGCACCGGCCGGTTTCTCGCCGCCGAGCACTTCGACGCCCGGCCCGACATCATCGTGCTGTCGAAGGGCTATGCCGCCGGCTACGTGCCGCTGGGCGCGATGGCGGCCCGTGACGACATGGTCGAGGCGGTGCTCGACGACGGCGGCTTCATCCACGGCTACACCTATGCCGGCAACCCGCTGGCCTGTGCCGCCGCGCTGGCGGTGCTCGAGGAGATCACCGCCAACGACCTGGCCGGCAACGCCGAACGGATCGGCGCCCTGCTGCGCGGCGAACTCGAGGGACTGATGGACGACTATCCCTTCATCGGCGACGTGCGCGGTCTCGGCCTGCTGCTGGCCTTCGAGATGGTTGCCGATCGCGAGCGCATGACGCCGCTGCCGAAGTCGTTGAACGCCCACCACGAACTGGTGGAGATCGCCTATGCCGAGGGGTTGATCCTCTACTCGCGCCGTACCCGCGGCGGACTGGCCGGCGACCACTTCATGGTCTGCCCGCCGCTGATCAGCGATGCAGGCCACGTCGACGAGATCATCACCAAGCTGCGTCGCAGCCTCGACATCTTCGCCGACCGCTTCGACCTCGTGCACCGGCGCAGCGCCTGATGTCCGCCATCGTGATCAGTTGCGCGGTGACCGGTTCGGTGCACACCCCGAGCATGTCCCCGCACCTGCCGCTGACGCCTGCCGAGATTGCCGACCAGGCGGTGGCCGCGGCCGAGGCCGGCGCCGCGATCCTGCACCTGCATGCCCGCGACCCGGCGGACGGGCGACCGTCGGCGGACCCGGCGCTGTTCATGGACATCCTCGACCGGATTGCCGGCCGCTGCGATGCCGTTGCCAACCTGACCACCGGCGGCAGCGCCGCGATGACCCTGGACGAACGCCTTGCCGGGCCGTGCCGGGCGGCGCCGGAGATGTGCTCGCTGAATCTTGGCTCGATGAATTTCGGCCTGTTCGGTGCCGCCAGCCGGCCCACCGAGTGGCGGCATGACTGGGAGCGGCCCTTCCTGCTCAGCACCCGCGACCTGGTGTTCAAGAACACCTTCGCCGACATCGAGACCATCTTCCAGCGGCTCGGTGCCGAGCGCGATGCCCGCTTCGAGTTCGAGTGCTACGACGTCGGCCACCTCTACACCCTGGCCCACTTCGTCAAGCGCGGCCTGGTGCGGCCGCCGTTCTTCGTCCAGTTCGTGTTCGGCATCCTCGGCGGCATCGGCGCCGACATCGACAACCTCACCCACATGAAACACGTGGCCGACAAGCTGTTCGGCGACGACTACCTGTTCTCGGTGCTGGCCGCCGGACGCGCGCAGATGCCGATGACCACCGCCGCCGCGGCCATGGGCGGGCACGTGCGGGTGGGACTGGAGGACAGTCTCTACATCGCCCGCGGCCGCCTGGCCACCTCCAACGCCGAGCAGGTGCGCAAGATCCGCGGCATCGTCGAGGCCCTCGGGCGCAGCGTCGCCACCCCGGCCGAGGCCCGCGAACTGCTCGGTCTCAAGGGCGGCCACCAGACCGCCTTCGCCGCCCGGGAACCGGCACCGTGAGCGCCGCGGTCATCCGCGCCGCCACCGTCGACGACGTCGACATCATCGCCCGGCTGCTCGATGCGCTGGTGGACGCCCTCGGCGAGACCGGCGCGGCACCGTCGGATCGCGACGCCCTGCGTCGACACGGCTTCGGCCGGCAACGCCTGTACCACGCCAGGCTCGCCGAGATCGACGCCGAGGCGGCGGGGCTTTGCCTGTACTTCCCGGAGTTCTCCACCTGGCGGGGGCAAAGCGGCCTGTACGTCCAGGACCTGTACGTGGCCTCCCCCGCACGCGGCATCGGTCTCGGTCGTTCGCTGCTGGCCGAGGCCGCCCGGCATGCCTGCCGCGACTGGCAGGCCAGCTACCTGCGCCTGGCCGTGCACAGCGCCAACCGCCATGCGCGCTGCTTCTACCAGCACCTCGGCCTGTACGAGGACACCGACAACCGCCTGATGACCGTGGCCGGCAGCCAGTTCGACGAGCTGCTGGCGAGATAGGACCTTCCCCCGGAAACGGAACACCATGAAAGCCATCTATCATTCCGACCAGTCGCTGCACGACCCGCGCCACTTCCTGTCCAGCGGCGCGGCGCAGCCGAACCCCGAGCAGCCGGCACGGGTGGACGCCCTGCTCGCGGGCGCGCGCACTGCCGGGCTGACGGTGGAAGCACCCGCCGACCATGGCCTCGGCCCGGTGGCGGCGGTGCACAGCGCCGAGTACATCCACTTCCTGCGCCACATCCACCAGCGCTGGCAGCGCATCCCCGGCGCCTCGGCGGAGGTCATTCCCAACATTCATCCCGACTCGCGCGCCGCCTCCTATCCACGCTCGGCGGTGGGCCAGGCCGGCTACCATGTCATGGACACTTCCTGTCCCATCGCCGAGCACACCTTTCGCGCCGCCCGTGCCAGCGCCGCGAGCGCGGTCCACGCGGCCTCGTTGCTGACCAGCGGCGCCACTGCCGCCTATGCCCTGTGCCGACCCCCGGGCCACCATGCCTTCCGCGACCTTGCCGGGGGCTTTTGCTACTTCAACAACACCGCCATCGCCGCCCAGTGGTTCAGCGCCCGCGGCCTGCGGCCGGCCATCGTCGACGTCGACCTGCACCACGGCAACGGCACCCAGTCGATCTTCTACCGCCGCGGCGACGTGCTCACCGTGTCGGTGCATGCCGACCCGGTCCGCTACTACCCGTTCTTCTGGGGACATGCCCACGAGCGTGGCGAGGGTGACGGCACCGGCTGCAACCTGAACCTGCCGCTGGCCCGGGGCAGCGGCGACGACGACTTCCTGCGCGCCCTCGACGACGGCCTCGCCCGGGTGGTCGACTTCGCGCCGGACGTGCTCATCGTCGCCCTTGGCCTGGATGCCTACGAAGGCGATCCCTTCGCCGGCCTGGCCGTCACCACCGCCGGCTTCGGCCGCATCGGCGCGGCCTGCGCCTCGGTGCACCTGCCGACGCTGATGGTGCAGGAGGGTGGCTACCTGTGCGACGCCCTCGGCGACAACCTGGCCGCCTTCCTCGACGCCTTCAACCAGGCCTCCCGTGCCCGCCCGCTGGATCGCTGAGCCCGGGCGGGTTCGCGGTCGTCGCTGAACATGGCCGGCGGCAGCGACATCCTGGTGATCGGCGGCGGCATCGCCGGCATCGGCTGCGCGGCGATGATCGGCAAGCGGGCCACGGTCACCGTGCTCGAGGCCGAAGACCGCCTTGGCTACCATGCCAGCGCCCGCTCGGCGGCGATCTTCCTGCCGGCCTACGGTCCCGCCACCGTGCGCACCCTGTCCGCGGCCAGCGAGGCCTATTTCGTCGAGCCGCCGGCCGCGCTTTGCTGCGACAGCCTGCTGAGCCCCCGCGGCGAGCTGATGGTTGCCCGTGCCGACGAGGACGCGGACATGAGCGCGGTGCTGGCAGCGGCGCCGGGCCTGGTCGAGATCAGCGTCGACGAGGCGCTGGCGCGGGTGCCGATCCTCGACCGGGGGCAGGTGCACCGCGCCTGCCTGGACGCCGGCGGGCGCGACATCGATGCCGACCGCCTGCTGCAGGCCTGGTCTCGGCATGCCCGCGCCAGTGGCGCATGCCTGCACACCGCGCAGCGGGTCACCGCGATCCGGCGCAGGGGCGGTCGCTGGCAGGTGCATTGCGGCGATGACGTGCACCACGCATCGATCCTGGTCAACGCCGCCGGCGCCTGGTGCGACGAGCTGGCCAGTCTTGCCGGCATCGCCCCCCTTGGCCTTTCGCCCCACCGCCGCAGCGCCGCGCTGCTGCCGGCGCCGGCCGGGCACGATGTCTCCGCCTGGCCGCTGTTCGGCTCGGTCAACGAGCACTGGTATGCCAAGCCGCTGGGCGGCAAGCTGATGGTCTCGCCCGCCGAGGAAGACCCGGTGCCGCCCCACGACGCCTTCGCCGACGACATGGTGCTGGCCGAGGGCCTGTTCCGCTACGAGTCGGCGGTGACGGTGCCGGTCAAGCGGGTGGAGCACACCTGGGCGGGGCTGCGCACCTTCGCCCCCGACCGGGTGCCGGTGGCCGGCTTCGACCCAAACGAGCCGGGCTTCTTCTGGCTGGCCGGCCAGGGCGGCTACGGCATCCAGACCGCGCCGGCGCTGTCTGCACTGGCCGCCGACCTGCTGCTCGGCGAGGAACCGTCGCTGCCCGCCGAGCCGGTGGCGGCACTGTCGCCGCGCCGCCTGTCCCGCGGCTGAGACGGGCGCGCCGACGGACGGTGGCGCGAATCGTGGTACCATGATCGGCTGTTGTTGTCCCCGGCCAGCCCCCGCCGGCCCGTACGTCACCACCGAAGATTCCCGGAGCCTGACATGCCGATTCGTCGATCCACCATCGCCGCGTTGACCCTTGCCATTGCGCCGCTGCTGGCCCAGCCGCTGACCGCCGCCGCCGCCTCGCTGGAACTGAATCCGGGGCTGTGGGAAACCACCATGACCCGCACCAACCCGATGACCGGTACCCCGGTCACCGAGACCACCACCGAGTGCATGAAGGAGAAGTCCTTCGACCCGCGCGAGATGATGCAGGGCGCCCAGGGCTGCAACCTGGTGGACGAGAACCTCTCCGGAGACACCCTCACCTTCAACATGACCTGCAACATGGAAGGCGGCGCCGCCGGCGAGATCCGCGGCCGCTTCCAGACCGACGGCCAGACCGGCAGCGGCGAGATGGTCATGAACATGTCCATGGGCCAGGTCACCATGTCGATGGACATGAACTGGACTGCCAAGCGCCTCGGCGACTGCTGAACCACTGCCGCGCCGCCCGCCGGCGCGGGGATTGTCCAAGCGATGAAACTGATCACCTGGAACGTGAACGGCATCCGTGCCGTGGAACGCAAGGGCGAACTGCAGAAACTGGTCGACGGCGAGCAGCCCGACTTCCTGCTGCTGCAGGAAATCAAGGGTACGCGGGAGCAGTTCAGCAAGTACCTGTCCGAGAACCCGGACTATGCCCAGTACTATCACAGCGCCGAGAAGAAGGGCTATGCCGGCACCGGCCTGTGGGTGCGTCGAGCGCTGCACGATACGCTGAAGGACGTCGAGTTCCACGTCGACGTGCCGCACATGCCCAATGCCGACGAGGGTCGCGTGGCCTGGCTGTCCTTCCGCCACGCCCGCCAGCACGTCGACCTGATGTCCATCTACTTTCCCAACGGCGGCAAGAGCGAGCAGGCCTGGCGCGAGAAGCTCGTTTTCTACGACCGCGTCCATGACCACATGAACGCCCTGCGCGAAGCCGGTCGACGGGTAATCGTGGGCGGCGACATGAACGTCGCCCACACCGAGATCGACATTGCCCGGCCGAAGGAGAACGACGGCAAGATCGGCTTTCATCCCGACGAGCGCGCCTGGATGGACCGGCTCGCCGACGACGGCTGGCTCGACCTGTGGCGGCAACGCAATCCCGGAGTCACCGAGGTCTACTCCTACTGGGACATGGTCACCCGCGCCCGCGACCGCAACGTCGGCTGGCGCATCGACTACTTCCTGGCCTGCGACAAGACCCTGCGCAAGGTCGACGGCATCGACTACCTCGGCGAACAGATGGGCTCGGATCACTGCCCGCTGCGCATGGAACTCGCCCTCTAGTCCAAGGCGCGTGGTGTTGCACCGCGCCCGGCCGGTGGTATGGTGTATCTCACCACGCGAACCGGCGGGCACACCGCCGCGGCAAGGGAACGGCGGCCGCGTCAGCCGGACCGCGTGCAACGACATGCAACCGGGAGTGAATGCATCATGGCGAATTCCTTCAATGCCCGCACCACGCTGAACATCGGCGCGCAGCGCCGTACCATCTACGCGCTGGACCGCGCCGGCGACGCCGGGCGCATCGCGCGACTGCCCTACAGCCTGAAGGTGCTGCTGGAGAACCTGCTGCGCAACGAAGACGGCGAGAACGTCACCGCCGACGACATCCGCGCCCTGGTCGACTGGCGCGGCGATGCCACGCCGGATACCGAGATCGCCTTTACCCCGGCACGGGTCATCCTGCAGGACTTCACCGGCGTGCCGGCGGTGGTCGACCTGGCCGCCATGCGCGACGCGGTGGGTGTCCTCGGCGGCGACGCCGCCCGGGTCAACCCGCTGGCACCCGCGGAACTGGTCATCGACCACTCGGTGCAGGTGGACGTCTACGGCAGCGCCGATGCACGCAGCCGCAATTCGAAGATCGAGTTCGAGCGCAACCGCGAGCGCTATGCCTTCCTGCGCTGGGGACAGCAGGCATTCGACAACTTCAAGGTGGTGCCGCCGGACACCGGCATCGTCCACCAGGTCAACATCGAGCACCTGGCCAGGGTAGTGTTCGACGACGACGGGCTTGCCTACCCGGACACCCTGGTCGGCACCGACTCGCACACCACCATGGTCAACGGTCTCGGCGTGCTCGGCTGGGGCGTCGGCGGCATCGAGGCCGAGGCGGCCATGCTCGGCCAGCCGGTCACCATGCTGATCCCCAAGGTGGTCGGCTTCCGGCTCGTGGGCCGCCTGCCCGAGGGCGCCACCGCCACCGACCTGGTGCTGACGGTGACCGAGATCCTGCGCGGCCATGGCGTGGTCGGCAAGTTCGTCGAGTTCTTCGGCGACGGCCTGTCGCAGCTGCCGCTGGCCGATCGCGCCACCATCGCCAACATGTCACCGGAGTTCGGCGCCACCTGCGCCATCTTCCCGGTGGACAACGAGACCCTGCGCTACCTGGCCCTGACCGGGCGTGATGCCGACGCCATCCAGCGGGTGGAAGACTATGCCCGCCGCCAGGGCATGTTCCGCGAGGACGGCGATGCCGAGGCCGACTACAGCGAGGTCATCGAGCTGGACCTGGCCAGCGTGGAGCCGAGCCTGGCCGGACCACGCCGCCCGCAGGACCGCATCGCCCTGTCCGAAGCCCGCGAGACCGTCACCGCCGCGCTGCGCGACCTCGCCGCCGAGCGGGACGAACGCAGGGTGCCGAACGAGGAAGCCGCCCGCTTCGCCGGCGAGGGTGGCGCCACCGCGGTGGCCGCCGAGGCCAACCGCCCTGCCGGTCGCGTGACCGTGGGCAGCGGCGAAGATGCCTACGATCTCGCCGACGGCGCGGTGGTGATCGCCGCCATCACCTCCTGCACCAACACCTCCAACCCGGCGGTGATGGTGGCGGCGGCGCTGGTGGCGAAGAACGCCGCCGCGCGTGGCGTCGGCGTCAAGCCGTGGGTGAAGACGTCGCTGGCACCGGGTTCCCGGGTGGTCACCGAGTACCTGCAGCGGGCCGGGCTGGTCGACGACCTCGAGGCGCTGGGCTTCTACCTGGTCGGCTATGGCTGCACCACCTGTATCGGCAACTCCGGGCCGTTGTCGGCACCGGTCAGCAAGGCGATCCACGACGGCGACCTGTCGGTGTGCTCGATCCTGTCGGGCAATCGCAACTTCGAAGGCCGCATTCACCCGGAAGTGCGCATGAACTTCCTCGCCTCGCCGCCGCTGGTGGTGGCCTATGCCATTGCCGGGCGCATGGACATCGACCTGGCCAGCGAGCCGCTGGCCAGCGATGCCGACGGCCGGCCGGTGTATCTCAAGGACCTGTGGCCGGCACAGCAGGACATCGCCGAGACCATCGCCGCCTGCGTCGACGCGGACATGTTCGCGAAGAGCTATGCCGACATCTACCGCGGCGATGAACGCTGGCAGGCGATGCCGGTGCCCGACAGCGAGCGCTACCAGTGGGACGAGGCCTCCACCTACATCCGCAACCCGCCCTACTTCGCCGGCATGACCGCCGACCCACCGGGCCTTTCCGGCATCCGTGGCGCCCGCGTGCTGTGCCTGCTCGGCGACAGCGTGACCACCGACCACATCTCGCCGGCGGGGGCGATCATGGCCGACTCCCCGGCCGGGCAGTACCTGGCCGGGCACGGCGTGGAACGCAAGGACTTCAACTCCTACGGCTCGCGGCGCGGCAACCACGAAGTGATGATGCGCGGCACCTTCGCCAACATCCGCCTGCGCAACCGGCTGGCACCGGGCACCGAGGGCGGCCATACCCGCCACCTGCCCTCCGGCGAGGCGATGACCATTTTCGACGCCGCCATGCGCTATGCCGAGGAGGAGGTGCCGCTGCTGGTGCTGGCCGGCAACGAGTACGGCAGCGGCTCGTCCCGCGACTGGGCCGCCAAGGGGCCGATGCTGCTCGGCGTGCGCGCGGTGATCGCCGCCAGCTACGAGCGCATCCACCGCTCCAACCTGGTCGGCATGGGCATCCTGCCGCTGCAGTTTCCGAACGGCCAGGATGCCGCCTCCCTGGGGCTCACCGGCGCCGAGACCTACCATGTCGGCGAATTTGCAAGTGGCGACCGCGAGGTCGAGGTCACCGCCGTTGCCGATGACGGCAACGAGACCCGGCTCACCGCCACCATCCGCATCGACACGCCCAAGGAATGGGACTACTACGCCCACGGCGGCATCCTCCACTACGTGGTGCGCCAGCTCGCCACGTCGCGGCCGCCGACGGCGACCGCGTGACCCCGGAGCGGGCATCGACATGGGCGTGATCGACCGACTCAGTCGCTTCAGCGTCTTCCTGCCGCTGTCGCTGGTGGTGGCCCTCGGCGTGGCCACGCTGATCAGCCTGATCCGCTTCGGCACCACCGCGGTGGACGAAGTCGCCCGCGGGCACATGAAGGAACGGGTGGAGGTGGCGATGGCGGTGGAACGCCAGCGCCTGGCCGACCTGCTGGTGGAGTACTCGTTCTGGAACATCGCCTGGGAACAGCTCGTGGACGAACTCGACCTGGTCTGGGCGGACGACAACATCGGCAACTACCTGTTCGTCGACGCCGAGGTCGACCTTGCCTTCGTCATCGACAGCGACGACCGTCCGGTCATCGCCTTCCTCGACGGCGACCAGGTGCACCCGGGCGCCATCGACGAGTTCCTAAAGCGGACCCGCCGCGCCATCGCCCTGTCCCGCACCGACATGAGCGAGCCGACACCGCAACTGCAGTACCTCGAGGTCGGCGGGGCAGTCTACCTGCTGGCGCTGGACACCTTCATCTCCGAGGAGTACGCGCCGCGCGAACCGGATGGCTCGGTGATCGCCTTCGCCCGCCGGATCGACGCCACGCGCATCAACGATATCGGCGAGCTGTACCGCATCCCCGGTCTTGGCATCACCAACGACCGCGACGCCGTGCTGCCTTCGCTGCGGCTGGATCTTGGCAACTTCGACGGGCAAGCGCTGCTCACCCTGTCCTGGGACGACCAGACGCCGGCCAACAACATGCGGCGCACGTTGCGGCCCTACATCATCAGCCTCGGGGTGGCGATGACGGCATTGATCTTCTGGGTCTTCTACCTGGAGATCCGCTCCCACCGCGAGCGCGAGAGCCTGCTGCGCGAGGTGGCCAGCATCGACCACCTCACCGGCGTGCGCAACCGCCGCGAATTCTTCGTCGATGCCTCGCGGGCACTGGCCGCCAGCCGCCGCGCGGGACAGCCGGCCAGCCTGGTGCTGCTCGACGTGGACAACTTCAAGCGGGTCAACGACACCATGGGGCATGCCGCCGGGGATCGCCTGCTGTCGCTGGTCGGCGAGCACCTGCGCGGGCAACTGCGGCAGACCGACATCTTCGCCCGCTACGGCGGCGACGAGTTCGTGGTGCTGCTGCCCGGCATGGACACGGTGGCCGCCTGGCCGCTGGCCGAGCGCCTGCGCATGCGCATCGCCGAGGATGCGCCCCGGGTCATTGCCGAGGCCGGCGGCACGGCGGCGCCGTGCACGGTCAGCATCGGCATTGCCGGGTACCAGGAGGGAGAAGGACTGGAACATCTCATCGCCCGCGCCGACGAGGCACTCTACGAGGCCAAGCACGGCGGGCGGGACAAGACCGTTTCACTCACCACCGACGAGCACACCACCGGCGAGAACCCGGCGTGATCCCGGCCACGCGCGGTTCACCGCGCCGAAGCCGCCGATGCTGAAGCGCGACGCCCCGCTGCTCACCGTCATCATCGCCGCGATGGTGGCGCTGGGTCCACTGTCCACCGACATGTACCTGCCGGCCATGCCGGCCATGGCGAAGAGCCTCGGTGGCGGTATCGACGACATCCAGCTCACCTTGAGCGTATTCCTGGTCGGCTTTGCCGTTTCCCAGTTGTTCTACGGCGCGCTGTCGGACCGCTACGGTCGCAAGCCCGTGCTGATCGGCTCGTTCTTCGTCTTCACCGTGGCCACCTTCGGCTGCGCCACCGCCGACAGCGTCGCGGAACTCGTCGCCTGGCGTTTCGTGCAGTCGGTGGGCGCCTGTGCCGGGCCGGTGCTCGGGCGGGCCATGGTACGCGACATCCATGGCCGCGAAGGGGCGGCGCGGGTGCTGTCCAACATTGCCACGGTGATGGCGCTGGCGCCGGCGGTGGCGCCGGTGATCGGCGGCTACCTGGTGGTTGCCTTCGGCTGGCCCTCGGTGTTCGTCTTTCTTGGCCTGTTCGGCATCGCCGCCTGTGCGGTGGTCGTCACGCTGGTGCCCGAGTCCCTGGAGAGAACCGATCCGGGCGCCATCCGTCCGCTGACCATGCTCGGCAACTTCCTGGTGCTGCTGCGACACCGCGACTACATGGGCTACGTGCTGTGCTGCAGCGCCGTCTTCGCCGGGGTGTTCGCCTTCCTCTCCGGCGCCAGCTTCGTCCTCATCGATCACCTCGGCGTGGCCGAGCAGCACTTCGGCCTGTACTTCACCCTGGTGGTGGCCGGCTACATGACCGGCACGGTGATCGGCGGTCGCCTCAGCGCGCGCTACCGGCCGGCGCAGTTGCTGCGCTTCGGCGCCCTGGCCTCGGCGCTGGCCGGGGTCGTGCTCTGGCTGGCCGCCGCGGGCGGGCAGGAAACGGTGGCGGCGGTGATCGGGCCGATGATGCTGTACATGGTGGGCGTGGGCATCGTCATGCCGCAGTCCATGGCCGGGGCGCTGGCGCCCTTCCCGCGCATGGCCGGCGCCGCCTCGGCATTGTTCGGCTTCATCCAGATGTCGCTGGCAGCCGTGGTCGGGGTGCTGGTGGGGCTGTTCCACGACGGCACCGCCTATGCCATGGCCACCGCCATCGCCCTCACCGGACTGGCCACCCTGGCCTGCCACGCGGCGCTGGTGGCGCGGCCGCCAAAACCGGACTGACGACTCAGTCGTCGACCAGGCCGCCTGCGGCCAGGCGGGCCGGATCCAGCGCCCGTTCCAGCTCCTCGCGCGTGAGGTCGGTCATCTCCAGCGCCACCTCGATCAGTGGCCGGCCCTCGGCGAAGGCGCGCTTGGCGATGGCGGCACCGGCCTCGTAGCCGATGCGGGCATTCAGCGCGGTGACCAGCACCGGGTTGCGCGACAGCCGCGCCGCCAGCAGCTCGCGGTGCACGACGAGGCCGGCAATGGCCTTGTCGGCGAGAATCGCCGAGGCGCCGGCGAGGAGCTGGATGCTGGCCAGCAGGTCATGGGCGATCAGCGGCAGCATGACGTTGAGCTGGAAGTTGCCCGACGACCCGGCCAGGGTCACGGTGGTGTGCTGGCCGATGACCTTGGCGCAGGCCATGGCCACCGACTCGGCGATCACCGGGTTGACCTTGCCCGGCATGATGCTGCTGCCCGGCTGCAGCGCCGGCAACGCGATCTCCGACAGGCCGGCCAGCGGACCGCTGTTCATCCAGCGCAGGTCGTTGGCGATCTTCATCAACGAAGCGGCCAGCGTGTTGAGCTGCCCGCTCATCTCCACCGCGGCGTCCTGGCAGGCAAGATCGCGGAAGTGGTCATCGCTCTCGCGAAACGGCAACCCGGTCTCCGCCGCCAGGATCCCGGCCACGCGGGCGGCGAAGTCCGGGTGCGTGTTGATGCCGCTGCCCACCGCGGTACCGCCGATGGCCAGCGCGCACAGGGCCGGCAGCGAGGACTCGATGCGCGCGATGCCGGCCTTCACCTGGCTGGACCATGCGCCGAATTCCTGGTCCAGTCGCAGCGGCATGGCATCCATCAGGTGGGTACGACCGGTCTTGACCACGTCGGCCAGTTCCGCCGCCCGCGCGTCGATGCGCGAGACCAGGCCGTGCAGGGCCGGCAGCAGGTTGCCGTGGATGGCCACCACCGCCGACACGCCGATGGCGGCCGGGATCACGTCGTTGCTGCTCTGGCCCCGGTTGACGTGGTCGTTGGGATGCACGTCGATGCCGGCGGCGCGGGAGGCCAGGGTGGCCACCACCTCGTTGACGTTCATGTTGGTGCTGGTGCCCGAACCGGTCTGGAAGACGTCCACCGGGAAGGCATCGGCGTGGGCTCCACCGATGATGCTGGCGCAGGCGGCGTCGATGGCCTCGGCACGGGCGGCGTCGAGCTGCCCGAGTTCCCGGTTGGCGCGCGCCGCGGCCTGCTTGATCCGCGCCACCGCCTGGATGAAGGCCGGCGGCAGGGTCCAGCCGCTGACCGGGAAATTGTCCATCGCGCGCTGTGTCTGCGCGGCGTACAGGGCGTCGGCGGGTACCGCCACCTCGCCCAGGCTGTCGTGTTCTACGCGGTAGGTTTTCTCGTTCATCGCGCGATCCCTCGATGCTCGGCCGTGTCGCCCCCGGCGACGGCAAACGACGATGATCGTATAGCGCATGCGCAGCCATGTACACCACCCGCCGGCGCCGTTGCCGGTCCCGCCCGTGGTCAACGGGCGTACGCACCGTTCGAACTGCTGGCCGTTTCGCGGTATAACTGCGCCTTGAAGCCGCCTCGACCAAGATGGTGCCGGTCAGGTTCTTCCCCGCGCGAGCATGGCCGCGCAGGGCATTCCACGCCGGAAACGGGAAACCGCCATTGATGAAACTCGACCGGACCGACCTGCAGATTCTCTCCATACTGCAACAACACGGGCGCATCACCAAGGTCGCCCTGGCCGAGCAGGTCAATCTCTCGCCGACGCCGTGCTGGACCCGACTCCGTCGCCTGGAGGAGGCCGGCATCATCGAGGGCTACCAGGCCGTGATCAGTCCGCGTGCACTCGGCCCGGTGGTCACCGTGTTTACCGAGATCGGTCTCGCCAGCCATCGCAAGAAGGACTTCCACGTGTTCGAGTCCGCGGTGCTGCGCATCGACGAGATCCGCGAGTGCTGGTCGCTGGGCGGCGGCATCGACTACCTGCTGAAGATCATCGTCAAGCAGATCGACGACTACCAGCGCCTGGTGGACGCGCTGCTCGATGCCGACCTCGGGGTCGAGCGCTACTTCACCTACATCGTCACCAAGCCGATCAAGCACCTGCCCGGGCTGCCCCTGTACGCGCTGACGGCGAACGACGAGCCGGCCTAGCCTGGCGCCGCCACCGGGGCCGCGCCAGGGCGGACGAAAATTTGCCGGCGGCGGCGAAAAAAAGAAAAACCCGCTGGCCGACGCCCACCAATACAGCCCCGCTTTCCGGGTCCTTCGACGTACCATCGACGGTAGTGGTTTCGCCGGCGAATCGCCGCGCGATGCGCCCATCCACCGACCCAACCGCTGGCCGAGAACCCGTCATGGCAATGCCCAAGCGCAATGAATTCGACACGCCGTTCCCGTTCACCCGCTGGCTCGACGACCCTGGCCTGCTGCAGGCCGGCAGCTACGTCCACGGCGCCTGGCACGGCACCCCCGGCCACGGCAGCCTGGCGGTCACCAACCCGGCGGACGGCTCGCTGCTGTGTACCCTGGAAACCACCGATGCCGACGGTGCCCGGCGTGCCGTGGATGCCGCCGCGGCGGCCTTTCCGGGCTATGCCGCCAGCACCGCCGCCAGCCGCGCCGAGTGGCTCGGCCGCTGGCACCGGCTGATTCTTGAACACCGCGAGGATCTTGCCCGGCTGATGACGCTGGAACAGGGCAAGCCCATCCGCGAGGCCCGTGGCGAGATCGACTACGCGGCCTCCTTCGTCGACTACTATGCCGCCGCCGCACGGCGCCTGGACGTGGAGTCGGTCAGCGGGGTGTTCGCCGACGCCGACCTGCGGCTGACCCGCGAGCCGGTGGGGGTGGCGGCGCTGGTAACGCCGTGGAACTTTCCCTCCGCCATGCTCACCCGCAAGGCGGCGGCGGCGCTGGCCGCCGGCTGCACCGTGGTGGCGCATCCGTCCAGCCATACGCCGCTGTCCGCCCAGGCCCTGGCCGTGCTTGCCCACCGTGCCGGCTTCGCCCCCGGCGTGTTCAACCTTGTGATCGGCAATGCCCGCGACATCGTCGGCGCACTGTGCAGCGACCACCGCGTGCGCGCCCTCTCCTTCACCGGCTCTACCGAGATCGGCCGCAAGTTGATCGCCGACTGCGCACCGACGGTGAAGAACATGATCCTCGAACTCGGCGGCCACGCGCCGCTGCTGGTGTTCGCCGATGCCGACCTGCCGCGGGCGGTGGAACAGGCGGTGGCGGCCAAGTTCGCCACCTCCGGGCAGGACTGCCTGGCCGCCAACCGGCTGTTGATCGAGCGCGCCGTGTACCCGCGCTTCGTCGACGCCTTCGCCGAGAAGACCCGCGCACTGGTGGTCGACCAGGGCATGAACGAAGAGGCCGACATCGGCCCGCTGATGCACGAAGGTGCGGTGCAAAAGTGCGAGTCCCACGTGGCCGACGCCATCGCCCGCGGCGCGCGCCTGGTCTGCGGCGGCCAGCGCCTGGCCCCGGGCAGCGCCTTCTTCGCGCCCACGGTGCTGGCCGACGTGCCCGATGATGCCTTGATCATGCGCGAGGAAACCTTCGGCCCGGTGGCCGCCTTCGCTCCCTTCGACCACGAGGAGGAGGCCGTCGCCCGCGCCAACGATTCCGAGTACGGCCTCGCCGCCTACCTCTTCACCAGTGACTACCCGCGCATCAGCCGGCTGTCCCGGGCCCTCTCCTACGGCATGGTGGCCGTCAACCGGGCCAAGATCACCGGCGCACCGATTCCCTTCGGCGGAGTCAAGCAGTCCGGTCTCGGGCGCGAGGGTTCGCGGCATGGCATGGAGGCCTTCACCGAGCTGAAGTACACCTGCCTGCACGGCGCTTGACAGTCGCGGGCGCCCAGCCCATGGTGTCGGGCGCCCGCAGCCGCGCAACGCGCCTGACACCTTCACCTGCAACCGACCAGAAAACGACATGACCGACCGAAACGCCCTGCACGAATGGGATCGCGCCCATTTCTTCCATCCCTCCACCCACATGGCACAGCACGCGCGCGGTGAAACCCCCAACCGCATCATCACCGGCGGCAGCGGCGTGTACATCGAGGACGAGGCCGGTGGTCGCAGCCTGGACGCCTTCGCCGGGCTGTACTGTGTCAACGTCGGCTACGGTCGCAGCGAGGTCGCCGAGGCGATTGCCGAGCAGGCGCGCACCCTGCCCTACTACCATGCCTACGTCGGGCATGGCTCGGAAGTTTCCATCACGCTGGCGAAGATGATCGCCGAGCGTGCCCCGGACGGTCTCAACCATACCTATTTCGGCCTCTCCGGCTCCGACGCCAACGAGACCAACCTGAAGCTGGTCTGGTACTACAACAACATCCTTGGCCGCGAGAAGAAGAAGAAAATCATCTCGCGCTGGCGTGGCTACCACGGCTCCGGCATCATGAGCGGCAGCCTCACCGGGCTGGACCTGTTCCACAAGGCCTTCGACCTGCCGCGCGCGCCGATCCTGCACACCGACGCGCCGTACTACTACCGTCGCGAGGACGAGGCCCAGGACGAGGAAGCCTTCTCCCGCCAACTGGCCGACAACCTGCGTGCCCTGATCGAGCGCGAGGGCCCGGACACGGTGGCCGCGTTCATCGGCGAGCCGGTGCTCGGCACCGGTGGCATCGTGCCCCCGCCGAAGGGCTACTGGCAGGCCATCGGCGAGGTCCTCGCCGAGTACGACGTGCTGCTCATCGCCGACGAGGTGGTCACCGGCTTCGGCCGCCTCGGCTCGATGTTCGGCTCCGCCCACTACGGCATGCAGCCGGACCTGGTCACCGTGGCCAAGGGACTGACCAGTGCCTATGCGCCGTTGTCCGGCGTCATCGTCCACGACCGTGTCTGGGACGTGCTCGAGCGCGGTTCCGACCAGCTTGGCCCCATCGGCCACGGCTGGACCTACTCGGCCCACCCGCTGTGCGCCGCCGCCGGCGTCGCCAACCTGCAGGTCATCGACAAGCTGTCGCTGGTGGACAATGCGCGCGACATCGGCGCGCACTTCAACCGCTCGCTGCACGCCGCCCTCGGCGACCACCCGATGGTCGGCGAGGTCCGCGGCGAGGGACTGCTGGCAGCGGTGGAGTTCGTCGAGGACAAGTCGACACGCAAGCTGTTCGATCCGGCACGCAAGGTCGGTCCGAAAGTGGCCGCGGCGCTGCTCGACAACGGCGTCATCGGTCGTGCCATGCCACAGGGTGACATTCTCGGCTTTGCACCACCGCTGTGCCTTGCCGCCGAGGAGGCCGATGTCATCGTCAAGGCCACCGCCGAGGCCGTGGACACGGTCTACCGGGCGCTGTAACCCGGCTGCTCTCATCCCACCGGCCGTTCCGGCCCTGGCGGCCCATGCGTTGCGCGCATGGGCCGCTGCCGCTATAGTGCGGGACATAGCGACGTCGGCAGCCATGACCGACAGGGAGTCGCCCGGCTTCCATCCGTTCGCGACTGTCCCGCCCGCCCCGCGACCCACCGTCGCGAAGACGGGAAACCACGAAGACAACGAATCCCGCGAACCCAGAACCTTGCGCTGAGCCTGCCCCTGATGGAACGCATTCTGCTCACCGAGGACAATCCCGACAACGCCGACCTGGTCTGCGCGCTGCTGGATTTCCGCTACCAGGTCGAGGTGGTGCGCTCCGCCGCGGAAGCGCTGGCCTGGCTGGATGCCCGCGACGCCGGTTCCTATCCCGGCCTGTTCCTGCTCGACATCTCCCTGCCCGGCATGGACGGCAGCGAACTGCTCCGCCGGCTGCGCGCGGATGCACGCTATGCGAAGATCCCGGCGGTCGCCCTCACCGCCCATGCCATGAAGGACGATCGCAACCGTCTGCTGGCGGTGGGCTTCGATGACTACCTGAGCAAGCCGCTGGACGCCGACCGGCTGCTCGGCGTGGTCGAACAACTGCTCGCACCGGACCCGTGACAACGATGGCAGGGCGCAGGCGGTGGATGTGGTGGGCCGTGCCCGCCATCGTCGCGGTCATTGCCTTCGGCTACTTCGCACCCGGGCTGCCGTTTGCCGACGCACGGGTTGGCCAGTGGGCCGGTCTCGGCCTGGCGGTGATCGGCCTGGCTACCGGCGCGGTACTGTTCCGGCGCATGAACCGCCGCCTGATGCGCCTGGCCGGCGTCGCCCGCGCCATCGGCGACGGCGACTACGGCGCCCGCAGCGACGACCAGTCCGGCGACGCCATCGGCCTGCTCGGTCGTACCCTGAACCGCATGGGCGACGAGATCCAGGCAGCCATCGGCGATCTCGCGCGCCAGCACGCGGACCTTCAATCCAGCCGCGCGCAACTGCAGGCCGGCAACCGCGAGCTGGCCGCCCAGTACCGCATCCAGGAATTGTTCGGCGACTACCTCGCCGGCCTGAACGCAGTGGACATCAACGCCCTCGCCGAGCGCCTGGTGCGCACCGTGGAACAGGTCTGCGAGGTGGAGTTCGTGCTGGTCTACGTCGACGACGCCGAACGTGGCCGGCTGGCGCCGGTGGCGCAGGCAGGACTCGACGCGAACCTGACCCACGCGCTGGCGGGGGCAGCGGAGGAAGGCCTGGCCAGGCGGGTACTGCGCAGTGGCCGGGTGCACCGGCTGGCCAATGTCGAGGTGGAGCAGTTCCCGAAGGCAGACATCGGCCTCGGTCGCGTTGCCCTCGGCGGCGTCCTCGCCATGCCCGTCACCTTCCAGCAGCGACCGCTTGGCGTGGTGCTGGTGGCCAGCGTGCATCCCCTGCGCGACGACATCGAGACCACCCTCCGGCGACACGTCGATGCCTTTGCCAACGCGCTGAACAACGCCATCAGCTACAAGACCGTGCAGGAACAGTCGGTACGGCTGGAGCAGGTCAACCTGGAACTGGTGGAGGCGGACCGCATGCGCAGCGAGTTCGTCGCCAACATGAGCCACGAGCTGCGCACGCCGCTGAACTCCATCATCGGCTTCTCCGGCATCCTGGAGAAGAACCGCGATGGCGTGCTCGGGGAGCGCGAGCTCGGCTACGCGGAGAAGATTCACCGCAACGGCAAGCACCTGCTCGGCCTGATCAACGACATTCTCGACCTGTCGAAGATCGAGTCCGGGCGCATGGAGCTGGAGATCGACACCACCAGCGCCGCTGCGCTGGTTTCCGAGCTGGTCGACATGATGCAGGTGCAGGCAGAATCCCGTGGCCTGGCACTGTCGACCCGGATCGAGGACGACCTGCCCGGACTGAAGGCAGACGCCCACAAGCTCAAGCAGGTGCTGATCAACCTGGTCGGCAATGCCATCAAGTTCACCGAGCGGGGCGAAGTGACCGTCGCCGCCCGACTTGATCCCGACGACGGTTCGCGCATGCTGTTCGAGGTCTCCGACACCGGTATCGGCATCGAGGAGGACAAGCTCGACCACATCTTCGAAGCCTTTCGCCAGGTCGACTCGGGGACCACCCGGCGCTACGGCGGCACCGGCCTCGGCCTGGCCATCTCCCGCGCCTTCGTCGAGCGCATGGCAGGTCGGCTGACGGTGCGCAGCACGCCCGGTGCGGGCAGCACCTTCACCATCGCCCTGCCATTGGCCGGGCCGCATGCCGACCAGC
>CAYGJZ010000013.1:0-5368 GCA_964350265.1 uncultured Gammaproteobacteria bacterium | reverse complement strand
CCGACCGGAGGGCGTCGCGTGCTGGTCGTCGACGACGATCCCGATGCCCGCGACCTGCTGTCCAGCTATCTCACCGATGCCGGCATCGAGACCATGCGCGCCGCCGACGGCGAACAGGCCATCGAGATGGCCCGCTTGCACCATCCCGACCTGATCACCCTGGACCTGATGATGCCCGGCCTGTCCGGCTGGGAAGTGCTGGCCAGGCTGAAGCAGGAGGAGGCACTGGCCGACATCCCGGTGGTGGTGATCAGCATCGTGGCCGAGACCCGCAAGGCGGCGGTGCTCGGCGCGGTGGACGCCATCACCAAGCCGGTATCCGCCGAGGCCCTGCAGCAGGTGGTGGCGCGCAGCCTGGACAAGCACGTCGACGGCCACCGCGCGCGGGTGCTGGTGGTCGACGACGAAGCCGATGCCCGCGAGTTGCTGGCCACCATGCTCGGCGACCACGTCGGCGAGATCCGCGCCGCCGGCGATGGCCGCGAGGCGTTGGCGATCCTGGAACAGTGGCCGGCCGACCTGGTCATTCTCGACCTGATGATGCCGGTCATGGACGGCCTGTCCTTTCTTCGCGTGCTGCGCGCGGACCGCCGCTTCGACGGCCTGCCCGTGGTCATCCTCACCGCCCGCCAGTTGAGCGAGTCCGAGCGCCGTGAACTGGCCTCGCGGGTCGCCGCCGTGGTGCAGAAGGGCGAGGAATCACTGTCTGAAAAAATACTGGGAATCATCCAGCGTGCCACCTGATCTCTCCGCCGACCACGAGGACATCCTCGAGCGCACCGCCATCCTGGTGGTGGATGACAACCAGGACAATCTCGACCTGATGGAAGCGTTGCTGCTCGATGACGGCTACCAGCTCGTGGTCAGCGTGTCGTCCGGCGCTGCCGCCATGCAGGCCCTGGCCGAGCGCGACGACGTCGGCCTGGTCCTGCTCGACATCATGATGCCGGAAATGGACGGCTACCAGGTGCTCGACGCCATCGGCAGCGATGCCGACCTCGCCCACATCCCGGTGATCATGGTCACCGGCGGCGCCCTGCGCCAGAGCGAGGCGCTGGAGAAGAGCTTCCGGCTCGGCGCCGTGGACTACATCTCCAAGCCGGTCAACGAGGTGGAGTTGCGCTGGCGCGTGCGTTCGTCCCTGATGCTGTACTGCGAGCGCATCCTGGTCCGCCGGCAGACGGCCAGGCTGGGCACCAGCGAGCAGCGCTTCCGCGGCCTGTTCGAGAACACCATGGACGAATGCGCGCTGCTGTCCACCACCGACCTTTGCGTGATCACGGCCAACGACGCGCTGGCCCGCAACAGTGGATTCAGCGGCGCCGAACTGTGCGGCATGCCGCTCGGAGACCTGTCTCCACCGGGTTCGCGCCTGATCGACGCCAGCCACTTCGCCTCCTTGCGCGAGCACGGCTACGTGCGCCACGAGGCGCGGCGACTACGCAGGAACGGCGACTCCTACCCGGTGGACGTGCAGGTCACCCGCATCGACGTCGGCACCGACCCGGTCTACTTCATGGTGCAGCGGGACATCAGCGACCGCAAGCGCGCCGAGGAACGCATGCGCGTGCTGTCCGAGCAACTCAGCTACCTTGCCGCCCACGACCCGCTCACCGGGCTGCCCAACCGCCGCGAGTTCGAGAGCCTGTTGATGCAGGCCATCTCCAGCGCCAGCATGGAAGATCACGAGCACACCCTGTGCTTTGCCGATCTCGACCAGTTCAAGGTCATCAACGACACCAGCGGCCACACCGTCGGCGACGAGGTGCTGGTGCAGGTTGCCAACCACATTCGCGGCCGCATCCGCCATGCCGATTCGCTGGCGCGACTGGGTGGCGACGAGTTCGCCATCCTGCTGCACGGCTGCGGTATCGAGCATGCCAGTCGCATCGTCGAGCAGATCCGCGACAGCCTGTCGACCTTTCGCATCCTCTGCGAGAAGGGCGACTACAGTGTCACGGCCAGCTTCGGCCTGGTCCAGATCCCGTCCACCGGGGCAAGCATGTCGGAACTGATGTCAGCGGCTGACAGCGCCTGCTACGCGGCCAAGGACCTCGGCCGCAACCGGCTGCACGTCTTTACCGAGGACGACGACGTGCTGATCGCACGACGACGGGCCATGGAATGGGTGCACAGCATCAACAAGGCGCTGGAAGAACGGCGCTTCACGCTGTTCTGCCAGCCCATCGTGGCAGCCGGCGAGCCGGTCGGTTCGGCGCCAAGGGCCTGGGAACTGCTGCTGCGCATTCTCGACGACGACGGTCGCTTCGTGACCCCGGGCGACTTCATCCTGGCCGCCGAGCGCTACCACATCATGCCCGCCATCGACCGCTGGGTGGTACCGAGCGCCCTGCAGCTGATCCACGATTTCTTCAGCAGGCGCGCCGAGCCGGACACCTTCTATGCCTTCTCCATCAACCTGTCCGGGGTGGCGCTGGGCGACGAGCGCACCCTGAAACTGATTCGCCAGGAACTCGAGCGCTACCAGCTGCCGCCCGGCGCGGTATGCTTCGAGGTCACCGAGACCGCCGTCATCCGCGACCTGGACAAGGCCATCTCCTTCATTCGCGAACTGAAGAAGCTCGGCTGCCGGTTCGCCCTCGACGACTTCGGTCGCGGCGCCTCGAACTTCGTCAACCTGCGCACGCTGCCGCTGGACTACATCAAGATCGACGGCTCCTTCGTGCAGAACGTGGGCGACGACCCGCTGTGCCGGTCCATCGTGCAGTCGATCAACGAGATCAGCCACGTGCTCGGCATCCAGACCATCGTCGAGTACGTGGAGAACGACCGCACCCTGGACATCGTGCGAGAAATCGGTGTCGACTACGTGCAGGGATTCGGGATCCTGGAACCCAAACCTGTAGAATCCCTGTTTGCCTGAGGGCGCCCGCGGCGCCCGTTCTTCTTCCACCGCGCCACCGATGCCCATGAACCGACTGACCAATGGCCCGACCTGGTGGGTCTTTCTCCTCGTCCTCGGCCTCGCCCTGCTGGCGGTGGCGCTGTATTACCAGTACGTGCTCGACTACCCGCCCTGCGTGCTGTGCATCCACGTACGCATGCTGGTCGCCGCCGTGGTGGTGCTGTCCGTGGCCATGCTCTGGCTGCGACGCCGTCCGTTGGCCCGGCTGACCGGTCATGTTCTTGTCGCCGCCGTCTGGCTGTTCCTGGCCGAGCGATCCTGGCAGTTGCTGGGTACCGAGCGCGGCTGGGTCTTCGGCAGTTGCGACATGCGCTCGGGGCTGCCGGACTGGCTGGCGCTGGAGGACTGGCTGCCGTGGCTGTTCCGGATCCACGAACCCTGCGGATACACCCCGGAACTGGTCGGCGGCATCACCATGGCCGAGGGCCTGGTGGGCATTTCCTGGACGATGTCGGTGATCGCGCTGGCCCTGGTGCTGGCGACGCTGGTGGGATTGCGTCGAAACGGCAGCAGCGACTAGTCACCCCGGATTTTCACATCGCGAAATACGGATTTCGACCAGCGACAGCCTTTCCCGTCTTGCCCCGGTCAGGTGAAAATCCAATTATTCATTAAATAACAGCTGTTTGTAACCGGTCATCCAGAAGCGCGGCGAGTGTCGACGAGGCAACCTGTTGCGACAGATGAAATCGCCGGCTTTCGCATGGCGAAATTCACTGGCTACAATTCCGGGCCATCGATCCCAACCCGGTACCCCTTCATGACCCGCAATGGCCCCGCTTCCGTCGACTATGGCAATGTCACCGTGCAGGCGGCATTCGATGCGTTCGTCACCGATGAACTGACCCCGGGCAGCGGCATCGAGCCGGCACAGTTCTACCAGGCGCTGGCCGGGATCGTCGCCGACCTCGGCCCGCGCAACCAGCAGATGCTGGAACAGCGCGACGCCATCCAGGCACGCCTGGATGCCTGGCACGTGGAGCGTCGCGGCAGCCCCCATGACCACGCCGCCTACAAGGCATTCCTCGCCGAGATCGGCTACCTCGAGCCGGCGGTAGAGTCCTGCCAGGTCCGGGCCAGCGGCATCGACGACGAGATCGCCAGGGTCGCCGGGCCGCAGCTGGTGGTGCCGGTGGACAATGCCCGCTACGCGCTGAACGCGGCCAACGCCCGCTGGGGCAGCCTGTACGATGCGCTCTACGGCACCGACGTGATCGGCGAGGACGCCGGGCGAGGCAAGGGCGCAGGCTACAACCCGGTACGCGGCGACGACGTGGTGAACAAGGTCCGCGACCTGCTCGACCGCCACTTTCCGCTCGACCACGGCTCGCACCACCATGCCACCGCCTACCGGGTGGACAATGGCCGCCTGGCGGTGACCTTCGGCGACGGCTCGGGCGCGGGCCTGCTCGACGGCGGCCAGCTGGCCGGCTACCGCGGCGACGCCGCGCAACCCGCCTCGCTCCTGCTCACCCGCAACGGCCTGCACCTGGAAATCGTCTTCGGCGACGACAATCCCATCGGTCGGCGGGACCGTGCCGGAATTCGCGACGTGCGCATGGAATCCGCGCTGAGCACCATCATGGACCTGGAAGACTCGGTGGCCTCGGTGGACTGCGAGGACAAGCTGACCGGCTATCGCAACTGGCTCGGGCTGATGCTCGGCACGCTGGCCGAGCGCTTCGAGAAGGGGGGTCGCCAGGTGGAGCGCAAGCTGGCCGAGGACCTGGTCTTCACCACCCCGGACGGCGGCAGCATGACCCTGCCCGGGCGCAGCCTGATGCTGGTGCGCAACGTCGGCATGCACCTGTTGACCGACGCGGTCCAGGTGGACGGCCAGCCCATCGCCGAAACCATTCTCGACGCCATGGTCACCGCGCTGGCGGCCAAGCACGACCTCGATGGCCGCGGCCGCTACCGCAACAGCCGTGCCGGCTCGGTGTACATCGTCAAGCCGAAGATGCACGGATCGGCGGAAGTGGCGCTGGCGGTGGACTTGTTCGGCCGCGTGGAGTCGGCACTCGGCCTCGCCCCGAACACCCTGAAAATGGGCATCATGGACGAGGAACGACGCACCACGGTGAACCTGCGCAACTGCATTGCCGCCGCCGCCGAGCGCGTGTTCTTCATCAACACCGGCTTCCTCGATCGCACCGGCGACGAGATCCACACCATCATGGAAGCCGGTCCGGTGCTGCCCAAGGGCGAGATGAAGGGCGCCGCCTGGCTGGCTGCCTACGAGGATGCCAACGTCGACAACGGCCTCGCCGCCGGCATGCGCCAGGTGGCACAGATCGGCAAGGGCATGTGGGCCATGCCCGACGAGATGGCGGCCATGATGGACGCCAAGATCGGTCATCCGGCCGCCGGCGCGTCCACCGCCTGGGTGCCTTCGCCCACCGCCGCCACCCTGCATGCCCTGCACTACCTGATGCTGGACGT
>CAYGJZ010000012.1:23155-61283 GCA_964350265.1 uncultured Gammaproteobacteria bacterium | reverse complement strand
TGGTGCTGTCGGTGGACCCGGAGCGCGAGCGCATCTCGCTGGGCATCAAGCAGGCGCTGAACGATCCGTTCGCCGCCTTCGTCAGCGAGAACGGCAAGGGCAACGTGGTTCGCGGCACCGTCGTCGAGCTCGACGCCAAGGGTGCGGTGGTCAAGCTGGCCGACGGCATCGAAGGCTACCTGCGTGCCACCGAGCTGTCCCGCGACCATGTCGAGGACGCCCGCCAGGTGTTGTCCGACGGCCAGGACGTGGAGGCCAAGATCACCAGCATCGAGCGCAAGAACCGCAAGATTTCCCTGTCCGTGAAGGCGCTGGAAATCGAGATGCAGGAGCAGGCCATGCAGGAGTTCGGCAAGCGCACCACCACGGGAAGTTCCACCCTCGCCGACAAGCTCAAGGAAGAACTGTCCAAGCAGTCCTCCTAGGCCCGGCGCCCATGTGCCGTGTGCTGCCGGACTGAAGGAGCGACGCCGCGACCATGAATACGGTGACCAAGTCAGAGCTCATCGAGGCGCTGGCCGAGGAGCAGACGCACCTCGCCCACAGGGACGTGGAGTTCTCGGTGAACACGCTGCTCGAGAAGATGAGCGGCGCACTGATTTCCGGTCGACGGATCGAGATTCGCGGCTTCGGCAGCATATCCCTGCGCTACCGTGCGCCCCGGGTGGGAAGGAACCCCAAGACCGGGGCGGCGGTCACCGTGCCGGAAAAGTACGTGCCACACTTCAAGCCGGGACGGTCCCTGCGCGAGCGGGTAAACCAGACCGTGCCGGTCGAGCGGGAGAGCAGCGAAAGCAGTTGATGCGATCCCGCGACAGTTCACTGAACCGGGGTTCCAAGCGAAAAGTAGTATGAAAAAGCTGATCTACACCGTGTTGTTCCTGGTCGTCTTCGTGCTCGGTGTGACCTTTGCCGCGCGCAATCCCGAACGCGTGGTGATCGACTACTACTTCGGCATCCATCTTGAACTGCCGCTGACGGTGCTGCTGCTCGGCAGCCTCGTCGTCGGCGTGTTGATCGGCTACCTGGCCTCGCTGGCCGGCGGCTACCGCCGGCAACTGCGCCGCGCGGCGCGGCAGCGATCGTCGCGGCCACTTTCCAACGGCACGTCCATCGCGACGCGGGAGGGCTGAGTGGACCCGGTCTGGCTGTTGCTGCTGCTGCCGGTGGCGGCCGGTTCCGGCTGGCTTGCCGCCCATCTCGCCCGCCGCCAGTTTGCCTCCCCCGGCAAGCGCCAATTGCCCACGGCCTACTACCAGGGGCTGAACCTGCTGCTCAACGAGCAGCACGACAAGGCCATCGAGGTGCTGGTCAAGGCGCTGGAGGAGGATACCGAGACGGTGGAGGTGCAACTCGCCCTCGGCAACCTGTTTCGCCGTCGCGGCGAGGTGGCACGGGCCACCCGCATCCACCAGAACCTCATTGCCCGCGACAATCTCGACGAGCCCCAGCGCACCCAGGCCCTGTTCGAACTCGGCCAGGACTATTTCAAGGCGGGCCTGCTCGATCGCGCCGAGGACCTGTTTCGCGAACTCACCGAGATGTCGGAGCACAGCGAGCAGGCCACCCGCCACCTGCTGCAGATCTACGACCAGGAGAAGGAGTGGGAGAGCGCCATCGTGGTCGCCCGTCGGCTGGGGGACCTGGGCGTGGACTCGGTCAAGCCGGTGATCGCCCAGTATCACTGCGAGATTGCCGAGACCGCCATCCGCGAGGGCCGCTACGACCATGCCGAGGAGCATGCCGCCCGCGCCCGCGCCATCGACCCGAACTGTGTCCGCGCCATCATTCAGTCAGGACGCCTGCTGGCCCTGCATGGCCGCCACGACGAGGCCATCGACCGCTTCAAGCAGGTCGAGGCCACCAACGCCGCCTATCTCGGCGAAGTCCTCGACCTGATCGCCACCAGCTACCGCTCCATCGGCGACATCGGCGCCTACCGCAGCTTCCTCGAGTCGGCGGTGGATCGACAGGGCGACATCCGGCTGATGTTCGCGCTGGTGGACGTGCTCGACGAGACCGAGGGCAGCACCCGCGCCGAGGAGTTCCTGGTGCGCTGGCTGCGCCGACATCCCACGATCTTCGGCCTGTACCGGCTGATCGAGCTCAAGCTCAAGCAGAAGCCGCGGGACAAGGCCGACCTGGAACTGCTCGAGGGCATGATCGGTTCGCTGCTGAAGAAGGATTCCGGCTATACCTGCCGGCAGTGCGGTTTTTCCGGCAAGTCCCATCACTGGCAGTGCCCGGGCTGCAAGAGCTGGAACAGCATCTCTTCGGTGCAGACCAGGAACCAGAACTTCCAGTACCCGGGGACGGTCCTGAAGACGCTCAAGGGCATCTAGACCCCAGGCCGGGGCACGAATCCGGAAGCGGACCGCGGGGAATCGCCAAAAAGCGACTTGCATCACATCTTTTCCCTTTCGCCTGCGCTAGGGTGACCGCGCCGCGCAACCGCGCGGCTGTTCATCATTGTCCAGTCACAACCGGCCAAGGAGTACGGAATGAAAGGGAAAACGTTAGCCACGCTGTTTGCCGCCGCCATGGCGCTGTCCCAGGCAGCCCTCGGCGACAAGGTCAATGTCAATACCGCCGATGCGGATGCCCTCGCCGAGGGCATCCAGGGTGTCGGACCGGCGCTCGCCGAGCGGATCGTCGCCTGGCGGGAGCAGAACGGTCCGTTCCAGAGCATCGACCAGCTGGTGGAAGTGAAGGGCATCGGCGAGACGACGCTGGAGCGGAACCGGGAAAACCTCACCGTGGACCCTTCATCGGATTAGCGGAAGGCGGTAAAATTCCCGATGGCGAAGGAAGGGTGCCGAACGGCGCCCTTTCTTCATTTTGCGGCCGTTTCCGCGGGCATTCGGCGCCCACGCGGACCGCCGCCGAACCTCCCCGGTCTGCCGGCAGGGCGGGCAGCAGGATAGTGAACAGATGAACGTAACCGTGGTAGGCACCGGCTACGTCGGGCTGGTAACCGGCACTTGCCTGGCCGATGTCGGCAACGACGTGCTGTGCATCGATACCGACCAGGCCAAGATCGACGGCCTGGAAGCCGGGCGCATGCCGATCTACGAGCCGGGCCTGGAGCCGATGGTGGCGGAGAACCACCACGCCGGCCGCCTGCGATTCTCCACCGACATCGCCGAGGGGGTCGAGTTTGCCGAGATCATCTTCATCGCCGTCGGCACGCCGCCGGACGAGGACGGTTCCGCCGACCTGAAGTACATCCTGCAGGTGGCCCAGTCCATCGGCGAGTCCATCGCCGGCTACAAGGTGATCGTGAACAAGTCCACGGTGCCCGTGGGCACCGCGGACAAGGTGCGCGAGGTGGTGGCCCGCTGCCTGGCCGGGCGCGGCGAAGACATCGACTACAGCGTCGTCTCCAATCCCGAGTTCCTCAAGGAAGGCGCCGCCATCGAGGACTTCATGAAACCCGACCGCATCGTCGTCGGTGTCGAGGACGAGCGTGCCGAGCAGGTCATGCGCGAGCTGTACATGCCGTTTTCGCGCAACCACGAGAAGATGATGGTCATGGACACCGCCTCCGCGGAGCTGACCAAGTACGCCGCCAACGCCATGCTGGCGACCAAGATCTCCTTCATGAACGAAATGGCCAACATGGCCGAGAGGCTCGGCGCCGACATCGAGTCGGTTCGCCAGGGCATCGGTTCCGATCCGCGTATCGGCTATCACTTCATCTACCCCGGCTGCGGCTACGGCGGTTCGTGTTTCCCCAAGGACGTCAAGGCGCTGATCCGCATGGGTCGTGGCGTGGACTACGTGCCGCGGGTGCTGGAAGCCGTGGAAGAGGTCAACGAGAGCCAGAAGCGGGTCTTGGTGAACAAGCTCGACGCGCGCTTCGACACCGACCTGTCGGGGCGGCGGATCGCGCTGTGGGGGCTGGCCTTCAAGCCCAATACCGACGACATGCGCGAGGCACCCAGCGTGGTGGTGATGGAAGCCATCTGGAAGCGTGGTGGAAGCATTGCCGCCTTCGATCCGGTGGCCACCGACGAGGCCAGGCACCTGTTCGGCGAGCGCGACGACCTGGTGCTGGAACCGGAAGACCCCTACGCGGTGCTCGACGGCGCCGACGCGCTGGTGCTGGTCACCGAGTGGAAGGTGCTGCGCAGTCCCAACTTCGCCATCATGAAGCGGCGCATGCGCGAGCCGGTGCTGTTCGACGGGCGCAACGTCATCGATCCCGTGCAGGCGCGGCGCAGCGGCTTCGAGTACTACGGTATCGGCCGTTGATGTCGACCCTGGCAACCCGCGAACACGCCCCGGGCAGGGCCCGGCGATGACCATGTCCCTGCCGGATGCCTTTGCCGGGCTGCGCGTGCTGGTGGTCGGTGATGTCATGCTCGACCGCTACTGGTGGGGCACGGTGGAGCGCATCTCCCCGGAATCCCCGGTGCCCGTGGTGGATGTCGATCGCAGCGAATGCAAGCTCGGCGGTGCCGCCAACGTCGCCGCCAACGTGGTGGGTCTCGGTGCCCGTTGCACGCTGGTGTCCACCATCGGTGACGACGAGGCCGGCGCCGCCCTGTGCGACCTGCTCGAGCGTTCCGGCATCCACGGCAAGGTGATGCGCAGCGCCGACCTGCGCACCATCGAGAAGCTGCGCATCGTCGCCCGCAACCAGCAGTTGCTGCGGGTGGACTTCGAGTCCCGTCCCACCCACGAACTGCTCTCGCGCAGCCTCGACGATGTCGCCGGCTGCATGGGCGACACCGACCTCGTCATCCTGTCCGACTACGGCAAGGGCGGTCTCGCCCACATCGGCCGCATGATCGAGATGGCCGCCGCCGCCGGCGTGCCGGTGGTGGTCGATCCCAAGGGTGCGGACTACGAGCGCTATCGCGGCGCCAGCCTGGTGACGCCGAACCTGCGCGAGTTCGAGCTGGCCGGCGGTGCCGTGGACGACGAGGACGCCATGGCCGACAGTGCCCGGGCGATGATTGCCCGTTTCGGCTTCGGCGCCTTGCTGGTGACACGCAGCGAGAAGGGCATGACGCTGTTCACCGCGGCCGGCGAGCGCGTGCACAGCCCGGCACGGGCGCGCGAGGTGTACGATGTCAGCGGTGCGGGCGATACCGTGGCCGCGGTGGCCGGTGTCGGCCTGGCGGCGGGCTGGCCCTGGCCGCGCCTGCTGGAACTGGCTAACCGGGCCGCCGGCCAGGTCGTGGCCAAGTTCGGCACCGCGGTGGTCGATCTTCGCGAGATCGCCCTCGACGACAACCTGGAGGTACGGCCATGATCGTGGTCACCGGCGGCGCCGGGTTCATCGGTGCCAACCTGGTCAAGGCGCTGCTGGACCGCGGCGAGCGCGATATCCTGCTGGTCGACGACCTGCACCGGGTGGAGAAGGTCGCCAACATCGCCGACCTGCCCGTGGCCGACTACATGGACAAGGAGGAGTTCCGTCGCGCGGTCCGCGAAGACGCGTTGCCCGGCACGGTGCGCGCGGTGTTCCACGAAGGTGCCTGCTCCGACACCATGGCCACCGACGGCCGCTACGTGATGGAGAACAACTACGCCTACAGTCGTGACCTGCTCGGCTTCTGCCGCCGTCGCGGCGCACAGTTCATCTATGCCTCGTCGGCATCGGTGTACGGCAGCAACGAGTGCTTCGTCGAGGATCCCCGCTACGAGCGCCCGTTGAATGCCTATGCCTATTCCAAGTACCAGTTCGACAACCACGTCCGCCATGCCGGCCCGGCCACGCACCAGGTGGTGGGGCTGCGTTACTTCAACGTCTACGGCTACCGCGAGCAGCACAAGCAGCGCATGGCGTCGGTGGCCTGGCACTTCTTTCACCAGTTCCGCGACAACGGCAGGGTTCGCCTGTTCCGCGGCAGCGACGGCTATGCCGACGGTGAGCAACGACGCGACTTCGTCTTCATCGAGGACGTGGTGTCGGTGAACCTGCACTTCCTCGACAACCCGGACAGCAGCGGCATCTTCAACGTCGGCACCGGCGCCAGCGGCAGCTTCAACGACGTGGCGGTGGCGGTGATCAACACCCTGCGCGAGGTTGCCGGTGAACCCGCCGCCAGTCTCGATGCGCTGGTGGCGCAGGGCTGCATCGAGTACGTGCCGATGCCGGAGGCATTGCACGGCAAGTACCAGAGCTATACCCAGGCCAGCCTCGATGCCCTGCGCGCCGCCGGCTGCCCGGTTCGCTTCCACGACGTTGCCGCCGGCGTGCGCAAGTACGTGCACTGGATGCTGGCCGGCGATGACGCCACGGGCACGTCGTGAACGAAGGCATGCCCGCAGCGGAATCCGGCGAGCGTAGCTGGTACCTCGTCTACAGCAAGCCCCGCGCCGAGGCACAGGCGGTGACGCACCTCGAGCGGCAGGGATACCGCTGCTACCTGCCGCGTCTGAACGTCACCCGCACGGTGCGCGGCAAGCTCACCGGTCACGTCGAGCCGATGTTTCCTCGCTACCTGTTCATCCACCTGGACACGCGCAGGGACAACTGGGCGCCGATCCGTTCCACCGTCGGCGTTTCCAGCCTGGTGCGGTTCGGCAACCGCCCGGCCATGGTGCCCGACTCGCTGGTGGAGATGCTCATCGAACGCGAGAATGCCCAGGGCCTGCAGACGCCGCCGCGCCGTGCGTTCCAGGCCGGGGAGCGGGTGCGCATCTACGAGGGGCCGTTCAAGGACTACGAGGCGATCTTCCTGGCCAGCAACAGCAACGAGCGCGTGCTGGTGCTGCTGCAGATCCTCGGCAAGGATTCTCGGGTGGCCATCGATCCCGCCCACCTGGCCGGGTCGCGATAGCCCGATGCGCACACGGAACGAATCACCACCGCACAGGACGTTGGCATGAAGAAGGCATTGATCACGGGGGTGACCGGGCAGGATGGCTCCTACCTGGCCGAGTTCCTGCTGGAGAAGGGATACGAGGTGCATGGCATCAAGCGCCGTTCGTCGCTGATCAACACCGATCGCATCGATCACCTCTACCGCGATCCCCACGACGACGACCAGACCGGCTTCTACCTGCACTACGGCGACATGACCGACTCCTCCAGCCTGGTCAGCGTGATGCAGCGGGTGGAACCGGACGAGATCTACAACCTCGCCGCGCAGAGTCACGTGGCGGTCTCCTTCGAGGAACCGGAGTACACCGCCAATTCCGACGCGCTCGGCGTGTTGCGTCTGCTCGAGGGCATCCAGACGCTGGGCTTTGCCGGCAGCACCCGCTTCTACCAGGCTTCGACCTCCGAGCTCTACGGAATGACCCGGGAGTCGCCGCAGCACGAATCGACGCCGTTCTACCCGCGTTCTCCCTACGGCGTGGCCAAGCTGTATGCCTACTGGATCACCGTCAACTACCGGGAGGCCTACGGCCTGTATGCCTGCAACGGCATTCTCTTCAACCACGAGTCGCCGCGACGCGGGGAAACCTTCGTCACCCGCAAGATCACGCGCTCGCTGGCCTCGCTGGCGGCCAGCGGGCAGGGCGGGTTGTTCCTCGGCAACCTCAATGCCCTGCGCGACTGGGGTCATGCCCGGGACTACGTGCGCATGCAGTGGATGATGCTGCAACGCGACCAGCCGAAGGACTACGTCATCGCCAGCGGCGAGCAGCACAGCGTGCGCGACTTCGTCACCCGTGCGGCGGCGGAACTCGGCCTGCAGCTGGCCTGGGAAGGCGAGGGCGTGGACGAGGTGGCGCGGGTCGAGTCGGTGGACGGCATTCCCGACTACGTGGAGCAGCGCAGCGTGATCGAGCGCCTGGCCGGCAAGGTGGTGGTGCGTGTCGATCCGGCCTACTTCAGGCCCGCGGAGGTCGACAGCCTGCTCGGCGATGCCCGCCGCGCGCGGGAAGAACTCGGCTGGCAGCCACACATCTCCTTCGACGAACTGGTCCGCGAAATGGTGGAAAGCGACTACCGCCTGTTCGCCGGCTCCACCCGTGGATCCTCAACGAACCAACACTTTGGCTAACCGTACCATGGCAGCAACCCAACCCACCGTGATCGTCACCGGCGGCGCCGGCTTCATCGGCTCGGCGGTGATCCGTGAACTGATCGCGACCACCGACTACCACGTCGTCAACCTCGACAGCCTGACCTATGCCGGCAACCTGCACACCGTGGCCGACGTGGCCGGCAACGATCGCTACCGCTTCGAGCAGGTGGACATCCGCGACCGGGAGGCCGTGGACCGCGTCATCGCCAGCCACCGCCCGCGCTTCATCATGCACCTGGCCGCCGAGTCCCACGTCGACCGTTCCATCGACGGGCCGGCGGACTTCATCTCCACCAACGTGGTCGGCACCTACACGCTGCTCGAAGCCTTCCGCGCCTTCCGCGACCAGTTGCCGCAGGCGGAGGCCGCCAAGCTGCGCTTTCACCATGTCTCCACCGACGAGGTGTTCGGCAGTCTCGGCGCCGAGGGGCTGTTCACCGAGGAATCCGCCTACCAGCCCAACTCGCCGTACTCCGCCAGCAAGGCGGCTTCCGATCACCTGGCGAGGGCCTGGGGCGAGACCTACCGGCTGCCGGTGGTGGTGTCCAACTGCTCCAACAACTACGGCCCCTACCAGTACCCGGAGAAGCTGATCCCGGTGGTCATCGGCAAGGCCATGGCAGGCGAGCCGATCCCGGTCTATGGTCGTGGCGACAACGTCCGTGACTGGCTGTTCGTCGGCGACCACGCCAATGCCCTGGTGGCCATCGCCACCCGCGGCGTGCCTGGGCAGACCTACAACGTCGGCGGCAATGCCGAGCGAACCAATCTCGAAGTGGTCGACACCCTGTGCGCCATCCTCGACGAGCAGGCGCCGCGCGGCGACGGCAAGCCCCATGCCGAGCGCATCACCTTCGTCACCGATCGTCCAGGCCATGACTTTCGCTATGCCATCGATGCCCGCAAGATCCAGCGCGAGCTGGGCTGGCAGCCGGCGGAGAGTTTCGAGTCGGGGATGGAGAAGACCGTTCGCTGGTACCTCGAGCACCAGGACTGGGTGGCGGCAGTGCGCGGAGAACACTACGACGGCCGTCGTCTCGGCCTGGGAGCCAAGTCATGAAGGGTATTGTCCTCGCCGGCGGTTCGGGGACCCGGCTGTCGCCGGTGACCAACGTGGTCTCCAAGCAACTGCTGCCGATCTACGACAAGCCGATGGTGTACTACCCGTTGTCGGTGCTGATGCTGGCCGGCATTCGCCAGGTGCTGGTGATCTCCACGCCGCAGGACACGCCGCGCTTCGAGCAGCTGCTCGGCGATGGCTCGCAGTGGGGCATGGAGATCTCCTATGCCGTGCAGCCGTCCCCGGACGGTCTTGCCCAGGCCTACATCCTCGGCGCCGAGTTCGTCGGCAACTCGCCCAGCGCACTGGTCCTCGGCGACAACGTGTTCTACGGCCATGGCCTGTCGGCCAAACTGCGCTCGGCCGCCGAACTCAAGCGCGGTGCCCGGGTCTTCGCCTATTCCGTGCACGACCCGGAACGCTACGGCGTGGTCGAGTTCGATGACCAGGGCCAGGCGGTTTCCCTGGAGGAGAAGCCGAGCAAGCCGAAGTCCCGCTATGCGGTCACCGGCCTGTATTTCTACGATGCCCAGGTGGTGGACTTCGCCCGGGAACTGAAGCCCTCGGCGCGCGGGGAACTGGAGATCACCGACATCAACCGCATCTACCTCGAACGCGGCCAGCTCGGCGTGGAAGTGCTGGGCCGGGGCATGGCCTGGCTGGACACCGGTACCCACGAATCGCTGCTGCAGGCGTCCAACTTCATCGAGGCCATCGAGACCCGGCAGGGACAGAAGGTCTGCTGCCCGGAAGAGATCGCCTACCGTGCCGGCTATATCGGTGCCGAGGACGTGGAGCGGATCGCCGATTCCTACGGCAAGAGCAGCTATGCCGCCTTCCTGCGCGGCCTGGTCCGGGACTGACATGCTTCCACGGCCGGCACGAACGTGACCAGGAAAGACGACAACAGCCTCGTTGCCAGCCTCGTCGGGCACCGCACCCTGGTTCTGCAACTGGCGCGGCGGGCCATCGTCGGCCGCTACCGGGGCTCGGTGGCCGGCGTGGCGTGGTCGCTGGTGATCCCGATCCTGATGCTGACCGTGTATACCTTCGTCTTCGGCTTCGTCTTCAACATGCGCTTCAACGAGGCCACCGGCGGCAGCAACCTGGGGTTCGCGGCCTTCCTGTTCAGCGGCATCGTCGTGCACGGCTTCCTCGCCGAGTGCCTGAACCGCTCACCGACGCTGGTCACCGCCAATGCGCAGTACGTGAAGAAGATCGTCTTCCCGCTGGAATGCCTGGCCTGGGTGGTGATCCTGACCGCGCTGTTCCAGACCGCCATCAGCATCGCCATCCTTTCCCTGTTCCTGCTGCTGGTGCAGGGCACGCTGTACTGGACCGCGCTGCTGGCGCCGCTGGTCATCGCGCCGCTGATGATCATGGCCGCGGGCATCATCTGGATCATCGGCGGCTTGTCGGTCTACATGCGTGACTTCGCCCAGTTGATGGGCGTGCTGACTACGCTGATGCTGTTTCTCGGGCCGGTGTTCTATCCCCTGAGCGCGATTCCCGTGCCGGTGCGCTTCGTCTTCTACCTGAATCCCATCGCCGTCATCATCGAGCAGATGCGCCGCATCATGCTCGAGGGGACCATGCCCGACTGGACCATCCTCGCGCTGTACACGCTGGTCGCCATTCTCGTCGCCCGCCTGGGACTGCGCCTGTTCAACCGCATGCGCAGCGGGTTCGCCGATGTCCTCTGATCCCCAGGCCATCGCGGTGCGGGTGGAGCACGTCAGCAAGAGCTACCGCATCTACCGTCGTCCCCTCGACCGCATGGTGGAGATCCTGAGCAGCGGGCGTCGGCAACGGCACCAGAGTTTCCCGGCATTGAACGATGTCAGTTTCGACATCCGCCGCGGCGAAACCATTGGCCTGATCGGCCCCAACGGGTCTGGCAAGTCGACCCTGCTGGAGATCCTCTGCGGCACGCTGGCGCCCACCGCCGGCAGCGTCACCTGCGACGGCCGCATCGCGGCATTGCTGGAACTCGGCGCCGGCTTCAACCCGGACTTCACCGGGCGCGAGAACGTCTACCTGAATGCCTCCATCATGGGGGTGGAACGCGAACGGGTGGAGCAGAAATTCGCCGAGGTGGAAGCTTTCGCCGCCATCGGCGAATACATCGACCGGCCGGTGCGCACCTATTCCAGCGGCATGTACGTGCGCCTGGCCTTCGCCGCCGCCATCAACATGGACCCGGACATCCTGGTGGTGGACGAGGCGCTGTCGGTAGGCGACATCAGCTTCCAGCGCAAGTGCTACCGACACTTCCAGGAGATGCAGCGCCGCGGCGTCACCATCATCTTCGTCACCCACGCCATGGAGCTGATCCGGGCACACTGTCACCGCGCCGTCTACATCGCCCGCGGCACCGTGCAGGCGGAGGGCGATCCCCGCGACGTGGTGCACCGCTACCTGCACGACACCTTCACCCTGCCCGGTGGCCAGGCGGAGGAGGCGGGTGCCGAAGTGGAGAACCGACGGGCGGGCGCCGGCGAGGATCGCTGCGCCGGGCGTGCCAGCTACAATGCCGCCGAGTACCGCTGGGGCAACCGCGACGCCGAGATCGTCGACTACCTGCTCACCGACGGCGAGGCGGTGGACCCGCGCTCGGTGCATCGCGGCAGCCAGCTGCGCCTGGACATGACGGTGCACTATCACCGCGACCTGTCCCAGGTGATCTACGGGCTGACCGTGAAGACCGTGGACGGCATCACCGTGTTCGGTGCCAACACCCGTGCCCGCAACATGCCGGACATCTGCCGTCGCGCGGGGCAGGTGGAGGTGGTTTCCTTCACCTTTTCCGCCAACCTGTTGCCGGGGGAATACTTCCTGTCCCTCGGCGTGGCGGTGGATGACGACACCGTGGACAACCTGGCCATCGACCGTCGCTACGACATGGTGCACCTGACGGTGGAGGGTGGTCCGTCGGACTTCGGCATTGCCGATCTCGGGGTCGAGATCCTGTGTGGCGGAGACGACGGCCGATGATGGCGCTGCACTGGATCGATCGCGGCGGCAACCTGCACGAGGTGCCCGGAGACGACGTCAGCGTGCATCGCGACCTCGACGAGCATCGCTACGAGGCGGTGTTCGACACGGGCGACGAGCCCTTGCACGGCGTCGCGGTGGTGCCCGACGACGAGGAGCCGGTCTTCCAGCTCCTGTCCGTCCAGGTCGACCTCGATACGCCGTCGGGGCTGGTCAGCCTGCGGCGACTGGCCGGCGGCGCCGAGGACCTCGGCGTGCTCGCCACCGAGCACATGCGGGTCTTCCCGGTGCACGGGTTCACCTACTTCGTCGCCGACGGCCGCCGCCCGCGCCTGTTGCTGCGGCTGGACCCCCGGTCTGCCGGCGAGGACGAGTTCTTCCGCCTGCGTCTTCGCCTGCTGCGCCTGGACGCCACCTACGTGGCGAGTTTCCGCCAGCACTTCCTCGGCGCCTTGAAGGACGCGGAAAACCGCAACCAGGCGCTGGCCGCTGCGCTGGAAGCCGCCCGCGCGGACAGCGACCGCGCCGAGCGGCTGGAGCGTGAACTCAAGGTCATCCGCACCTCCCGGGCCTGGCGCCTGGCCGAGGGCTTCCGCCACCTGGTCTATCACCGCGCCCTGGCACGCTTGCCGGCGGTGCGCGAGCGTCTGCTGGGGCTGTCCCGTCGCAACGTGCAGCGATCCTTCAGCGACGAGGAACGGGACAAGCTCGGCGTGCTCGCCACCGGCAAGCTGCGCGACACCTCCCGCGACGATGCCTACCAGGCATTGATCGACGACTGGGAGGCGGCGCGCCCGGCCGACGACGTGCTGGGCGAACGCATCGCGGCACTGGCGGTCAAGCCGCTCATCTCCGTCATCATGCCGGTGCACGATACGCCGGCGCAGTGGCTGCAGGAAGCCATCGCCTCGGTACTCGGGCAACGCTACGACAACTTCGAGCTGTGCCTGTGCGACGACGCCTCCAGCCAGCCGGAGACGCTGGCCTGCCTGGCCGCCATCGACCATCCAAGGGTGCGCCGGGTGCGCTCGGAAAGCGGCCTGCACATCGCCGGCGCCACCAACAAGGCACTGGCCATGGCGCGCGGCGACTACGTCGCCTTCGTCGACCACGACGATCGCCTCGACATCGACGCCCTGTACCACGTCGTCCTTGCCATCAACGAGTCGGCGCCGGACCTGGTGTATACCGACGAGGACTACCTCGACGGCGAGGGCAGGCGGTTTCGGCCCAACTTCAAGCCGGACTTCTCCCCCGACCTGCTGCTGTCGCACAACTACATCACCCACCTGCTGGTGGTGCGCCGCGCCCTGCTCGAAGAGACCGGACCGCTGGACAGCGCCTTCGACGGCGCCCAGGACCATGACCTGGTGCTGCGCCTGTCGGAACGGGCGGCCAGCATCGTCCACGTGCCCAGGGTGCTGTACCACTGGCGGCAGTCCAGCGGATCGAGCAGCCTCGACACCCAGGCCAAGCCCTACGTGCAGGAACGGGCCCGCGGCGCGTTGGCGGCGACCATGCAGCGACGCGGCATCGCCGCCGAGATTCTCGACGCCAACCAGCCGCATTTCTTCTACACCCGCCGACGTCTGCCCGACAGTCCCTCGGTAAGCATCGTGATCCCCTTCCGCGACCAGCCGGCACTGCTGGAAGGCTGCCTGAACAGCGTGCTGCGCAAGTCCACCTGGTCGGAGTACGAGATCGTCGGTGTCAACAACCAGAGCGCCTCGCCGATCACCTACGAGCTGATGGAGGCCTACCGCGCCAATCCCCGGGTGCGTTTCGTCGAGCATGACCAGCCGTTCAACTTCTCGGCCATCGTCAATCACGGCGTTGCCGAGGCGCGCGGCGAGTACGTGGTGCTGCTCAACAACGACATCGAGATCATCACCTGGCAGTGGATCGAGGAACTGCTGTGCCAGGCGGTCAACGAGTCCACCGGAGTGGTCGGCGGCAAGCTGTTCTACCCGGACAACACGGTGCAGCACGCCGGCATCGTGGTTGGCATGGACGGCTATGCCGGGCATGCCCACAAGCATCTCCATTGCCATGACCAGGGCTATGCCAACCGTGCCCAGCTGGTGCAGAACGTCAGCGCGGTAACCGGCGCGTTCCTGATGGTGCGCAAGGCGCTGTACGAATCGGTTGGCGGTTTCAACGAGCGCGATTTCGCCGTGGCCTGCAACGACGTCGACTTCTGCCTGCGGGTGATCGAGGCAGGGTACTGGAACGTGTTCACGCCCTATGCCCAGGCCTACCACCTGGAGTCCGCCAGTCGCGGCTACGAACTCACCGAGGAGAAGCGCAAGCGCTTCGAACGCGAGAAGGCGCTGTTCCGCGAACGCCACGCGGACATGATCGACCTGGGCGACCCGTTCTACAACCCGAACCTGTCGCTGGCCGGCGAACCCTTCGGCATCCGCCTGCCCAGGGGGCAGGGGAGCGAGGCATGAGCCGTTCGGCGCCATCCCTCGTGCTGGCCCAGGACCTGCCCGCGGAGATTGTCGGCGGTGCCGCGCTGGTGGCGCCGCTGTGCGGCTGGCTGGAAGGCGTCGACCAGGGTCGACTGGAACTGACCGTGGACGGTGGTCCGGCGGTGGTGGCTCGCCTGGACGAGCCGGTGCCCGAACGCCTGTGGCCCGGGCATGCACCGGACCGGCCGTGCCGCGGTGTCGCCGCGGAGGTGCTGCTGCCGGCTGCCGGGCCCGGCCATGCCCACCAAGTGTGTGCCCGCTGGCTGGCGTCCGGCGGCGGAACGGTCGCCGTGTTCGAACGCACCGTGCCACGGGTGGCCCCGGCCACCGCGACCTCGGCGACGAGGCCGACCATCGCCATCTGCATGGCGGTCTACGATCCCGAGCCGGTCGCCTTCGAACGGCAGGTGGCGTCGATCCGCGCACAGCGGCGCGGCGACTGGATCTGCATCGTCAACGACGACGGCTCCAGCGAGGCCGGTCGCCAGACCATTGCCCGGGTGGTCGGCGACGATCCCCGCTTCCAGGTCTTTCGCAACCCGGCCAACCAGGGTTTCTACCGCAACTTCGAGACCACCCTGGCACGGGTGCCCGACGGCATCGAGTTCATCGCCCTCGCCGACCAGGACGACCTGTGGTACGCCGACAAGCTCGACGCCCTGGTGGACGCGCTTTCCGGCGAAGCCTGGCTGGCCTACTCGGACATGCGCATCGTCGATGCCGACGGCGGCGAAGTCTCGCCCTCGTACTGGGGCTACCGGCTCAACCGCTTCGACGACCTCGACCTGATGCTGGTGGCGAACACGGTCACCGGTGCCGCCTGCATGATGCGCAGGTCGCTGTTCGACGTGCTGCTGCCGTTCCCGCCACGGGTCGGCGAGGCCTTCCATGATCACTGGATTGCCTGCGCGGCGCTGGCCGGCGGCAGCATTGCCTACGTCGACCGGCCGCTGTACGACTATGTCCAGCACGGCGCCAGCATCATTGGCCACTGCGGCTTCACCGGCGCAGCCCGTGCGCCGTCGTCATCAGCGCGCGGGCTGCGCCGGCTGGACCCGCGTCGGCTGCGTTCGCTGGCGGCGCGCTTCGTCGGCGCCGGGCAGGCGGTGTACTGGCACGAGTGCCGCCGCATCGAGACCCTGTGCCGCAACCTGCTGGCCCGCGATGCGGTGCTGCCGTCGCGGCGCGCCGCGCTGGCACGCTACGGTCGCGGGCTCGGCTCGGCCTGGTCGCTGCTGTGGCTGAACCTGCGCACGCGCCGCAGCGCCCGCTACACCAACAACGCCGAGCGCCGGCTCGCCCACGGCTACCTGGTGCACGCCATGCTGCGCCGCTTCCGCCGTGCCCCGATTCCTTCCCGCTGACCGATATCGCCATGTCCGCACTGAGCAAGCTCGTCGTCCGTCTCGCCAACTCCCGGCTCGGTGTGCCGGTCAAGGGCGTGGTGCGCCGGCTGCGCGAGACCTACTACAACGCCGAGGTGCTGCGCCGTCCGGTCCACAAGACCGCTCCGCTGGCCGTCAACGTCTCGCCGACGGCGCCGGTCCGGGTCAACCTGCTGATCCCGGAAATCCATTTCGCCCGCTTCTACGGTGGCTACATCGCCAAGTTCCACCTTGCCCGCAAGCTGGTGGAGCAGGGCTTCCGGGTCCGCGTGGTCACCGTTGACCAGTGCCTGGAGGACCTGCCCGGCTGGCGTCGCGAGATTGCCGCCTACGACGGCCTGGAAGACATCTTCGACCGCATCGAGGTGGCCTGCTGCTTCGACCGTGCGCCGATCGAGGTCAACGTCGACGACGCCGTCATTGCCACCACCTGGTGGACGGCCTACATCGCCCACGACCTGCTGCGCTCGCTGCGCGCGGAACGCTTCGTCTACCTGGTGCAGGAATACGAGCCGTATACCTTTCCGATGGGGTCGTACCACGCACTGGCCCGCGCCAGCTACGACTTTCCCCACGTTGCCCTGTATTCCACCGCGTTGCTGCGCGACTTCTTCCGCCAGGCCCGCATCGGCTACCTGCACGGCGGCGAGACCGAGGGCGAGCACGACTACTTCGAGAACGCGATCATCAGCTATCCGCCGGGCAGCGTGCCCAGGCCGCGCTCCGGGCGGCAGCGGCGGCTGCTGTTCTATGCCCGCCCGGAGGCGCACGCCGCGCGCAACATGTTCGAGATCGGCTACCTGGCGCTGTCCCGGGCCATCGAGGAGGGTGTCTTCGACGACGGGCAGTGGGCGTTCCACGGCATCGGTTCCAGCCACGGCGACATCGAGCTGCCCGGTGGTCACACGCTGAAGATGCTGGGCAAGTTCGGGCTGCGCGAGTACAAGTCGCGCCTTGAGGAATATGACCTCGGGCTGGCCCTGATGTACACTCCGCACCCCAGCCTGCTGCCCCTGGAGATGGCCAGCGCGGGCATGGCGGTGGTCACCAACAGCTGCCAGAACAAGACCGCCGCGGCGATGAGCGCGATCTCGCCGAACCTGCTTGCCGCAGAGCCCACCATCGCGGGCGTGGCCGCCACCCTGGCCGAGGCACGCGACCGGGTCGAGGACGTCGAGGCCCGCGGCCGGGGCGCCGCGGTGCACTGGGCCACCGACTGGGACCAGGCCCTCGATACCCGTCGCATGGCGTTGTTGCGGCGGTGGCTGGCAGGCGCAACGGAACAATCCCATGAACAATGACATGCCAATTGCGAAACCCCACGCCGCCGACGCTGCACCCGAGTTGTCGGTGGTGCTGCCGGTCTACAACGAGGAGGACAATCTCGAGCCGTTGTACCGGGAAATCGTCGAGGCACTGCCGGACATCGACTTCGAGATCCTGTTCGTCGACGACGGCAGCACCGACGACTCGCTGGCGCGGCTGCGCACCATTGCCGAGCACGATGCCCGGGTGCGCGTGGTGGTGTTCCGCCGCAACTTCGGCCAGACCGCCGCCATGGCGGCCGGCTTCGACCTGGCCCGCGGCCGCTGCATCGCCACCCTCGATGCCGACCGCCAGAACGATCCGCGCGACATCCCGGCGATGATGGCGCGGCTGAACGAGGGCTACGACATGGTCTGCGGCTGGCGTCACCAGCGCCAGGACGGCTACTGGCTGCGCCTTCTGCCGTCGAAGATTGCCAACGGCATCATCTCCTACAGCACCGACGTGAAGCTGCACGACTACGGCTGCACGCTGAAGGTCATGTGGACGGAAACCGCGCGCCAGATTCGCCTGTACGGGGAAATGCACCGCTTCATCCCGGCCATTGCCAGCTGGGCCGGGGTACGCATCGCCGAGATGAAGGTGAATCACCGCCCGCGCGTGGCCGGCACCTCCAAGTACGGCATCTCGCGCACCTTCCGCGTCATCCTCGACCTGATGACGGTCAAGTTCCTGCTCGGCTACGCCGGTCGCCCGATCCAGCTGTTCGGCTCGCTGGGACTGCTTTCCGGTGCGCTGGGCATGCTGATGGCGCTGTGGCTGGTGTTCGAGCGACTGGTGCTGGACCGGGCGCTGGGTGACCGGCCGATCCTGCTGTTCGCCATCCTGCTGATCTTCATCGGCCTGCAGTTCATCACCGTGGGCCTGCTCGCCGAGATGCAGACACGCACCTACTACGAGTCCCAGGGCAAGCCGATCTATGCCATCCGCGAGGTGCTCGACTCCGGCGCGGAGCACGGCTAGCGCGCGGGAGACGGGCAACGGCATGCGCGTCGCCATCGTCATCGTCAACTACAACGCCGGCGCCTACCTGGCCCGTTGCCTGGATGCCCTGGAGCGCCAGGTCCGGCCACCGGAACGGGTGCTGGTGGTGGACAATGCCAGCGACGACGACAGCCTCGACGCGATGGCCGGCCGGCCGCGCTGGATGCAGTTGCTGCCGCTGGCGGTGAACACCGGCTTTGCGCGGGCCAACAACATCGGCATTTCCCACCTGTCGGGCTTCGACCGCCTGGCCCTGCTCAATCCCGACACGGTGCCGGAACCGGACTGGCTGGCGCAGTTGCTTGCGGCCGCCGAGCGCCACGGCGATGGCGACAGTTTCGGCTGCCGCATGCTCGGCTACGACGACGACGCACCGCTGGACGGCACCGCTGACGTCTACCACGTCAGCGGGCTGTACTGGCGCCGCGACCACGGCCTGCCGGCCACCACCGCGCGCGCCGAGGGGGAGATCTTCTCGCCCTGCGCCGCCGCTGCCCTGTATCCCTTCAAGGGCGTGACCGACGTCGGCGGCTTCGACGAAGACTACTTCTGCTATTCCGAGGACATCGACCTCGGCTTCCGCCTGCGCGCCCGCGGCGCCCGTGCCTGGTACGTGCCCGGGGCGGTGGTGCGTCATGCCGGCTCGGCCACCACCGGCCGGCGCAGCGACTTCACCACCTACCACGGCCATCGCAACCTGGTCTGGACCTTCGTCAAGAACATGCCCGGCGCCTACCTGTGGCGCTACCTGCCCGAGCACCTGCTGCTCAACCTGGTGACCATCGTGCTGTTCGCCCTGCGCGGACAGGGCCGGGTCATCCTGCGCGCCAAGCGCGATGCGCTGGCCGGGCTGCCCCGGGCCATCGCCCGTCGCCGGCTCGAGCGCAGCCTGCGCACGGTACCGGCCCGCGCGCTGGTCGACGCCATGCGCCACGGCCTGCTGACACCGTACCGGGGGCGTCGTGACGGACATTGACGTCAGCGTGGTGGTGGTCAACTACAATGCCGGGCCGATGCTGGCCGCCTGCCTGCGCGCGGTGGCACGCAACCGGGCACGGTGCGAACGCATCGTGGTCGACAATGCCTCCACCGATCACAGCCTGGACGGCCTCGACGGGTTGCTCGAGCAACCGGTGATCCGCCACCGCGACAACCTCGGCTTCGCCACCGCCGTCAATGCCGGCCTGGCGGTGGCCCGCGGCGAGGCGGTACTGGTGCTGAACCCCGACTGCATCGTTCTGCCCGGCGCCGTGGACCGGCTGCTCGACACCCTGGCCGGGTCCAGCGGCAGCGGCCTGGTGGGCGGGCTGGTGGTCAATCTCGACGGCAGCGAGCAGCGCGGTTGCCGCCGGCGGGAACCCACCCCCGCTCGGGTGGTCCGGCGCATGTTGCCGTCGTGGTTGCGCGGCAAGGACAACGGCATCGACCTGACCCACCAGGCCCGACCATCCGCTGCGACGCCGGTGGACGCGGTGTCCGGCGCCTTCCTGCTGGCCCGTCGTGCCGATCTTCAGGCCATCGGCGGATTCGACGCGGACTACTTCCTGCACTTCGAGGACCTTGACCTGTGCCGACGCCTGCGCGACCGGGGCAGGGCGGTGCTGTTCGAGCCCCGCGCGCTGGCGGTGCACCTGAAATCCGCCTCCGGCGCCACCGATGCCGGGGTGGTGCGGGAACACAAGGACGACGGCCTGGTGCGCTACCTCGGCAAGTTCCACCGCCGCGGTCTGCCGCCGGGATCGCTGCCGCTGGTGGCGGCCCTGGCCGGCCTGCAGGGCCGCCTGGCCCGGCTCGTCGGCGCCCTGCGCGGACGACGACAGCCGGCATCCCCGGCGGCGGATCCTCGACAGGTGCTCGACGACCTCGACCGCTGGCTGCAGGCGCCGCCGGCGGACTGGCTGGTGGTCACCGGGGCGAGTTCCCAGGTGGGGGACTTCCTGCTGCCGCTGGCCGACCGGCCACTGCTGGCGGTGACCCGGGGCCAACGCGCCGGCCAGTTGCAGGGCCGGACCTGGTGGGTGCGGCCGGAACTGCCGGGGATGCTGGCGGCGGCGGGCATCCAGGGCATCGGCGGCTGGCTGCAGCTGGCGCCGATCTGGGTGCTGGACGACTTCGCCGATGCGGTGCGTGGCCTGCGCCCGCGACGGCTGGTGGCGCTGGGTTCCACCAGCGTGCGGATCAAGCAGCACAGCCGTTCGGCCAAGGAACGCGCGCAGGTGGCGCGACTGGCCGAAGGCGAGGCACGGGTGCGTGCACTGGCCGCCCGGGCCGGGGCCGAGTGGACCGTGCTGCGGCCGAGCATGATCTACGGCAACCGCAACAACACCAATGTCGCCTTCATGGCCCGCCTGGTGCGCCTCGGCGTGTTTCCGCTGGTGGGCGAGGGACGTGGTCGTCGCCAGCCGGTGCATGCCCTCGACGTCGCCGAAAGTTGCCTCGCGGTGCTCGATCGGCCCGCCACATTTGGTAGACTATACGACCTCGCGGGTTCGGAAGTTATTGAATTCAAAGAAATGATCGAGCGCATCTTCGCGGCGGAGTCCCGTCGTCCGGCGTTCGTGAAGCTTCCCGCCGGCGTATTGCGCGGGATGCTGGCGCTGGCGGGAAGACTGCCGGGGCTCGGCTTCCTGACGCCGGCCATGGTAGACCGCCTGGAACAGGACCTCGTTTTTGACATTGCCCCGGCGCACAACGACTTTGACTTTTCCCCACGGGGGTTCAGGCCGTGAGCCCGTGCCCGCCTTCGCCACCGTCGGCGCAGATCGATGAGGTGGCCGATTGCCCTGGTCATCGGCATGGCCTTCACGCTGGCGGTGGTGCTGCTGTGGCTGATGCTGCGCACTGGCTTCGGCCTGCCCGCGGACGTGCCCAACGAACGCAGCCTGCACCGCCACGTGGTGCCCCGCGGCGGCGGCATCGCCATCGTCCTCGCGGCGCTGGCCAGTTTCGCCGTGGCGTGGTCCCTGTCGCTGGCCGACACGCTGGTGCCCTGGGCGCTGCTGCCCTTCGTCACGATGGCGCTTCTGGGCTTCGCCGATGACCGCTTCGGCCTGCGCATCATCCTTCGGCTCGCCCTGCAGGTGGTCACCGCCTCGGCCAGTGCCTTCATGCTATTGTCCGGCGTTGGCGGGCTGCCCTGGCTCGCGGCGTGGCTGGCGTTGATCGTGGTGGCGATGGTCTGGACAACGAACCTGTTTAACTTCATGGACGGCATGGATGGCCTGGCCGCCGGCCAGGCGGTGCTGGTGCTGTCGGTGAGCGCGCTGTGGCTGGCCGATGCCGGCGGCGGCGCGGCGGCACTGTTCGCCGTGCTGGTGGCCGCCGCCAGCGCCGGCTTTGCCTGCTTCAACTGGCATCCGGCACGGGTCTTCATGGGCGATGCCGGCAGCCTTTCCCTGGGCATGCTGATCGCGGTGCTGGCGGTGGCCGGGGTGGTGCGCTACCAGCTCCCGGTGGCGGCCTTCCTCGTGCTGATGGGCGTGTTCATCGCCGACGCCAGCGTTACCCTGCTGCGGCGCATGGCACGACGGGCCAGGTGGTGGCAGTCGCACCGCGAACACTTCTACCAGCGCGCCAGCACGGCCGGCGTCGACCAGCGCCGCATCGTTGCCGTGATCATGGTCATCAACCTGCTGCTGGCCCTGCTGGCTTCCCTGCTGGTGTACACGGATACCCCGGCCGCGGTGGTGTTGGCGGTGTCGGTGCTGCTGCTCGCCGCGCCCGCCCTGTGGGTGGAACGGCGCAGTCCGGCGCCGGCGGCGGAGTCGCGCGGATGAGCGATCCGCAACCACGTCGCGGCGAGTTCCTCGGTCGTCTGCGCAATCGCTGGAAGGTGCTCATCCACGATGCCGTGATGATCCCGCTGGCCTGGCTGTTCGCCTACTGGGTGCGCTTCAACCTGGACACCATCCCGCCGATGTTCCTGCGCGAGGCGATCTCGCTGATCCCGCTGGTGCTGTCCATCCACTTTGCCACCTTCCTGTTCTTCGGCGTGCATCGCGGCCTGTGGCGGTTCATCTCGCTGCACGACATCATTGCCCTGATCAAGTCGGTGGTGGTCGGCACCGCGCTGTTGGCCATCGCCATCTTCTTCGCCACCCGGCTTGCGCTGGTGCCGCGCAGCGTGTTCCTGCTGCACGGCATGCTGCTGATGATCCTGGTGACCACGCCAAGACTGCTCTACCGCCTGGTCAAGGACCGGCACATTGCCAGTACCGCCGAGCGCAAGGTGCTGATCGTCGGTGCGGGCATTGCCGGCGAGTTGCTGGTACGCGACCTGCATCGCGCCCATCCGCGGGTCTACGACCCGGTGGCCTTCGTCGACGACGACCCGGACAAGCGCGGCAAGGAACTGCAGGGCGTACGGGTGATGGGGGATTCCACCACGCTGCCGCTGCTGGTGGGGCGGCTCGGCATCGACCTGGTGATCATCGCCGTGCCCACCGCTACCGCCGAACAGATGCAGCACATCGTGCACTGGTGCGACAAGTCCGGTGCGCCCTACCGCATCCTGCCGCGCATCTACGAGATGATGTCCGACCACATCAGCTCCACCGACCTGCGCAAGGTGGAAATCGACGACCTGCTCGGGCGCAAGCAGGTGTCGCTGGACTGGAATGCCATCCGCGAGAACCTTGCTGGCCGCACCATCCTGGTCACCGGCGGCGGTGGCTCCATCGGCAGCGAACTGTGTCGCCAGGTGGCCCGCCTGGAACCGCGGCAACTGGTCATCCTCGACCAGAGCGAGTTCAACCTGTACTCCATCGCCTTCGAGCTGAACGGACGCTACCCGGACCTGGACATCGTGCCCTGCCTGGTGGACGTGCGCGACCGTGCCGCGGTGTTCCGCACCATCGAGTCGCGTGCGCCGGAAGTGGTCTTTCACGCCGCCGCCTACAAGCACGTGCCGTTGCTCGAGGAGCAGGTGCGCGAAACCGTGCGCAACAACGTCTTCGGCACGCGCAACGTGGCCGATGCCGCGCACCGCTTCGGCGTCGGCTGGTTCGTGCTCATCTCCACCGACAAGGCGGTCAATCCGACCTCGATGATGGGGGCCAGCAAGCGGGTCGCGGAAATCTACTGCCAGTCGTTGAGCCGGCACTCGGATACACGCATGATCACGGTGCGCTTCGGCAACGTGCTCGGCTCCGCGGGCAGCGTGGTGCCGTTGTTCCAGCGGCAGATCGAGGAAGGTGGCCCGGTCACCGTCACCCACCCCGACGTGACCCGCTACTTCATGAGCATCCGCGAGGCCTGCCAGCTCATCCTGCAGGCCGCCACCATCGGCAGTGGCGGCGAGATCTACGTGCTGAACATGGGCGACCCGATCAACATCGCCTACCTGGCCCGGCAGATGATCCAATTGTCCGGCAAGGAGCCCGACCGCGATATCCGCATCGAGTACATCGGCCTGCGCGATGGCGAGAAGCTGCACGAGCAGTTGTTCCACGACGAAGAACAGCTTACCGATACCGGCTACGAGAAGATCCTGCTGGCGAAGAGCCGCAGCATCTCGCTGGACAGCGTGGCGCTGACCTGCGACGCCCTGGACAAGTGCGCGGAGCGCTTCGACAGCGACGGCATGGAGCACCTGGTGCGGCAACTGGTGCCGGAGTACCACGCCGATCGCAACCCCGATGCCCTGGCCGGCGGCGAGGCGGGGGCATGATCACCCCGGTGATCCTGTGCGGAGGCTCGGGCACGCGGCTGTGGCCGCTGTCCCGCGCCCTCTACCCGAAGCAGTTCCACCGCCTGGTGGGCGAGGGCACCTTGCTGGAGGAAACCATCGCCCGGCTGCACCGCATCGACGGCACCGGCATCCCGGTGGCGATCTGCAACGAGGAGTTCCGCTTTCTCACCGCCGAGCAGTTCCGTCGCCAGCGGGTGGACGACTTCCGCCTGCTGCTCGAACCCCGTGGGCGCAACACCGCCCCGGCACTGGCGGCGGCGGCGCACTACGTCATCGAGCACCAGCTGCCGAGCCTGCTGCTGGTGCTGCCCTCCGATCATGTCATCAAGGCCCCCGGGCGCTTTGCCGAGGCGGTGTCGGCGGCGATGGACGCGGCCAGGGAAGGTGGCTTCGTCACCTTCGGCGTTACGCCGGATGCGCCGGAAACCGGCTACGGCTATATCCAGGCCACGGGGAGCGGCGCGGTGCGCCCGGTGCGCCGCTTCGTGGAGAAGCCCGATGTCGAGACCGCCAGGGGCTATCTAGAGTCCGGCGACTTCTTCTGGAACAGCGGCATGTTCCTGTTCGATGCGCATCACTACCTGGCTGCGCTGGAACACTTCGAGCCGGGCATCTCCGGCCATGCCCGCGATGCCGTGCACGAGGCCCGCGAAGCCTTCGAGTCGGTGTTTCTCGACGCGGCGCACTTCGACCGCTGCACCGACACCAGCATCGACTACGCGGTGATGGAGCGTACCGACCGGGCCATGGTGGTGCCGCTGGATGCCGGCTGGTGCGACGTCGGTTCGTGGAAGGGGGTGTGGCAGGTCTCCGAGCACGATGCCGACGGCAACGTCGCCAGCGGCGACGTGCGGCTGTCGGGAGTGACCAATTCCTGCGTCATCGCCGGCGAGCGGCTGGTGGTGGCCAACCAGCTCGACAACGTCGCCATCATCGACACCCGCGACGTGACCTACGTGGCCTCGCTGGACGCGGCACAGGGGGTGCGCGAGGTGGTCGCGCAGTTGCGCAGCGAGCAGCGTGGCGAGGTGGAACAGCATCCCCGGGTCTACCGTCCGTGGGGCTCCTTCGAGTCCATCGACCGCGGCGAGGGCTTCCAGGTCAAGCGACTGGTGGTCAATCCCGGGGCGGAGATCTCGCTGCAGTACCACCATCACCGGGCCGAGCACTGGGTGGTGGTGCGCGGTGTCGCCAGCGTGCGCCGTGGCGAGGAGACCCTGACCCTGGCCGCCAACGAGTCGGTCTACATCCCCGTCGGCATGACCCACAAGCTGGCCAACCACGGCGATGATCCGCTGGAGGTGGTCGAGGTGCAGACCGGCGACTACCTTGGCGAGGACGACATCGTGCGACTGGAAGACCGCTACGGGCGGGTGGAGGAGGCGGCATGCCCGGCAACGACGGACTGATTGCCGTCATCGGCGGCACGGGTGCCTGTCGCTGGCCGTCGCTGGCGGTGACCGGACAGGTGGCGGGTGTCACGCCCTTCGGCGAGACGTCCTCGCCGGTGCTTGCGGGCGAGGTCGACGGCGCCCCGGTGCTGTTCCTGCCACGCCATGGCGGTGATCACCGCATTCCGCCCCATGCGATCAACTACCGCGCCAACCTGTGGGCGCTGCGCGAGGCCGGCGCCACCGCCATCGTCGCCCTGAACGCGGTGGGCGCGATCACCAGCCGGCTTGCCCCCGCGGACCTGGCCCTGCCGGACCAGGTGCTCGACTACACCTGGGGCCGGGCCCACACCTTCTTCGACGGCGACGACGGCGAGGTCCACCACGTCGACTTCACGGTGCCCTACGATGCCGTCCTGCGCGGACGGATCAGCGCCGCGGCCGAGGCCCTCGGCCTGCGCTGCCTGTCACCGTGCTGCTATGCCTGCACCCAGGGGCCGCGCCTGGAGAGCGCCGCGGAGATCGACCGCCTGGAGCGCGACGGCGCCGACCTGGTCGGCATGACCGGGATGCCCGAGGCGGCGCTGGCCCGGGAGCTGGCGCTGCCCTATGCCTCGCTGTGCGTGGTCGCCAACATGGCGGCGGGGCGGGGCGACGGCGAGATCACCATGGCAGAGATCGAGGCCAGCCTGGTGGACGGCGTGGCCGCCGCGCTGGAACTGGTGGCGGCGGTGCTGCGGCAACCCGCCTAGCTGGCCGGCGCCGTTTCGCCCTCGCTGGAAGCGCTGTCCTCCACCGGCCAGACGCCGAGAATGGCGCCGAAGTAGGGATTGTCGAAGTAGTGCAGTTCCTTCAGCTTCACCCGTCGCTTCTCCTCCAGGAACCACTGCCGCTGCAGCGGCGCCTCGAAGTCGGCGACACCCGGCTCCAGCGACGAGGGCTGGCGGCCGAGGGCGTCGGTGAGCGGCGTGAAGCGCAGCAGCAGGTCCACGTAGAGCAGCGGGCTGTGGTAGAAGCGCACCAGCCCGCGCAGGCCGCTGTCCTCGCCCAGGCCCAGTGCCGAGACGTCGACGAAGGGCGCATCGTCGATCAGTTCCACCTGCTGGCGCCAGCGCACGTGCTGTACCACCGTGTGTCCACCGGAACTGCGCAGGCGAGCGGCCATCTCGCCGAGCCGGCCATCGTCGATGGTCTCGGCGATCACCGTGCCGGTGCGCCGGCTGCGATCGCCGAGCAGGTCGTTGTAGCGGGCCGAGCGCTCGGGGTCGACACGATCCACCTCGCTGGTGGCGATGGCCTGGTTGAGAAACACCACCATTTCCAGGTCGTAGGTATTGGCCGTCGCCAGTCGCGGCAGGGCGATGGCGAGCAGCGCGCACAATACGGCGAGGCGGGTCGGTCGGAGTCGGGAGGAGGGCATCGACGGCACTGGCTTCATCGGTTGGAGTCGGAAGGTAAATCTACCGCGACCACGGCGCGAGGCCAAGCCCGCGACTTCAGTCGGTGGCCAGCCGGGCCAGCAGCCTGTCGCAGTGGCGGATGCGGTCCTCTACCTCCGGCATTTCCTCGCGCACGTTGAGCTGGTAGCCACCGCTCATGCGGTAGGTGCCGGGAAAGCCCCGGATCAGCGCGATGATGCGCTCCGGCGGCACCGGGTTCTTCTCGGCGAAGGTCAACGTGCCGCCGCCGGCGCCGAGGTCGATCTTCTCGATACCCAGGCGACCGGCCCGGTGGCTGAGCGCGGTCAGGTCGAACAGCCGGCCGGCCGGTTCGGGCAGCAGCCCGAAACGGTCGATGATCTCGATGCGCAGTTCGCGCAGTTCCTCGTCGTCGCTGGCCGCGGCAATGCGCTTGTACAGCACCAGCCGGGTGTGCACGTCGGGGATGAAGTCCTCGGGCAGCAATGCCGGGCAGCCGAGGTTGACGTCGGCGGCATGGGTGGTGGGCGGTTCCTCGTCGGCTTCGCCGCGCCCGCTGCGCAGTTCCGCCACCGCGCGGTTGAGATACTCGGAGAACAGCGTGAAGCCCACCGTGTCGATGGTGCCGCTCTGCGATTCGCCGAGCAGCTCGCCGGCGCCGCGGATCTCCAGGTCGTGGGAGGCAAGGGTGAAGCCGGCGCCGAGATCCTCCATGGAATCGATGGCGTCCAGCCGCTTGCGCGCATCGGCGGTGATGCGTTCCATGTCCGGCACCAGCAGGTAGGCGAAGGCCTGGTGGTGGGAGCGGCCCACCCGTCCGCGCAGCTGGTGGAGCTGGGCCAGGCCAAAGCGGTCGGCACGGTTGATGATGATGGTATTGGCGCTGGGCACGTCGATGCCGCTCTCGACGATGGTGGTGCACAAAAGGACGTTGAAGCGCTGGTGGTAGAAGTCGCGCATGATGCGTTCCAGTTCCAGCTCCGACATCTGCCCGTGGCCGACCTCGATGCGCGCTTCCGGGATCAACGCGGTGAGTTCCTCGCGCATGCGCTCGATGGTGCGCACCTCGTTGTGCAGGAAGTAGACCTGGCCGCCGCGATGCACCTCGCGCAGCACGGCCTCGCGCACCAGCGCCTTGTTGTAGGGGCGCACGAAGGTCTTCACCGACAGCCGGTCCACCGGCGGCGTGGCGATCATGGAGATGCCGCGCAGGCCGGCCATGGCCATGTTCAGCGTGCGCGGGATCGGCGTCGCGCTCAGGGTGAGGATGTCCACCTCGCTGCGCAGCTTCTTCAACTGTTCCTTCTGGCGCACGCCGAAACGGTGTTCCTCGTCGATGATCACCAGGCCCAGGTTGCCGAAGCGGATGTCGCCCTGCAGCAGCCTGTGGGTGCCGACGATGATGTCCGGGTAGCCCCTGGCCAGGGACTCGACCAGCTTGTCGACGTCCTTGCGACTGCGAAAGCGCGACATCAGCTCCACTTCGATGGGCAGGTCGGCGAAGCGGTCCTTGAAGGTCTGGTAGTGCTGCTGGGCAAGCAGGGTGGTGGGCACCAGCAGCGCCACCTGGCGCTTGTTGTGGACGGCGACGAAGGCGGCGCGCAACGCCACCTCGGTCTTGCCGAAGCCGACGTCGCCGCAGACCAGGCGATCCATGGGCTGTTCCGAGCGCAGGTCGGCGAGCACCTCGCCGATGACCTGGTCCTGGTCGGGGGTTTCCTCGAAGCCGAAGCGGTCGCAGAAGTCGCGGTAGGCGTCGGCGGGCACGGTCAGCGGCTCGCCGGGCCGGCTCTCGCGCAGGGCCGCTACCTCGAGCAGTTCGGCGGCCACGTCGTAGGCCTTCTCGCGGGCCTTCTTGCGCGCCTTCTCCCAGGTGTCGCTGCCAAGCTTGTGCAGCGGCGCGCTGTCGGGATCGCCGCCGAGGTAGCGGCTGACCCGGTCCAGCGACATGATCGGCACGTACAGCTTGTCCTGGTCGCGGTAGGTGATCAGCAGGAACTCGTTGACTTCGCCGGCGATGCCCAGCGTGGTCAGCCCCTGGTAGCGGCCGATGCCGTGGTTCTCGTGCACCACCGGGTCGCCGGGCTTGAGCTCCGCCAGCGACTTGATCACCGCCTCCGGGTCGCGGTTGCGGGCGCTGCGACGCCGGCGCTGGAAGACCCGCTCGCCGTAGAGCTGGGTCTCGGTGATGACGCTGACGCCGAGCATCGGCAGCCGCGCGCCGCGCTCCAGTTGGGCCACCACCAGGCCCAGCGTCATGTCGCCGTCGAGAAACGTCTGCCAGTCGTCCACCAGGGTGGGGAGGATGTCGTGCTCGTAGAGGATCGACTCCATCGACTCCCGCCGGCCGGCGGTCTCCGCCACCAGCAGCAGGCGGTGGCTGGTGTGCTCGATGAGGTCGAACAGCGCCCGGTAGGGTACCGCGGCGCGGGAATCCACCGGCGCTTCCTCCGGCACCTCGGCGCCGAGCTTGAAGACCCGGCGGCTGTCGTCGGCGAGACGGATGGCAGGGCGCTCGGCCAGTTGCTGCTCGAGCTGCCCCGGCGACAGGTAGAGCCGCTCCGGCGGCAGGGCGCGTCGTTCCGGGTCCAGCGCGGTGTTCTCGTAGCGGTCGCGCACCTCGGCATCGAAGCGGGTCGCCTCGCTGTCGATGTCGCGGTCCAGCACCCACAGCGTGTCGTCCGGGGTGTAGTCGAACAGCGTCGCGGTCTGTTCGAAGAACAGCGGGAAGAAGAACTCCAGCCCGGCCACCACGTTGCCCTCGCTGACCTCGCGGTAGGCCTGCTGCCGGCTGGGGTCGCCCTCGAAGGCCTTGCGGAAGTTCTGCCGGAAGGTGCGGATGGCAGCCTCGTCCATGGGAAACTCCCGCGCCGGCAGCAGGGTCACCTGGTCCACCTGGTCACTGGAGCGCTGGTCCTCGGGATCGAAGCGACGCAGGCTGTCGATGCTGTCGTCGAACAGGTCGATGCGGATCGGCCACTGCGCGCCCATCGGGAACAGGTCGACCAGCCCGCCGCGCACCGCGTATTCCCCCGGCATGGCCACCTGGCTGACGGCATAGTAGGCGCCCTGTTGCAGGCGCAGGCGGAAGGCATCGATGTCCAGACGCTCGCCCACCTGGAGGACGATGGAGCGGCCGAGCACGTAGGTGGGCGGCGGCAGCCGCTGGGCCAGGTTGGCGACGCTGACCAGCAACGTGCCGCGCCGCTTCTCCGGCAGGTGCGAGAGGATGCGCAGACGTCCGGAGATGATGTCCTGGTGGGGCGAGAACAGGTCGTAGGGCAGGCACTCGAAGTCCGGGAACACGCTGGCTTCGTGATCGCCGTAGAAGGCCAGCTCCTGTTCCAGCATCTGGGCGCGGCGGGCCGAGGCGGTGACCACGACCACCGGACCGGGATGGGCCTGCGCGGCGCGGGCAATGGCCAGGCTTTCCGCGGAACCGTACAGGCGCGACCAGCCTACGCGACGCTGCGCGTCGGTGGGCAGCGGCGGCTGGATGACGGACACGGATGACACGGACGGGGACCGGGGGGGATTCGACGGAGCGCGATTCTAGCGTCTTGCGGCGACGATGCAAACGTTGCGCCGGGAGGCATCGGTCCGCACCGCTTCCGGCCCGGCATCGAAGTCGCGCTGCCGGCCGGGGTGGTATGCTTGGCCGCGGTCGCGGGGCGCTGCCGTCCCGCCTGTCGGAAATCTCGCGGAACCTTCATCTTGCAAACGAATACCTGGGCCTTCGTGCCGGCCGGTGGTCATGGCCAGCGCATGGGCGCGACCAAGCCCAAGCAATACCTGCCCATCGGCGATCGTCCCATGCTGCGGCACACCGTGGAGCGGCTGCACGGCCATCCCGGCGTTGCCGGGGTGGTGGTCGGCGTGGCGCTCAACGATCCGCACTTCGCAGAGCTCGGCGACCTGCCGGTGAAGGCGGTGACGGTGGCCGGGCCGGACCGCGCGCAGACCGTGTTCAACGGCCTCGACGCGATGATCGCCTTTGCCGGCGACGGCGACCGCGTGCTGGTGCACGACGCGGCGCGGCCACTGGTGCGCGCGGCGGACATCGACCGCCTGCTGGAGCGGGTGGGCAGCGACGACAACGGCGGCCTGCTGGCGATGCCGCTGGTGGACACGGTGAAGCGCAGCGACGAGCTGGACCGGGTGGCGCAGACCCCGGACCGGGCGCACCTGTGGCGGGCGGCGACGCCGCAGCTTTTTCCGCTGCGCTTGCTGCACGAGGCGCTGCGCCGGGCGCTGGCCGAGGGGCTGGCGGTCACCGACGAAGCGGCGGCCATGGAGCATGCCGGCCACCGGCCGTTGCTGGTGCCCTGCGCGATGGACAACATCAAGGTGACCACCCCGGAGGACCTGGAACTCGCCGCCTGGCTGTGGCAACGGCAGGCCGAGGGGCGATGATGCGCATCGGTCACGGCTTCGATGCCCACCGCCTGGTGAGCGGGCGGCGGCTGGTGCTCGGCGGGGTGGAGATTGCCCACGACCGTGGCCTGGACGGGCATTCCGATGCCGACGTGCTGCTGCACGCCCTGTGCGACGCCTTGCTCGGCGCCGCGGCGCTGGGCGACATCGGCGGCATGTTCCCGGACAGCGACGCGGCGCTGCGTGGCATCGACAGCCGGCGGCTGCTGCGGGCGGTGGTGGAGCGGCTGGCCGCGACCGGCTTCGTGGTCGGCAACATCGATGCCACGCTGGTGGCCCAGGCGCCGCGTCTGGCGCCGCACATCCCGGCCATGCGCGAACACCTTGCCGCTGACTGCGGCGTTTCCACGGACCGGGTCAGCGTGAAGGCCACCACCACCGAGGGCATGGGCTATGCCGGCCGCGGCGAGGGCATTGCCGCGCACGCGGTGGTGCTGATCGAGGAAGCGCCCGGTCCGAAAGCCTAGCTGCCGGGACGGCGCAGCAGGGCGTACAGCGCGCCTTCGCCGCCGTCGCGGATCACCGCCGGGGCATAGGCCATCACCAGCGGGTGGCGCACCAGCACCGCCCGGGTCATCTGCCGCAGCACCGCCACCCGCTCGGCGGAGCGCGACCCCTTGCCGTGGATCACCAGCACGCAGCGTTCGCCGGCGGCCGCGGCCTCGGCGAGGAAGGCCTCGAGCAGGCGCTGGGCGCCGTCGCGACGGTAGCCGTGCAGGTCCAGCCGGGCCACCGGGCGAATCTCGCCGCGGCGCAGTTGTCGCAGCACCCCGCGTTGCACGCCGCCGGCGTGGTGGCTGGCCGGCTGCTCGACGAGGGGTGCGGCCACGAAGGATGCCGGTGCCGGCACCGGCCGCCGGCGTGGCGCGACGCGTTCCGGGGCCACGCGGTCCTGTTCCAGCGGCACGACGTCGTCGACCAGGTCGGCGAAGCGGGCATCGTCGTCGCCGCCCATGCTCAGTCGCCTTCGAGAAACTTCTCGGCGTCCAGCGCCGCCATGCAGCCGGTGCCGGCGGAGGTCACCGCCTGGCGGTAGACGTGGTCCATGACGTCGCCGGCGGCGAACACGCCCGGGATGCTGGTGGCGGTGGCATTGCCCTCCATGCCGCCGCGCACCTGGATGTAGCCGCCGGCCATGTCGAGCTGGCCCTTGAAGACCTCGGTGTTCGGGGTATGGCCAATGGCGATGAACACGCCGTGCACGTCCAGGTCGGTGGTGGCGTCGTCCTGGACGCCGCGGATCCGCGCCCCGGTGACGCCGGCGTCGTCGCCGAGCACCTCGTCGAGGACGTGGTCCCAGGCCATGGTGACGTTGCCGCCGTCGCCGCTGCGTTCCATCAGCCGGTCGACCAGGATGGCCTCGGCGCGCAGCTTGTCGCGACGGTGGACCACGGTTACCGAGGAGGCGATGTTGGACAGGTAGAGCGCTTCTTCCACCGCGGTATTGCCGCCGCCGATCACCGCCACCGGCTTGTTGCGGTAGAAGAAGCCGTCGCAGGTGGCGCAGGCGGACACGCCGCGGCCCTTGTAGGCCTCTTCCGAGGGCAGGCCGAGATAGCGTGCCGAGGCCCCGGTGGCGATGATCAGGGCATCGCAGGTATAGGTGCCGGCATCGCCGACCAGGCGGAAGGGGCGCTGGCCGAGTTCGGCGGTGTGGATGTGGTCGAAGATGATCTCGGTGTCGAAGCGCTCGGCGTGGCGTTTCATCCGCTCCATCAGCTCCGGGCCCTGCACGCCGGCGTCGTCGCCGGGCCAGTTGTCCACGTCGGTGGTGGTGGTCAGCTGTCCGCCCTGCTCGATGCCGGTGATCAGTACCGGTTCGAGGTTGGCGCGGGCGGCGTAGACGGCGGCGGTGTAGCCGGCCGGGCCGGAGCCGAGAATCAGCAGCCGGGCGTGCTTGGGGTCGGTCATGGTGCTCCAGGAACGATGCGGGTTTCTTGTTCGCCGGGGCAGGACCGGCACGGCGGGCGCGGCACGCGGAATCCACGGGCATCGCGCTGTATCAGCAAACGCTAAAATATACGGGTTCCCCGCGCCCCGGTGCAACCGCGCCCCGGAACGCCGTGGCCAGCTTTGGCGAAGACCATGGCCGGGGCGGAAATCGTCATGCCACGCGAGGCTCGCTTGTGAACAATTGCAAAGGCTTATGTGGGAAACTTCGGAAAAATTTCAAGCCTGGTTGGCGGCCCGATCGCGGTATAATGCCGCGCTGTCGCCAAGCCCCCTGACCGCCACCCGTTTCCCAGCACGTTGACCGCCGCCGCAAAAACCCGCAAGACACCGAAGAAGGCCGAACGACCGCCGAACCGGCGCAGCCGGGAGCTGCTGCTGATCGCGGTGGCGGCGGTGATGTTCTACCTGTTCATCTGCCTGTTCAGCTACGACCCCGGCGACCCGGGCTGGTCGTTCAGCGGCGGCGACGGCAGCATCGCCAACCTCGGCGGGCATTTCGGCGCCTGGTTCGCCGACGTCATGCTGCAGGTATTCGGCTACTCGGCCTTCCTGCTGCCGGTGATCCTGCTGCTGTTCGGCTGGCGGGTGTTCCGCAGCCTGTCCGGCGACATGCCGTCGCTGAACCGCCGGCTGGTGCATGCCGGCGGCATCGTGGTCACGCTGCTGGCCTGCAGCGGGCTGGAGCACGTCCACTTCGCGGCGTTGTCGGCGGCGATGGAATTCCCCGCCGGCGGCGTCTTCGGCGACATCGTCACCGAGTGGCTGGCACGCAGCTTCGGCACCGTGGGCGCCACCGTGACCCTGCTGGTGGCCCTGGTGGCGGGCCTTTCCTGGGCCACCGACCTGTCCTGGTTCGCGGTGATGGACTTTCTCGGCCGCGAGTTCTACCGCCTGGTCGGCCGGCTGGCGGCGCTGCCCGGCGAGTGGTCCGACCGCTTCGCCGGGGCCCGTTCGCGCAAGCAGCGCACCGCCTCGGTGGCGGAGATCCGCAAGGAGTTCGAGACCCGCAAGCCGCCGCGCATCGAGCCGAAGATCACCAAGCCGCCGGAAAGCGGCCGCCGCGAGCGCGAGTCCCAGGCCACCTTGTTCAAGGAGCGGCCGAGCGGCGAGTCGCGTCCCGCGCTGAGCCTGCTCGATGCGCCCTCCGGTCGCGAGGGCGGCTTCAGCCGCGAGTCCCTGGAGCACATGTCGCGCCTGCTGGAGAAGAAGCTGCGCGACTTCAACATCGAGGTGCAGGTGGTGGCGGTGCAGCCCGGGCCGGTGATCACCCGGTTCGAGATCGAGCCGGCGCCGGGGGTCAAGGCCAGCCAGATCACCGGCTTGTCCCGCGACCTGGCGCGGGCCCTGTCGGTGGTCAGCATCCGCGTGGTGGAGAACATTCCCGGCAAGACCGTGATCGGCCTGGAAGTGCCCAACGAGAGCCGCGAAGTGGTCAACCTGATCGAGGGCCTGAACTCGGAGGAGTACGACAAGAGCAAGAGCCCGCTGACCCTGGTCATGGGCAAGGACATCGCCGGGCTGCCGGTCATCGCCGACCTTGCCCGCATGCCCCACGTGCTCATTGCCGGCACCACCGGCTCGGGCAAGTCGGTGTGCATCAATGCCCTGATCCTGTCGCTGGTGTACAAGTCGACGCCCAGCCAGGTGCGCATGATCATGGTCGATCCGAAGATGCTGGAACTGTCCGTCTACGAGGACATCCCGCACCTCCTGGCGCCGGTGGTGACGGACATGCAGAAAGCCGCCAACGCGCTGCGCTGGTGCATCGTGGAGATGGACCGACGCTTCCGCCTGATGGCCGCGCTGGGCGTGCGCAACATCACCGGCTTCAACCGCAAGGTGGTGCCGGCGGCGGAGTCGGGCAAGCCGATCCTCGATCCGCTGGCGCCGGTGGGCGAGGGCGAGGAACCGGTGCCGCTGGGCGAGCTGCCGTACATCGTGGTCATCATCGACGAGCTGGCCGACCTGCTGATGGTGGTGGGCAAGAAGATCGAGGAACTGATCACCCGCATCGCGCAGCGGGCGCGGGCGGCGGGCATCCACCTGGTACTGGCCACCCAGCGTCCTTCGGTGGACGTGGTCACCGGCCTGATCAAGGCCAACGTGCCGACCCGGGTGGCCTTCCAGGTGTCTTCGCGGGCGGATTCGCGTACCGTGCTCGACCAGATGGGCGCCGAGCAGTTGCTCGGCCACGGCGACATGCTGTTCCTGCCCCCGGGCACCGGCTTCCCGCTGCGCGTGCACGGTTCCTTCGTCTCCGACCAGGAGGTGCAGCGGGTGGCCGACGAGCTCCGTGCCTCGGGGGAACCGGACTACATCGATGAAATCACCGAGGGCGATTTCAGCGCCGGCGGCGGTGGTGGCGATCCGGCGGGCGAGGGCGGCGGCGAGGGCGATCCGCTCTACGACCAGGCCCTGCGCTTCGTCACCGAGACGCGTCGTGCCTCCATCTCGTCGGTTCAGCGCCAGTTGCGGGTCGGCTACAATCGCGCCGCGCGCATGATCGAGGCGATGGAAATGGCCGGGGTGGTCGGACCATCGGAAAATGGCAAGCGGGCGGTGCTGGCGCCGCCGCCACCGGAGTGAAGCTGATGTCGACAACGAACACCGCGAAATGGCGGCTGGCCCTGCTGGCGATGGCGGTGGCGCTGCTGCCGCGCGCCGCCTCCGCCGACGCCACCGCGGAACTGGAGCGCTTCTTCGCCGAGGTGGAAACCTTCAGCGCCGCCTTTGAACAGGTGGTGCTGGACGAGAACCTCAACCGCATCGAGGAAAGTACCGGCCGCATGTGGATTGCCCGGCCGGGGCGCTTTCGCTGGGACTACGAGCCGCCGCTGGAACAGCAGATCGTCAGCGACGGCGAACGGGTCTTCGTCTACGACGTCGAACTCGAGCAGGTCACCGTGCAGCGTCTTGACGACGCCGTCGGCCGTACCCCGGCCATCCTGCTGGCCGGTCGCGGCGATCTCGGCGACAACTACCGGATCGAGGATCGCGGGCTGCACGGCCAGGTCGCCTGGGTGGCCCTGCTGCCGACCCGGGACGACGGAAACTTCAACGAGGTGCAACTGGGCTTCGAGGGCCAGACCCTGCGCCTGCTGCAACTGGCCGACCAGCTGGGCCAGGTCACCCGCATCGTGTTCACCGACAACGAGGTCAACCCGGCACTGGGGCCGACCCTGTTCGACTTCACGCCGCCCCCCGGGGTCGATGTCATCGACGATTCCTTCTGAAGCGGGGCAGGGCGGGTGCTGATGCTCGCCATTGCCCTGGGCGGCGCCGCCGGCGCGGTGCTGCGCTTCGCCGCGGTGCAGGCGTCGGCAGACCTGTTCGGTCGCGCCTTCCCCTGGGGCACGTTGCTGGTGAACGTGGCCGGGTCGCTGGCCATCGGCGCCCTCGCCGCGTGGTTCCACGAGCGCGGCGAGAACGAGTTGCTGCGCGCGGCGCTGGTGGTGGGTCTCCTCGGGGGCTTCACCACGTTTTCGGCGTTTTCGCTGGAGACCGTGCACCTGGCCATGACCGGCCAGGGATGGCGGGCACTGGCCAACGTGGCCGCCAGCGTGCTGCTGTGCGTCGGCGCCGCGGGCGCCGGCCTGAAACTGATGAAATTCATCCTCACCTGAACGCAAGAACCGAAACAGGAAGCGAATCACCATGCTGGATCCGACGCTGCTGAGAAAGGACATCGACCGGGTGGTCGAGGGGCTGTCGCACCGCGGCATGACCTTCGACCGGGACGCCTTCACCTCCCTGGAGGACCGACGCAAGCACCTGCAGTCCGAGGTGGAAGCCATGCAGGGCGAGCGCAACCGGGTGTCGAAGGAGATCGGTCAACGCAAGGGACGCGGCGAAGATGCCGCCGAACTTCTCGCGCAGATGAACGAACTGGGCACCCGGCTGAAGGACGGCGAGGCCGCCCTGGCCGAGGTGCAGACCGCCCTTGGCGTGCTGCAGCACTCGCTGCCGAACCTGCCCCATGCCAGCGTTCCGGTGGGTGCCAGCGAAGACGACAACGTGCCGTTGCGGCACTGGGGCGAGCCGCGCAGCTTCGACTTCCCGGTGCGTGACCATGTCGATGTCGGCAGCGACCTGGGCATGCTCGACTTCGAGCTGGCCACCCGGTTGACCGGTTCGCGCTTCGTGGTCATGCGCTCGCAGCTGGCGCGCATGCACCGTGCCCTGATCCAGTTCATGCTCGACCTGCATACCCGTGAGCACGGCTACACCGAGCACTACGTACCCTACCTGGTGAACGCCGACTCGCTGTTCGGTACCGGGCAGTTGCCGAAGTTCGAGCACGACCAGTTCAAGACCACCGACGATCCGGCCTACTACCTGATTCCCACCGCCGAGGTCCCGGTCACCAACCTGTTCCGCGATCGCATCGTCGCCGAGGAGGAACTGCCCATCCGCTGCGTGGCACACACGCCGTGCTTCCGCAGCGAGGCCGGCTCCTACGGCAAGGACACCCGCGGCATGATCCGCCAGCACCAGTTCGAGAAGGTGGAACTGGTGCAGGTGGTGCACCCGGAACGTTCCTACGAGGCGCTGGAAGAGCTCACCTCCCATGCCGAGGCGGTGCTGCAGCGACTGGAACTGCCCTACCGGGTGGTGACCCTGTGCACCGGCGACATCGGCTTTTCCGCCGCCAAGACCTACGACCTGGAAGTCTGGCTGCCGGCCCAGGACACCTACCGCGAGATTTCCTCCTGCAGCAACTTCGAGGCCTTCCAGGCCCGTCGCCTGAAGGCCCGCTACCGGGGCGGCGGCAAGCCGGAACTGGTGCACACCCTGAACGGTTCCGGGCTGGCGGTGGGTCGCACGCTGGTGGCGCTGATCGAGAACGGCCAGCGTGCCGACGGCGGCATCGACCTGCCCGCGGCGCTGGTGCCGTATACCGGCTTCGACCGCATCGAGGCCTGAACGATGACCCGCGCTGCGTGTGTTGCGCGGGGGAACGTGCTAGACTTTTTCGGGCAATGAACGAACCTGTCGGCCATAGTGGACGTGGCGATGCCATGCGGGGTCC
>CAYGJZ010000012.1:21692-23055 GCA_964350265.1 uncultured Gammaproteobacteria bacterium | reverse complement strand
TCATCGACGTCCCCGGGGCAGGGCGTACGGAAGAAGCATATGATATTGCGCGGTTTCTTGTTATGATTCCGACGATAACAAGAGACCAATCTGGTGGGTGTGCGGGTAGTGCCCGCAAGGCAATCGATGTCGCGGCGAAGAACGCGACCCATTCGGGAGATCCCGTGACATGACTTGTGGCATGAAACACAAGGCGGCGAGCATCGTCCTCCTGTTGGCGATGAGTGCGCCGTCCCATGCGCTGTACGAAGACGACGTACACATTTCCACCGACCGCGATGCCATTTCCGAAGACGTGAACGGCAACGCCTACAACGAGATCCGCGCGTTTCTCGAGCAGGGCTACCCGGTGCAGTCGGTCTACCTGCACGGCGTCGCGCTCGGGTTCTCCATCGACGACATCGTCTTCATGGCGGTCCGCGCCAGGCCCACCGAGGCCGGGCGCTTCGTCGACGTGGCGCTGGACATGCTGCCGACGCTGCCGACCTGGGCCTGCCGCGACGACTCGCAGGGGGCGGCGGAACGCTTTGCCCCGGTGGCCACGGCCGGGGACGACGACCAGGTCACGCCGCTGGCCGAAATCACCCGTCGATTCTTCGAGGACAACGTGCGGCTGTCGCCGTTCCCGGACTGGGAATCCAACCACGTCCACCTGCGCGTGCCCACCGAGGACCTGGCCGAGCAGCTCGGCGATGGCTACTGGTACCGCAACGACGCCGCCGAGCGGCCGGTCAACAGCGGCGTGATGGTGTCGCTGTACCGCCACGAGAACGAAGTGGTGGTGGACGGCAATCTCGGCCAGGTGGCCGACGCCATCGAGCGTGGCGACCCCTCGGTGCCCGTGGTGGTGATCTACAACGACAAGCACTATCGCCCGATGAGCGACTTCGGCGACGGCCCGACCATGAGCGAGGTGGTCAGCGCCTACCTCGGCGAGGAACTCAAGGTCACCCACGTCCCCGACTGGCGCGCCCCCTACAGCGACTTTCACCACGTCGCCCGCATCGCCGAGTTCGAGGAGTTCGTCACCCTGCCCAGCCCGGAGCAGATCGAGGAAGGGCGTTGGAACCGGCTGTTGGCCGATCTCGATACCGAGGGTTTCTCGCGCAAGCCGGTGATCGTGTCCATGTACTACGACGGTGGCCGGGTGTTCGTCGACCAGCCCGACCGACTGACCGCCGCGCGCGAGCTGGGCATGGACCCGGTTCCGGTGGTCTACCTCTATCACAGCATCGCGCGTCTGCCCTGTGGCGTTGCCCCGGGAGACGACTGCGAGGAACGCATTCGCACCGCCGCGGACCTGGCGGCGCAGCGCACGGCGACGGCAACGCGCTAGTGGCGCTTGGCAGGAGCTAGGGACATG
>CAYGJZ010000012.1:0-21592 GCA_964350265.1 uncultured Gammaproteobacteria bacterium | reverse complement strand
GCAGCGCACGGCGACGGCAACGCGCTAGTGGCGCTTGGCAGGAGCTAGGGACATGAGCGCAGCAAACCAGATCTTCCGGGCCGCCAACCGGCGCGGCCTCCGTCGAATCGCCCTGGCAGCGGCGTTGATGCTCGGATCCCCGCTGCCCGGCCATGCCCAGACCGACGTCGGTTCGCTGCCCAGGGTGTCCGCGCCCGGTGCCTACGGCGACGCGGTTTCCACCGGGGTGGCGGCGTCATCGTCCACCGCGCGGGCCCTGGCGCCGCCACCGGGACTCGGCTCCAGCGTCGAGCCGGGTCTGACCCTGAACATCGGGGTCGGCGCGGCCTGGCACTCCAATCCAGAACGCCGCGACGACGATTTCGAAAGCGATGCCGCGCTGCTGTTCAGCCCGTCCATCGGCTATGCCGGGGAAATCGGTCGCCACCAGTACCAGGTGGAATACGGCGCCGGCTCGGAAAGCTACGACGAGTTCGAGGTCGAGGACTCCGACTACGAACGACTTGGCGGTGCCCTGCGCCTGGACCTGACCCGTATCCTGGTGGCGGACCTGTATGCCAGCCGCCTGGAGTCCGAGGAGGAGCGGGGCAGCGCGGGATCGCGCCCGGTGCCGTTCACCGAAGACGAAGACGAGTACACCATGGACACCCTGGGCGGTCGGGTGACCCTGGGCCGTCGCACCAACCGACTGCAGATCTTTGTCGGTGCCGAGGCCACCGAGGTCGACTTCACCAACAACGACCAGGGCAACCGCGACCGCGACGAGGACCGTATCGAAGGCGGGCTGTTCTTCAACGTCGGTGCCAGCACCGCGTTGTTCCTGCATGCCAGCCAACTCGACATCGACTACCTGGCCGGCAACCCCTCCCTCGACAGTACCGAGCGCTACCTGACTGCCGGCGTCGCCTGGGAAGCCAGCGAGGCGGTCTCCCTGAGCATCGAGGCCGGCCAGCTCGAGAAGGAATACGACGATCCGACCATTGCCGGCTACGACGGCAGCACCTACCTCGGCAAGATCCTGTGGAACCCGAGGGACCGAACCAGTGTCTCACTGTATGCGTCCCGTGCCACCGAGGAGAGCGCAGACCCGGACGCGGCGTTCTACGTCAGCGACGTCATGGGCGTCGACGTCACGCAACAGCTGGGTGAGCGGGCCTCGGTGACGGTGCACTATGCCTATGCCGAGGACGACTACAGCAACGGTCGCCAGGACGAGATCGACGACTACGGCATTGCCTTCGGCTACGCTGCCCTGTCCTGGCTGGATCTCGGCCTGGGCTACAACGTGGTGGAGCGCGAGTCCAGCGAGCCTGGCGAGGACTACCAGGACGAGATCTGGAGCATCTTCGCCAACTTCAAACCCAACCTCGGCGGCAACCGGTAGGTACCGACCGCCGGGCACGTCAAACAGACCGCGTGGCGACCCGAAGCTGCCGCGGGTCGACGCAGTGGACGCACCGCCGACAGGGCGGGACGGGCAGGATGCTAAAATGACGAGGTCTTCCGGGGATGTACACAACCGCGTATGTTTCGACCCCTTTCGAACTGGCTTCGTGCCTGCTGCGTCGCATTGGCGACGCTGCTCCCGTCGCTGGCGATGGCACAGTCCGTCAGCCAGGACTACGTCGTGGCCACGGGTGACAGCCTGAACATCCAGGTCTACGGCGAGGCCGACCTGTCCTTCGATGCCCTGCCCATCCTGGACGAGGGCGTCATCGTGATGCCGTTGATCGGCGAGATCCGCACCGCCGGCCGCACCGTGCGCGGCATCGAGTCGGAGATTACCCGTCGCCTGGCGGACGGCTACCTGGTCAATCCGCGGGTGTCGGTCTCGGTGTCCGCCTACCGCCCGTTCTTCCTGGTGGGCGAAGTACGAAACCCCGGCGCCATCGCCTACGTCAACGACATGAACGTGCGCAAGGCCATCGTCCTCGGCGGCGGGCTCACCGAGGAAGGCGATGCCGGGGCGATCTCCATCGAGCGCGTCGGTGGCCGGGTGCTGTCCGGCGTGGACGAGTCGACCCCGGTATTCCCCGGCGACATCGTTACCGTGGCGGAGCGCGCCACCGTGTCCGTGCGCGGCGCCGTGCAGTATCCGAACCAGCTTGCCTACCAGCGCGGCATGACGGTGGATTCCGCCATTGCCCTGGCCGGCGGCCTGGCCGCCGACGCCGATCGCGCCCAGCTCGTCATCGAACGCGCCGGCCAGGTGCTCACCATCGGTGATGCCGTCGGCACGGCGCTGGAACCCAACGACGTCATCACCGTTGGTCGCCTGCGCGATGCCGCCGCGGCCCAGTCCTGGTTCTTCGTCAAGGGGGAGGTGGAACGTGGTGGCCGCTACGAGTTCAGCCCCGGGATGACCGTGGAGCAGGCCATCGTCATCGCCGGCGGATTCAGCGATCGCGCCTCCCAGCGCAAGATCGAGATCCGGCGCGAGGGTGACCCGCCGGTGACCATGAATCGCGTCGACCTGACCCAGCGCGTGCTCCCGGGCGACGTCATCACCGTCGGCGCCAGCCTTTTCTAGGCCCTGACCCATGAACATCGCCGATCGCAATGCCACCATGATGGAACGCGCACGCAACCCGCAGGCGCCGGACGTGGTCGAGGAAGACGGGGGCGAAGTCGATTTTCTCGAGTACTGGCGCATCTTCCGCCAGCACTGGATCTCGGTGGTGGTGCTCGGGCTGATCGGCTACCTGCTCGCCGCCTGGCATGCCAACTCGCTTACGCCCATGTACTCGGCCTCGGCGACGCTGGTCATCGACCCGTCGCGGAACATCGCCGGCTCCACCGATCCGTACTTTTCCTACTACTCGCAGAAGCTGTTCTACGACACCCAGCAAACCGTGCTCAACAGCCGCGAGATCGCCGAACGCACCGCCAGCATGCTCACCGCGGAGGAACGGGAGAAGCTCCTGCGCCCCCGTGAGCCGGGCCTGTTCGAGGGCGTGGTACGCAGCGTGCGCGGGGCCCTTGGCGGACTGTTTGGCGATGGCGCCGCGCCGGCCGGGCAGGGCGCATCCAGCAGCGTCGCGCCGAGCCCGGCGCAGGAGGAAGGGGCGACCATGCCGCGCACCCGCTACGGCGCCGCCGTCCAGGGTGGCCGCGCGGTCTATCCCAGCCGCGAAACGCAGATCATGCGGATCAGCTTCACCTCCCATGATCGCGAACTGGCGGCCAGCGTGGCCAACACCATGTCCAGCGCCTACATCGCCTATACCAACGAGTCGCAGGAATCCTATTCCGAGCAGTCGGTGCGCTGGATGGCCAACCAGGTGGAACGACTGCGCACCAAGCTCACCGAGTCACAGAACGCCCTGCAGGAGTTCCAACTGGCCGAGGGGCTGGTCAACCTGGAGAACATCCAGACCATGACCAGCGCGCGCCTGCAATCCATCAACCAGCAGATTGCCGAGGCGCAGAAACGCTACGACGACCTGTCCCAGCGCTACGGGCCCAAGCACCCGCGCCTGATCCAGGCGCGCACGGAACTGGAAAGCGCACGCCAGCAGTTGTCCAGCGAATCGCAGAACATCCTGCTCGACACCGAGAAGCGCTTCGCGTTGTCGAAGCTGGAGAACGACGTCAAGAGCAACCAGGAGATCTACGAACTGTTCCTCGGCCGCTTCCGGCAGATGGACGTGACCACCAGCGAGAAGATTTCCCCCATCTACATCCTCGACCAGGCCCAGGTGCCCGGTGGCCCGGTCAGCCCCAACAAGCGGCGCATCGGCATGTTCGGTCTCGCCATCGGCGTGTTTCTCGGCCTGCTGCTGGCCTGGCTGCGGGAGAAGCTGGACAACACCTTCCACACCCCCGCCGACCTGGAATCGGAAACCCGCCTGCCGACCCTTGGCGCGGTACCGTTTCTCAACCGCGATGCCAACCGCGAAGGCAAGCGGTTGGCGAAGAAGAGCAACGCCAAGGGGCCGTACTCGGTGGAGCGCTACTACCTGCACCACGGCAAGTCGCCGTTTGCCGAGACCATCAACCACATTCGCACGGGCATCCTGTATTCCAGCGCCGAACACGTGCCGAAGACGGTGTTGATCTCCTCCGCGGTGCAGTCCGAGGGCAAGACCACCCTGGCCGCCAACCTGGCGTTCTCGCTCAGCCAGCTCGGCGACACGTTGCTGATCGACGCAGACCTGCGCAAGCCGCGCCTGCACCAGGTCACCACCGGTGCCCGTTCCGACGGCCTGGTGGAGGTGCTGGTGGGGCGCGCCGAGATCGACGACGTGCTGCTGTCCGACGAAGGCAGCCGCCGGCTGAAGGTGCTGCGCAGCGGCGTGATTCCGCCCAATCCCCAGGAGATGCTGTCCTCCAAGCGCTTCGACGAGGTGCTGGCTTCGCTGGAAGAGCGGTTCGACTACGTGGTCATCGACTGTGCGCCGGTGCTGCCGGTCAGCGATGCGCTGATCCTGTCGTCCAAGGTGGACGCCTTCATCATGCTGGTCAAGGCCAATGCCACGCCCAAGCAGATGGTCAAGGAAGCGGTGAAGCGGGCGCGCTCGGTATCCGCACCGCTGATCGGCGCGGTACTGTCCCAGTTCAACCCGCGTCGCGCCAGCCACTATGGACGTTACAGCTACTACTCCAAGTACTACTCCTACGCCTACGGAAAGCGGGGTCGCTAGCCTGGATTCACGGGCCGGGCCATGTTCCGTCTAGGCCTGGCGCTGGCCGCGCTGCTGTTGTTCGGCGCCTCGCTGGTGGTGGCAGGCTATGCCCGCGACGAGTACCACCTGTGGCAGGTGGCGCGGGACGTGGATCGCTGGGATGCGCGTGGCGGTGTCGACGACGATCGCCTGCTGGCCCGGCACCTGGACACCGTTGCACAGGTGCTGCACCGCTATGGCGGCCATGCCGATGCGCTGTTCCTGTCGGCCAAGTTGCACGAGTGGCGGGCCTTCCTGCAAAAGGCCAATCCGCGACATCAGGCTCGTGAACGCGCCGCCGCCGAAGACATGCTGGCCCTGACCCTGCGCACGCGACCTTTCTGGGGCAGGGCATGGGCGGCGCGCTTCGGCAATGGCCTGTCCTCCGACGCCTGGACCGCCACCGATGCCCACCGGCTGGAGATCGCGCTGGCGCTCGGGCGCCACGACCTGCAGTCCCAGTTGTACCTGCTGAACATCTATTTCACGCATGGCAGGCGCCTGCCGCCCGAGGTGCATGCCCTGCTGGCCGGGGTGGTGCGTGGCATTCTCGCCGACGGCGGCGAGGAGCTCATGGACTACGTGCGCAGCGGCTTCACCCGCGGCACCTACCAGTCTCTCTACGACGCCGTGCGGCCCGGGACCTGATGCCCGTGCCTGGTTGCCGTTCATGAGGAAGATCGTCCGCCCGCTGATCGGCCTGCTGCTGTTGGCCATGCCGCTGCCCATGGGTGCCAACCGCACCTGGATGCTGCTCGTGCTGCTCGCCGGCGTCCTGGTGGTGGCCGGGTGCGCGGCGGCGGCCGCCGCCGTTGGCGGTCGGCTTTCGTCGCGACTGCATGTCCTGCGCGGACCGTTCTGGCTGGCCGCCGCATGGCTCGGGCTGCTGCTGGCCCAGGGCCACCTGGGCACCGGCTTCGCGCTGGAGGCGGGCGGCGCCGAGACCCGCGGGGAACTCGTCGCCGTGCTGGACACCTACCCGCAGTGGGTGCCGTTGAGCCTGTATCCGGATGCCACCTGGCACGACCTGGGCTATGCCCTGTTCGGCTTCGGGCTCTTCTTCCTGGTGGTCTTCGCCGTGCGCATTGCCCGTCATGCCTACCTGCTGCTCGGCTTCGTGCTGCTGTCGGCCTTCGTGCAGGCAGGCTTCGGTGCCTGGGAATACCTCGCCTCCCAGGACTTTCCCACCCTGGCCGCGCTCACCGACAGGCCGATCAACGGTACCTTCCTGAACCGGAATCACTTTGCCGGCTACCTGGCCATGGCGGCCGGGGTGCTGGTCGGCCTGCTCATCGGCCGCGTGTTCGAGGAGGACGAGGCGGGCAACGGCCAGTCGTCCTGGCTGGTGCGGATGCTGTTCGTGCTCACCGGTCGCGGCATGCTGGCCATCGGCCTGGTGGCGCCGTTGCTGGTGGTGATCGCCGCCAGCGGCTCGCGCGGCGCCATGGCCGGGCTGCTGCTGGCGCTGGTGGCGGGCCTGGCGCTGGTTTCGGCCAGCCAGGGCCGATGGCGGCTGGGGGGCGCGCTGGTGGCCTCGGTGGTCGCCCTGGTGGTGGTGCTGGCCTGGAATTCCCCGGTCTTTGATCGATCCCTGCGCGCGGTCACCGACGGCCTCGCCGACGGTCGGTTGGCGGAGTGGCGCATCTCCGTGATGACCATCTCCTCGCGACCATTGACCGGCTTCGGTGCGGGTTCGTTCACCGATGCCTATGCCCTGCATCGCGATGGCAGCCTGCACCGCAACCAGACCTTCGACCACGCCCACAACCAGTACCTGGAACTGCTGGTGGAGTGCGGCCTGGTCGGCCTGCTGCTGCTCGGCGGCTTCGTCCTGCTGGTGCTGCGCCAGGCCTACCGGCTGTGGCTGGTGTCGTCGGACCCGCGCATTCGCATCGCGGCTCTGGGCGCATTGTTCGGCATGCTCACCGCCCTCGGCCATGCGCTCTTCGAGTTCACCTTCGAGATTCCCGCCATCAGCGCGGCGTTCCTCGTCCTCGCCGGCTGCGTCACCGCGCTGTCGGTGTGGACCTTGCCCAGCCGTCGTCGACGCGATCCGATGGACGGCGACACCGCCAGTGACTGGGTCGGCGAGGCCCGCGGCCCGTGAACGAGAACGCCAACGACGACGAAGGCTTTCCAGGCATCGTGCACCACGGCGCGGTTCGGGGCGTGACCGGCAGTTGCCATCGCCTGTGCGTGGCGCCGGGATACGCGGTGCTGGTGGACTGCGGGCTGTTCCAGGGAGACGACCGCCCGGCGGAGGACGAGCTTGCCCGCCAGCGCATCGACTTTCCGCTGGACGATGTCGCCGCGCTGGTGGTAACCCACGTGCACATCGACCACGTCGGCCGCATCCCCTACCTGGTGGCCGCCGGCTTCGATGGTCCCATCCTCTGCTCGCGGCCTTCGGCGGTGCTGCTGCCGCTGGTGATCGAAGACGCGTTGAAGGTCGGCTTCACCCGCGACCGGGATCTCATCGAACGATTCCTCGAACGCGTGCAACGACAACTGGTGCCGCTGGACTACGACCAATGGCACGCGCTGCCGCCGGCCGGGCGAGAGCCGGTGCGCGTGCGCCTGCAACGGGCCGGTCACATCCTCGGTTCGGCCTACGTGGAGTTCGACCTGGCGGGGCGGCAGGGTCGTCGTCGCTACGTGTTCTCCGGCGACCTCGGCGCGCCCCATGCGCCCTTGCTGCCGGCGCCGCGCTCGCCCTCGCGGGCCGACGTGGTGGTCATCGAAAGCACCTACGGCAACCGCGTGCACGAAGACCGACGTCAACGGGTGGCGAGACTGCGCGCCGCCATCCAGCGGGCCCTGGCCGATGGCGGCACCGTGCTGGTGCCGGCCTTCAGCATCGGGCGTACCCAGGAACTGCTCTACGAACTGGAAGGGCTGATCCACGAGGCCGGCGAGCCGGCCTGGCAGGAACTGCTGGTGGTGGTGGATTCGCCGCTGGCGGCACGTTTCACGGCCGCCTACCGCACCCTGAGACCCTACTGGGATGCCGAGGCACACGCACGCCTGGGCGACGGGCGACACCCGCTGAGCTTCGAGACCCTGCACACGGTGGACGATCACCGGGCCCACCTGGCCACCGTGCAGCAACTGGCCGAGACGCATCGTCCGGCGGTGGTGCTGGCGGCCAGCGGCATGGCCGCGGGCGGTCGCATCGTCAACTACCTGAAGGCCGTGATCGGCGATGCCCGTCACAACGTGCTGTTCGTCGGCTACCAGGCCCCGGGCACGCCCGGGCGGGCCATCCAGGAACACGGTCCCCGGGGCGGCTGGGTCGAACTGGACGGACACCGCTACACCATCCGCGCCGGGGTCGAGACCATCGGTGGCTACAGCGCCCATGCCGACCACGACGACCTGGTCCGCTTCGTCCAGGGCATCCGCACGGGACCGTCCCAGGTGCGCATCGTGCACGGCGACGACGAGGCCAAGCAGGCACTGCGACGGTCGCTGGAAGACCTCGCCCGGGACAGCGGACGGCGATTCGGCGTCAGCATCGGCGATCACCGGCCGTGGCGCGAGCCGCAGACGTAGTCGCTGCCCCCAGCGGCGTGCCGCGGGGCCCGTGAACGGGGTTCGGCAGATGCGTTTTCCGACCCGAAAAAGCGGCCTGAAACGGTTGAATCCACGACGAAATCTCGCGTAAGCTTCGTCTGTTCAACCATTGAACGCAGGGGTGCCTGCCCGGCATGCGGCGACCACGCTGCAGGGCGGTAGCGTGCCTGCATTCCTCCGTGCTCCCGCCAACATGCCACCCGACGAAATCAACCTGCGCCTGATCAAGCTGATCGAGTCGCGCCCGGACCTGACCCAGCGCGAACTCGCCAGCGAGCTTGGCATCAGCCTGGGCAAGGCCAACTACTGCCTGCGGGCGCTGGTGGACAAGGGCTGGGTGAAGACCCGCAACTTCCGCAACAGCAGCAACAAGCTCGCCTATGCCTACATGCTGACCCCGGCGGGCATGGCCAGGAAGTGGTCGTTGACCCAGCGCTTCCTGGAACGCAAGAAGGCCGAGTACGACCGCTTGAAGCACGAGATCGAGCAACTCTCCAGCGAGCTGGAAACCCGCGAGCAGGGCACGGCGGTGGACAAGCCGGGGGAGGGGACATGAGCGGGCGCCACCCGGAAGAAATCGTGATCCGCGCACGGCGCGGCTTTGCCGGCCTCGATTTCGCCGAGCTGTGGCGCTACCGCGAGCTGTTCTACTTCCTCGCCTGGCGCGACATCCTGGTGCGCTACAAGCAGACCGCCATCGGCATTGCCTGGGCGGTGATCCAGCCGCTGCTTACCGTGGTGGTGTTCACGGTGATCTTCGGCCGCCTGGCCGAACTGCCCAGCGGCGATGCCCCCTATGCGCTGCTGACCCTGACCGGGGTCCTGCCCTGGCAGTTCTTCGCCAATGCCATCAGCCAGAGCAGCGGCTCGGTGGTCGGCGCCCAGAACATGGTGCAGAAGGTCTACTTCCCCCGTCTCATCATCCCGGTCAGCGCCACCTTGAGCGGCGTCATCGACTTCGCCATCACCCTGGCCATGCTGTTCGTCCTGATGCTGTGGTTCGGTGTCGAGTTCCGTGCCGGCCTGCTGCTGTTGCCGCTGTTCGCCCTGCTGGCACTGCTCGCCGCGCTCAGCGTGGGCATCCTGATGAGCGCGGTCAACGTCAAGTACCGCGACGTGAAGTACATCGTGCCCTTTATCGTTTCCATGGGCCTGTACATCAGCCCGGTGGGCTACATGAGCGACGTGGTGCCCGACGGCTGGCGCCTGCTCTACAGCCTCAACCCCATGGTCGGCGTCATCGACGGCTTCCGCTGGGCGGTGCTCGGCGACGGCTTCACCCCGTACTGGCCCGGCATGGCGCTGAGCATGCTGGTGGTGTTCGCCCTGTTGGCGGCAGCGCTGGTGTACTTCCGCAACACCGAGCGCACCTTCGCGGACATCGTGTGAGCGTGCGGGGCAACCAGGCAGGAAAGGGCGCATGAGCCAGGCCATCGTCGAGGCCAGGCAACTGGGCAAGCGCTACCGTCTTGGCGAACACGTGCGGCACGATCTCGTCTCCGAGCGCATCGCCCGCGTCTTCTCCAACCGCTTCGCGCGACGCCGCCAGCGCAGTACGCCGGAGGACTTCTGGGCGCTGCGCGATGTCAGCTTCGAGGTTCGCGAAGGCGAGGTCCTCGGCGTGATCGGCCGCAACGGCGCCGGCAAGTCCACCCTGCTCAAGATCCTCAGCCGCATCACCGAACCCACCACGGGCGAGGCCCGCATTCGTGGCCGGGTCGCCAGCCTGCTCGAGGTCGGCACCGGCTTTCACAAGGAACTCACCGGCCGCGAGAACGTGTTCCTCAACGGCGCCATCCTCGGCATGACGTCGGCGGAGATTCGCAGCCGCTTCGACGACATCGTCGCATTCGCCGGCGTGGAGCCGTTCATCGACACCCCGGTGAAACGGTACTCCAGCGGCATGACCGTTCGCCTTGCCTTTGCCGTTGCCGCGCACCTGGAGCCGGAAGTGCTGATCATCGACGAAGTGCTCGCGGTGGGGGATCTCGGCTTCCAGCAGCGCTGCATCGGCAAGATGAGCGAGGTGGCCTCCAGCGGCCGTACCGTGCTGTTCGTCTCCCACAACATGGCCGCGGTCAGCGCGCTGTGTGACCGTGTGCTGCTGCTGGCCGATGGCCAGGTGGCGGGCATCGGCGAGACACGCTCGCTGGTCGAGCGCTACGCGGCCCTCGCCGGTGGCGGGCATGACGCGCGGCAGGACCTGGCCAACCATCCCGGCCGCCCCGGCTCGGCGGTGCCGCTGATGGACAGCCTGGCACTGCTCGACCAGGCCGGCAACGACTGCCTGCAGTATCGCACCGGCGACACGTTGCGCATCCGGGTCGCCTTTGGCGGGGCCGTCACGCCGATCAACCCGGTGCTCGGCTACGTGGTGCGCGATTCCCTTGGTACGCCACTGTTCTCCCTCGACAATCGCATCGTGCCCGGATACCGATTCGATGCCGTCCACGAAGGCGTGATCGTGGCGGAGCTTCCCTCGCTGCCGCTGGCGCCGGGACGGTACGGTATCGACCTGTTCCTCGGCGATGCCACCCAGAGCATCGATCGCATCAGCGGTGCGGCAACCTTCGAGATCGTCGAGAGCGACGTCTACGGTTCCGGACGCATGCCGCCAAGCCAACTCGGCGCCTTCATCCAGCACGGAAGCTGGTCCATGGAAGCCGAACCGGATGCGCATTCACTGGCCCCCCGGCACGGTGTACAGGGGTGAACAAGTCCAAGTCGTCCGCGGTTGAGCCATTGACCCCGCTGCGCGACGCCCGCGCGCCGTCCGGCTACTCGATCCTCATCCCCACCTACAACCGGGCGGAGCTGCTGCTGCGGGCGGTGGAAAGTGTCGACCGCCTGGTTCGGCCGGAAGGTGTCGATGTCGAGCTCGTCGTGGTCGACAACAACTGCACCGATCACACGGCCAAGGTCATCGAGTCGGGAAACTGGTCGCTGCCCGTGCGCCGGGTCGTGGAGCCGACCCAGGGACTCAACCACGCGCGGAACCGGGCCGTGGTGGCCGCGCGTCACGACTTCCTGGTCTTCCTCGACGACGACATGGAGGTGCATCCGGCCTGGTTGCAGGCCTGCCATGCGGCCCTGCGGGAACTGCCGGCCGATGCCGTCTGTGGCCCGGTTCAGCCGCGCTTCGAGGTTCCTCCTGCCCGTTGGCTGACCCCGGCCCTGCTGGATTCGGTAACGTCCGCGTATTCCCGCAAGGGCGAGCAGCGCCTGCTGCTTGGCACCGACCATGGCCACGAACTGCCCGGCTGCAACTTCGGCGTGTGGCGGTCCCATGCATTGGCGTTGAACGGCTTTCACCCGTCCCTGGACCGCAGTGAGCGAGGCATGCTGGCCGGTGGAGATACCGAGTTCGGGCTGCGCCTGGTGGCGGCCGGCTGCACCACCGCCTACCTGCCGGACTGTGCCATCGACCACTGGATCAGCCGCCAGAAAACCAGTTTCAGAGGGCTGGTGAGGCGGTGGTACGGTCTGGGCAAGACCGAGTACGCCGTGCGTTCCGTGCGCGGTGACACGCCGGGGCGCTTGGCGAGGACATCCCGTCATCGCGGGATGCTGCGCACCGCCTGGCAGTGCCTGGCGCGGTCCCTGCGCGGTCAGCGGGGGCCGGCCGCCGAGGCACTGCTTTCGCTGGTTCGACAGCGTGGCTTCCTCGCCATGGCCCGGCGAGTGAACGGCGTTCGCACCGAGACATCCCCCGTGCGACTCGTGGAGCGCTATCGCTAGCCCATGGTGACCCCGGCGGCCAGCTACGATGGCGCGTTCTACGCGCACCACGCGGAGACTTCCCGACGTTCCGCCGATCAGGTGCTTGGCTACCTGTTCGAGCACCTGGCGGTAACCAGCGTGCTCGACATCGGCTGTGGCCGGGGGCACTGGTTGGCGTCGGCGCAGCAGCTCGGCGTATCCAGCCTATTGGGCATCGACGGACCCTGGGTAGACCAGGCTGCACTGGCAGGGCAGGGGATCCCCTTCCTCGCCGCGGACATTGGAAGCGCCATTCCCGCCGGGGAACGGTTCGATCTCGTGCTCTGCGTGGAGGTCGCCGAGCACCTACCCGGCGAGCGGGCCGATTCGCTGGTGCAGGAACTGTGTGATCGAGCAGGGATGATCCTGTTCTCCGCTGCGATCCCGCACCAAGGCGGCACCGGACACGTCAACGAACGCTATCCCTCCTGGTGGGCGGAGAAGTTCCACGCACGGGGATTCGTCCCGCTGGACGTCATACGACCGCGGTTCTGGAATGACGACACCGTGGGCTGGTGGTATCGACAGAACATGTTTCTCTACGTGCCCGGCGAACGACACGATGCACTGGCGAACCGCTTCGTTGTGCACGCAACGCCCGCCATGGATGTCGTGCACCCGGAAAACTACGAGAGAAAAATGGCAGTTGCCGACGAACGTCATCGTCGACACGAACAGCGCGAGCGGCGCCCGACGATGCGGCAGGTGCTCGGCAGCGCGCGTCGCTGGCTGCGCAACCGGTTCTCGGCGTTCGACCCAGGACATTGAACAGGGACTTCCATTGCCCGGTGTGCAGCGTCGAGGACTGGAGACGAATGGGTTCCAGGACCTTCCTCAAGGCCGATGCAGAACAACAAACGGACTATGTGCGTAGCCGGTACCGTGTGCTGTTCGACGTCTGGTGTCCGGAATCCGAACAGTTCGAGTTGACGTTCCTCCAATGTCGGCAGTGTGGCCTGATCGTGTACGCGCCACGGCCGGATCGTGCGGACCTCGACGCAAAGTATCGGTACCTGGGCAGGCATGTCCGTCCCCGGAACGGCGACAGCACAGATGACCGTATCGCCAGGTGGAAGTCAAAGAGGCTGTATGCAGAGATCATGCCGCGTGTCCCGCCCGTATCGAAACTGAAGATTCTCGATTTTGGCGGCGGCAGCGGCGAACTGCTGGACCGATTCGTTCGACACGGGCATCAGTGCGATCTCGTCGATTACCACCCGAGCCCTCGTGACGGTGTACGCAGACTGGGCACTTCCCTGGAGGATGTTCCGAAGTCAAACCGCTACGACGTGATCGTCGTCAGCCATGTGCTGGAGCACGTTGCCGAACCCGTTCAGCTCCTGGAAAGCCTCCGAAACTTCCTCGGCGAAGGCGGGGTGTTGTTCGTCGAGGTGCCACTGGAGTGCTGGACTCGCACGCCACACATGGTCGAACCGGTGACCCACGTCAATTTCTTCGACCCGGAAAGCCTGGAAAGCTGCTTGCGGGTTTCCGGCTACCGGGTTTGCAGGGTTCGACCGGGTACCATGCTTACCCGGAATGGATGGGTTCGGGTGGTGCGTGCCATCGCAAAGGGTGTTCAGTCTCAGCCTGAAGTCGTGGAGCGTCGCGACCCGTCCAGCCTGGACAAGTACCTGCGTCCATCGTCGTTGCTGCGGATCCAGTACCGGTTGTCGGCCCCCCGCACCTGGCCTGCGTCGACCCGCTACCACCTGCAACGATTGTTGCGACGCCAGTCAACTTGAACGACCTCGTTTCCGTCGTCATTCCCTGCTACAACGCCGAGGACACCGTGGGTGAAGCCGTCGAGTCGGCGTTGCTGCAAAGCTACCCGAAAGTAGAAATTGTCGTTGTGGATGACGGGTCGACGGATGGTTCACAACAAGTCGTTTCACGTTTCTCGGGGAGAATTCGGATCGTGAAACAGGATAACCAAGGTGGAGGCGCCGCAAGAAACCGGGGCATAAGGGAGGCGGCCGGGTCATGGATTCAGCTCCTCGATGCCGACGACCTGCTGGACAGGGACAAGATCGCCCGGCAGTTGTCTCTGGCGTCCAAGTATCCAAACGACATCGTGTACTGTGACTACCGTCGTGTGAGTTCGGATGGCCGGGTTGACGAAAGCCTGTCTTCTCCACGTGTCGACGAAGACGATGCAGTCGTATTCATTCTGAAACACTATGGCATCACGACATCGACGCCGATACATTCGAGAGAACGACTGCTGCGTGTTGATGGTTTCCGAGAGGCCTTGCCCTGTTCACAGGAGCGGGATCTTCATCTTCGGCTCGCCTGTGCTGGGCACGGCTTCCGGTTTCTTGCCGAGAAGCTCATCACCATCCGAAAGACGCCCGGAAGCGTCTCGGAAGACTTCGTCCGCGTGCTTCGCGAGCATCGTGGGATAGCAGACCATGCCATCGGTTTGTTGCAGGGTTCCGGCAACCTGACCGATCGGCGGCGAGCCGCTTTTGCCGGATTTCTTGCGCGCGATGCGCGGGCGTTCCTTCAAAGGGGTTACCGGAGCGAGGCGATGGCGAGCTTCCGCCAGGCCAGGGAAATCCATCGGCGCGGAGGACTCGACTGGGCATACGATGATGCCGCAAGGATGCTGGCGCGCAGCGTCGGGCCAGTGGTCACGGAGCGGCTGGTCTCGGTAAAACGAAAATGGTTTCCGGGTGGTGCCAGGGCATGAGTGTTCCGCTCGTTTCCATTGTCATACCGTGCCACAACGCCGAGGCCTTCGTCGGTGACGCCGTGTCCAGCGCGCTGGCACAAACCTGGTCAAGGAAGGAGGTCGTGGTCGTGGATGATGGGTCCACGGATGGAACCTGTTCTGTACTGGAGAGGTTCGACGACCAGGTTCGGTGGGAGACCGGACCGAACCGCGGTGCCTGTGCAGCGAGGAATCGTGGACTTGCCCTTTGTCGAGGGGACTACGTCCAGTTTCTCGATGCAGACGATCTGTTGCATCCGGAGAAGGTGGCCCGATCCATGGAGCAGATGGTTGGTCGTCGGAACGTGCTCGTGTACTCGCGCCACCGGGTGATCGCTCTTGATCCGGGCGAACCGGAGCCGATGCAATGGAATCGATCGGAGGCAGGCGAAGACGCCATTCCCTTCATGCTGTCCGGAGATCTGCCAACCCCGGCGCCGCTGCATGCCCGACCAGTCGTGGAACATGTTGGCGGTTTCGACGAGTCACTCCCCTGTGCACAGGATCGGGATTTCCATTTGAAACTGGCGTTGGCTGGCGTGCGTTTCCTGTATCTCCCCGATGTCCTGTTCACCATCCGCAGGCGATCAGGCAGTATTGGTACCAGCAACCCCGTGGCGGTGGATGTCCAGCGCGCCACCATTGCCGAAAATGTCTTTCGCAGGCTCGAGGCGGAAGGACGACTGACCACGGAATACCGCACGGCCTGCGCGGCGATGATGCTCAAGGCGGCACGCGGGATGGTGGCGAAAGAGCCACAGCTCGCCGAAACCTGGAAGTCCCGTGCCTTGGACATCAGCCCTGGTAGTGTTCACCGCGTGTACTCATTGCCGGGCCGGCTGGTGTTTCGGATCTTTGGCTTTCGACGAACGGAGTCGCTGGCGAACTGCATGCGCAGTGTCCGGGACAGGCGCGTTGTGGCCAATGCCTCTGGTGGCGTTTCCTCGGGCCAGTGATTCTGCATGTGATCAACGACCTTCGAATGGGCGGGACGCAGCACCTGCTGGCTCGCCACTTGCGTGTCATGCAGGAACTGAACGAGCAATCTCGGTCCGAGGTCGTTGTGTTGGGTGGAGACGACACGGCAAGCAACACGCTCCTTGCACAATTGCAAGTCCCGGTTCAGTTTCTTGGCTTTTCCGGCGCATACCGAAACTTGCCCGAGTTGCTGGCCACGAAGAACCGGTTGCGACGATTGGTGCGGGAGAAGCGACCCGCGGTCGTACACAGCTACCTGTGGGCATCGCACCTCGTATCGGCGCTGGCACTACGGAGCAGCGATGCGTGTCATGTTGTGCACGTGGTTGATCGACGGGGGAACCGAAATGATCGACGTCTTCAGGGCCGCCTTCGCACCAGGTCGACTGGGTGGGTGCTGGCGCGGGGGAATCGTCGGTTCGTTGCCGTTTCGGAGGCCTGTCGCCAACACGCCATCGAACATTGGAGGGTCGACCCGAAACGCATCGTTACCTGCCACAACGGAATCGACGTGGATCGATTCCGGGACCTGGAGCCCAGGCGCCTTCCCGCAACCGTGCCGGTTCTTGGCATGATGTCGAACCTGTCCTTTGAGAAGGGTCATCATATCGCCTTGGAGGCGCTTGCGTTGTTACGCGACCAGGGGATCGTCCTACGGTTGCGGCTGGCAGGCAAGGGAACGTTGTCCGATGAAGAGCGAGTGGATGAAGCCATTCGCCGTCTCGACCTTTCCAACCAGGTGGATCGTTTGGGACCGGTGCCAGATGCCGATGCTTTCTATCGTTCCATCGACGCCTTCCTGGTACCGTCGGTGGAGGCAGAGGGTTTGCCCACGACGATTCTCGAAGCGTTGGCCAGTGGACTCCCTGTGCTCGCGAGCGATGTGGGCGGTGCGGCTGAAGTCATCACGGACCAAGTGCACGGACGCTTGCTCAAGCCAGGCGATCCAGGCGTGTTGGCGAATGCATTGCGTAACCTCGTAACGCAACCGCGTCAGCACGAGATGATGGCCGCACAGGGCAGGGCGCGGGTCCTCGAGGTGTTCACCACCCGGGCGATGACACGCGCGATCGTCGCCGCGGCCTACCCGGGATTTCACGGCGATGCCAGCGTGGAGCACCATTGATTCCAGTGGTGGTCACCGGTGCTGGGGGCTTCCTGGGCCAACCGTTGGTTCGCTTGCTGAGGGCACAGGGCTACGAAGTCACTGGACTCGGCCGTATCAGCCGACCGGGTGCCGAAGAAACGGTAGACCACGAGGTCGATCTTTCCAGGCCCGGTTCCATAGATGCCTGGCTTACCCCTCGGACGTGGCTGTTCCACCTGGCGGGAAGTGCGGACGTTCGCCTGTCGGTAGCCAGCCCGGCCGAGGACTTCGCGGGCAACCTGGCGATGACGTTCCGCATCCTCGAGTCCGTGAGAAACGCCGGTTGCCGCATGGTGTTCCCTTCCAGTGGGTCGGTCTACGACAGTGCCGCACCTGACCCCTTTCGCGAGGACACGGCATTGCGACCGTCGTCACCCTATGGTGCGGCGAAAATGGCCTCGGAGGGTTATTGCTTTGCCTTTCACAAGAGTTACGGCGTTGATGTGCGCATTGCACGGATCTTCAGTGTTTTCGGTCCAGGCATGCGTCGTTTCGCCATCCACGATTTCTACCATCGACTGCTCGAACAGCCAGAAAAACTGGTGGTGCGCGGAGATGGTGGGCAGACCAGAGACTATCTCTACGTGGACGATGTGGCCCGTGCAATGGAGATCATTATGGCGAACGGCAATCCCGGTGCGGTATACAACATCGCCTCGGGTCAGGCACGGAGCATGCTGGAGGTGGCGAAGGCGGTAATGATGGCCATGGGCCTAGCCGATTCGGAACTGGATGCCGACGGCGAAACGTTTCATGGCGAGTTGTATCACATGAGCGCGGCTGTTCGTGCTATCGCGGAACTGGGCTTCCGACCACTGACCGAGTTTCAAAAGGGTATGCGCGAAACTGTCAATGATCTCAAACACCGTTCAAAGCCTTCCATCGTATCCCAACAATGACAGAGACCTTGCGAACGGACCCTGGAGAAGTCCTGGGACAGATATTCCGAACCGGAAGCGTGCAACATCCGGATGGCCGAACCATTCGTGTGATTGCGAACATATCGCGAGAGAACAGTGATGCGTTGCGTCGGGTCGTACGCGCGCAGCAACCCGGTCTCGTTGTGGAAGTCGGCATGGCCTTCGGTGTGTCGACGTTGTCCATCCTGGACGGGTTGCGCGCAAATGGACGCGGACGACTAGTTTCCATTGATCCCTACGTGGGATGGCCTTCTGGCAGGGAAGTTGCCATGCATCATGTTTCGATGGCGGGTTGTACGGAGATACATCAGCACTATCAAGATTTTAGCTATCGTGTGCTACCGAGGCTGTTACTCGAAGGGCTGCGTCCGGACATGGTGTATATCGACGGTAACCACAACTTCGATCACGTGTTCACGGACTTTTTCTACGCGGATCGATTGCTCGACGTAGATGGTGTTGTCGGCTTCAATGATTGCGGCTGGAGACCCGTGTTCAAGACCCTGAAATTCTTGCAGAGATACCGACGGTACGAGGAGCTGGACGTCGGTCTTCCCCGTGTGTTCAACGGACGCAACCCACTGTTTTCTCTCGTAAAGAGAATCGAGGGGCGTTCTAGCCGAGACCGGTACTTTCGGAAGATTGAAGACTACGAACCGGACTATGGGTTCCATCGTGCGTTCTGAAGCGATCATCGGTTCGACAGAGTCGGTCCCCGAGGTAGCGGTCGTGATAGCAACAAGGAACCGTTGCCGTGATTTGCGCCTCACTATCGAGTCTTGCCTGGCTCAAACAGGGCTAAATCTGGAAGTGCTCGTCTATGACGACGCGTCGGACGACGATACGGCCCTTGACGTGCCCAGTCTGTTTCCCAGCGTGCGCTTGTTCTCAGATGCTGTTCAGCGCGGCTACATCGTTAACCGAAATCGCGGCTTTCGTGACGCCCTGGCACCGATCGTGATCTCCCTGGATGATGATGCCTACTTCACGTCAACGGATACGGCCAGGCGCGTTGTGGAAGCGTTTCAAGCAGAACCGTCGCTCGGCGCCCTGGCGCTACCCTACATCGAGCCGCGCAACCGGCGTTCGAAGTCCAGCCTGGACAGTCCGTTTCGCTCGGCGGCGGGAGATGAACTGCGCAACTACATCGGTTGCGCCCATGCCGTGCGACGCGAGGCCGTCCTGGCGGAGAACGGCTACCGGGAGTTCTACGTGCACCAGCACGAAGAACGCGACCTGTGCCTGCGCATGCGTTCGTCGGGCTGGCGCATTGCCTATGGTGACGGGGCGCCCATCGTGCACATGGTCAGCCCGAGCCGGGATACTTCCCGTATCTGGTACTTCGCGGGGCGGAACCAGATGTTGGGCGAATTCCTGAACGCGCCGTTTCCCGATGTTCTCCTGCGCATCCCCGCGACCATCGCGGGATTCCTGCGCTACCGGTTCTCGTTTCGGTTGCTGCCATTGAAACTGCGCGCCCTGGGTGCGGGTGTGCTTGCCTGCCTGCGACATGCGCGAAAACGTGCGCCGGTGTCCCGCGCGGTGTACCGTCGTCATCGACAACTGCCAACACACGGCCCGTTACACTGGGAGGGAGAGATTCCCGCTCCCTGTGCACGCGGGGACGTGACGTGAAGGTCAACGTGTACCAACTCGGTGCGCGGCGTCACTACGCGGTACCGCGCGGTTTCCACGCGCATGACGTTCTGCACCGTCTTTATACCGACTGCAGCGCCCACAGCCGACCCTGGCGCTGGGTTGCGGCTGGTGTTGCGCAACTGCATGCGGGGGATCGGCTGCGGCGGTACCTCGATCGGCGGGCGACGGGCATTCCCGATCAACGGGTCAAGGATCTGTACTGGCCGGGAACCCTGCTCACGGCGGGGGGGCAGGGCGAGGGCGCGATTCGGTGGTTGCGCCAGAACCGGGATTTTGGCCGTCGTTCGGTGGCGCAGGGCTTCGGCGATGTCGATACGGTCTATGCCTTCAACGGCGCCGCGCTGGAGATTTTCGAGGCCGCGCGGGAAGACGGCCTGCGCTGCGTGCTGGACCAGACCGCGGCGCCCTGGTCCTGGAACCGGGAACTGCTCGAGCACGAGCAGCGACGTTGGCCGGGTTGGGAGGGCGCGCCAAGGGATATCGATGCGACCGGGGCGATGGCGGAGCGGGAGCGCGCCGAGTGGTCGCTGGCGGATCGCGTGATCTGTGGTTCGCCCTTCGTCGCCGAAACCGTGGCACAGGCGGGCGGACCGTCCGATCGCTGCGTGGTGGTGCGCTACCCGCTGCCGGATCAAGGCTCGTCGGTGCGTTGCGTTGATCCATCGCGTCGGCGTCCGGAGGGGCCGCTGCGCATCCTGTTCGTGGGCACGCTGCAGTTGCGCAAGGGTATCCAGTACCTGCACGCCGCGGTCGAGTCGTTGCCGGTTGCCCCGGAGTTGCGCCTGGTGGGGCCGTCGCACCTTTCCGCCACCGCGCAAGGGGAACTGGCATCCCGCATGCGGTGGCTGGGCGCCAGGCCGCGCTCGCAGGTCATGGCGCAGATGGACTGGGCGGACGTGCTGGTACTGCCGACCCTGTCGGAGGGGTCGGCCAATGTCTGTGCCGAGGCCCAGGCCCGCGGGCTGCCCGTGCTCACCACCGAGGCAGCCGGGTCCACGGTACGGCACGGCGAGGATGGCTGGATCGTGGAAACCGCCAGTGTCGAGGCATTGGCCACCGTGCTGCGCGAGGTGGAATCCATTCGGGACATGGGCGTATCCATTCGGGAGCGCCGCCAGGCTTCGAATCGTCGAGGGCTGGGTGAGTACGGTGCGGACTTGGTCGCGGCCTGCCTCGGTGATGGACGTTCCACCCGGCCCTCGCCGGCGCAATCCGTCCATGCGTGACCGGTTGGCATACCTCGGACGCAGCGCGGTGCGAAGACTGTTGCGCCGGGGCAGCACCTGTCCTTCCTGTGGTGCGAACCGCGCACGGACAGTGGCGCGCAAGTACCTCGTGACGCAGCTGGTACGATGCGAGCACTGCCGGTTGCTGTTTCGCACGCCGACCGATGAGCAGCGACGTTCGGCGGCCTACTACCAGTCGCAGTACGAATCCGGGTTTACCACCACGATGCCGGGGGAGGCAGAACTGGCGGCATTGCTCGACGGCGGCTTCGCGGGTTCACCCAAGGATTTTCGTCGCTATCTCGCCATTCTGGATGCCCTGGACCTGCCGGCAGGCGCCCGCGTCCTCGACTACGGCTGCTCCTGGGGCTACGGCGTGTGGCAGTTGCAACGAGCAGGCTACCAGGCGGCGGGCTTCGAGTTGTCCCGACCGCGGGCCCGTTTTGGCCGGGAATCCCTGGGTGTCGACGTGAAGGACCAGGTCGATGCGCTCGGCGAAGGCTACGATGTCATTCTTTCCACCCACGTGTTTGAACATATCCCGGCCCTGGGGCCGTGCCTTGATGACGTGTGCGACAGGCTCGCCTCGGGCGGATACCTCGTTTCCATCACGCCGAACGGCCATGCCGCCTACCGCCAGCGGAATCCAGGGGCCTGGCAGCGATCCTGGGGATTGAAGCATCCGCTGCTGCTCGACCCGGACTTCTGGCAGCAGCGAAGTCAGAACACGGTCTCCTATCTGTCCAGCGAAATCGAGAATGTCGCCGCGATCGCCCGGTGGCGGGAAGGCGGAGCGGCCTTGGTCACGAACTGCGACGGTGCCGAGTTGTTGTACATCCAGAAGGCGGTGGAACACTGATCGTGGCGACTGGGTGGAAAGCTGCACTGCGTCTTCGCCTGAAATGGTGGCTGTACCCGGGCATGAACCTGCATGCGCGGCTGCGCTACCGTCG
>CAYGJZ010000011.1:41265-64283 GCA_964350265.1 uncultured Gammaproteobacteria bacterium | reverse complement strand
GCTCATCTCGTCGAGCAGCTTCATGACCGCTTCCTGGGTGCGCTGGTTGGCCTCGGTGCTGACCCTGGCCTCGGATCGCGCGCGGCCGAGGAAGGTGCGCACCAACGCCACCAGGAGCAGCGCGGCGGCGATGCCGGACAGCCACGGCAGCCAGCGCAGCACGGCATTGGCGTCCATGCCCTCGGGCACGTATTGCTGCACCACCGGCAGCGGCGTCTCCTCGGAGATCGAGCGCACCAGCTGCTGGGTCACGTCGAGGAAGCGATCCGCCTCGGCGCTGATGCCGCGCGCGGCGACCTGGGCGGAAAAGAACTCGGCCACGCTGGTGAGAATCACCTCCACCGAGGCACTGAGTTCCTGGTAGGTGGCCTTCAGGGTGTCCAGCTTGGCGCGCACCGGGGCCGACACCCGGCCCTCGAGCAGGCGCACGGTGCGTCCGTACAGGCGCAGGTCGCGGCCGAACTGGGTGGCCGCCACCTCGGCACCCTCCTCGCCGAGGGCGAACTCGTTCACCGAGGCGCGGATCCGCTGGGTCAAGGTGCGCTGGCGGCCGGCCAGGTTGATCAGCGAGGCGTCGGTCTGCTCCAGCACCATGGCCTCGACCACTTCGTCCGACTGCGCCAGGAGCAGGGGCACCAGGTCGTTGACCTGGTCGCGGGCGCGGCGGATGGACAGCACCGCCTCGCGGTTGCCGATGATGGTGTCGGCATTGCCGCGCATCGGCTGCCAGGATTCGCTCAGTGCCTGCAGCAACGGCCGCGAACCGGCCGCCAGCGGCTCCACGCCGATGGTCGGGTCGCCCAGGTCGAGGGCGCCGATGATGCCGTTGATGGCGGCACGCGAGTCTTCCAGGCCGGCGAAGGCGTCGGCATCGCCGAGCATGGCTTCCCGACCCTGTCGCGAGAGACGCTGGGAGAGCATCAACAGGCGCGAGGAAACCTCGACCTGGCCGGCCTGGATGGCACTGCGCTGGGCCTGCAGCACCAGCGAGCCGACCAGGATGACCAGGGCGACGACCAGCAGCAGGACCATGAACAGCACCGCCAGGCGACCACCGCCGCGGCGACTGCGCGCCGCGGCCGCGGGACGTGCCGGCGCGGCCGGTTCCGGTGCGTTTCCTGCCCCGGTGGAATCGTCGAGTCGCTGCTGACTGTCGTCGCCGTCCAGATCGTTGAGCGTCTCGGTTCGCGTCGTCGTTGCCATAATCTGATTCAACCCAGCGTTGCTGTTGTTTCCCGTTCGTATTGTTCAGCCGACAATCCCGGCCGTTGTCCGGCGACGCCCCGCGGTGACCCGGCGCGGCCGCCCTGGCGCTCCCGCCGCCGGTTACGCGCCCTCGCCCGCCGTCACCGCCTGTACACCCGGCACGCGACTTGGACGGGTGAACCGTTCGTCGCCACGCAGGGCGGCGACATCGAGCACGGCCCAGGCCCGCTCGTCGTCCTCCACCCCGGCCTTGAAATAGCCGCGGATGTCCCCCGGGAGCGTGGTCGGCGCATCGCGCTCGTCCCCCTCGCGGAAGACCTTCAGGCCCATGACGTTGTTCACCAGCAGGCAGGTACCGAGCCCGGCATCGCCGAGCATGACGATGCGCGCGTCCCGGCTGAGGCGGGTTTCCGCGCCGCCGAGGAAGACCGACAGGTCGACCACCGTGTACAGTTGGCCACGCACGTTGGTCAGCCCGCGCACCCAGGGCCGGGTCAGCGGCACCGGCGTGATGTTCTCGCACACCGCCAGCTCCAGCACGTCGCCGATGGGCAGCAGCACGGGCACGTCGCGAACCTCGATGGCCAGCGCCCGCCAGGCGTCCTTGTCGGTTTCCGCCTCCTGGCGCTGTGCCTCCAGCAACCGCCGGGTTTGTTCCAGGGCGCTGGACCGGTTCTCCGACACGCTCAGATTTCCCGGATCGACTTCATCAGGTCAGCCTCGCTGACCGGCTTGGTGAGGTAACCCACGGCACCCTGGCGCATTCCCCACACCTTGTCGGTGACCTCGTCCTTGGAAGAGACGATGATCACCGGAATGGTGCTGGTGGCCGGGTCGCGGTGCAGTCGGCGGGTGGCCTGGAAGCCGTTCATGCCGGGCATGACGACGTCCATCAGGATCAGGTCGGGCATCTCGGCCCTGGCCAGCGCGATGCCCTTCTCGCCGTCGTTGGCGGTGAGGACCGACAGGCCGTTGTTCTTGAGGTATCCACTGATAACGTGCTGATCCGTGGGCGAATCATCGATCACGAGCACAGTTTCGATTGCCATGTTGCCTTGTTCCCGTCAGCCGGTCGTTTCAACAGCCGCTTTTGTCACGTCCCATGTATTCACCCGGTCACCTTCCCTGGACCGAATCCCCCAGTTCAAGCTCGAAGCCGGACGTGTCCGGCGGCAGGTCTTCATCATCATCGGCGAAATCCTTGTCGTGCAATGCCACTGCCGGGGCCGGTTCGAGATGGCGCCGTACCGCTTCGAGCAAATCCGCCTTGCTGAAGGGCTTGTTGATGTGCGCGTCGGCCCCAACGATACGCCCCCTGGCACGGTCAAACAAGCCGTCCTTGCTCGACAGCATGATCACCGGGGTGTTGGCAAAACGGCGGTTGCGCTTGACCAGCGCACAGGCCTGGTAGCCGTCCAGTCGCGGCATGACGATGTCGATGAAGATCAGCGACGGCGACTGGTCGGCGATGGTGGCGAGGGCGGCGAAGCCGTCGCTGGCGGTGACCACCTCGTAGCCGGAACCCCGCAGGGCCGACTCGGCCGCCCGCAGCACGGTGCTGCTGTCATCGATTACCATGATCTTGGTCATTGCCGCGGGCCCTGCCCGAACCCTTACTACGTAACGTCAGTGAACGCTTGTAACTCGCGGATTTTATTCTGCTTCCGGTGAAACCGCAATCGCCGGACCACCGCCGGCCCCGGTGGCGGGCACGGGCAGCGGGCGGGCGCGGCGGCGAGTGTACCCCGCGAGTTTGACAATCCGCGCCGCCCCGGCACGATTTGATACCATTCCATCGACAGCCACGCCGGCGGCGTGATCGACGCGCATACCTCGAGCAGACGATGCCGAACCTTCCCCACAGCACAGCCATCTCCCCCCGCGACAAGGCCGGGTTCACCCTGTTCGGCTCGGCGCTCGCCCATGTCGTCGTGATCATGGGCGTGGGCTTTACCGTGACCCTCGGCAACGACGAGGGACGCGAGATGGAAAGCATCGAGACCACCGTGGCCAGCGCACGCGTCAACGAGGACGTGGACGATGCCGAGACCTTCGCCGCGGTATCCCAGGTCGGCGGCGGCCTGGCCGACGACCCGGAGCCGCTGCGCAGCCCGTTGCCGCTGCTCGACGACCCCCGCACCCAGCTCGAGCAGGTGGCCAATGCCGCCCGCGAGGCGACCGAGCGGGGCCTGCGCGAGACCTTCGTCTACGTGGAGCTGCCCGAGGCACTGGCGCTGTCCCTGCGCGAGCGGCCGACGGTGGACGCGCCGGCCGAGGATGCGCCGGAGAACGAGGGCGCCGAGGCCATGGTGCGATCGCCACTGGCAGCGCAGTTCGATCCGGAGCTGTCCGCCGGCGAGCGCCTGCCCCGGCAGAAGTTCATCAGCTCGCGCACCCGCGAGCACAAGTACGCCAGCTACATGGAGGCGTGGCGCTCGCAGGTGGAACAGGTCGGCAATGCCAACTATCCCGAGGAGGCCCGTGAACGCCGCCTCAGCGGAAACCTGGTGCTGACCGTGGCGATTCGTGCCGACGGCAGCATCGACGAAATCGACGTGATCCGCTCCTCCGGGCAGAAGGTGCTCGACGACGCCGCGATGCGCATCGTGATGATGGCGGCACCGTTCACCGCCTTTCCCGAGGACATCCGCGAGGAGGCCGACGTCATCCACATCACCCGCACCTGGCAGTTCGAGCACAACAGCGCCCTGATCGGCAACTGACCGCATGGATACCCGCGCCCTCGCCAACCAGCTTCTCATCGCCATGCCGGGCATGGGCGATCCGAACTTCTCGCGCACCGTGACCCTGCTCTGCCAGCACGACGAGCACGGTGCCATGGGGGTGGTGATCAACCGCCGCATCGACGACTTCACCCTGGCCGACGTCCTCGACCACCTGGACATCGAGGCCGGCGACGACAGCCCGGCGGCGCCGGTCTACGCCGGCGGCCCGGTGCACCCGGAGCTGGGCATGGTGCTGCACGACGGCGACCACAAGTGGCAGTCGACGTTGCCGGTGGGCGAGGAACTCGCCCTGACCACCTCGCTGGACATCCTGCGCGACCTGTCGCTGGGCGAAGGCCCGAACCGATGGGTCATGCTGCTCGGCTATGCCGGCTGGGGATCCGGGCAGCTCGAGCAGGAGATACAGGAGAACGCCTGGCTGTGCGCCCCGGCCGATCCGGCGATCATCTTCGACACCCCCATCGAGCAACGCTGGCACCGCGCCGCCGGGCAGCTCGGCATCGACCTGATGACCCTGTCCACCGACGCCGGGCATGCCTGACGACGCCGTCACCGTGATGGGCTTCGACTACGGCGCCCGCCGCGTCGGCGTCGCCGTCGGCCAGTCCCTCACCGGTACCGTCAGCGGCATTGCCACCATCGAGGGCAGCGGCGAGCACCGCCTGGCGCAGATCGAGTTGCTGGCGCGGGAGTGGCGGCCGGCGCACCTGGTGGTGGGGCTGCCGCTGGCCGGCGACGGCGCGGAGACAGCCAGCAGCCGCGCCGCGCGAAGCTTCGCCAGGGACCTCGGCGAACGGCTCGGATTGCCGGTATACTTCGAGAACGAGTACCTGACCAGCAGCGCCGCCCAGGCCCAGCTGGTCGAGACCGTGGCCCGCGGCAAACGGTTCTCGCAACGCAAGCGCGCCGGGCGCGACCGCCTTGCCGCGGAACTGATCCTGAGAAGTCACCTTGAATCCACCACTGCCCGCCGTTGACGGCCTGCTCACCACCCTGGCCGAGGGTCTGCGCGCGATCCCGTTGACCGACCCGGTGATGGTGGGCATCCACAGCGGCGGCGCCTGGCTGGCCGAGCGGCTGCACCGCGACCTGTCCCTGCCCACCCGGCTCGGCACCCTGGACATCACCTTCTACCGCGACGACTTCTCCACCGTCGGCCTGCATCCGCAGGTCAAGCCGTCCCACCTGCCCGAGGACGTGGAGGATCGCAACGTCATCCTGGTCGACGACGTGCTCTACACCGGGCGCACCATCCGCGCGGCGCTGAACGAGATCTTTTCCTTTGGCCGACCGCGCACGGTGACGCTGGCGGTGCTGGTGGACCGCGGCCGGCGCGAACTGCCCATCCAGGCGGATGTCTGCGCCCTGCCCATGAGCCTGGACGCCGACCACGAGATCAAGCTGTCCGGTCCCGACCAGCTGGCGCTGCACATCTCCCGCCGCGGAGAAGGCGCATGATTGCCCCGGAAGCCTCGGTGCAGTTCGACGAGCACGGCCACCTGCGCCACTTCCTGACCACCGAGGGTGTTGGCCGCCAGACCCTGACCGAGATCCTCGACCTTGCCGGCTCCTTCATCAGCGTTGGCGAACGACGCATCAAGAAAGTGCCGCTGCTGCACGGCAAGACCGTGGTGAACCTGTTCTTCGAGCCGTCCACGCGCACCCGCACCACCTTCGAGATCGCCGCCAAGCGACTGTCCGCCGACGTCATCAACATGAGCGCCACGCGCATGTCCACCAGCAAGGGCGAGTCGGTGCTGGACACGGTGAAGACCCTGCAGGCCATGCACACCGACATGTTCGTGGTCCGCGACAAGGCCTCGGGCACCGCCCACCTGATCGCCGCCCACGCGCCGCGCGGGGTCAGCATCATCAATGCCGGTGACGGGCGGCACGCCCATCCCACCCAGGCCATGCTGGACATGTTCACCATCCGCCAGCGCAAGGGCGAGTTCGAGCCGCTGTCGGTGGCCATTACCGGGGACATCCTGCACTCGCGGGTGGCGCGCTCGCAGATCCACGCCCTGCGCCAGCTCGGCGTGACCGACCTGCGCGTGATCGGCCCGGCCACTTTGCTGCCCACCGAGATCGAACGACTCGGCGTGAAGATCTACTACAACATGGACGAGGGCGTGGAAGACGTCGACGTGCTGATCATGCTGCGCCTGCAGATGGAGCGCATGGACGGCCAGCTGCTGCCCGGCCCGGAGGAATACTTCCGTTACTACGGCCTGACCGAACGCCGCCTGCGACGGGCACGGCCCGATGCCATCGTCATGCACCCGGGACCGATGAACCGCGGCCTGGAGATCGCCTCCTCGGTGGCCGACGGGCCGCAGTCGGTGATTCTCGCCCAGGTCACCAACGGCATCGCCGTGCGCATGGCCATCATGGCGCGACTGCTCGGCGACGCCGGCCGCGGGGAAGGCGCATGAAGCTGACCCTGCACGGCGGCCGCGTGATCGATCCGGGCAGTGCCCTGGACCGCGTTTGCGACGTCCACGTCGATGACCGCGTCATCGTCGGCATCGGCGAGACGCCGGCCGGCTTCACCGCCGACGAAACCTACGACGCCGACGGCCTGGTCGTGGCCCCGGGGCTGATCGACATGCAGGCGCGGCTGCGCGAACCAGGCGAGGACCACACCGGTTCGATGGAATCGGAACTGGCCGCGGCGGTGCGCGGCGGCGTCACCACCGTCTGCGTGCCACCGGACACCTATCCACCCATCGACACTCCGGCCATGGCCAACATGATCCGCCAGCGGGTGGACGCGGTGGGCCTGGCGCGGGTCTTCCCGGTGGGTGCCCTGACCGTGGGTCTCGGCGGCGAGCGACTCACCGACATGGGCTCGTTGCACCAGGCCGGCTGCAGCGTGCTCAGCAACGGCGAACGCGCCATCGAGAACACGCTGGTGATGCGCCGCGCCATGCAGTACGCGAGCACCTTCGACCTGACCGTGCTGCTGAATGCCCAGGATCCCTTCCTGGTTGGCAACGGCTGCATTCACGAGGGCGAGATCTCCACCCGGCTCGGCCTGCCGGTGGTGCCCGAGGCGGCCGAGACGGTGGGCGTGGCGCGCGACCTGGCATTGATCGAGACCACAGGCATCCGCGCCCACTTCAGCTGCCTGTCCAGCGCGCGGGCGGTGGCCATGGTGGCCGATGCACAACGACGTGGCCTGCCGGTCAGCGCCGGCGTCACCGCCCACCACCTGCACCTGTGCGAAACCGACGTCGGCGTCTTCAACACCCAGTGCAAGGTGATGCCGCCACTGCGCGGCGCCCGCGACCGCGAGGCCCTGCAGCAGGCGCTGGCCGAGGGCGTGGTCACCACCATCTGCTCCGATCACCAGGCACATGGCAAGGATGCCAAGCTGGCGCCGTTCAGCGAGGCCGCCAGCGGCATTGCCGGCATCGAGACGCTGCTGCCGTTGACCGTGGAACTGGTGCACCAGCAGGTCCTGACCTGGCGCGAGGCGCTGGCCGCGCTCACCCTGCACCCGGCGCGCATCCTGCGCATCGATCGTGGTGCGCTGGTGCGCGGCGCGGTCGCCGACCTGTGCCTGTTCGACCCCGACACGGTGTTCACCCTGCGCGATGCGGGCATGCGCAGCCGGGGCGCCAACACGCCCTTTCTCGATCGCGAGCTGCGCGGTCGCGTGGTCGCCACGCTGGTCGCCGGCAAGTTCGTCTACCGCGAGAACCGTAGCGACCGGGCATAGGACGCCGGCCGCCGACGCGGCGATGGCTCAGTAGGCCATGCCGTCGAGGCTGCGACCCATCTTCTCCCGTGCCGCGTCGCCGCCCTCGAGCTTGATCCGCAGACGCAGGTTGTTCACCGACTCGGCGTTTCGCAGCGCCTCTTCGTAGCTGATCAGGCCCTCCTTGTGCAGCCGGAACAGGGACTGGTCCATGGTCACCATGCCAAGGTCGGTGGAACGCTCGATCAGGTCGTGCAGCTTGTGCAGTTCGCCGCGCAGGATCAGGTCGGCCATCAGCGGCGTGTTGAGCATGATCTCCAGCGCCGGCACCCGGCCGCTCTTGTCCTTGCGCGGGATCAGTCGCTGGGAAACGATGGCGGCGAGGTTCAGCGACAGGTCCATCAACAGCTGTTCGCGTCGATCGTGCGGGAAGAAGTTGATGATGCGGTCCAACGCCTGGTAGGAGTTGTTGGCGTGCAGCGTGGCCATGCACAGGTGACCGGTTTCCGAGAACACGATGGCGTTGTCCATGGTCTCGCGCTTGCGCACCTCGCCGATCTGGATCACGTCCGGGGCCTGGCGCATGGCGTTTTGCAGGGCGATCTCGAAGGACTCGGTATCGATGCCGACCTCGCGCTGCGTGATGATGCAGTTGTCGTGGCGATGGACGAACTCGATGGGATCCTCGATGGTGATGATGTGTCCCTTGGTGTGCTTGTTGCGGTAGCCGATCATGGCCGCCTGCGAGGACGACTTGCCGGTACCGGTGCCGCCGACGAACAGCACCAGCCCCATCTTCTTCAACGCCAGTTCCCCCAGGGTCTGCGGCAGGTGCAGCTCGTCGAAGTTGGGAATGTGGGTCTTGATGGTTCGCAGCACCATGCCGACCATGCCCTGCTGGATGAAGACGTTGACCCGGAAGCGGCCAAGTTCGCTCGGGCTGATGGCGAAGTTGCATTCGCGGGTGCGCTCGAACTCCTTGCGCTGGTAGTCGTTCATGATCGAGTAGGCAAGATCGCGGGACTCGTCGGTGGTCAGCGCCGCGGTCTTCACCGGGATCACCCGTCCGTCGATCTTCAGGCTGGGCGGCGCGCCGGTGGTGATGAACAGGTCCGAGGCATTCTGCTTGATCATCAACTGCAGCAAATCGGTCATGTTCATGATGGTCTTCTCCCCGCCGGCTTCGCCGGTCGCTGCATTCGTGTGTGGTGGGTCCCGGCCACGACGATGGGCGCGTCGATGGACTGGCTAGAACTTCGACTTGTCCAGCGCCAGCGCCTTGGCGCTGTCCGGGCTGACCAGTCGTCGCTGCACCAGGTCGAGCAGGCACTGGTCCATGGTCTGCATGTGCGCCTGCTGCCCGGTCTGCATCACCGAGTACATCTGCGGCACCTTGTTCTCACGGATCAGGTTGCGAATCGCCGGCACGCCGATCATGATTTCCCAGGCCGCGATGCGTCCGCCGGTGACCCGCTTGAGCAGGGTCTGCGAGACCACCGCCTGCAGCGATTCGGACAGCATGGTGCGCACCATCTCCTTTTCTCCGGCCGGAAACACGTCGATGATGCGGTCCACCGTCTTCGACGCCGAGGACGTGTGCAACGTGCCGAACACCAGGTGGCCGGTTTCCGAGGCGGTCAGCGCGAGGCGAATGGTTTCCTGGTCGCGCAGCTCGCCGACCAGGATGACGTCCGGGTCCTCGCGCAGCGCCGAGCGCAGGGCATTGGCGAAGCTGTGCGTGTGCGGGCCGAGCTCGCGCTGGTTGATGACGCAGTTCTTGCTGACATGGAGGAACTCGATGGGGTCCTCGATGGTCAGGATGTGCGCCCGGTGGCTCTCGTTGATATGGTCCACCATGGCGGCCAGCGTGGTCGACTTGCCCGAACCGGTGGCGCCGGTGACCAGGATCAGCCCGCGCGGGCGCAGCGCCAATTGAGCGAGTATCGACGGCGCGCCGAGATCGGTCAGGGTGACGATCTTGTTCGGAATGGTCCGGAACACCGCCGCCGGGCCGCGCGACTGGTTGAAGGCGTTGACACGAAACCGGGCAATGCCGGGCAGGTCGAAGGAAAAATCCGTCTCCAGGAACTCCTCGTAGTCCTTGCGCTGCTTGTCATTCATGATGTCGTAGATCATGCTGTGGACGGTGTGACTGTCCAGCGGATCCACGTTGATGCGCTTGATTTCGCCGTCGATGCGGATCATCGGCGGCAGGCCCGCCGACAGGTGCAGGTCGGACGCCTTGTTCTTGGCGGCAAAGGCGAGAACTTCGGATAGGTCCATGATGGCCCCGGATTGGAGAATGCATTCGATGTCGGGCCGGGCAATCACTGCGCCGGTGCAGCCAGGGCCCGTGCGGCGAAAGTATAATACAGGATGTTTCCATTCCCCGTGACCGGCCGCGCACCCCGGACCGGTACGAAAAACCCCGAAGGCACGTACCCGGTAGCCACGATCATGTCTGCACAAGCTTCCACGTCCCCCGCCAGCCGCCTTGCCGCGGTGCGCGAGCGCATCGCCAGGGCCTGCGCCGAGGCCGGGCGCGATCCCGGCGAGATCACCCTGGTGGCGGTGAGCAAGACCCAGCCGGCCACCGCCATCCATCACCTGGCCGACGCCGGACAGGTCGATTTCGGCGAGAACTACCTGCAGGAGGCGGCGGTCAAGATCAACTCGCTGTCCGCTCGCGACCTGTGCTGGCACTACATCGGCCATATACAATCGAACAAGTGCGCGGAACTGGTCCGGCGCTTCACCTGGGTACACAGCGTCGACCGTTCCCGGGTCGCCCGCCGCCTGGACGCGGCGGCGCACGCGGTGGGCCGACGCATCAACGTGCTGGTGCAGGTCAACATCGACGACGAGACGGACAAGTCCGGCGTCAGCGTGCACGGCATGGTGGAACTGGTCCACGAGATCCAGGAAATGCGCGCGCTGCGGCTGCGCGGCCTGATGGCCATCCCGGCACCGGCACAGGACCTGGAAGCACAACGGCGGCCGCTGGCGCGCATGCGCCGCCTGTTTCACGAACTGCGCAACGGCGGCGTCGACATCGACTGCCTGTCGATGGGCATGAGCGCGGACCTGGAAGCAGCGATCCTGGAAGGTGCGACCCACGTGCGCATCGGCACCGCGCTGTTCGGACCGCGCAGCGGAGCAACGAAATGACCCTTGCACATTGCGATATCGGATTCATCGGCGGCGGCAACATGGCCGAGGCGCTGATCGGCGGCCTGCTCGCCAACGGCCACGATCCCGGCGCCCTCGCCGCCGCCGATCCCAGCGAGGAACGCCGCGACACCCTGGCCGCCCGTCACGGCATCCAGGTGACGGCGGACAATGCCGCGCTGGTGGCGGCCTCCGACACCTGCGTGCTCGCGGTCAAGCCGCAACGCATGGCCGAGGTGGTTCAGCCCCTGGCGGAACGCTTCCGCGCGCACCAGCCGATGATCATCTCGGTGGCCGCCGGCATCACCCTCGACCAGATCGACCAGTGGTCCGGCGGACAGTGCGCCATCGTCCGGGTGATGCCCAACACCCCGGCCCTGGTCGGTCACGGCGCCAGCGCCCTGTGCGGCAATGCGCGGGTGGGCCAGGCACAACGGCAAACCGCCGATGCCCTGCTGGCCGCGGTGGGCATCACCAGCTGGCTCGACGACGAATCGTTGCTGGACACGGTGACCGCGCTGTCGGGCAGCGGGCCGGCCTACTTCTTCCTGGTCATGGATGCGCTGTGCCGCGCCGCCGAACGGCATGGCCTCGACGCCGACACCGCGCGGCGCCTGTGCACCCAGACGGCGCTCGGCGCCGCCGCGCTGGCCATGCAGTCGGAGGAAAGCCTCGAACAGCTTCGTCGCAACGTGACCTCGCCGGGCGGCACCACCGAACAGGGCGTCCAGGCGCTCACCGCGGCCGGGCTGGAACAGGCCTTCGCCGACGCCATCGACGCGGCCCGGCGCCGTTCGATCGAACTTTCGCAACCGGAGCATCGTTGATGAATCCTTCCTACCTGCACGATGCCGGCCGCTTCCTGGTGGAAGTGGTGGTCGGCTTCTACCTGCTGGTGGTGATCCTGCGCTTCCTGTTCCAGTTGATGCGTGCGGATTTCTACAACCCGCTGTCCCAGTTCGTGGTGGTGCTGACCAACCCGCCGCTGCGCTTCCTGCGTCGTTTCATTCCCGGCTTCCTGGGCATCGACGTCGCATCGCTGGTGCTGGCCTTCGGCGTGGCGCTGGTCAAGCTGTTCGCCATCGCCACGCTGGCCGGGGTCTCCCTCGGCCCGGGCCCGGCCGTGGTCCTGGCCATTGCCGAGATCCTCGAGACCATCGTCTACGTGTTCATCTTCGCCACCGTCGCCCGCGCCATCCTGAGCTGGTTCCAGGGCGGCTACAACCCGCTGACCCGGCTGCTGGACTCGCTCAGCGATCCGCTCCTGCTGCCCATCCGGCGCGTGCTGCCCGCCGTCGGCGGACTGGATTTCTCGCCCTTCGTGCTGGTCATCGTGCTGATGCTGGTGCTGAAGCTGATCGTCGCCCCGATCGCCGACAGCGGCTACATGATGCTGATCTGAGCCGTCCTCCCGGCGGCCGGCGGGCGGTGGACAATTGTCACCGCCAAGGGCCGTTTGGTACTCTCGTTGCCGTCCGCTTGGCGGACCGCGCCCGCGCAACCGCTCCCTCCCCGGCCATGGCGAATCTCATCACCATCGAAGGCGTAAAGCTCTCCTGCCAGCACTGCAGCCTTGCCGAGCTGTGCCTGCCGCGCAGTCTGTCCGACGACGAGCTGGAGCGGTTCGAGGAGATCGTCGCACCGCGGCCGCCGATGGCCAGGGGCGCCACGCTGTACCGCGCCGGGGACCGCTCCAGGGCCCTGTACGCGGTGAAGTCCGGGGCCATGAAGTCCGTGGTGTCGACCCGTGACGGCATCGAGCAGATCGTCGGCTTTCACCTGCCCGGCGAACTGATCGGCTTCGACGGCGTCGACGCCCTGCACAACTGTACCGTGGTCGCCCTCGACCGCAGCCGGGTCTGCGAACTGCCGCTGGACAAGCTCGAGAACCTGGCCGGCCAGGTCAAGGGACTGCAACGCGAGGTCTACCAGGTGATGCGGCGCGAGATCAGCCAGGAGCAGTCCATGCTGCTGCTGCTCGCCCGCCACACCGCCCCGGAGCGGCTGGCATCGTTCCTGCTCAGCCTGAGCCATCGGCTCGGCCGACGCGGCTTCTCCCGGCAGGAGTTCGAACTGCCCATGTCGCGCCACGACATGGCCAATTACCTGGGCCTGGCCGCCGAAACCATCTCCAGGCTGCTGGCCACGCTGGCCCGTGAGCACGTGGTCGAGATCCATCGGCGCCACGTCTTGATCCATGACTTCGACGCCCTGAAGCGAAGCATCGGCCAATCCGTGGACGCGCGGGCTTCCTAGTGGCCGCCACCGACGGCGCGACCCGGGAGCTGGCGGCACTGGACCTCGGCTCCAACAGCTTCCACCTGATCATCGTCCGTGAAGACGACGAGAAGCTGCGCGTGGTCGACCGCCTCAACGAGTACGTGCGCCTGGCCGCCGGTCTCGACGGCAACAACTGCCTGACCGAGGCGAAGATGGAACAGGCGCTGCATGCGTTGTCGCGCATCGGCCAGCGTCTGCGGCACGTGCGTCGCCAGGACATTCGCATCGTCGCCACCAACACCCTGCGCAAGGCGAAGAACGCGCGCCACTTCCTGGACCGTGCCGAGGCCCTGCTCGACCACTCCATCGAAGTCATCTCCGGCACCGAGGAAGCCCGCCTGATCTACCTCGGCGTGTCGCGCACCCGCACCTCGGGCGACGGCCGCAACCTGGTCATCGACATCGGTGGCGGCAGTACCGAGCTGATCATCGGCAACGGCGACAGACCGGTGCACATGGAAAGCCTGTTCATGGGCTGCGTGTCGCTGTCCGACCGCTTCTTCCCGGGCGGCGAGATCAACCGCCAGCGCATGCACGACGCCATCGTCTCGGCCAGCATCGAGTTGATGCCCATCGTCGAGGGCTTCCGCGGCGCCGGCTGGGACGTGGCCATCGGCTCCTCGGGCACCGTCAAGGCCATCCTCAAGGTGGTTCGCGAAGCCGGCTGGTGCAAGAACCTGATCACCGCCGACGGTCTCGAGCGCCTGACCGCGCACATGATCAGCCTCGGCAAGGCAACGCCGCGCAACCTGCCCGGGCTGAGCGAGCGGCGCGCGCCGGTGTTCGCCGGCGGCGTGGCGGTGCTCAATGCCTGCTTCTCGCAACTCGGCATCGAGAAGATGGAAGTCTCCGACGCCGCGCTGCGCGAAGGGGTGGTGGAAGAGCTGATCGGGCGACAGCGTCGGCAGGACGTGCGCGAGCAGTCCATCGCCGACCTCGCCAGTCGCTACCATGTCGATGCCGCCCAGGGAGCACGGGTGGAAGCCAGCGCGCTGCGCCTCCTCGACGACGTGGCGGAACGCTGGAAACTGGATGACCCGGTGCGTCGATCGCTGCTGTGCTGGGCGGCACGACTGCACGAGACCGGCCTGGACATCTCCCACCACCAGTACCACAAGCATGGCGCCTACGTGATCGCCAACACCGATCTGCCGGGATTTTCCCTGCCCGAGCGGGCCTTGCTTGCCACCCTGGTGCGCGGCCACCGGCGCAAGCTGAACGACCTGGTGTTCGCCTCGATCCCGGACAACCACCGCGAAGCCACCGAGCGCCTGGTTCTCCTGCTGCGCCTGGCGGTGGCGCTGAACCGGCCGCGCAGTCCGCGCGAACTGCCCACCATGCGCCTGCTGGCAAAGGAACGGAAACTCACCCTCGAGCTGCCTGCGGACTGGCTGCAGGCGCGCCCGCTGACGGTGGCCCAGCTGGAAGAGGAGTCCCGCCTGGTCGGTGCCCTCGGCTACGAGATCGACATCAAGCCGCGTTGACACGCGGCGGCAGATGACAGTTTTGTTGCCAACGCGGCGGAAATGTAGTACCGCCATGGAAGGTGTGCAAGAATGGTTCGCAACCTGCCCGGCCAACCGTGACCGGCGTTGTCTTCCCCTGCGGAGCCGCCTGCGCCGGTCGATCACCCGCGTGACGAACCGATCATGACCCAGAACCCCATCGCGCCCGCCAAGGCGCCCTCCCCGGCCCGCGACGACGACGCCGCACGGCCCGCCGCCCGCGTGGCGGCGGCGCGCAAGAACGTCGACTTCGCCAAGCCTTCGCTGTACCAGAACCGGGAGATCACCTGGCTGCGGTTCAACCAGCGGGTGCTGAGCATGGCCGGGGACGAGACCCTGCCACTGCTCGAGCGGTTGAAGTTCATCGCCATCGTCTCGTCCAACCTCGACGAGTTCTACATGAAGCGCATCGGCGGCCTGCGACAGCAGGAAGGCGCAGGCTACCGGGAACTGACCGTCGACGGCCGCAGCCCGCGCGAGCAGATCCGCATGTGCCGGGAGTTCATCACCTCGCTGGAGGGCGAGATCGAGGAGAGCCTCGCGCGCATTCTCGTCCTGCTGCCGAAGTACGGCGTCGAGCTGTGCGACTACGGCAAGCTCAGCGACAACGACCGCCAGGTGCTGCGCCGCTACTACCTGGAGAACATCTACCCGTTGATCACGCCGCAGGCGGTGGACCCGGCGCACCCGTTCCCGTTCGTCTCCAACCTGTCGCTGAACCTGCTGGTAACCCTGCACCATCCCGACAGCGAGTATTCCTCCCTCGCCCGGGTGAAGGTGCCGGTGGGCTCGGGCACCAAGCGCTTCATCCCGATCGGCGAGAGCCGCCGTTTCGTGCGCATCGAGCAGATCATGGCCGGCAACCTCGACCTGCTGTTCCCCGGCATGGTGATCGACCACTGCGAGCTGTTCCGGGTGGTGCGAAACGCCAGCACCGAGCGCAACGAGGCGGCTGCCAACGACCTGCTGGAGATGATCGTGTCCGAACTGCGCGAACGCAAGTTCGCCCCCATCGTGCAACTGACCGTGCAGCGGGACATGGACCCGACCCGTCGCGGCATGATCTCCGCCGAGCTCGGTCTCGACGAGTCCGAGGACGTGGTCGACACCGCCGGCCTGTTCGCCAAGCGCGACCTGTTCGAGATCTGCACGCTGCCCATTGCCAACCTGCGCGACGTGCCGCACCGGCCCTCCGACCACTTCCGGCTGCTCGACAACCGCAGCATCTTCCACATCCTGCGCGAGCATGGCGACATCCTGCTGCAGCATCCCTACGAGTCCTTCGCCACCTCGGTGCTGCGCTTCCTCGAGGAGGCCAGCCAGGACCCCAAGGTGCTGGCCATCAAGATGACGCTCTACCGCACCGGCAAGGCCAGCAAGATCGTCGACTGCCTGATCGAGGCCGCGCGCAACGGCAAGCAGGTGGCGGTGGCGGTGGAACTGAAGGCCCGCTTCGACGAGGCCACCAACATCCGCTGGGCCAGCCACATGGAAGAAGCCGGCATTCACGTCACCTACGGCGTGGTCGGTCTGAAGACCCACAGCAAGGTCATCATGGCGGTTCGCCAGGACTACAACGGCATCCGCCGCTACGTGCACATCGGCACCGGCAACTACCACGAGGGCACCGCCCAGCTCTACTGCGACCTGGGCCTTCTGACCTGCAACCGGGAGATCGGCAACGACATCACCGAGTTCTTCAACTTCCTCACCACCGGCTACACGCCGAACCGCAGCTATCACAAGATCCTGCCGGCGCCACGGCTGATGAAGAGCAACCTGATCAACAGGATCCGCCGCGAGATCAAGCTGCACAAGGCCGGCGAGTACGGGCACATCCAGTTCAAGTGCAATGCGCTGGAGGACCCGGACATCTGCAAGGAGCTCTACCGCGCCTCCATGGCCGGGGTGACCGTCGACCTGATCATCCGCGACACCTGCCGGATCAAGGTCGGCATTCCGGGCATCTCCGAGAACATCCGCGTGATCAGCATCGTCGGCCGCTTTCTCGAGCACAGCCGCATCTACTACTTCCGCAACGGCGGCGACGCCAACGAGGAGTTCTACATCGGTTCTGCGGACCTGATGAAGCGCAACCTGGAAAGCCGCGTGGAAGTGCTCACCCCGGTGGAGTCGGACGACCTCAAGCTGGACCTGCGCATGATCCTCAATACCTGCATGAACGACCGCTTCGGCGCCTGGGAGATGCAGTCGGACTGCAGCTACCGCTCGTTGCGCGAAGACGGTGAGAAGTCGAGCCAGGAGAAGTTCGTCGACATGGCGTCGAAGCGCTACCAGGCGGCGCGCAAGCAGAACCTGCGCAAGCTCGACAACCTGCGCAAGCGCAACACGCAGTAGCCCGCCGGGCTGGCCCTAGGCCCCGTGTTGGGCGTGGCCGGCGTGATCCGCACCCGCCGGGTGGGCGTGGTGCGCATGCCACGGGCCACCGCCGAAGAAGGTCACCAGCCCGAAGGCGATCACCACCACGCCCACCGCGCGACGCACACCGGGCCGGGTTCGCCAGTGCGCCAACTGGTCGCCGAGCCCGCCGACGGCAAGCATGGCGGGCAGCGTGCCAAGGCCAAAGAACAGCATCAGGGCAGCGGAGCGCAGGGGATCGGCGGCTGACAGCGCGAGCACCAGGGTGGCATAGACCAGGCCGCAGGGCAGGAATCCCCACAACATGCCGGCGGCCAGTGCGCGACCCGGCCCGCGGATCGGCAGCAGCCGCGCCGCCAGCGGCCGCAGCGCGGTCCAGGCATGACCGCCGATCACCTCCAGCTTCGCCAGTCCCTGCCACCAGCCGGCCAGGTAGGCGCCGAGGGCAACCAGGAAGACACCCGACACCAGCATGCCAAGATCGCTGAAGCGCGCCTGCGGCAGCAGCCGGTAGACCCCGTCGCCCAGCGCGCCGACGGCCAGTCCGACCAGGGCATAGCTGAAGATGCGCCCGAGGTTGTAGGCCAGCACCCGCCGCAGCCGTCCGCCCGGCGAGGCGGCCTGGCCGGTGGCACCGGCCAGGCCGGCGATGCCGCTGCACATGCCCAGGCAGTGCACCGAGCCGAGCAGGCCGACCAGGAAGGCCGCCGCGAGGCCGAGCTCGGCGCTCACCGGGCCACCGGTGCAAGGTCGACGCCGAGCACGTCGCCGTGCATGCGCACCCGCGTGCCCAGGCGCCACGACTCGGTGCCCAGCTGCACGTGCCAGCGGCCCGCCGGCAGGGTCGACATGACGCCGTGGTAGCGACCGTCCGGCCCGCGGCCGAGCAGCAACTCGCGATCCAGGCCACGCCGGGTGGGGTGCAGGAACAGCGCGGTCAGCGCGCTCGCCGGGGCCAGGTCGCCGGCCTGCACGCTCACGGTGACCGCGCCGCTGGCGGCCTGGTAGTCCAGTCGCGCGGTCACGCCGTGCTCGGCGGCATAATGATCACGCACCAGCACGCGGTTGATTTCCTTGCCGTATCGCGAGTAGTCATCCACCACCAGCCCGTCCCAGGAGCGGATGGCCAGCACCAGCAGGGAGATGCCGAGCACCACCGCGGTGGCGGGAATGGCTACCAGCATCCAGGCCATGCCGACCCGGTACCAGGGCGCCGCGGCACTCATCGCTGCTCCCCGAGCCAGCGCGGGCCGACGAAGCGGGCCGCCTCGGTGGCGCCGCTGCCCTGGTCGTCGCGCGGGCGCACGGTGAAGGCGAAATCGCTGCTCTGCTGGTGCACCCGGTCCGGGTCCACCTGCACCCGCACCACGTAGCTGACCACGCTGCCGCCGGCGACGTCGACACCCTGGCCATCCTCCACCAGGCGGGCGCCGGGCAGGCCGTCGATGCTGACGTCGAACACGCTGCCGGCTTCGGACATGTTGATGATCTTCAGGGTGTAGACGTTCTCGATCCAGCCGTCACCGGTTTCCCGGTACAGGGCATTGCGATCCCGGATCACGTCCAGGCCGACCGGCTCGCGGGTGACCAGGCCATGCAGCACCGCCGCGGTAACACCGACCAGGATCAGGGCGTAGAGAATGATGCGCGGACGCAGCACCCGGGTTTCACCGCCGGACAGGGCCTTCTGCGTGGTGTAGCGGATCAGTCCCGGCGGATAGTCCATCTTGCCCATGACGTCGTCGCAGGCATCGATGCAGGCGGCACAGCCAATGCACTGGTACTGCAGTCCGTCGCGGATGTCGATGCCGGTGGGGCAGACCTGCACACAGATCGAGCAGTCGATGCAGCTGCCGAGTCCCTTGCTCGCCGGGTCGATGCCCTTGCGACGTGCGCCGCGCGGTTCGCCGCGTGCCCGGTCGTAGGAGATGACCAGGGTGTTGTCGTCCACCATGGCGCTCTGGAAGCGGGCATAGGGACACATGTAGATGCAGACCTGCTCACGCAGCCAGCCGGCATTGCCATAGGTGGCGAGCGCGTAGAACAACACCCAGAAGGTCTCCCACGGTCCGGTTTCCAGGGCCAGCAACTTCATGCCGAGACTCTCGATGGGCGTGAAGAAGCCGACGAAGGTGAACCCGGTCCACAGCGAGAACACGATCCATACCGTGTGCTTGGTCGCCTTGATGCCGAACTTGCGCAGGCTCATCGGCTGACGGTCGCGCTTCATCTGCGCCGAGCGACTGCCCTCGATCTTGCGCTCCATCCACAGGAAGACCTCGGTCCACACCGTCTGCGGGCAGGCAAAGCCGCACCACAGGCGCCCGGCCAGGGCGGTGAAGAAGAACAGCGCCATCGCGGCGATGATCAGCAATGCGCTCAGGTAGATGAAGTCCTGCGGCCAGATGACCAGGCCGAACAGGTAGAACTTGCGCGCCGGCAGGTCGAACAGCACCGCCTGGCGGCCGTCGAAGGGAACCCAGGGCAGCAGGTAGAACAACCCGAGCAGCACGAACACCGCGCTGGTGCGCAGCACCGCGAACACGCCGTGCACTTCCCGGGGATAGATTTTCTGGCGCTTGGCGTAGAGCTGGGTCTCGATATCGCCGTTCGCCGCTTCCTCGGCCCGGCTCATGGCGCGTCGGCGTTGCGTTTGCCGGATACCGGGCGACGGAAGTAGCAGGTCATCGTCGACGATGCCGCGGTGAGCAGCCAGAAGGCGAAGAACCCGATGCTGTAGGCACCGAGCCGACTCATCTGCGGAAACCAGGTCGGCGCCACCAGCTCGTGGGGATCGAACACCGCGAAGAATGCCGTGGTGGCGATGCCGGCCAGGACGAAGGACGGCCACAGCACCGCGACCAGCCGCTGGACCAGGGGCAGTGACGGGTTCGGCTCGGCCTGTCCGGTTGGCGAGCTGTTCATGGTGGCCGGCCTACTCGCCTTGCGACAGGGAGTAGACGTAGGCGCTCAGCAGGTGCACCCGGGATGCGCCGAGGAACTCGCCGTGGGGCGGCATTACGCCGTTGCGTCCTCCGGCGATGCTCTGGCGAATGGAATAGGTGCTGCCACCGTAGAGCCAGTCGCGGTCGGTGAGGTTCGGCGCGCCCAGGGCCGGGTTGCCGCTGCCGTCGGCCTGGTGGCAGGCAATGCAGAGCATGTCGTACTTCTCCTTGCCCGCGGCCGCGAACTCGGCATCGACCTCGCGGCCGGCGAGCTGCTCGACGTAGGCGGCCACGTTGCGCACGCCGTCGTCGCCCAGCGCCCCCTGCCAGGCCGGCATGACGCCCTGGCGACCGCTGGTGATGGACGTCTCGATGGCCTCCGGGGCGCCACCCCACAGCCAGGTGTCGTCACGCAGGTTGGGAAAGCCGGGTGCACCGCGGGCATCGGAGCCGTGGCAGGTGGTGCAGTAGTTGGCGAACAGCCGCTCGCCGGCGCGCATGGCCTCGGCATCCTTCGACAGCTCGGCCACCGGGATGCTGGCAAAGCGGTCGAACAGCGGGTCGTAGGTGGCACGCGCATCGGCCACCTCGGCCTCGTAGCGGCCGACCTGCGACCAGCCCAGCATGCCCTGGTAGGCGCCCAGGCCCGGGTAGAGCACCACGTACACGGCGCCGAAGATGATGGTCAGGATGAACAGCACGAACCACCAGCGCGGCAACGGGTTGTTCAACTCGCGCAGGTCCTCGTCCCAGACATGGCCGGTGGACTGTACCTGCGTGGACGGCTTCTCGATGCGGTTGACCAGCACCAGCCACAGGCACCACAGCAGGGAGAGCACCGTGGTGATGCTGATGAACCAGTGCCAGAACGAGGAGGTGAAGTCAGCCATGGTCTTTTTCCCGTGAATTGTCCCGCCGCGCCGGATCGTCGTCGTCCAGGGGCAGCCGGGCCGCCTCGTCGAAGCGCGATTTCTGCTTGCGTCCGAAGGCCCAGGCCACGATGCCGACGAAGATCGCGAAGGCCAGCAGGGTCCAGACGACCTGGAAGGTGGTCATTGCCCTATCTCCGCAGCTTCACGTGCACGCCCAGGCCCTGCAGGTAGGCGATGATGGCGTCCATCTCGGTCTTGCCCGCCACCGCCTCGGCGGCACCGGCGATGTCCTCGTCGCTGTAGGGCACGCCGATCCGGGCAAGTGCGCGCATGTGCGCGGTGATGGTGGCGCCGTCAAGGGCATTGTCTTCCAGCCATGGATAGGCCGGCATGATCGACTCGGGCACCACGTCGCGCGGATTGATCATGTGCACCCGGTGCCACTCGTCGCTGTAGCGGCCGCCGACCCGGGCAAGGTCCGGCCCGGTACGCTTGGAGCCCCACAGGAAGGGGCGGTCGTAGACGTACTCTCCGGCCACCGAGTAGTGGCCATAGCGCTCGGTCTCGGCGCGAAAGGGCCGGATCTGCTGCGAGTGGCAGCCGATGCAGCCTTCCTTCTGGTAGACGTCCCGGCCGGCCAGCGACAAGGCGTCGTAGGGCTTCAGCCCGGCCACCGCCTCGGTGGTGGAGCGCTGGAAGAACAGCGGCACGATCTGCACGATCGCACCCACGCTGATCACGATGATCACCATCACCACCAGCCACGTCAGCCGCGTTTCCGCCTTCTGCTGCAAGTCCATCGATGAACCCTTTGACATCTTGTGCTTCTCCGCCGCCTAGTGTGCCGGTGCCGGGATGGCGGTATTCGCCTCGCGCGCCCCGGAGATGGTGCGAACGATGTTGTAGGCCATGACGAACATGCCGGCGAGATAGATCAGCCCGCCGAGCAGGCGAATGACGTAGTACGGGTGCATGGCCTTGACGCTCTCGACGAAGGTATAGGTCAAGGTGCCGTCGTCGTTGACCGCACGCCACATCAGTCCCTGCATGACACCGGAGATCCACATCGCGACGATGTACAGCACGATGCCGATGGTCGCCATCCAGAAGTGCAGGTCGATGAGCCGGGTGCTGTACATGGCGTCACGGCCGAACAGGCGCGGGATCAGGAAGTAGATCGAGCCGATGGAGATCATGCCGACCCAGCCGAGGGCACCGGAGTGCACGTGGCCAATGGTCCAGTCGGTGAAATGGGACAGGGCGTTGACCGTCTTGATGGACATCATCGGCCCTTCGAAGGTGGACATGCCGTAGAACGATACCGACACCACCAGGAACTTCAGGATCGGGTCGGTACGCAGTTTCTCCCAGGCGCCGGACAGGGTCATGATGCCGTTGATCATGCCGCCCCAGGAGGGTGCCAGCAGCACCAGCGAGAACACCATGCCAAGACTCTGCGTCCAGTCGGGCAGCGCGCTGTAGTGCAGGTGGTGGGGGCCGGCCCAGATGTAGGTGAACACCAGCGCCCAGAAGTGCACCACCGACAGGCGGTAGGAGTAGACCGGGCGTTCGGCCTGCTTGGGGATGAAGTAGTACATCATGCCGAGAAAGCCGGCGGTGAGAAAGAAGCCCACCGCGTTGTGTCCGTACCACCACTGCACCATGGCGTCCTGCACCCCGGCATACAGCGAGTACGACTTGGTCCAGGTGGCCGGGATCGCCAGGCTGTTGAAGATGTGCAGCACGGCGATGGTCAGGATGAAGCCGCCGAAGAACCAGTTGGCCACGTAGATGTGCTTGACCCGGCGCTTGGCAAGGGTGCCGAAGAAGACCACCGCGTAGGCCACCCAGACCACCGCGATGAGCACGTCGATGGGCCATTCCAGCTCGGCGTATTCCTTCGAGGCGGACAGGCCCAGCGGCAGCGTGATCGCGGCCAGCAAAATGACCAGCTGCCAGCCCCAGAAGGTGAAGGCGGCCAGCGGGCCGCCGAACAGGCGCACGTGGCAGGTGCGCTGCACCACGTAGTAGGAGGTGGCAAACAGCGCCGAGCCGCCGAAGGCGAAGATCACCGCGTTGGTGTGCAGCGGGCGCAGTCGGCCGAAACTGGTCCAGGGCAGGTCGAGGTTGAGCACCGGGTAGGCCAGCTGGGCGGCGATGACCACCCCCACCAGCATGCCGACGATTCCCCACACCACGGTCATGATGGCGAA
>CAYGJZ010000011.1:8717-41165 GCA_964350265.1 uncultured Gammaproteobacteria bacterium | reverse complement strand
GCCGTGACCGATCCTGTCGAAACCTGCTTCCACTGCGGCCTGCCGGTCGAGACCGGGCAGGCCCACGGTGCGCGGATCAACGGCCAGTGGCGGGCCATGTGCTGCGCCGGCTGCGCGGCGGTGGCCGAGGCCATTGACGGTGCCGGGCTCGATGGCTACTACCGACATCGCACTGCGCGGCCGCTGGCGCCGGTGGCACCGCAACCCGGCGGCGCCGACGCTTCGGTGGTCTACGACGACGAGCGGGTGCAGGCAACCTTCGTCGAAGCCCTCGACGACGGCATGCGCCGCGCCCACCTGGTGGTGGACGGCGTGCACTGCCCGGCCTGCATCTGGCTGAACGAACGCCACCTCGCCGGGGTGCCCGGGGTGGCCGATGTCTCCATCCACTATGCCACCCGCCAGGCGCGGATCACCTACGACGGCGAACGCCTGTCGCCGTCCGGCATCTTCGACGCCATCCGCGCCATCGGCTACGACGCCCATCCCTTCGACCCGGTTCGGCGGCAGGCGCTGCTCGAAGCGGAACGACGGGACCTGCTGAAGAAGCTGGGCGTGGCGGCGGCATTCGGCATGCAGGTCATGATCCTGGCCGTGGCCCTGTACGCCGGCGACTGGCAGGGTATGGACGCCGACATCGCCACGTTTCTGCGCCGCGCCAGTGCCCTGCTGACGCTGCCGGTCCTGCTGTATGCCGGCAGCACCTTCTTCGCCGGCGCCTGGCGGGACCTGCGGCTGCGCCGGGTGGGCATGGACGTGCCGGTCAGCCTCGGCATCGGCCTGGCCTTCGCCGCCAGCACCTGGCATGTGGCCATCGGTGCCGGCGAGGTCTACTTCGAATCGGTGTGCATGTTCGTCTTCTTCCTGCTCGGCGCGCGGTACCTGGAACTGGCCAACCGTCGACGGGCCCTGGTGGAAGCCGACGCGGTGGCCGGCGCCCGTCCCGCCTCCGCCCGCCGCCTGCACGGCGACGAGGAACAGCGGGTGGCCGCCGCCGCGCTGCGACCGGGCGACCGCGTGCGCGTGTCGCCGGGGGAGATCGTCCCCGCCGACGGCGTCATCGCCCAGGGCCGCAGCGGCCTCGACGAGTCCTTGCTCACCGGGGAGAGCACGCCGCGACAGCGCCGCGAAGGCCAGGAAGTACTCGGCGGCAGCGTCAACATCGACTCGCCGCTGGTGGTGGAGGTTCGCCGCACCGGCGACGACTCGCTGATGGCCCGGATCGCGCGACTGGCCGACCAGGCGCTGGGCACGCGCCCGGCCTTGAGCCGGGTCGCCGACCGGGTGGCCACCGTCTTCGTGCTGCTGGTGCTGGGCGTCGCCGCCACGGTGGCCGGCTACTGGTGGATGCAGGGCTCGCCGGACTGGCTGCGGATCACCGTTGCGGTGCTGGTGGTGTCCTGTCCCTGCGCACTGTCGCTGGCGGTGCCCAGCGCCATCAGCGCAGCCATCGGCGCGTTGTTCCGGGACCGCGTGCTGACCACGTCGGCCGACGCGCTCACCGTGCTGTCCCGCGCCACCTTGTTCGTCTTCGACAAGACCGGCACGCTGACCCGCGGCAAGCCGCAACTGGTGGCCCTGGTGACCACCGAGGTCCACGACCAGGATCGCTGCCTGGCCATCGCCGCCGCCCTGGAACAGGGTTCCGAGCATCCCCTGGCGGGCGCCGTGCGCGCCGCCGCGGACACCGTGGCCACCGCCACGGAACTCGTCAACCGGCCAGGCGCCGGGGTCCAAGGCACCATCGACGGCATTGCCTACCGGCTCGGCACGCGGACCTTTGTCGGTGAATGGGTGGGCGAACCGGTCCCTGGTGAACCCGCCGCGAGCGGCGGCACCGAGGCCTGGCTGGCCAGCCGGGACGGCCTGCTGGCGCGCCTGTCCTTCAGCGACCCCCTGCGCGACGACGCCGACCGGATGGTGGCGGCACTGAGACGACGTGGACTGCGCACCGCGCTGGCCAGCGGCGACAACCTCGACGCCAGCACCCGGGTGGCCCGGCAACTTGGCATCGACGAGGTGGCGGCGCCCTGCGACCCGGCCGACAAGCTGTCGCGGATACGCGCCTGGCAGGCCGGCGGCGACGTGGTGGTGATGGTGGGAGACGGCGTCAACGATGCCCCGGTGCTGGCCGGCGCCGACGTCGCCATCAGCACCGCCGGGGCGGCCGCCATCAGCGTCGGGCACGCCGACATCGTGCTGCTCGACGAGCCGCTGGTGCAGGTGGTGCATGCCCGCGACATGGCGGTGAAGACGGTTCGCGTGCTGCGCCAGAACCTGGCCTGGGCGCTGTGCTACAACCTCGGCGCCATCCCGGCGGCGGCCATGGGCCTGGTGCCGCCCTGGCTGGCCGCGCTGGGCATGTCGCTGAGCTCGCTGGTGGTCATCGGCAATGCCAGCCGCCTGCGCCGCCGCCCGCGCCCGCAGCGACGGCAGACCACCGCGCCGGCCACCGTGGCGGCCGGCATCGGCGGCGGTTGACGATGGAGATCCTCTACCTGCTGATCCCCTTGGCCGGCGCGCTGGTGGTGCTCATCGTCGGCGTCTTCCTGTGGGCGGTCCGTTCCGGCCAGTTCGACGACCTGGAAGGACCCGCGCACCAGGTGCTGATGGACGACGACGACTCCACGCCGCCGCGCTGACCGCTCCGGGCTACTCCCCGGCCACGGTCATCTGGTCGATGAGCAACGAGCCGGTGTGGTAGTTGCCACGCAGGTCGACGTCGTTGCCCACCGCCACCAGCCCGGCGAACATGTCCTTCAGGTTGCCGGCGATGGTCAGTTCCTCCACCGGGTAGGCGATCTCGCCATTTTCCACCCAGAAGCCGGCGGCGCCACGGGAGTAGTCACCGGTGACGTTGTTGACACCGAAGCCGGCCATCTCGGTGACCAGCAGGCCGGTGTGCATGCGCCGGATCAGTGCTTGCAGGTCGTCGTCGCCGCTGTCGATGGCGAGGTTGTGCACGCCGCCGGCATTGCCGGTGGTGACCAGGCCAAGGCGGCGCGCCGAGTAGCTGCCGAGCACGTAGCCGCGCAGCACGCCGCCGGAGACGATGTCGCGCGCGGCGGTGGCCACGCCCTCGTTGTCGAAGGCCGCGCTGCCCATGCCGCGGGGCAGGCCCGGTCGCTCGTGGATGCGCACGAAGTCCGGGAAGATGGACTCGCCGACGCGGTCGAGCAGGAAAGATGCCTTGCGATACAGGGCGCCGCCGCTGATCGCGCCGACCAGGTGGGACAGCAGGCTCGAGGCCACCGGTGCCTCGAACAGCACCGGCACCCGGGTGGTCTTCACCCGGCGGGCGTCCAGCCTGCGCACGGTGCGATGACCGGCGGCGGCGCCGACTTCGGCGCTGTCGGCCAGGTCGTCGAGGTGACGGCTGGCGTGGTACCAGTAGTCGCGCTGCATGCCGGCGTCGGTCTTGCCGATCACCGCGCAGCTCACCGAGTAGCGGCTCTTGCGCGTGATGCCGCGAAAGCCCAGGCTGTTGGCAAGGATGTCGATGCCACGATCGGCGGACAGCGAGGCACCCTCGGAGTTGACGATGCGGGCATCCACCGCGCGGGCAGCGTCCTCGCAGGCCAGCGCACGTTCGCGGCACGACTCCACCGACAAGGCCAGCGGCTGGTACAGGTCCAGGTCCGGGAACTCGGTGGCCAGGAGGGCCTCGTCGGGCAGGCCGCTGGCAGGGTCGTCCTCGGTGAGCGTGGCGATGCTGCAGGCCGCGTCCACCGCCGCACGCACGGCCTCGGGTCGGAAATCCGAGGTGCTGGCCGAACCGCTTCGGGTATCGAAGTAGACGGTGATGACCAGGCCGCGGTCACGGTTGTGCTCGATGGTCTCCAGCTCGCCCATGCGCACGTTCACGTTCAGGCCTTCACCGGTGCTGGACACCGCCTCGGCGCCACTGGCACCCCGGCCGCGGGCATGGGCCAGGGCGGTGTCGAGAACGTCGTGCAGGACCTGCTCGTCGATGGGCGCGGCGGCGGGCGGCATGGCCGCCTGGCTGGGGTTCGTCATCAGACGGCCACCCCGCCCACGGTGAGACCATCGATGCGCAGGGTCGGCTGGCCAACCCCCACCGGCACGCTCTGCCCTTCCTTGCCGCAGGTGCCGACGCCGCTGTCCAGGGCCAGGTCGTTGCCGACCATGGACACCCGGGTCAGCACGTCGGGGCCATTGCCGATCAGGGTCGCGCCGCGCACCGGGCGGGTGATCCTGCCCTTCTCGATCAGGTAGGCCTCGTTGGCGGAGAAGACGAACTTGCCCGAGGTGATGTCCACCTGGCCGCCGCCGAAACTGACCGCGTACAGGCCCTTGTCCACCGAGGCGAGGATCTCGCCCGGGTCGTGCTCGCCGGCCAGCATGTAGGTATTGGTCATGCGCGGCATCGGCAGGTGGGCATAGGACTCGCGACGACCGTTGCCGGTGGGCGCGACGTTCATCAGCCGGGCATTGTGGGTATCCTGCATGTAGGCCTTGAGGATGCCGTCCTCGATCAGCACCGTGCAGGAGGTCGGCGTGCCCTCGTCGTCGACGTTGAGGGAGCCGCGGCGATCCGGCAGCGTGCCGTCGTCCACCACGGTGCAGCCGCGTGCCGCCACCCGCTCGCCGATGCGTCCGGAGAACGCCGAGCTGCCCTTGCGGTTGAAATCCCCTTCCAGGCCGTGGCCGATGGCCTCGTGCAGCAGGATGCCGGGCCAGCCCGGGCCGAGCACCACCGTCTGCGTGCCGGCCGGTGCATCTTCCGCCTCGAGGTTGACCAGCGCCTGGCGCACCGCCTCGCGGGCATAGTGCTCGGCCCGGCCCTCGCCGAGAAACCAGTGGTAGTCCACGCGACCGCCGCCGCCGTGGCCGCCCTGCTCGCGTCGCCCGTCCTGTTCGGCGATGACGCTGACGTTCAGGCGCACCAGCGGGCGGACATCCGCCGACATGGCGCCGTCGTGGCGAACCACCAGCACCGTCTGCCGGACCGCCGCCAGCGATGCCATGACCTGGGTCACCCGCGGGTCGGCCTCGCGGGCAATCTTCTCCACCCGCTTGAGCAGGGCCACCTTGTCGGCGTCGGCCATGCTCGCCACCGGGTCGAGATCGTGGTACAGGCTGCGCTCGCCGCCGCGCCGGCTGATGCGGGCGCCGCCGGCCTCGTTGCCGCCGCCGACGGCAATCTCCCGGGCCGCCCGCGCGGCACGGGTCAAGGCCGGCATGTCGATCTCGTCGGAGTAGGCAAAGCCGGTCTTCTCGCCGCTGATGGCGCGGATGCCGACACCCTGGTCGATGTTGCGGCTGCCGGACTTGATGCGGCCGTCCTCCAGCGACCAGCCCTCGTGGCTGGTGTACTGGAAATACAGGTCGCCGTAGTCGATCTGGCGCGAAGTCAGCGCGCCGAGCAACTGGTCGATGTGGCTGTCGTCGAGCCCGGCGGGCTCGAGCAACTGGGACTGGGCGGTCTTGACGATTTCAGGCATACGGCGTCCGGGGCGGCGGTGTCGATTTCAGGGGACTCGATGGAACACCTAACTATGGCGGTTCGCCTCGCCGGACTCAAGCACCTCCGGCACCGCCCCGTCGTCGCCGAGGATGGACATCGCCGCGTTGCCGAGGCCGACCACGGTAATCGCCAGCAATGCCGCCCCCACCACCCGCAGGAAGGTCTGCGGCGCCACCCGGCCGAGGTGGCGATGAAAGCGCATGCCCAGAAGGTGACCCACGAAGGCCGCCGGGAACAGCCACAGCTGGTGGACCCACTGCATGTCGGTGCCGGTCCACAGAAAGGCGGCAATCTTGATCAGCACCAGGACCACCCACAGCACGAACAGCGTCTCGCGCAGGTTTTCCCGGGCGACGTAGCGCACCACCACGGCGATGATCAGCGGCGCGCCGATCAGCGAGGTGCCGCTGATGTAGCCGCCGGCCGCCAGCAACGCGGTATCCATCACCCGGCTCTTGCTCTTGAACTCGATGCCGACCAGGTAGGAAACCGCGTAGAAGGCGGTGATCACGTAGACCATCGCGGTGAGCACGTTGCCGGGCAGATTGAGCAGGCCGACCACGCCGGCCAGCTTGAAGGGCAGGATGACCAGCAGCACGCGGGCCACGTAGCGCCAGTCGACCAGGTCCATGCGCGTGCCCACGGTGAGGAAGGCGAAGACCAGCAGGTGGACGGCGATGATCGGCAGGAACACCACCGGGTCGTCGACCATCAGCAGTAGCAGCGGCAGGGTCAGTGCGCCACCGCCGAAGCCGAGACCGGTGCGCACGAACCCGCCCCAGACGAATACCGCGGCAATGGCGATGTATTGCCAGAAGAGAAGATCGCTCATCGGCCCGGGGTTCCGGGCCAGCGACCTGCGAACAGCGCCCCGTCAGGACGGTGCGCGGCCGGATGCCCGCCGGCGGATGCCGGCGGGGAGGGACTCAGTTGTACTGCGGCATCGCGCCCTTCTGTGCCTTGGCCTGGGCGACACCGAGTTCGGAGAACTGGATCACCCGCTTGGCCAGGCGAATGGCTTCCTCGGAGTCGCCGGCCTCGGCCTTCTCCTTCGCTACCTGCAACAACTTGGACAGATCCTGCGCCGACCCGCCGGTCGCCTTGTCGATCACGCGCCACTCCGAGTTCATCTCCTTGGCCATGGCCAGTTTCTGCTCGGCCATACCGATGGTGCCCTCGACGCTGCCCGGACCCATGGACGAGTATTCCATCGGGCCCTGGGCACAGCCGGCGAGCATCGCGATGCCGATGCCAATCATGATGTGCTTTCGCATGGGGTTTCCTCCTGGTCTTGTTTGCCTTGTACGTTATGGCTGACGTGTCGTGGAGACTCCCGCTACCCTGCGCCGGCGCGAGCAAGCCATGCCGCCACCAGGTCCGACAGGCGCAGCGCCAGGCTGCTGTCCGGGAAAAACATCACGATCACGAAGTAGGCGATCACCGCCAGTATCGCCAGCAGCAGCAGATTTCGCAACAGGCGACCGAAACCGGAAGAGGAGCCGCGCCGGTGCGCCTCGCGCTGCGAGGACGCCACGGCATCCGGGCGCGGGCGCCGGCTGCCGCCGGACTCCTCGCGCATGATCTTGATCACCGCGCTGCGCAGGGCGCGGTCGTTGCCGAGGTTGTCGAGCCGGCTGCGCAGGGCATGCAGCTCGTCGCCGTCGGCGGCCGGCGCATGACCGCCCCCGGCGGCGCGGCGGGCGGTGTTCTCGGCCACCTGGACGACCTGTTCCTCCAGGCCCGGCAACTGGCCGGTGAAGTACTCCTCGGAGGCCCGGCGGGCGGCGTTGATGGCCTGGTCGCGGATCATCGCCAGGGTAGCCTCGTCGAGTTGCACCCGCGCCGACTCCACCGCGGCCGGGGCTTCCCGGGCCGGGGCCGGTTCGGGGACGTCGACCACGGCATCGAGGACGTTGTCGAGTTCGCGGTCTTCCAGGCCCTTGGAGAGGAAGCCGCGTGCGCCGCTGGCGACGCCGCGCTTGCGGAATTCCGGGGTGTCGTTGCTGGTGGTCATGATGACCGGAATCGCCGCCGTGGCGGGATTGCCGACGATGGCGCGGCAGGCTTCCAGGCCGTCCATCTCCGGCATCATGTAGTCCATGAAAATGACGTCCGGGCGGGTGTCGGCGAGCTTTCGCAGAGCGTCGGCGCCGGATGCCACGGAGACGACCTCGATGCCACGCGCGCCGAGGCGACGGGCGAGAGCCAGGCGGGCAACACGGGAATCATCGACAATCAGTGCGGTCTTGACGGAAATTGCTCCATCCTCGGGGTGTTGTTGGTATACACGCACTCGCGCTGTCCCGATGCATGGGCAAGCGTCTTGTCGGCGTTGCTGGGCTAGGCCCGGATAGTAAATAGAACGCCCCGGAAGATGTCAAGCCGCGACCGGGCGCGTGCCTACGGACCCTGTTCGCCCTGTCCTGGCCCGGTGATTTCCTCGTCCACCTCGTCTGCTTCTTCCTGTCGTCGTCGACGGACGATGCGCCGCGAGAAGAACAGGCCGACCTCGAACAGCAGCCACACCGGCAGTGCGAGCATGGTCTGCGAGAAGATGTCCGGCGGCGTCAGCAGCATGCCGACGACGAAGGCGCAGACGATGATGTAGGGACGCTTCTCGGCCAGCACTTCCGGCGTGGTCACGCCCATGCGCACCATCAACACCGTCGCCACCGGCACCTCGAAGGCGATGCCGAAGGCGAAGAACAGCTTCAGCACGAAACTCAGGTAGGCGTTGATGTCGGTCATCACCGCCACCCCTTCGGGCGCGGTGGAGGTAAAGAACAGGAAGATGATCGGGAAGACGACGAAGTAGGAAAAAGCGATGCCGAGGTAGAACAGCAGCGTGCTCGAAACCACCAGCGGCATGGCCAGGCGCTTCTCGTTGTCGTACAGACCCGGCGCCACGAAGGCCCAGATCTGGTACAGCAGGAACGGCATGGCCAGGGCCACCGCCACCGCGAAGGCCAGCTTGAAGGGCACGAAGAACGGCCCGTGCGGCTCGGTGGAGATCATCGTGTTGCCTTCCGGCAACGCGCTCATCAGCGGGTCGGCGAGGAACACGTAGAGCTGGTTGGCGAACGGTGCGCAGACCAGGAACAGCACCAGCACCGCGGCGACGCCCTTGAGCAGGCGGTCGCGCAGTTCGAGCAGGTGGGATATGAACGGCGCCTCGCTGTCGGAGGGGCTAGGATTTTTCGGCATGGTCTCGCGGCTTGTCGGCGCTCTTCGCGGCGTCCTTGATGCTGTTACCCGTTTCCTGGAAGGCGTCGCTCAGGTCGAACTCGTCGGCGACCTTCTTGTCGAAGCCGGCGCCCTCGTTGACCTTGCCGGACAGGTCGCGGCCGGTCTTCTCGATGTCGTTCTTCAGCGACTCCATTTCCTTCAACTCGGAATTGCGGATCTCGCGATCAATGTCGGACTTCACGTCGGCGATCATGCGCCGCGCGCGACCGATCCACAGCCCGGCAGTCCGCGCCAGTCCGGGCAGCCGCTCCGGGCCGAGCACGACCAGCGCGATCAGGGCGATCACGCTCATCTCCCAAAAACCGATGTCGAACACGTTCTACTCCGGCCGTCGCCAGCGCCTTGCAGCGCGAACTCAGGGTTGCTTCTTTTCCTGTTCCGCGTCGGTGGTGGTGACGTTCTCGACCGGATCGGCCTCGAGCACCGCCCGCTCCGGGTCATCGCCCTCGGCGGTCTTGTCCTTGTCCTCGCCCTTGCCGTCATCTTCCTTGACCGCCTTCTTGAAGCTCTTGATCGCCGAGCCCAGGTCGCCACCCATGCCGCGCAACTTCTTGGTACCGAAAATCAGCACCACGATCACCAGGATGATCAGGAGCTGCCAGATACTGATACCTCCAAAACCCATAACGTTATGTCTCCAGGATGTCTGTGGATGGCCCGAGGCCCCTGCGCGCCGCGACGGCGGCGTGGGTGCGATTCGCCAAGCGGCCTATTCTATGCCCATTGGCGCCGATTCGCACGGGTCTGCGAGGCGATCGGCCGGGGCGCGTCATTTTTCGCGGGCGGCTTTCTCGGCCAGTCCGGAACGACCGAAGCGTCGCTCCAGCTCGGCCAGCACGGCACTGGCCGGCACCCCCTGCCCGGCCAGTGCCACCAGGGTGTGAAAGACCAGGTCGGCGGCCTCGTGCACCATCTGCGCGGTATCGCCGTCACGCACCGCGACCACCAGCTCCACCGCCTCCTCGCCGATCTTCTTCAGCACCCGGGTGTCGTCGCCGGCCAGCAGCGAGGCGACGTAGGACGCGTCGGGGTCGGAACCCCGACGCGACTCGATCACCTCGGAAAGGCGGTTCAGCACGTCGTCGCCGCGGACGGCGTTCTCGCTAGTCATTGACCTCGATCCCCCGCGCCGCCAGGTGGCGCTTGGCCTCGCCGATGGTGAACTCGCCGAAGTGAAAGATGCTCGCCGCCAGTACCGCATCGGCGCCGCCAAGGCTGACGCCGTCGGCCAGGTGGTCCAGGTTGCCGACCCCGCCGGAGGCAATCACCGGCACCGGCACCGCCTCGCAGACCGCCCGGGTGAGGGCCAGGTCGAAGCCGTTGCGGGTGCCGTCGCGATCCATGCTGGTCAACAGCAGTTCGCCGGCACCGCTGTCGGCCATGCGCCTGGCCCAGTCGACGGCGTCGATGCCGGTGCCCTTGCGGCCACCGTGGGTGAATACTTCCCAGGCCGGGTCGTCGCCGCCGGACACCTGCTTGGCATCGATGGCGACGACGATGCACTGGGCACCGAAGTGCTGGCTGGCCTCGGCCACGAAGGCCGGGCGGAACACCGCCGCGGTGTTGATCGACACCTTGTCGGCACCGGCCGCCAGCATGCGGTGGATGTCCTCCAGCACGCGGATGCCGCCGCCCACGGTGAGCGGGATGAACACCTGCCCGGCCACCGCCTCGACCACCTCGACCATGGTCGAGCGATCGTCGGAACTGGCGGTGATGTCGAGAAAGGTGATCTCGTCGGCGCCCTGCTCATCGTAGCGCCGCGCCACTTCCACCGGGTCGCCGGCATCGCGGATGTTGACGAAGTTCACCCCCTTGACCACCCGCCCGTTGTCGACGTCGAGGCAGGGGATGATGCGCTTGGCCAGTGCCACCCGGTCGCCTACTTGCCGAACACGGGCGCGGCGCGGCTGTCGGCCAGCGCCTGTGCCTCGGCAAGGTCGAGCGAGCCCTCGTACAGCGCGCGACCGAGGATGACGCCGTAGATGCCACTGTCGGACACGTCGCACAGGGCACGGATGTCGTCGACGTCGGTGACGCCGCCGGAGGCGATCACCGGGATGTTGATGGCCTCGGCCAACTGCGCGGTAGCATCGGCGTTGACGCCGGTCATCATGCCATCGCGCTGGATGTCGGTGTAGATGATGGCCTCGACACCGTCGTTCTCGAAGTGCCGGGCCATGTCGACCACGTCGTGGCGGGACATCTTCGACCAGCCCTCGGTGGCCACCCGGCCGTCGCGGGCGTCGAGGCCGACGATGATGCGACCGGGAAACTCGGCGCACATGTCGGAGATGAAGTGCGGTTCGTTGACCGCCTTGGTGCCGATGACCACGAAGCGGGCGCCGGTTTCCAGGTAGGCTTCCACGGTCTCCTCGTCGCGGATGCCGCCGCCGACCTGGATGGGCAGGTCGGGGTGGGCATCCATGATCCGGCGGATCACCGCGGTGTTCACCGGTTCGCCGGCAATGGCGCCGTCGAGATCAACGAGGTGCAGCCGACGCGCACCCTCGCCTACCCAGCGGTTGGCCACCTCCACCGGGTCTTCGGCGAAGATGGTGAAATCTTCCATGCGGCCCTGTCGAAGGCGGACGCACTTCCCCTCCTTGATGTCGATGGCCGGTATCAGCAGCATGTACCCTTCCTCTGTCTAGTGATCACGTGTGCCATTCCAGCGGACGAAATTACCCAGCAGGGCAAGTCCCTGTGCATGGCTCTTCTCGGGATGGAACTGGACCGCGAACAGGTTGTCGCGGGCAATCGCGGCGGTGAAGTCGACGATGTAGTCGGTCACCCCGGCGATGTCGGACTCGTGCGCCGGGCAGGCATGGTAGCTGTGCACGAAGTAGAAGCGGCTGCCGTCGGCAATGCCCTTCCACAGGGGGTGGGCGCGCTGGCGCACGCGGTTCCAGCCCATGTGCGGGATCTTCGGGCCGCCGGCCGCGTGCGCGGGACGGCGGAAGCGGGCCACCCGCCCCGGGATGATGCCAAGACCCTCGACGCCGCCGTCTTCCTCGCTGTGCTCGAGCAGGGCCTGCATGCCCACGCAGATGCCGAGCACGGGCACCTTCGCCAGCACCTCGCGCACCGCCTCGCCGAGTCCCCGCGCGCGCATCGCCTCGAACCAGCTGCCCATGGCGCCCTGGCCGGGCAGGATGACGCGGTCGGCGCGGCGCACCAGGTCGGCTTCCCGGGTGACCACGACCCGGGCGCCGTCGGCGACGTGTTCCACTGCCTTGCTGACCGAGTGCAGGTTGCCGGTGCCGAAGTCGACCACCACCACGGTCTGCATCAAAGCGAACCCTTGGTCGAAGGCACCACGCCGGTCATCGCCGGATCCACCGACACCGCCACCCGCAGGGCACGGCCGAAGGCCTTGAAGATGGTCTCCGCCACGTGGTGGGCATTGACCCCGCGCAGGCTGTCGATGTGCATGGTCATGCGGGCGTGGTTGACCAGGCCGTGGAAGAACTCGGAGAACAGGTCGACGTCGAAGGTACCGATCCGCGCACGCGGAAAGGTGACCGCGTAGGTCAGCCCCGGCCGGCCGGAGAAGTCCAGCACCACCCGGCTGAGCGCCTCGTCCAGCGGCACGTAGGCATGGCCGTAGCGAACGATGCCGCGCTTGTCGCCGAGGGCCTGGTGCAGGGCCTGGCCGAGGGTGATGCCGATGTCCTCGACGGTATGGTGATCATCGATGTGCAGGTCGCCCTCGGCGCGGATGTCGAGATCGACCATGCCGTGCCGGCAGACCTGGTCGAGCATGTGCTCAAGGAACGGCACCCCGGTGTGGAAGTCGGCCTTTCCGGTGCCATCGAGGTTGATGCGAACCGAGATGCGGGTTTCTGCGGTATTCCGCTCCACCGTGGCGGTGCGAGGGGCCATGAGTGAACTACCTTGGGGATTCGTTCGCGAAGGGGATGATTCAGGTTCGGCGGCGGGGTCGATGGGTCTGGTGCCTGTTCGGGTCGGCCCGGTAGCAAAATACTAGCAGACTCTCGGCCGCGATTGCAGGGGCCGGAGGACGCGACTCACGGATCCTCGCCGCGCAGCTCGGCGGAGCGGGCATGGGCGGTGAGCGACTCTGCCCGGCCAAGCACCGAGGCCAGGCGCGACAGGGCGCGCGCACCGTCGGCGGAACACTGCACGATGCTGGTGCGCTTGACGAAATCGTACACGCCCAGCGGCGAGGCAAAGCGCGCGGTGCCCGAGGTCGGCAACACGTGGTTGGGGCCGGCGCAGTAGTCTCCCAGGGACTCGGCGCTGTGATAGCCGGCAAAGATGGCCCCGGCATGGCGCACCGCGGGCAGCAGCGGCCCGGGATCGGCCACCATCAGCTCCAGGTGCTCCGGCGCGATGCGGTTGGCCAGCGCCACCGCCGCGTCGAGATCCTCGACCACGATGGCGGCACCGTGGGCGCGCAGCGAAGCGGCGATCACCTCGCGTCGCTCCATGCCCGGCAACAACGCGTCCACCGCCGCGAGCACCGCGTCGGCGATCTCCCGCGACGGACACAGGGCGATGGACTGGGCCATCTCGTCGTGTTCGGCCTGGGCGAACAGGTCCATCGCCACCCAGCGCGGATCGGCGCCCGCGTCGCAGATCACCACCACTTCCGAGGGCCCGGCGATCATGTCGATGCCGACCTGCCCGAATACCTGGCGCTTGGCGCTGGCCACGTAGGCATTGCCGGGACCGACGATCTTGTCCACCCGGGGTACGGTGTCGGTGCCGTAGGCCAGTGCCGCCACCGCCTGGGCGCCGCCAATGGTGAGCACGCGGTCGACACCGGCGATGCCGGCGGCCGCCATCACCGCCGGGTTGACCACGCCGTCGGGGGTCGGCACCACCATCACGATCTCGTCGACGCCTGCCACCCGCGCGGGCACCACGTTCATCAGCACCGACGACGGGTAGGCAGCCTTGCCGCCGGGAACGTAGACGCCAACCCGCGCCAGCGGCGTGACCTGCTGGCCGAAGCGGCTGCCGTCGGCCTCGGTGAAACTCCAGGACGACTCCGCCTGGTGGCGGTGAAAGGAGGCGATGCGCGCATGCGCCGCCACCAGCGCGTCGCGCACGGCATCGTCCACCCCGGCGGCGTGACGGGCGATGCCGTCGGCATCGAGCACCAGGTCGGCGGCGTCGTCCACCGCCAGCCGGTCGAAGCGGCGGGTGTATTCGAGCAGTGCCACGTCGCCCCGGCGACGAACGTCGTCGATGATGACGGCCACCGCCTCGTCGACGGCGTGGTCGGCGGACCCGTCCCGGCGCAGCAGGTGATCGAGGGCAGCGTCGAAGCCGGTGGCGCGGGCATCGAGAACGCGCAGCGTCGCGTCGCCCACCCTAGTGTCCCGTCCGGTGCATGCGCATGCGTCGTGCCACTAGCCCGCCTCCACGGCCTGTTTCAGCGCCGTCACCAGTTCGCCGAGCAAGGCCGACTTGCGCTTCATCGAGGCGCGGTTCACCACCAGCCGCGCGGTCACCTCGGCGATCTGCTCCACCTCCACCAGGCCGTTGGCGCGCAGCGTGCCGCCGGTGTCGACCAGGTCGACGATGCGGTCGGCGAGGTGCACCAGCGGGGCGAGTTCCATGGAGCCGTACAGCTTGATGATCTCGGCCTGCACGCCGCGGGCGGCGAAGTGATCGTGGGTGATGTTCGGGTACTTGGTGGCGATGCGCAGCCGGCGATCACTGGCCAGCGGCTCACCACCGGCGGAGGCGGCCTCGGCCACCACCATGCGGCAGCGGGAAATGCGCAGGTCGACCAGTTCGTAGAGGCCCTCGCCGCCGTTCTCCAGCAGCAGGTCCTTGCCCACCACGCCGGCATCGGCGGCACCGTACTGCACGTAGGTGGCGACGTCGGCGGCGCGCACCACCAGGAAGCGCAGGTCGTCGCGGTTGGAGGCCAGCACCAGCTTGCGGCTGTCGCGCGGATCGTCCAGCGGCTCGATGCCGGCGGCGGCAAACAAGGGCAGGGTCTGGTCGAGGATGCGCCCCTTCGACAGCGCGACGGTCATCATGACGGCGGTATACGACGAGTAGCGTGGCGTGAAAGGACGACGGAGTGGATCAGGCGGCAGCGGTGCGCTGGTCGACCAGGTGTCCGGGCACCCGGCGGATCTGGGCACCGATCTGCGCCAGCTTCTCCTCGATGCAGTCGTAGCCGCGATCGATGTGGTAGATGCGGTCGATGACGGTCTCGCCCTGGGCCACCAGGCCGGCCAGCACCAGGCAGGCGGAGGCGCGCAGGTCGGTGGCCATCACCGGCGCACCGGTGAGCTGTTGCACCCCGCGCACCACCGCGGTATTGCTTTCCATCTCGATGTCCGCGCCCATGCGCTGCAGTTCGTGCACGTGCATGAAGCGGTTCTCGAACACCGTCTCGGTGACCGTGCCGACGCCCTCGGCGATGCTGTTCAGCATCACGAACTGCGCCTGCATGTCGGTGGGGAAGGCGGGGAACGGCGCGGTACGGATGTTCACCGACTTCGGTCGCCGTCCACGCATGTCCAGGCGCACCGAGTTCGGCTGCACGTCGAGCCTGGCGCCGGCCTCCTCGAGCTTGTCCAGCACCGCGTCGAGCAACCCGGTGCGCAGGTCGTAGAGGCGGACGCAGCCGCCGGTGGCGGCACCGGCCACCAGGTAGGTGCCGGCCTCGATGCGGTCGGGGATGACCTCGTGGGTGGCCCCGGACAACACCGGCTGGCCCTCGATGGTGATGACGTCGGTACCCGCGCCGCTGATCTTCGCGCCCATCGCGGCCAGGCAACTGGCCAGGTCCACGACTTCCGGCTCGCGCGCGGCATTCTCGATCACGGTGGTGCCGTCGGCCAGGCAGGCCGCCATCATCAGGTTCTCGGTGCCGGTGACCGAGATCATGTCCATGAAGATCCGCGCACCCTGGAGACGCTTGCAGCGGGCGTGGATGTAGCCGCCCTCGATGCTGACCTCCGCACCCATGGCCTCGAAGCCCTTGATGTGCAGGTTGACCGGGCGCGAGCCGATGGCGCAGCCGCCGGGCAGCGACACCTCGGCCTCGCCGAAGCGGGCCAGCAACGGGCCGAGCACCAGGATCGACGCGCGCATGGTCTTGACCAGGTCGTAGGGGGCGCGCAGCTGGTCCACCTCGCTGGCATCGGCGCTGATGCACATCTTCTCGTCGATCTCCAGGCGCACGCCCAGGTGACCGAGGAGTTCCAGCGTGGTGGTGATGTCGTGCAGGTGCGGGATGTTGCGCACCACCAGCGGCTCGGCGGTGAGCAGGGAGGCGATCAGGACCGGCAGCGCCGCGTTCTTGGCCCCGGAAATCCGCACGTCGCCGTCGAGGGGACGACCACCCGTGATGATCAATTTATCCATGCCTGCTTGTCCACGGCGTCGGCTCCACGGCGATTCCGGTGTCCGGCGCCAACGGCCGGGTCAGGCTTCGCTGACGAGCTTCTTCGCAAGCTCGCCGCTCTCGTACATTTCCATGACGATATCGCTGCCGCCGATGAACTCGCCGCGGATGTACAGCTGCGGAATGGTGGGCCAGTTGGAATAGGTCTTGATGCCTTCGCGGACATCCTGGTTCTGCAGCACGTCCACCGAGGCGAACTGGGTGCCGAGCTGACGCAGGATCTGGCTGGCACGGCTGGAAAATCCGCACTGCGGAAAGTCCGGCGACCCTTTCATGAACAGGACCACGTCGTTGGTTTCGACCAGTTCCTTGATTTGTTCCTGGATATTCATAGTGGCTCAGGCCTCGCTGGACGCCTGTTCGGCGGGGGTGAGGGTTTTCATGGACAGCGCGTGGATATCGGATTTCATCCGCTCGCCCAGCGCGCCGTAGACCATCTGGTGACGCTGGATTCGGCTCTTGCCGTCGAAGTCGGGGCAGACGATCACGGCCTCGAAATGGTGGCCGTCACCGTCGATTTCAACCTCGCTGCCGGCCAGGTTCTGCTCGATCCAGCCCTTGATGTCCTCGGGGGTAACCACTCGTCTCCTCGTCTTGCTGCGCCGCGGTCGCGGCGTGGGAATGGGATGTTCGGCACGGTCGCCGGTGGGCGACGCAGGGGGCCTATGATAACCGACCGGCGGGTGGCCGGGATAGCGCCAGGCTCAGCCGACCACCGTCTCCAGGCCAGTCACCGCCAGCAGCCGGGTGAGTTGCGGCGAGGCGCCGCGCAGCGCCAGGTGGCTGCCGGTGCCATGGTGCCTGCGCAGCCACACCAGGAAGGCAACCCCGGCGCTGTCGATGCGGCGCACCGCGCTGGCGTCGACCGTGCCGACGCCGTCGCCGAGACTGCCCGCCTCGCGCACCAGCGCGGGCACGCTGTCGAAGTCGATCTCGCCTTCCAGCACCAGCACGTCGCCGTCGCGGCGGAGGGTGGCCCGGGTCATCAGGCGCTGCCCTGCTCCAGGGACTGGTTGCGGGTGGCCAGGTCCTCGATCAGGGCGTCGAGTCCGCGCTGGGAAATCACCTGCCCGTAGGAGGAGCGATAGTTGGTGACCAGACTGATGCCGTCGATGTTGACGTCGTAGATCTTCCAGCTGCCGTCGCCATCCTGGAGGAAGGAGTAGTTGACCGGAATGGCCGGGCCGGAGGCCAGCGTGACCAGGGTTTCCACCCGCGCCCGCCGCTCGCCTTCCTTCATTTTCGCCGGCCGCACTTCCATCTTCTCCTTGCCGGTGTACTCGAACAGGGCGGTGGCATAGGTGCGGATGAGCAGCTTCTTGAACTCCTCGGCAAAGGCCTCGCGCTGGGCCTCGGAGGCCTCGCGCCAGTGCCGCGCCAGCACCAGCCGCGCGATCACCGGCAACGAGAAGTGCGGCACCACCACCTCCTCGACCATGGCGTAGAGCTTGGACTTGTCGGCGGCCAGCTCGCTGCGCCGGCTTTCCAGCTCGTCGATCAGCTCGTTGATGGTGGTCTCCACCAGTTCGTCCGGTGCCGGGCCGGCGGCAAAGGCCGGCAGCGAGAGCACGAGCGCGGTGGTCACCGCGAGAATTCTTGCCAGCATGGGTCTACTCCGCAGTCTTGCTGAACAGCAGTTGTCCGATCAGGTTTTCCAGCACCACCGCCGACTGGGTCAGCTCGATGCGGTCGCCCTCTTCCAGGAACTCGATGTCGCCGCCGGGCTGCAGGCCGATGTACTGGGCACCGAGCAGGCCGGCGGTCAGGATCGAGGCACTGGTATCCCCGGGCAGGTTGTCGTAGGCGGCGTCGATGTCCATGCTGACCACCGCCGAGAACAGTTCGCGATCGACGCTGATGCCGCTGACCCGGCCGACGCGCACGCCGGCCACGGTCACCGGCGCCTTCACCGCCAACCCGCCGATGTTGTCGAAGCGGGCGGTGACCCGGTAGGTGTCGGAAGACACGGTGGATCCCATGTTGCCCACCGACAGGGCCAGGTAGCCGAGGGCCGCGATACCGGCCAGCAGGAACACGCCGACCGCCAGTTCCGAGATCTTGCTGTTCATAAAATGCCTTCGTTGATGGGTTCAGGCGCCGAACATCAGCGCGGTGAGCACGTAGTCCAGGCCGAGGATCGCCAGCGAGCCGGCGACCACGGTACGGGTGGTGGCGCGGCTGATGCCGGCGGCATTCGGCACGCAGGTATAGCCCTGGAACAGGGCGATCCAGGTCACGCAGACGCCGAACACCACGCTCTTGATGGCGCCGTTGACGATGTCGTCGTAGAAATCCATGCCCTCGCGCATCGACGACCAGAACACGCCGGCGTCGACCCCGAGCAGCTCCACGCCGATCAGGTAGCCGCCGAACACCCCGACCACGCTGAACATGGCGGCCAGCAACGGCACTGCGAGGACGCCGGCGACGAAACGCGGCGCCACCACCCGGCGCATCGGGTCCACCGCCATCATTTCCAGCGCGGCCAACTGCTCGGTGGTCTTCATCAGGCCGATCTCGGCGGTCAGCGCCGAGCCAGCGCGACCGGTGAACAGGAGCGCGGTCAGCACCGGGCCAAGCTCGCGGGTGAGGAACATGGCCACCACCAGGCCGAGGGAGGACTCGGCGCCGAAGTCCACCAGGGTATTGTATCCCTGCAGGCCCAGCACCATGCCGACGAAAAGGCCGGCGAGGACGATGATGATCACCGTCAGCACGCCCACCGAGTAGAGCTGCTGCACCAGCAGCCGGGGACGCTTGAGCACCACCAGGCACTGCGACAAGGTCGCCAGCGCGAACAGCCCGGCGGCACCCAGCGAAGCGGTGATGTCGATGCCAAAGCGGCCGAGACGACGGATCGCGTTCATGAATCGCGCCCCAGCAACTGCTCGGCGAAGGGTTCCGCCGGGTAGTGGTAGGCCACCGGGCCGTCGGGCAGGCCATCCATGAACTGGCGCACCTGGGGATCATCGCTTTGCTTCAGCGACGCCACCGTGCCCTCGCCGATCATCGAGGTCTTGCCGAGGATGTAGACGTAGTCGGCGATGCTGCAGCCCTCGGCGACGTCGTGGGTCACCACCACCGAGCTCATGCCGAGCGCGTCGTTGAGCTCGCGGATCAACTTGACCACCACGCCCATGGAGATCGGGTCAAGGCCGGTGAACGGCTCGTCGTACATGACCAGCACCGGGTCCAGCGCGATGGAACGCGCCAGCGCCACCCGCCGCGCCATGCCGCCGGACAGCTCCGAGGGCATCAGGCTGGCGGCGCCGCGCAGGCCCACCATCTGCAGCTTCATCAGCACCACCATGGCAACCAGTTCCTCGGGCAGCGCGGTGTGCTCGCGCAGCGGGAAGGCGACGTTCTCGAACACCGTCAGGTCGGTGAGCAGGGCACTGGACTGGAACAGCATGCCCATCTTGCGACGCATGCGGTACAGGCCGGCGCGATCGGCGGGATCCATCGCGTCGCCGTCGAAGCGGATGCTGCCCGCGGACGCGCGCAGGCGGCCGCCGATGAGGGACAGCAAGGTCGACTTGCCGCAGCCGCTCGGCCCCATGATCGCCGTCACCTGGCCGCGACGCACGGTCAGGTCGAGGCCGCGGAACAGCGGTCGGCGGGTAAAGGCGAAGTCGACTCCGCGCAGTTCAACGAGTGCGGTGGATGCGTCGGTCATGGCGATCCTGGCGTGGCGTCCGGAGCGTGGCGGGGCGGGCGGGAGGGGCGCACTATAACCGATCTCCATCGCGGAATGCATCCGTCCGGGATTGCCTGTCATACACCCTTCGCGGCTGCCCGCGAACCTGCGATTTCTGCGGTTTCTGCGCCGCCGCGGCGGGGATGTTCGTCGTTCATGATGCCGGCGAGTTCAGTGCATGGCGGATGAACCGCCGCTGAACCGGTGGCAGGGTATAATCGCCGTCCGTGCCGCAGCCCCGCCAGGATCCCGCCACCGTTGTCCAGGACGCCACCGACCATTCGTGACCGCCGCACGGTGGCGCAAAGCCGCCTGTTCCGGGTGGACGCGGTATCGCTGACCTTTCACAACGGCGCCGAGCGCGAGTTCGAGCAACTGGTCGCCGGCGGCGAGGGGGGCGTGGTGGTGGTGCCCCGGGTCGGTGACGACCTGTTACTGGTGGAGGAGTTCGCCCTCGGCACCGGCTGCTACGAGCTGGGCTTCGTCAAGGGCGTCATCGACGCCGGCGAGGAACCTGCCGAGGCGGCACAACGCGAACTGCGCGAGGAAACCGGCTTCGCCGCCGGTCGCCTGCGCTGCCTGGACACGGTGACGCTGATGCCGGCCTACTCGGATTTTCGCAGCGCCATCTTCCTCGCCGAAGACCTCTACGCCGCGCCGCTGCCCGGCGACGAGCCCGAGCCCCTGGCCCAGCGGCGCTGGCCGCTGGCGCGCATCGACGAGCTGCACGACGAACCGCGCATCTCCGACGCCCGTACCCGCCTGGCCCTGTTTCTCGTCGCCCGCGCCCTGGCCGGTTCCACCGCAAACCCGCCGACCCCGGAAACCTGAACCATGCCTGCAAACGATCCCGCCGACCTGCTGGAACCGGTGTGCGCCATTGCCGCCGCCGCCGGCAACGCCATCCTCGAGGTCTACCGGCAACCCTTCACGGTGGAGGAAAAGGGCGACGGCTCGCCGCTGACCCTCGCCGACCGGCGCGCCCACGAGCTGATCGTCGAGCGTCTCGCCGAACTGACCCCGCAATGGCCGGTGCTGTCCGAGGAGTCCGCCGAGTCGGCCTTCGAGCAGCGACACCAGTGGCAGCGCTTCTGGCTGGTCGACCCCCTCGACGGCACCAAGGAGTTCGTTCGCCGCAACGGCGAGTTCACCGTCAACATCGCGCTCATCGACGACCACCGCCCGGTGCTCGGCGTGGTACATACCCCGGACCGCGGCGTGACCCACTATGCCGCGAAGGGCCACGGCGCCTTCCGCACCGATGCCGACGGCAGCCAGCCGATCCGGTGCCGTCGGCGGCCCGCGCAGGGGGTCTGCCTGGTGGCCAGCCGCTCCCATGCCGGGGCCGCGGTGGACGCCTACCGCGAGGCCCTCGAGGCGGAGGTCGGCGAGGTCACCACCACCGCCATGGGCAGCGCGCTGAAGATCTGCCTGGTGGCCGAGGGCAGCGCCGACATCTACCCGCGCCTCGGGCCCACCTCGGAGTGGGACACCGCCGCCTCGCACTGCGTGCTCAACGAGGCTGGCGGCCGCCTGCTCGAACCCGGCGGCGAGGAGCTGGCCTACAACAAGTCATCCCTGCTCAACCCGTGGTTCCTGGCCATCGGCGACGCCAGCCACGACTGGCTGCGCTACCTGCCCGCGGACCACTGACGGCGCGGCCCTTCGGTCCACACCTCGTGGTTCCGTTATAATTGACCGATTGTCAGGAACACGGCGTCAGCCACCCCATGCTTCGTTTCAGCAAGATGCATTCGCTGGGCAATGACTTCGTCGTCATCGACGGCGTACGCCAGTCCCTCGAGATCACGCCGGCGCTGGCCAGGCGCATCGCCGACCGCCACCGCGGCATCGGCTGCGACCAGTTGCTGGTGGCACGACCGGCCAACGGCCGTGGCGATTTCGCCTTTCGCATCTACAACCACGACGGCAGCGAGTCGGCCCAGTGCGGCAACGGCGCGCGCTGCTTCGCCCACTTCCTGCGCCGCCAGGGACTGACCGACGCCAGCACCATCCGCGTGGCCACGCACAGCACCGAGATGACCCTCGACCTGCTGGCCGGCGACCTCGTCCGCGTGGACATGGGTGCGCCAGTGTTCGAACCGGCCCGCATTCCCTATCTCGCCGAGGGCGACGGGCTGGTGCAGTCGATCGACACCGGCCACGGCGAGATCGGCTTCGTGGTGCTGTCGATGGGCAATCCCCACGCGGTGACCGTCGTCGACGACGTCGACGGCGCGGACGTGGCCGCCATCGGCGCGGCGGTGGAACGACACCCGCGCTTTCCCGAGCGCACCAACGTCGGCTTCGCCGAGGTGGTCGACCGCGGCCATCTGCGCCTGCGCGTGTTCGAGCGCGGTGTCGGCGAAACCCGCGCCTGCGGCAGCGGTGCCTGCGCCGCGGTGGTCGCCGGGCGGCAACTCGGCCTGCTCGACGCCTCGGTGCGCGTGACCCTGCCCGGCGGAACGCTCGCCGTCGACTATGCCGGCGACGACGCCAGCGTGCAGCTCACCGGTGACGCGGTACATGTCTACGACGGCGAACTACCCCTTGGATAACCCATGACCAGCACGACCCCGATCGACGGCCACGACAACGAGACCGCGCCCGGCGAACAGGCGTTTGCCGACTACCTGCGCGAACATCCCGATTTCTTCCAGCGCCACCCGTCGCTGCTGTCGCAACTGATCATCCCCCACCCCACCAGCGGTCGCGCCATCTCCCTGCTGGAGCGCCAGGTCATCGCCCTGCGCGACGACCAGCACGCCGGCCAGGCGCGCTTGCGCGAGCTGATCGGCAATGCCCGCGAGAACGACCGCCTCGGGCGACGCATGGAAGAGTTGACCCTGTACCTGCTCACCGCCCAGTCCCTGCCCGAGCGCATCGACGAACTGCCGCGCCGGCTGCGCAAGATCTTCGACCTGGAGTACGTCGCCCTGCGCCGGCTCGGCACCGGCGACGGCGAGGCCGCGCTGCCGGAAATCCACGACGCCCAGTGCACCGTGCGCCTGACCGAGGCGCAGAAGACCTGGCTGTTCGGCGACGACGACGGCGCCGCCGTGGCCTCCTGCGCGCTGATCCCGCTGACCCTGGGCCGCTCGCCGACCCGCTATGCCATGCTCGCCTTCGGCTCGGTGGAGCGCGCCCGCTACCACAGCGACTCGGGCACACACTACCTCAAGCAACTGCAGCGGCTGTTGAGCGCATCCATCGGCCAGTTGCACGCCCTGAACCCTTGACCCCGGAAGCCACCGCGGACCGGGAACAGTTCCTGCGGCACCTGGCCAGCGAACGCCGCCTGTCCCCGCACACGGTAGAGGCCTACCGACGCGACACCGCGCGGCTCGGTGAGTTTGCCGCCTCGCGCGACCTCGATCACTGGCGCGACATCGATCACCGCACCGCCCGCGCCTTCCCGGCCCGGATCCACCAGGCCGGCGGCTCGGGACGCAGCATCCAGCGGCTGCTCTCGGCGGCCCGTGCCTTCTACCGCTTCCTGGTTCGCGAGGGACGAGCGCGCAACAATCCCTTCGACGGCGTACGCGCACCACGCGCGCCGCGCTACCTGCCGAAGACGCTGAACGTCGACGAGGCCACCGCGCTGGTGGAAATCACCACCGATGCGGACATCGACTACCGCGACCGTGCGCTGCTCGAGGTGGTCTATTCCTGCGGCCTGCGGGTGTCGGAAACCGCCGGCCTGCGCCTGGCCGACCTCGACCTGTCCGAGCAGGTGCTGACCACCGTCGGCAAGGGTGGCAAGACCCGGCGCCTGCCCGTCGGCAGCCACGCCCTGGCCGCCCTGCGCGCGTGGCTGCCACGACGCGCGGCACTGGCCGAGACGGCGGAGACGGCGGTGTTCACCAGCATGCGCGGCCGCGCCCTGTCGGTACGCGCCATCCAGAAGCGGATCGACCTGTTGGCACGGCGCCAGGGCCTCGACCGCCACGTGCATCCACACATGCTGCGCCACTCCTTTGCCAGCCACCTCCTGCAGTCCAGCGGCGAACTGCGCGCGGTGCAGGAGCTGCTTGGCCATGCCGACATCGCCACCACCCAGGTCTACACCCACCTGGACTACCAGCACCTGGCCCGGGTCTACGACAAGGCCCACCCGCGCTCACGCACCAGGCGTCGTCGATGAGCGACACGCCGCCGGTCGTGGAACAGGCGATGCGGCAACTGGTGGAACGGCTGGCCTGCCCACGGTGTCACGGCGTGCTCGGCGACCACGGCGACCACCTGCGCTGCGAGCCCTGCCGACGGGACTACCCGCTGCGCGACGGCGTGGCCAGGATGAATGTCGACGACGAGGACGGTGACGGCAACGACGTGCTGGAACGGCACCTTCGCCAGGAGCAGGCGGCCAGCGAGTCGCGGCGACGCATGCGCCGCCTGCGCGAGGAACTGCACGCGGTGACCGACGCGCTGTGCGCCCTGCCCGGCTCCGCCACGCTGCTGGCCCTGGGCTGTCGCGGCGGTCGTTTCAGCTCGCCGATGCAATCGGCCACCCGGCTGTTGATCGAGGCCGACGTGCACGGGGCGGTGGTGCGCCACGCCGTCGATCGCGCCATGAACCCGCCACGGGTGGCGGCGCTGGCCTGCACCCCGGAGCGGCTACCCTTTGCCGACGACGCCCTCGACGGCGCGGTCTGCGTTCGCGCCTCCCATCGCATCGAGGGCGACCGGCGGCGCGAAGAAACGCTGCACGAACTGCTGCGGGTCGCTTCGCGCTTCGTCCTGTTCTCCTTCAACGACACCCTCTCGCTGCCCAACCTGTCCCGCCGCCTGCGCCGCCGCGCACCCCACGCCGGGACCATGCGCCATGCACGGGTCAGCGAGATCGCCGCCGCCCACGGCGCCCGCGTCGCCCGCGGCACCATCATCTCCCCGGCCGGCTCGCGGCAGCACTACGTGACGCTGGTCAAGCCGCCATGAGCCGGGTCCGCATGCTGGCCGGGGCGCCGGGGACGCGTCGTGCCATCGCCTGCCTGCACGGACAGGTGCGCTACATCGACCCGCGCTGGCGCGAATCGCTGCAGCGGGCCGGTCTCCACGCCGAGGCCGACTGGCGCAACCTCGCTCCCGGCGAAGCGGTGTCGTCGTCGAAGGTCACCAACTGCTTCCGGGTGCCCCTGGAGGGCGGCGAGTGCGTGTACTTCAAGCGCTACGTCTACACCCGCTACAAGAAGTGGCGATTCTTCCTGCGTCCGGGCCGCGCCGCCACCGAGGTGTTCGGCTACCGCCAGCTGCGGCGCATCGGCATCGACTCGCTCGAGGTGCTGGCCTTCAGCGAGGAACGTTGGCTGGGTCGGCTGGTGAGTGCCTGCGTGGTCACCCGGGGGATCCCGCACAGCCGCGACCTGGCACGGTTCGCCGCCGGCGAATGGCAGGCCATGGACGCTGCGGGCCGGGCCGCGGCGCTGGACGCCATCCGCAGGCAGGTGTTCGACCAGCTCGGCCGCGCCCACGCCGCCGACTTCTTCCACCAGGACCTGCACTGGCGCAACCTGCTGCTCACCGGCGACGACGTCGACAGCTACCGGGTCTACTGGATCGACTGCCCGCGTGCGCGCTACCAGCACCAACGACGGCAGCACGCGGTGCTGGCCGACCTGTCCACCCTGTCGCGCATCGCGCCGCGCCACCTGACACCGCGGCAACGCATGCAGTCGTTGTGTGCCTGGCTCGGCGAAGGCCGGCCCTACCGCCGGGCGCGGCGCTGGTTCGAACGCATCACCCGCCACCATCCGCCGGACTGAGCCGGCGGCCGGTTCAGCCGGCGACGGCCTCGGCGATGGCCTTGCCCATGTCCACGGTGCTGGCCTTGCCGCCCAGGTCCGGCGTGCGCGGACCCTCGGAGAGCACGGTCTCGATGGCCTGCATCACCGCTGCCGCGGCCTCGTTCTCGCCGAGATGCTCCAGCATCATCACCGCCGACCAGACCTGGCCCACCGGGTTGGCGATGCCCTTGCCGGCAATGTCCGGGGCCGAGCCGTGCACCGGCTCGAACATGGACGGGTACTCGCGCTCGGGGTTGAGATTCGCCGAGGGCGCGATACCGATGGTGCCGGTGGTGGCCGGGCCGAGATCGGAGAGAATGTCGCCGAACAGGTTGGACGCCACCACCACGTCGAACCAGTCCGGGTGCTGGACGAAGTGGGCGGTGAGGATGTCGACGTGGAACTGGTCGGTGCGGATATCCGGGTAGCGACTCTTGAACTCGGCAAAGCGCTCGTCCCAGAACGGCATGGAATAGATGATGCCGTTGGACTTGGTGCACGAGGTCACGTGCCGCGCCGGCCGGCTGGCGGCCAGTTCGAAGGCATAGGCCAGCACGCGGTCGATACCGCGACGGGTGAAGATGTTCTCCTGCACCACCAGCTCTTCCTCGGTGCCCTTGTACAGGCGGCCGCCGATTTCCGAGTACTCACCCTCGTTGTTCTCGCGCACCACGTAGTAGTCGATGTCGCCGGCCTTGCGATCGGCCAGCGGCGACGACACCCCGGGCATCAGCCGCACCGGGCGCAGGTTGATGTACTGCCGGAACTCGCGCCGGATGGGGATCAGCAGTCCCCACAGCGAGACGTGGTCGGGCACCCCGGGGAAGCCCACGGCGCCGAGGAAGATGGCGTCGTGCTGGCGGATCTGCGCCAGGCCGTCCTCGGGCATCATGCGCCCGGTGCGTGCATAGACCTGGCAGCTCCAGTCGAACTCGTCGAAGGAAAAGCCGAGGCCGAAGCGGCTTGCCGCCGCCTCCAGCACGCGAATGCCCTCGGGCACCACCTCGGTACCGATACCGTCACCGGGAATGACCGCGATCCTGTAATTCTTGCTCATGTCGCCCCTGTTCCACTGTCCGTGGCGACCGCGGGGCCGCCGGTTGATGAATGCGTTACGCCCCGGGTGTCGCGGCAACCGGGTCACCGCCCCCGCCTGCCTGTCCGCGTCGCACCGCCTCGAGAATTTCCTGGCGGGCCGCCTCGACATCCGCCCAGCCGGTGATGCGCACCCACTTGCCGGGTTCCAGGTCCTTGTAGTGGTCGAAGAAGTGCGCGATGCGGTCGAGCAGTTCCGGATGCAGGTCCCGGTAGGTGGTGATGTTGCGGTAGCGGGTGGTGAGCTTGTCCACCGGCACGCCGAGAATCTTCGCATCGGCGCCGGACTCGTCCTCCATTTCCAGCATGCCCACCGGCCGGCAGCGCACCACCGAGCCGGGGATCAGCGGCAGCGGGCTGACCACCAGCACGTCGGCGGGGTCTCCGTCGTCGCTGAGCGTATGCGGGATGTAGCCGTAGTTGCACGGGTAGCGCATCGCGGTGGCCATGAAACGGTCGACGAACATGGCGCCGGTTTCCTTGTCCACTTCGTACTTCACCGGTTCGCCGTTCAGCGGGATCTCGATGATCACGTTGACGTCGTCGGGAACGGACTTGCCCGCGGGCACCCTGTCGAGAATCATGGCAGAACCACTCCTGTCGGTAAGCTTGGCCGGATCGGGGGAAGAGAAGCGAAGACCCGGCCGGGTAAACCGGCGAATTGTAGTGGGACAGGGAGAAAACACAAGTCTACCGAGGCATAACCTGCGTTTATCGCGCCATGTGACGATTTTGCTATACTGCACGCGCCCGATGTTCGAGGGCATCCGGCGATGGTGGTCACCGTCGCCGGAGGCGCGGACCCGGTGCGTCGCCGCATCGTGACCCGCCCGCTTTTTCCCGCGGTCTGCCGCCGTCCCTACCCGCCGCTCCACGTCCCGCCAGGGTCGGTGGGTAACGACGGCCCAGGACCCGGGCGAGTGCATCGTCATGACAGAAAATAAGGGGAATCGTTGATGAGTCTCGTTGTCTACCTGCCCGTCGTCCTCGGCATCATCGGACTGGCCGCTGCCTTCGGCATCTACAAGTCGGTCCTGAAATTCCCCTCCGGCGAGGGGAAGGTGGCCGACATCGGCCGCCAGATCCACCTCGGCGCCATGGTCTTCATGCGCCGCGAGTACACCTACCTGTTCATTTTCTCGCTGGTGGTCGGCATTGCCATCTGGTTCTCCGACCTTGGCTGGAAGACCGCGCTGGCCTTTGCCGTCGGCGCCATCTGCTCGGCGGTGGCCGGCTACATCGGCATGTTCACGGCCACCGAGGCGAACATGCGCACCACCACCGCGGCACAGCACAAGGGCGCGTCCGAAGCGTTGACCGTTGCCTTTTTCGGCGGCTCCATCATGGGCCTGTGCGTCGCCGCCATGGGCCTGCTCGGCCTCGGCGTGCTCTACCTGGCCTTTGGTGGCGATCCGCATACCGCCCACGTCATCCACGGCTTCGGCATGGGCGCCTCGTCGGTGGCGCTGTTCTCCCGCGTTGGCGGCGGCATCTTCACCAAGAGCGCCGACGTCGGCGCGGACCTGGTGGGCAAGGTCGAGGCCGGCATTCCCGAGGACGACCCGCGCAACCCGGGCGTGATCGCGGACAACGTCGGTGACAACGTCGGCGACGTCGCCGGCATGGGCTCGGACATCTTCGAGTCCTACTGCGGCTCGATGATCGCCACCATCGCCATTGCCGCCACCCTGACCCCGGACGTCATCGCCGTGCTGGGCGCCCAGGAATCGCTGATGTTCCTGCCGCTGGCGCTGGCCAGCGCCGGCCTGGTCTGCTCCATCCTCGGCATCCAGATCGTGCGCATGAACGCCTCGCGCTCACCCGAGGTGGCCCTGCGCTTCGGCACCATCGGCGCCTCCATCCTGTTCATCGCCGCCGCCTACGCGGTGGTGGCGCTGGCCGGCCTGGACTGGAAGATCTGGCTGGCGGTGCTGGTCGGCGCGGTGGGCGGCATCGTCATCGGCCTGGTCACCGAGTACTACACCGCCGGTGCGCCGGTGGAGAAGATCGCCAGGAGCGGCGAGACCGGCCCGGCCACGGTGATGATCTCCGGGCTCGCCGTGGGCATGCAGTCGGTGGTGGTGCCGCTGGTCATGATCTGCATCATCATTCTCGCCTCCACCGAGCTGGTCGGCCTGTACGGCGTCGGCATCGCCGCGGTGGGCATGCTGGCCACGGTGGGCATCACCATGGCCATCGATGCCTACGGCCCGGTGGCGGACAACGCCGGCGGCATCGCCGAGATGGCCGGTCTTGGCGAGGACGTGCGCAAGATCACCGACTCCCTCGACGAGCTCGGCAACACCACCGCCGCCATTGGCAAGGGCTTCGCCATCGGCGCCGCCGCGCTGGCCGCACTGGCCATCATCTCCGCCTACATCGAGACGGTGTCCCATCACGTCGACGGCTTCTCGCTGGCGCTCAACGATCCACGGGTGCTGGTCGGCATTTTCCTCGGCGGCATCTTCCCCTTCCTGGTCTCCAGCATCACCATGACCGCGGTGGGCGATGCCGCCTTCGAGATGATCCACGAGATCCGTCGCCAGTTCCGCGAGATTCCGGGCCTGCTCGAGGGCAACGCCGAGCCGGATACCGGCAAGTGCGTGGACATCGCCACCAAGGCGGCACTCAAGCGCATGGTGCTGCCCGGCGTGCTGGCGGTGGCCGCACCGGTGGTGGTCGGCTTCGTGCTCGGCCCGGCGTCCCTTGGCGGAATGCTCGGCGGCGCCCTGCTCGGCTGCGTGCTGCTGGCGCTGACCATGGCCAATGCCGGCGGCGCCTGGGACAATGCCAAGAAGTACATCGAGCGCGGCAATCTCGGCGGCAAGGGCTCCGACGCCCACAAGGCGGCGGTGGTCGGCGACACCGTCGGCGACCCGTTCAAGGACACCTCCGGGCCGTCGATGAACATCCTGATCAACGTCATGGCCATCGTCAGCCTGGTGATCGCGCCGCTGCTCGGCTGAGCCGACAGCCAGGCCGGCGGCACGGGCCGCCGGCAAGAAAAAAGCCGGTCCAAGGACCGGCTTTTTTCGTCGCCCGTCCGGCCATGACCCGGCCGGTGGGGGCGGTCAACCGTCTGCCGGCGGCGTGTCGTCGAACTCGTAGGGCTCCACCGAGATCGCCTCCATGCGGTAGCCGGCTTCGCCCACCTCGGAGCTGACATGCTCGGTACGCAGCACCCCGGTCACCCAGACCGGGTCCCACAACTGCTGCGGGTCGAGATCATCGGCGCCGCCGGACACGTGCACCACCTGGTTCGACGGCGGTGGCGGCACGTGGATGCAGGCACCGTAGTAGGGCACCAGCAGGAAGCTCTGCAGGGTTCGTTCGTCGAAGGTGAGCGGCACCACGTAGCCGGGCAGCCGGATCCGCTCGCCGTCCAGCGCCGCCACGACGGGCGCGTTGTCCCACAGGTCGCGCAGCATCGCCATGTACCGCTCGGCCTGCGGGTCGGCGTCGTCCAGCCCGGAAATGTCCATGTCCGGCAGCACCGCGACCGGGTCGTAGTCCGCCGGCATCAAGGCGCTCCAGTCGATCTCCCGGGCCGGCTGCCCGGTGGCCGGCGCCTCGTCGCCGCAGCCGGCGATCACCACCAGCAGGCAGCCCAGCAACAGGTTCTTCACGCGACAGCTTTCTTTCATTGGACGGACAATCCATCAAGAAGGGAATAACGATAGGCGCGCCACGCCGGGATCAAGGCGGCCAGCAACGACAGGACGAGGACACCGGCGAGCATGCCGAGCTCGCCGACGCCGGGCGCGCCGGCGGCAAGATGGATGCCGCTGCGGGCAACGATGACCGGTGCCAGCACCGTGAGCAGGAGCTGCAGGGCGACCACGGCGACCAGCATGCCGGCCACCGTCAGCACCGCGGACTCGGCCAGCAACAGGCCCATGACGTGCCGCGGACGCGCGCCCACGGCGCGCAGGATGGCGATCTCCCGCCGGCGCCCTTCCAGCCCGGCCAGCAACATGCCGGCCATGCCGCAGACTCCCACCGCCACCACCAGCACGGAGATCGCCAGCAGCGTTTTCTCCACCACCGCGGTCACCCGCCACAACTCGGCCAATGCGGCGCCGGGAAGAATAGCGCTCAACGCCTCGCCCGGGTAGTCGTTGATGGCCCGCTGCACCTTGAAGGTATGCGCCCGGGAAGTCAGGCCGACCAGCGCGGCGGTCACCTCGCGCGGCGCCAGCTCGGCTTCGCGCACCGATTCGGCATCGATGTGCCGACCGGGAATGGGCACGCCGCGATCCCAGCCGACGTGGATGGCCTCGATGGCCTCCAGCGACACGATCACGCTGCGATCCACCGGTGTGCCGGTGGCGGCCAGCACGCCGCTGACGCGAAAGGGCTTGTCGGCGTGGTCGAGGATGGCCGCCTTGCCGGTGCCATGGGCAATCACCAGGGCGCTGCCCGGCGCGTAGTCGAGGGTGCGTGCCACCTCGGCGCCGACCACCGCATGGTAGAGATCCGCGGGCGGACCGCCGCCGGAGAAGGCGAGCGCACGATCGTTGCCGTAGCGGTAGCGTTCGAAGTAGGCATTGGAGGTGCCGACCACCCGGTAGCCACGGTGGGAATCGCCCAGCGAGATCGGCACCACCCAGTCCACCCCGCGCATGGCTTCGATGGTCCGGATGCTGTCCATGGTCAGGTTGCTGGTCGGGTTGCCGACGTGGAACACCGTGTACAGGAGCAACTGGATGGACCCGGCCCGCGCACCGACCACCAGGTCGGTGCCGGACAGGGTGCGGGTGAAGCTGTCCCGCGCCTCGTGGCGCAGTCGTTCCACGCCGAGCAGCAGCATCACGCCGAGGGCAATGGTGGCAAGCGTCAGCAGGGAAGTGAACCGCCGGCTGCGCAGGCTGGCGGCGGCCAGGCGGGTCAGCGTCACGATGCTGCCGCCGGGTGGCGGCCGGCGGCCTGCAACGCCGCGAGGTCGATGACGTCGTCGCACTGCGCCGCCAAAGACTCGTCGTGGCTGACCAGCACCTGGGTGACCCGCGGGCGACAGACGCTGTCCAGGGCGTCAAGAAAGGCGCGTCGATGACCGCTGTCGAGGGCCGAGGTCGGTTCGTCGGCCAGCACCAGGGCCGGGTTTCCCAGCAGTGCACGGGCAGCGGCAACCCGCTGCTGCTGGCCCACGCTCAGCGTCGCGGCGCGTTGCCCGTGCATGGACGACGGCAGCCCGAGCGCCTCCAGCAGCGTCGCCGCCTGCGCCTCGGCAGTCTGGCCGGCGGCCACCAGCGCCTCGCGACGACGAGGCGAGAAGCGCAGGGGCAGCAGCACGTTGTGCAGCACGTCGAGGTAGGCGAGCAGGTTGAACTGCTGGAACAGGTAGCCGACGCGGTCGGCCCGAAACCGGTCGCGGGCCGCCGACGACATCGCGGTCAGGTCATGACCATCGATCTCGATGGTGCCCGATGCCGGGCGCAGCACTCCCGCCAGCAGGTTGAGCAGGGTGCTCTTGCCGCAGCCGCTCGGGCCCAGCACCAGCGCTCTACGGCCGGCGCCGAGGCGCAGCGAATCGATCTGCAGCAACGGCGGTTTGCCCGGCCAGGCGAAGGCCAGGTCCTGGACCACCAGCGCGTCACCGCCCGGCTGCCCGGCAGGCACTGTCGAGCCCGTGTCGGTCATTCCCCTACCATTGAATGGTGTGCGCAGACCCGGTCAGTATGCCACCACCCTGGCCGGCGGGAACCACCCACTGCACCTCGATCCGCTCGAAGCCCTCGAA
>CAYGJZ010000011.1:0-8617 GCA_964350265.1 uncultured Gammaproteobacteria bacterium | reverse complement strand
CACCCTGGCCGGCGGGAACCACCCACTGCACCTCGATCCGCTCGAAGCCCTCGAAGCGGTCGAACAGGTGGACGTCGATGCCGGTCAACGCTTCCGCCGACTGGCAGCGGAACTGCCATTCGTAGCGGAGGTCCGAGTGGGCGTCGTGGTCAGGTTCCTCGTGGTCATGCTCCCCGTGGCCGTGTTCCCCGTGGTCGTGTTCCCCGTGGTCGTGTTCCCCGTGGTCATGTTCCTCGTGGTCGTGTGCCTCGTGGTCGTGCGCGGACCCGGTCGCCAGGGTAGAACTGGCCGTCACCGGCCCCGGCGTGCAGCCTGCGGCGGCATCGAGGCCGAACAGCGCCGCAGCGTCTTCCAGTGCCTGCCGTGCCGCGGCGAGCGCGGCGCGTTCGGCGTCCGTGGCCGGCTCGTGCTCGAAGCCGAGGACGTTGGCCCAGGGAGAATCCAGGCTGATCAACAGGTGGTCGGCCTGAAGGACCACGTCGAGGCGGGCGAACCCGTGCTGGTGCACGCCGGGGCTGGCGGCCTGGGAAACGGAGGCGGCGAGTGCCAGGGAAAGCGTGGTGGCTCGGAACAGGGGTCGGTAAACGGACATGCGGGGGCTCCGGAAAGCGAGAAGGACTGCATGAAATGTTATGTTATATCATTCCGTCCTTCAACCGGTATCCCGGCACGCGGCACGGGGCCGGACGACAATCCGTGCACCCATGAAAAAGGCCGGTCCATGGACCGGCCTTTTATCCGCCCGCAGGCGGCGTGGACCTGTTCGACGCCTACTGGCCGTCGAAGTCCACCTGCAGGTTCAGCCAGAAGGCGTCGACGTCGAAGTCGTCCACGTCCACCTGGTTGTACTCTGCGCCGAGGGCGATGGTCGGGGTCAGGGCGAAATCCACGCCGACGCCGATCAGCATCTCGGTGCCATCATCGTTCTCGATGGAGTTGCCGTTGTTGAGCACGTCGTACTCGTAGTGGAAGACACCGAGCTTGCCGAAGATACGGATGCGGTCGGTGGCCGGGTAGGCGCCCACGCCGACCAGGTACATGCCGTCACCCTCGACCGATACCGCGCCGTCACTCTCGAACTCGCCGGCATCGAGGTAGCCTGCTTCGACACCCCAGTTCGGCGTGAACATGTAGCCGCCGAACAGCCGGTAGCCCGTGGAACTGTCCAGGTCGCTCTCGCCACTGTCTGCCTGGCCGATACTGCCGCCGGCATAGCCGCCGAACGTGCTTTGTGCCTGCGCCGCACCCGCTACGGCCAATCCCATCGCCGCCGCGGCCGCGACTGCCGCCAGCCGCTTGTAATGTTGCATCTCGTAACCTCTCTTGTTGGTTTCCGGTGTACCGCCTCGCCGCTCCCTCGGACCTGCGTCCAGCGCCCGATTATAGATTACTTTGCTGCCCCGGGTCAGCGCTTGGGTCAGCGCCCGCTCACCGCCGTCAAGAGCTCGTCCAGCAACGGCCGCAACGACGATGCCAGCGCCGCCCGGGCCGGTCCGCGCCCTGCCCCGACCACGGCCGGATCTCGCTGCTGGAGCAGCAGGCAGACCAGCAGGGCGCGGGCCTCGCCGGACAGCCGCTGACGCCAGCTTGTCCCCAGCAGCCATGGCGCCAGGCGCCACAGGCCGGGGAAGGCGGCCTCGAAGGTGGCCTCGCCGGCGACGAAGCGGGCCACCTCCTCCAAATCGTCGCCGTCCACGGCAAAGCCCTCGCCGTGGGCGAACAACCGCGCGGCGAGATCCGGGCACTCGTCGCGGAAATCCCCGGAAAGCCGCGTGCAGAGCCCTTGCAGGAATCGCCGGCGCAGCGCGGCCAGGCGCCGGTCGGCAGCCGTGTCCAGGCCCTTGACCACCAGCACCGAGCGCATGCCGCTGGTGGCGTTGCGGCGACTGCCCAGCCACAGCGGGCGGTAGCCGGCGGCCTCCCAGAAATCGGCCAGGCCGTGCTCGAGCCCGAAGCTGGCGCCGACGTGGTCGACACCGTCACGCACGGCATCGCCCTCGATGGCGGCGAGCAGCCCGGCACCGATGCCGCGCCGGCGACGCTCGGCGTGCACGGCGATACGCACCACCCGCAGGCCGTGTCGGCCGGGCCAGTCGCGCGCGCCGAGCCGGCAGGCCAGGGTTTCCACCATGAGGTGTCCGCGCGGCCGTCTGCGCCCGCGCCAGGTGGCCTCCGCGGCGGCGTCGTCGAAGCCACCCTCGCGGGCCACCCAGGCCGCCCCCACCAGCGCGCTCCCCTCGCGGGCGACGTACACGGACAGGTTCGGCGCGTCGAGCAGGTAGCGCAGGTCCCGCGGCCGGGTGCGGTAGTGCGCTTCCACCAGCAGGGCGTAGACCGAGCGCAGCGCATCCTCGTCCGCCGCCAGCCGGTCCCGGTCCAGGCATTCGACCTGCAGCGCACCGGCGCCGGGCCGGTCGGTCTCGGCGTCGAGCAGCAGCACATCGCCGACCAGCGCCTCCAGGGGATCGCCCGCGGCATGACGCACCGGCTGCTCGAGGTGGGCACGACGCCAGCCGCGGCTGTGCTGGTCGAGCACCTCGGCAAAGCGGGTGACGAAGCCGCGGCCGGAACCCTCGTAGCCGTGCACGGTGGTGGCCAGGGCAAGGCGGGGGTAGCGCGTCGCCAAGCTGGCCAGTTGGTGCAGGGGCAGTGCCGCCGCCTCGTCCACCAGCAGCATGTCCGGCTCGACGGTCCCGGCGAGCAGGCGGGCCGGCTCGATGAACTCGATGCGGCCTTCCCCGGCCACCAGCGCGTCGTCGCCATCGCTGGCCGGCGAGGCCTCGGCGGCCAGTGCCTGGCGGGCATGGCGGAACACGGTATCCACCGCCTCGCGGCGGTGCGCGGTGACCACCACCTGCCGGCTGCCGGCGCGCAGCAGCGCCGCCGCGGCCAGGCCGAGGGCGGCGGACTTGCCACGACCGCGGTCGGCCAGCAGCAGCAGCGGGCGACGGCGCTGTCCGCTGCGCACGTGGCAGATGGCCTCCACCACCGCGGCCTGGCCCGGCTCCGGGGCCGGTGGCCACGGTCGCGGCGAGAAGTCCGGCGGCACGTCGCGGTCCGGATCCACCACCCGGGCACCGTCGTGCGCCGCCAGCATGCGCACCAGCCGGGCCAGGTAGCGACGCCCCGGCGGCGGCGCCCGGTACACCGACAGCCGTTGCTGGCAGGGCGTGTCCATGTCCGGCCACTGCGCCAGCGCCGGGCAGCACAACAGCAGCAGGCCGCCACCGCGCACGCTGCCGGCAAGGGCACCGAAGACGTCGGCGTCGAAGCCGTCGTGGGCATCGAGCACCGCCGCGTCCAGTTCCCGCCCCACCAGCGCCTGTGGCCGTGCGGCGGCCAGGCGTGGCGACCCGGCCTGGCCGTGGCCGGACAGGATCAGCAGCCGCTGCGGGTCAACGCGCGCCAGTGCATGCGACGCAAAGTCCAGGCCGGCCTCGCGCCCACCCGCCACCACCAGCAGCGTGCGGTGTCCGGCGGCCGCTCGCGCCGCCAGGGTGGCGTCAAGCGTGCTGGCCGGCACCGTTCGACGCGGCGTGCCGCAACAGGCTGCGCGCCACCACCCCGGCGCCGTTGACAGCGTCCTCGCGCGGCGCGCGCGGCATCGACAGCAGACGGTCGAGGACGTCGATGAAGACGCCCTGGTCGAAGCCCGCGGCGGGCAGCGACAGCGACGGCAGGTGCTCTGCGACAAAGGCCATCAGCGGTGGAGACTCGGCGAAGCCGGGACGGTCGAAGCAGGCAAAGGGCACCCCGGCGGCATGCACCTCGGCCACCGTGCTGTAGCCCGCCTTGCCGACCACCGCGTCGGCCGCGGCCACCAGCGACGGGTGGTCGAGGCTGTCCGAGGAGGCGCGGAACTCGACGTTGCGGTCACGCCGGCCGCCGTCCCCCGCGGCGATGACGAAATGCACCCGCGGCCATTGCCGGTGCAGGCGATCGACCCAGGGGAAGTGGTGTCCGGTACCGCCGAGGCTGACCACCACCAGGGGTTGCTCATCGTCGATGCACAGGATGCGCCGCACCGCCGCGCGGTCAAGACGCGGTCGACGACTGACCGGCGGCGCCAGCAGGTCGCAGGGACCGTCACCGCAGCCGGGGGCAACGCGGATACGCAGGCTGGCAGTGGCGAAGGCCTCGGCGAGATGGTCGGCATGCACGACAAGCCGCGCATCGTCCATGGAGCGGTAGATGAAGTCCCAGGTGAAGTTTTCCATCAATACGCCGGGCAGGCCGGCACGCCGTGCCGCCAGCAGGCCGAGGGGCGAGATGTCGCACAACACCGCCTGTCGTCCGCTGTCAACGAGGCGCCGGGCCAGGGCGTCGATGCGCTGCCCGTCGAAGGGCAGTTGCCGCGCGAGGCTGGCCAGGGTGGCCTCGCGGTCGATGACGAAGGGGTCGTGCTGTCGCGGCGGACAGTCGACGTCTTCGTCGTGGAAGGCGAGCGGCACCGGCAGGTCGGCAAAGAAACGCCGTGGCACCGCGCCCACCAGCAGCAGGTCCAGCGTCGGCTCCATGCGCGCCAGCTCGTCGAGCACCGCGCGCACGCGGGTGGCATGACCGTATCCGTGCGCGGTAACGAAGACGGCCAGTCGCATGCGGGTGCTGTGCCCGGCGTCGGCTCAGGCCACCTGCATGCCGCGCCGCGCCTCGTGATGGCGCAGCCAGGCGATGACCGGCAGCGAGAGCAGTACCATCCAGGCCTTGCCGGCAACCTGGCCGGCGAGGAAGTCAAGGCTGCCGAAGGCCAGTTGCAGGAACACCAGCGAGTCGATCACCAGGCCGACCACGCCGCTGGCGAACACCGCCAGTACCAGCCGGCGGCGCTGCAACGGCGTGTAGACCGCGAAGTCGGCCAGCTCGGAGAGGGCGAAGGCGGTGGCCGAGGCGAATACCAGTGCCGGCGGTGCCACCAGGATCGACAGCACGGTGCCGAGGACGATGGCGACCAGCACCCAGGCCGCGCCCAGCCGGCGCTGCACCAGGTCGCGCAGCACCAGTGCCAGCCCGATCATCAGGACACCGCTCGGGGCCATGACGCCGGGCAGCACCGGGATCAGGCAGGGTCCGTCGGGCACGCAGTGCACGCCGACGTTGCCGACCATCCAGTTGGCCAGGGGAATGCAGGCAAGAAAGGCGAGGAAGTAAGCGGTTCCGTGCAGGTGCTCGCGGCGCATGTTGGTCTCGATTCGGTCAGGTGCACGCAGCCTGTGCGCGCGGGTTCGGCCCCTGTCCGCCCGCGGGGGCGGTGGTGGCATGGCTCAGGGAGAAACCCCGGGCGGATACTTTCGGTGGTTGGCGGCGATCTTCTCCACCGCCGCCCGGCCAAGGTCGATGTCGAGCACGTCGGCGATACGCACCAGGTAGATGAGCACGTCGGCCAGCTCGGTGGAAACGGCCTGGCGGGTCTTTGCTTCGAGGTTCGCGCTCTGCGACTGGCTCATCCACTGGAAGTGCTCCAGCAGCTCCGCGGCCTCGACCATCAGCGCCATCGACAGGTTCTTCGGTGTCTGGTAGTCATGCCAGCCGCGCTCGTCGACGAACTGCGCCGACAGCCGGCGCACCTGCTCCAGGGCGTCTTCCCCCGGCGTCGGCGAAGTCACGGCCCCTTCTTGCCCGGGGTCTTCTTCTCGCCGGCGAACAGGGTGCTGCCCTCGAGCATGCGCTTTTGCATGTCGGTCCAGATCTCCATGTTGCGGGTGGCCATCTCCGAGAGCGTATCCATCGGGGTCTGCCCCATGATCTCGGCAAAGCGGCTCTGGTAGCGCTGCTGCTGGTCGAGAAACATCTCCAGCGTGCGTTCCAGGTAGTCGGTGAACAGCGACTGGCTCTGCCCGCCGTAGAAGCGGATCATGCGGGTGAGGATCTCGGTGGTGAAGATCGGCTGCTGGGCCGACTCCTGCTCGTTGATGATCTGCAACAGGATGCTGCGGGTGATGTCGGCACCGGAATTGGCGTCCTGCACCTCGATATCGATGCCATCGGAAATCAGCGTCTTCAGGTCGGCGAGCGTGATGTACTTGCTCTGCTCGGTATCGTACAGGCGGCGATTCGGGTACTTCTTGATAATGCGTACCGTGGACAACTGGGTATACTCGCGTGTGAGTTGCCGCCAATGATAATCAAGCTGGACACCGGCAGCAATAACGGTCCGAACCGCGCCCGCGCGGTACGGGAAGGCGTGCGTCGAAACTGCTACAATCCTGTTCCGCGCCCGAAGCGTCACCCACCCGATACACCGTCCAGGCGGATCACCGCAACGCACGGCCCCCGCAGGCAACCAGGCAGATGAACACCCCCGACATCGAGGCCGTTCTCGAGCAGCTTTCTCGTGCACGGCACGATTTCAACGAACTCGTGCGCGAGTTGTCCGACATTCCCTTCGCCGCCTTCCACCAGGATGCGTCGAGCTATGCGTCGCCGCTGACCGAGTGGTGGCGCGAGGTGTGCCGCGACAGCAATGCCGAGGTCACCACCCTGTTCGGCCGGCTGGTGGAACACGGCCGTGTCATTTTCCAGCTCGCCGAGCGGCTGGTGGCGAGCAAGGGGGCCGACGAGGACCTGATGGTGCTGCTCGCCTCCTTCCAGCGCAATCTCGACCAGTGCCTGCGCGGCCTGGACGGTGGCGAGGCGATGTTCTCGCCGGTCAGCCACCTGTTCGAACGCTGGCAGCAGGAGGCCACCCACTGGTTCGGCATCACCCCCGGTACCGGCGCGGTCGGCGGTGCCGGGCCGGAGTGGCCGGCCGCGCTGGCCGCCGGCCATCCGCGACACGCGGTGGCGCTGGGCGAGGCCATGGCCGGCTACCAGGAAGCGCTCAATGCTTTCGCCAGGCTGGTGATCCCCACCTGCGGCGATGCCCTGTCGCGGATGGAGAAAGGGCTTGCCGCAACCGCCGGGCAGCCCATCGGCGTGCGCGAGTTTCATGCCCTGTGGCTGGAATGCGGCGAGGCCGCCTACGACGAGCTGATCAACCAGCCGCGTTTCGCCGAGTCCCTCGCCGCGTTGATCAATGCCGCGGTCCGCCTGGCCGCCTGCCGGCAGGCCCTGGCCGACGATGTCGCCCGGGTCAACGGCATGCCGACCCGGGGCGAGGTCCGTGCGCTGGCCCAGGCCCTGCAGGACACGCGGCGGGAACTGCGCCGGTCACGGCAGCCGGGATCGAAGGAAGACCGGCCTGCCCCCGGTGCCAGCGATCCGGGCAGCAGCCCGCCGACGGTGGCCGGGGAAAGGCCACGGGCCGCGGTCGCCGCTGCCGCGACGGCGGGCGTGCCCGACGCGAATGCGGTCACGGCGAAGAGGAGCGCGAAGAAGGCCACCACGAAAAAGGTCGCGACGAAGAAGACCGCAACGAAAAAGACCACGACAAAGAAGGCCACCACGAAGAAAGTGGCTACGAAGAAGACCGCGGCAAAGAAGACTGCCACGAAAAAGGTGGCCACGAAGAAGATCGCGGCCAGCAAAAGCGCCACGAAGAAGACGGCCACCAAGAAGTCAGCCACCAGGAAAGCGGCGACGAAGAAGACCGCCGCGAAGAAAGCATCATGAGCCGCCACCGCATCGACGAACAACGCACCGCCGAGCAACTGCTCGCCCTCGGCGCCCGGCTGGGCGCCGGCTTCCGCCACGCCGCCGCCGCCGGCTCGCCCGGCGTGGCAGCCACCCCCAGGCAGGCCCGCCACCGGCTGGGCAAGGCCACCTTGTATCACTACCCGGCCCGCGAACCGGCCGGCGGCCCGCCGCTGGTCATCGTCTACGCACTGGTCAACCGGCCCTACATGCTCGACCTGGAACCCGGGCGCAGCGTGATCGGCCACCTGGTGGAAGCCGGTGTCGACACCTGGCTGGTGGACTGGGGCTATGCCGATTCGGCGGACCAGTTCCGCAACCTGGCCGACTACGTGCTCGACGACCTTGGCGAGATGATCGAGCAGGTATGCGCACAGACCGGCCAGCCACAGGTGAACCTGCTCGGCGTCTGCCAGGGAGGCGTGTTCTCCCTGTGCCACGCCAGCCTGCGGCCGTCACGGATACGCAACCTGGTCACCATGGTGACGCCGGTGGACTTCCACACCGCGGACAACCGGCTGGCCGGCTGGGTTCGCGCCCTCGACGTGGAACCGATGGTGGAGACCCTCGGCAACGTGCCCGGGGCCCTGCTCAATTTCGGCTTCCTCGCCCTGAAGCCGTTTTCCCTCGGCGCCGGCAAGTACCTGGAGATGATCGACCACGCCGAGGACGCCGAGCGGCTGGCGACCTTCCTGCGCATGGAGAAATGGATCAACGACAGTCCCGACCAGGCCGGCGCGGCCTTCGCCGAGTTCACCCGCACCTTCTTCGTCGACAACGGCCTGGTCACCGACCAGGCCGTCATCGGCGATGAATCGGTGCACCTGGCGCAGCTGTCGCAGCCCCTGCTCAACATCATCGCCGAACGCGACCACCTGGTGCCGCCCTCGGCATCGGCGGCATTGGCCACGCTGACCGGGTCACGCGACTACCACGAGCACCGCGAGGACGCAGGCCACATCGGGCTGTTCGTGGGCAAGCGCTCTTCGCGCGCGGTGGCCGAGGTCATTGCCCGCTGGCTGGCGGCGCGCTGAACCGGCCCGGCATC
>CAYGJZ010000010.1:63308-71776 GCA_964350265.1 uncultured Gammaproteobacteria bacterium | reverse complement strand
AACGCCCGCGCTAGCCGGGATCCTTCGTCGTGTCCGCTGACCGCTGCCTGCGTACCGCTCCCGGCGGCATGCCGATGACCCGCTTGAAGGCGCGGTTGAAGGCCGGTTCGGACTGGTAGCCGACGCGCTCGGCGATGCGGGCGAGGGTGTCGGTGGTCTGGTTGAGTTCTCGCATGGCCAGTTGCATGCGCAGGGTGGTGAGGTACTGCATGGCCGGTTCGCCCACCAGTTCGGTGAAGCGGGCGGAGAAGCCGGATCGCGACATGCCGGTTTCCCGGGCCAGGGACTCCACCTGCCAGGGTTGGCCGGGGTCGCGGTGCATCAGGGACAGGGCCTTGCCGACCTGGCGGTCATGCAGGGCGACGATCCACCCGCGTTCCTCCTCGCGGGCGTCGGCGATCCAGGCGCGGATGGCGTGGATGACGAGGATGTCGGCCAGCCGCGTGATGATCAGCTCGCTGCCGGGCTGACGCTGCCGGGCTTCCCGGGCGATGAAACGGATGGTGCTGGTGAGCCAGCTACCGTCGTCGATGTCGGTGCGCAGGTGCAGCAGGGTGGGCAGCAGCCGGACCAGGCGGTCGGCCACGTAGGGATCGAAGCGCACGCCGTAGTAGGTGATCCGGGTGGTGCGACCGCCGCCGCCGAAGACCATGTTCTCGAAGCGGTCGCCGATGCGCTCCACCGGGATCTGCTCGAGCGCCGTGGTGCGGTCGCCCGGGTTGCCACGCAGCACGTGTCGGTTGCCGCGGGGCACCAGGACCAGGCTGCCTTCCGGCATGAAGACCGGTGCTTCGCCATCGAGCTCGATCCAGCAGTGGCCGGAGGTCACCACTTCCACGTTCATCACCCCGGGCAGGTCCGGGATCTCGATGCCCCAGGGGTCGGTGAGTTCGGCGTTGCAGTAGAGCACGCCGGAAAGCTGCAGCAACTGCAGGACTTCCCCGAGGGGGTCCGCGCTGGGCGGCAGCTTCGGGTCGACGCTGGGGGTGGTGGGCAGAGACGGCATGCGGGGGCGATTGGTTTGGACGAATAGACAAGAATATTGGATATCTTGTGATTTTAACGCCAGCTGCCTTCGTCGAGAATAGGTCTCGTGGACAGGCTTGGTGCTGTCCTCTTCTCGACAAACTGCAACCGGAGACTCCGCACATGCAAGCTTCCCCCATCTTGATCATCGGCAAAAACGGCAAGACCGGCCTGCGCGTGGAGCAGCGTCTGCGTGCCCTCGGCCATGCCACCCGCGGCGTTTCCCGTGCCGCCACGCCGGCCTTCGACTGGCAGCAGCCCGACACCTGGCGTGCGGCCATGCAGGGTGCGCGGTCGGCCTACGTGACCTTCTACCCGGACCTCGCCGTGCCCTCCGCGGAGCAGGCCATTGCCGACTTCGTCGCGCTGGCCGGGGAGGTCGGGCTGGACCACCTGGTGCTGCTGTCCGGGCGCGGCGAGCCGGGCGCGGAGCGGGCCGAGGCGGTGTTGATGAACAGCGGCCTGGACTGGAACGTGGTGCGCTCGAGCTGGTTCATGCAGAACTTCAGCGAGGGCTTCCTGGTCGAGGGCATCCTCGCCGGCACGCTGGCGCTGCCCGCCGGCGACGTGGTCGAGCCCTTCGTCGACATCGACGATGTTGCCGATGTCGCGGTGGCGGCGCTGACCCGCCCGGAGCTGCGCGGGCGCCTGTTCCAGGTCAGCGGACCGCGTGCCCTGTCCTTTGCCCGGTGCGCCGAGGAGATCTCCGCCGCGGTGGGCTACCCGGTCGCCTTCCAGCGCATCGACATGGAAGATTTCCTCGCCGGCTTGCGCCAGCGCGGACTGCCGGAGGAGATGACCTGGCTGATGCGCGAACTGTTCACCGTGGTGCTGGACGGCCGCAATGCCCGCCCGGTGCACGGCATCGAGGAAGCCCTCGGGCGACCTGCAACGGACTTTGCCGACTATCTGCGCAAGGTGGTCGCCAGCGGTGCCTGGCACCGCAGCGGCCTGCTGCAACGGGCATGAGCCCATCCCACCGCGAAACCGGAGAACCAACATGACACTTGCCCGGACCTCCAGGGCGCTGCTGCTCGCATCGGGCGCCCTGCTCATCGTCATCGCCACCGCCATCCTGGCGACACCGGCGGAGTTCTACGCCATGAACCAGATCACGCTCGGCACCGATGCCAGCCTGCGCAACGAGCTCAAGGCGCCGGCGGTCCTGCTGCTGGTGGCCGGGGTGTTCATGGTCGCGGCCGTCTTCCTGCGCGGCATGATCGACGCGGCGCTTGGCATGGCGGCGCTGATCTACCTGTGCTGGGCGGCATCGCGTTCGCTGAGCATGGTGGTGGACGGCCTGCCCGCAGAGGGCCTGGTGCAGGCCGCCGCGCTCGAGGGCGTGTTCGGACTGGCCTGCCTGGTGGTGCTGGCCGCGCGTCGCGCGGCACCACGGGAGGTGGTGTGATGATGCACGATGTGCTGGTGCTCGGCGTTGCCCTGGCGACGGTTTGTGCCGGCCTGATGGCCGGTGTCTACGGCGCCTTCTCGGGCTTCATCATGCAGTCGCTGGACGAGCTCGGCGCGGCGCCCGCGGCAGAAGCGATGAATGCCATCAACCGGGTGATCCTGCATTCGTGGTTCATCGTCGTCTTCTTCGCCTCGACCTTGCTGTACCTGCTGTTGGCGGTGGCGGCGCTGCTCATGGACGACCTGGCCGGACGCGGCTGGCTGCTGGCTGCCGCGTGGATCTACCTGTTGGGCATGTTCGGCTGCACGGTGGCTTGCAACGTGCCGTTGAACCATCGCCTGGCGGGCAGGCGTGACGGCAATGGCGAAGGCATCGCCTGGGCGGACTATCGGCACCGGTGGACACGGTGGAATCACCTGCGCAGCGTGTCCTCGCTGGCGGCACTGGCGCTCGGCCTGTACTACCTCGTGGCGCATGCCTAGCCCGGTTGCCCGGGCGAGGGCAGGGGCCTGAAACGACGAAACCCCGCTTTCGCGGGGTTTCGGCTTGTCCCGGGGCGCTTCGGCCACGCCGCTATCGCGGCGCGCCCGAAGGCCGGGTGCGGGACGGGTCTCAGGCGAGCTTGAGATCGTCGGCGGCTTGCTTGCCGCGCTCGCTGACCACGTTGAAGCTGACGCGCTGACCTTCGTTCAGCGTGCCGATGCCGGCGCGGTCCACCGCGGAGACGTGGACGAAGACGTCCTTGGAACCGTCTTCAGGTTGAATGAATCCGAAACCCTTGGTCGGGTTGAACCACTTTACAGTACCGATAGCCATGATGGCCTCCATTGGATTGGTTTCGCGCGCAAACCGGGCGCGAGTCGAACAATCGAGCGGTGATGGTCGACTTTAGTACAGAGCCGTCCGGGATCGGACGGGTAGATGAAGGCAGGCCAAAACGTAGATTGCGGTGGCGACTATATCGACAGTTCGGGTGGTTGGCAACAACCCTGTGCGACGCGGCGTCTCGTTGCCGCGTCGCCGGTTTCGCAGGCTCAGGGGGTTGGACCCGTCGGTCCGGTCGGCCCGGTGGCGCCGGTTGGCCCCGTGGGCCCGGTCGGGCCGGTGGCGCCGGTCTGCCCCGTGGGCCCCGTCGGACCAGTAGGGCCGGTGGATGGAGGCGGCGTACCGGTGGCCGGTGTCGTCTGGGCATGCGCGGGCAGGGTGACGCCGAGGACCACCGGGGCGGTCCAGCGCGTGGGCAGCGCGCGGGTGGAAAACATCGAGGTTCCCGCGATCAGGAACCGGCGCTTGGATCGACCGTCAGGTTGCTTCATGGGACAATTTCCCCGGATTGGCCGCCAACCGGGCATGGCGAGGGGATTTCGCCCGGTCTACCTTGCACCATCCATCGGTGTTTTGGTGTGCGGTGTTCGTCATTCGAACCCGCTGGCGCGAAACGATAGCGGAACAACGTTTCCATCGCAATATCCACACAGGCGCGGCAGTGCCGGCGCCGACACGGGCAACCATGAAGAAAAGCATTGTCATCCCGACGCTGTGGCGCTGCCCTGAGCGGCTCTTGCGCATGCTGGCGATCTACCAGGCATCGCCCCGGGTGGGTGAAGTGCTGATCATCGACAACCACCCGGCGCTGCGACCGCGGATCGATCACGACAAGGTGCGCATCCTGCCGCAGGAGCAGAACATCTACGTGAACCCGGCCTGGAATCTCGGTGCCCGGGAGGCGCGCTTCGAACTGGTGCTGGCCAACGACGACATCGAGCTTGACCGCCTGGACGAGTTGATCGCGGCGGTGGATGCCTGCGGGCTGGACCTGGTCGGTGCCTGCAACGGGGTGGACGACGGCGACATCGTCATCCAGGAACTGGCGGAGTTCCCGGTGTGCATCCCGGAGCAGCCGCAGTATTCCAGCGGCTTCGGCTCGTTGATGTTCGTGCGCGACTACCAGCCGATCCCCGCATCCATGCGTTTGTACTACGGCGACAACGTGCTCTTCGAACAGGCGCGCAGTCGCGGCATGTTCCGCGGCCTTCGCTTTCTCAACCCGAGCAGCACGGCGGAGGCTTCCAGCGAGTGGGACGCGGTCAAGCGTGCGGACGAGTCTGCCTTCTTCGACTACCTCGACGGCCGTGGTTCGGGCATCTCGGTGTCGATGATCGTGCGCAACGAGGCCGACTGCCTGGACAACTGCCTGCGATCGGTGCACGGGGCCGACGAGATCATCGTGGTCGATACCGGATCCACCGACAACACCGTGGACATCGCGCGCCGGCATACCGGGCGGGTCTACGAAGGCGCGGAGTATGCCTGGCAGGACGACTTCTCCAGGGCCCGCAACCAGGCCCTGCGGCACTGCCGGCCGGGCAACTGGGTGCTCAGCATCGACGCCGACGAAACCCTGTGCGAAGGCGGCATGGATGCGCTGCGTCGGCTGGTCGCGGGCAGCCGGGAACGGGCCTATGCCCTGCGCCTGGTGGCGGAGGGGTTCGGCCACGCGCACTATCCCGTGCGCTTCTTCCGCAAGTTGCCCGGCGTGGCCTGGAACGAGCCCATCCACGAGTCCATCGCCGCGCCGGGTGCACCGCGTTGCGAAGTGGAGGTGACCTACGGCTATTCCAGCGCCCACCAGCTCGACCCCGGGCGTTCCATGCGCATTCTCCGTGCCGCGGTGGCGGCACAGCCGGACAGTCCCCGCCGACGTTTCTACCTGGCGCGGGAGTACTGGTATGCACAGCAGTACGAGATGGCCCTGTACCACTACGACTACTACATGCAGATCGGCACCTGGCTGCCGGAGCTGGCCGAGGGCCAGTTGATGAAGGCGCGTTGCCTGTGGCAGCTGCAACGGGCGGACGAGGCGCGGGAGGCCTGCGTGCTGGCCATCCAGATGAATCCGAACTTCCGCGAGGCCCTGCTGTTCATGGCCGAGATGCACTACGAGCCGGTCCGCTCCCGCTGGCAAAGCTTCGCCGAGCTGGCAGACAACAGCGACGTGCTGTTCATCCGCACCTGAACGGGGGTGGGCGGCGAGAAGGCGCGGTGCACGCCCGTGGGGCATGCACCGCGATGCCGCGCTACTTCGGCGGCAGCGTGCGCAGGTAGGCGACGATGGCGTCGATGTCGTCGTCGCTGATGTGCGCGTAGTGGGCATAGGGCATGGGCGGCATCATCTGCGAACCGTCCGGCCGAATGCCGGTGCGGATCATGGCCTTGAGTTCCTCGTCGCTGCGCCCGGCGATGCCCGTGGGCGTGATGTTGGGGGCCACGCTGACCCCCCACGGCCCGGGAAACTGGAAGCCACCCGCGCCCAGCCGGTTGGCGAAGTCCGGTCCCTGTTCACCGTGCGGGGTATGGCATTCGATGCAATGACCCACCGGGCCGGCGAGGTAGGCGCCATAGGCCACCTTGTCCTCCCGCGACGGGTCGGGGACGTTCGCCACGGGTGGTCCGTAGGACGGCGGCAACGGGATGTTGAACACCGACCGCGGTACCTCGTTGCGCACCGCCGGCACCTGGCGCAGGTAGGCGACGATGGCGTTGACATCGGTATCCGACAGGCCGCGGTACAGACCGATGGGCATGAACGGGCCGATGATGGAGCCGTCCGGGCGTTCGCCCATGCGAATCGCCCGCGCGATCTGCTCGTCGCTCCAGTTGCCGATGCCGGTGTCGGGGTCCGGGGTAATGTTGGGGGTGTGGATGGTGAACTCGGGGAGTTCGAAGAAGTTGGCCATGCCGGCCATCTCCATGCCCGCCACCGGTCCCTCCGGGCCGACCGGGGTGTGGCAGTTGCCGCAGGCCGCGATGGAGCGCACCAGGTAGGTGCCGCGCTCCAGCAGGGTTTCGGCATGGACGGCCTGGACGGCCTGGACGGCCGGGAAGAGCAGGACAATCGCCGCAATGACGGTGCGTGCGCCGGATCGGTAGATCATCATCGATTCACCTTCCTGACGGTAGTGTTGCCAAGCGCGCAATAGCATAGAGCAGATTGCACTATCGCAGGAAGGGTTTTTTTCCGACCGGCCTGGCGTCCGGTCGGCCGGGTCTACTGCAGGGATTCCTCCAGCTTCTCCTTGGCCACCTCGCGGTCGTCGTGGCTCTCGGTGAGCAGCTTGTAGGCGACGTAGTACTTGTAGATGTTGCTCACGTACTGCACGGTCTCGCGGCCGACGCGTTTGGCCACGATGTGCTCGACGTTGCCGAACCAGGTGTTCGGGTCCAGGCCAGACTCGGCGGCCTCATTGCGCAGCTTGCCGATCTTGGCCGGGCCGGCGTTGTAGGAGGCAAAGCTGAACAGGGTCTGGTCGACGTCGCTGATGGCCGGGTCGTCGAAGTAGCGGTCACGCACGAAGCGCAGGTACTTGGTGCCGGCGTGGATATTGCTCTCGAGGTTCTCGATGTCAGGGATGCCGACATTCTTGTCCGCGGCGGTGGTCGGCAGCAACTGCATGACGCCGATGGCGCCGGCCGGGCTGCGCGTGCTCTGGTCCAGTCGCGATTCCTGGTAGCCCAGCGCGGCGAGCATCAGCCAATCGAAGTCGTACTCGTCGGCGTACTGGCGAAAATGCTCCACGGTCTCGTTGAACCGCTTCACCTCGGCGGGGTCCATGGCATTGCGCACCCACTTGTTCTCCTTCAGGTAGCGCTTGTAGAGAATGTTGCCGATCATGGTGCCTTTCTTGTTCTCGGCGACGAATTCGTTCAGCACCTTCATCAGCTTCGGGCTGTCCTTGCGCAGTGCCCAGCCAATGTCGCCCTCGCCGCTGACGGCAATGTCGTCGCGCACGTTCAGCTGGTCGAAGATCTCCTTCCAGAACTCCGCCTTGTGACTGTCGACGACCACCATCGGCAGCAGGCCGGCATTGACCATCTCCAGCAGGTCGTTGTCCTCCAGGTACTCGTCGGCATCCACCAGCTCCACCGGGTCGAGGCCGCTCTCCTTGAACTGCTGGTTCAGCTTCAGCAGGCTGTCGTGGTAGCTGCTCGAGGGCCGCACGTGGATGCGCTTGCCGGAGAGGTCGTTCAGTGTCTTGATCTCCGGCGCCGACGGGCCGGTAACGAGGATCTCGCGCACCCCGGTCAGGGTGGGGTCGGTGAAGTCCACCAGTTCCAGGCGCTCCGGCGTGATGGTCAGGTTGGCCACGGCGACGTCGCCCATGCCTTCGCGCAGCAGGGGAATCAACTGGTCGCGGGCCACCGGGATGAAGGCGACGGTGAACTTGCGCGCGCCGGTGTCGAACTTCTTGTCGACGAACTCACGGAACAGCTCCAGCGCATCGTAGGCGATGCCATGCTGGTCGGCGCCGTCGACGAAGTACAGGCTGGGGTTGCGCACCACCAGTGCCCGCAGCACGCGTCGCTCGAGGATCTCGTCGAAGTCCACGATGCGAGGCTCCACCGAGGTCAACAGCGCTTCCTCGGCCAGGACGGCGGGTGAAAGCAGCAGGCAGGCGGCCAGCCAGGCGGCGGCCAGCCGATCGCGGACGTGGAGGAGACGACTGGCGGTGCGGGTTCGGGTGGTCATGGTCTGGGTGCCCCTCGGCAATGGAAGACATGCACAACGGTGCGCGCGTTGCTGCCGGCCGTGCCCGGTCTTCGATACCGCCACCATCCTGCGGCTGCTCCCGTCGCAATGCGCCATGGCGGCGCATTGTACGGCAATCACCGCGTCCCGCGCATGACCGCCACCGCCGGGCGCCGGCCCGGCCCGGTGGCCACGCGATGGTCAGCCCTGCCCTGGTGGCACGGAAGGGTACGGGGCGGCGGAGCGCGGTGGTTGACCCTCGACCAGGAAATCCGCCGCGGTCCAGCCGCGACGCGTCTCGTCCGCCAGCGCCGAAACCTGGCACCAGCGGCGGCCATCGCTCATGCGACAGCCATGGTTGCGCAGGACGTCGCCGGCGACCACGGTGCCGATGACGGCGGCGGTGGTGGACGGCGCGCTGCGCACGTTGAGCGTTCCCTGGATGTTCGTCACCTGCCAGTAGTCCGGGTCGCCGGAGGGGTCCTTGGCGGGGACGTCGGCGGG
>CAYGJZ010000010.1:6328-63208 GCA_964350265.1 uncultured Gammaproteobacteria bacterium | reverse complement strand
GCCAGGGTGGCGGCGAGAGCAAGCCGGCAGGCGGCCGGCCAGGGGAACGGGAAGATCGTCTTCATCGTGCTGTCCATGAGTGGGTACCGCTACCCGGGCACTGTAGACGCTCCCGCCGACGCCGACAACCGTGCCCCGGCGCCGGTCGGCGCGCGACGGGCCGGCTGTTACAATCAACTCCGTGTCGCGCGACCACGCGGTCGCGCCCAACCCGGCCAGGTGATCGTCATGCCCGAGAAAGAATACGACTACGTCATCGTCGGCGCCGGATCCGCCGGCTGCGTGCTGGCGCACAGGCTGACCGAGGATGCCGACGTTCGCGTGTTGCTGCTGGAAGCCGGCGGCAGCGACCGCAGCATCTTCGTGCAGATGCCCACCGCGCTGTCGATCCCGATGAACATGCCGCGCTTCAACTGGTTCTTCGAATCAGAACCCGAGCCGGCCATGAACCAGCGGCGCATGCATACCCCGCGCGGCAAGGGGCTGGGGGGCTCGTCGTCCATCAACGGCATGGTCTTCGTGCGCGGCAACCCCTGTGACTTCGAGCAGTGGCGAGAGCTCGGCGCACGGGGCTGGGGCTACGCCGACTGCCTGCCGTACTTCCGCCGCATGGAGAGCTGGTACCGCGGCGCCGACGAGTACCGCGGCGCGGATGGTCCGCTGGCCGTGTGCAACGGCAACGAGATGCGCCTGAACCCCCTCTACCAGGCCTTCATCGAAGCCGGCCGGCAGGCCGGCTACCCGCTGACCGAAGACTACAACGGCTTCCAGCAGGAAGGCTTCGGCGCCATGCACATGACGGTGAAGAACGGCGTGCGCTGGTCCACCGCCAATGCCTACCTGCGGCCGGCCATGTCGCGGCCCAACCTCGAGGTGGCGACCGGGGTGCTGGTTTCCCGGGTCAAGGTCACCGCGGGGCGGGCAACCGGGATCATCTACCATGACGCCCAAGGCAACGAGGTGATGGTGCAGGCGGCCCGCGAGGTGCTGTTGTGTGCCGGATCCATCGGCTCGCCGGCACTGCTGCAGCGTTCCGGCATCGGCGCTCCGGCGGTGCTCGAGACGGCCGGTGTCCGGCCGATGCTCGACCTGCCCGGGGTGGGGGAGAACTTGCAGGATCACCTGGAGGTGTACTTCCAGTACCGCTGCACCCAGCCGATCACCCTGAACAGTCGCCTGGGCGTGTTCAGCAAGGCCCTGATCGGGGCGCGCTGGCTGCTGTTCAAGAGCGGGCTTGGCGCCACCAACCACTTCGAGTCCTGCGCCTTCATCCGCTCCCGGGCCGGACTCAAGTGGCCGGACATCCAGTACCATTTCCTGCCGGCGGCGATGCGCTACGATGGCCAGGCCGCCTTCGACGGTCACGGCTTCCAGGTGCATGTCGGGCCGAACAAGCCGCGCAGCCGTGGCCACGTGCGCATCCGTTCCGCCCGGCCTGCCGACAAGCCGTCCATCCTGTTCAACTACCTGGCCGAGGAGGCCGACCGGGAGGACTGGCGGGCCTGCATCCGCCTGACCCGGGAGATCATCGCCCAGCAGGCCTTCGATCCCTATCGCGGCGAGGAAATCCAGCCCGGTGCCGACGTCGTCTCCGACGAGGCCATCGACGCCTGGGTGCGGGAGAACACGGAAAGCGCCTACCACCCGTCGTGCACCTGTCCGATGGGCGCCGATGACGACCCGATGGCCGTGCTCGATGTCCACTGCCGGGTGCGTGGCATCGAGGCGCTGCGGGTGGTGGATTCCTCGTCCTTTCCGAGCATCCCCAACGGCAACCTGAACGCGCCGACCATCATGCTGGCGGAAAAGGTTTCCGACCAGGTCCGTGGACGCGACCCGTTGCCGCCGCTGGAAGCGCCGTTCTACGTCGACGCGCAGTGGCGCGAGCGCCAGCGCCCGGGTGCGCCCGAACGCGGGTCGACGTGATTCGTCGCGAAGACCCTAGATCATGCGCAGCAACGGGTCCTGGCGGTAGAACTCGCTGAACTGGCGGTAGACGCGCGGGTACTCCTCGACCATGACGGCGGGGGTTTCGAAGAAGACTTCCGTGAACACGGCGAAGAATTCCGCCGGGGATTCGCTGGCATAGGGATCGATGACGGTGTCCTCGTCGTCGTCCACCCGCGCGCTGAAGTGCTCGAAGGCAGCGCCGAGATCGTCCGCCCAGGCCTGTGCCGACATGCTCGACGGCAGCGGTGGATGGCCGTTGGCGCTGCCGTTGGCCGAGTCGATGACATGGGCAATCTCGTGCAGCACCACGTTGTGGCCGACCAGTCCGAAGCCTGCCTCGATCTCCGACCATGCCAGCAGCAGTGCGCCGTGTTCCCAGGCCTCGCCGCTGCGCGCCTCGTGGTAGTGGTGGACGAGGCCGGATTCGTCGTGCTCGGAGATCTCGCTGAGAAAGATGTCCGGGTAGACCACCACGGCGAGCAGGTCGCGGTACCAGTCGATGCCCAGGTTGAGCACCGGCAGGCAGGCCTGCACCGCGATGACCTGCTGCATGAAGCCGTTCAGCGCCAGGCCCTGAACCGCCTCGAAGTTCTTTTCATGGAGAAAGAGGGCCGCCAGTTCGCGCAGCCGCAGCGCTTCCTCGTCGCGCAGGGGCTGTATCGAGGGCAGCACCTGGAAGGCCTTGGCCCAGGCCGCGGTGGACAGGTCGGCACGGGCCAGCACGCGTTGGCGCCGGCGACGTCGGAGCAGGGCAAACAAACCAGCATATCCTTGGCTGCGGGGCCGCTAGCATAGCCGGCCGGCTGGAAAAGGAAAACGTCGCCTAGCTCGAGCCGGTCGCGACCGGTCGCGCCAGCAGCCGGCGCAGCGCCAGCAGGGCCAGCAGCGGGCCGGGCAGGAGCAGCCAGAAGACATGGCGCGGCCCGTGGACCGAGGCCAGCCATTCCACCGCGTAGAGACTGGGAATGGTCAGGGCGAAGCCGATGGCATTGCCCAGCGTCAACGCCGAGCCCACGTACTGGCGCGGGGCATGCACCGCGTTCAGGGTGGACAACTGCGGCGAGTCGCCGACCACGGTGACGCCCCAGGCAAACAGGAAGACGAACAGCAGGGCCGGCGGCGCGTCGAACAGCCACGGCGACAGCGCGCAGCAGGTGCCGGAAACGGCAAGCTGGATGGCGGCTACCCGTGCGCTGCCCAGGCGACGCACGCACAACCCGCCGATCACCGAGCCGAGGGAGCCGGCGGCGATGACGGCGAAGGACCAGGCGGGGACCTGCAGCGACAGGCCGTGATGACGGGCATAGGCGGCCAGCCATACCGGCAGGAAGGCCCACAGCGTGTACAGCTCCCACATGTGGCCGAAGTAGCCGAATGCCGAGGCACGGAAGTCGCGATGGCGGAAGATGGACAGCACTGCCGCCGGGCGCAGTCGTCCGGCGCGGGGCAGTGCCGGTCCGTCCGGCACCAGCCAGGCCATGATGGCGCCGGCAGCCACGGCCAGCGCGGACGCGGACAGGATCACCGTTTCCGCCGACCAGTTCGCCCCCAGCGCCTTCAGGCCATGGGGTGTGGCCGTGCCCAGCACCAACGCGCCGACCAGGTAGCCCAGGGCGCGCCCAAGTCCTTCCGGGTACCACGAGGCGGCGATCTTCATGCCCACCGGGTAGATGCCGGCGAGAAAGAAGCCGGTGGCGAAGCGGGCGGCAAGCAGGCTGGCCAGGTCGCCGCCCGGCCAGAGCGCCAGGGCATTGCATGCCGCGCCGGCGAGGGCGCAGCCGACGAACACGGCGCGTGCCGAGTAGCGATCGGACACGGCGAGCAGGGCGAAGACCAGCGTGCCGGCAATGAAGCCCAGTTGCACCGCGGCGGTGACGTCGCCCACCGCGCCGCCGGCCACGGACAGCCGGGCGAGCAGGGGTTCGATCACCGCGTTGGCCGCGAACCACGGCGTGGTTCCGGTACACTGCGCGAGCACGATGGCCGGCAGGATGTGACGAGGCCGGTTCATCGCGTCGCGCCATGGCCGGCCACGGCATGCCGGTGCGAACGACCCGGCGCGTCGAACCGGGCGACAGTCATCCTATGCGTTGAACAGGGGAACCCACGATGGAATTCATCCGCCAGTTGCCGGTGTCGGCCTTTGCCATCGTCATGGGCCTGGCCGGCATCGGCCTGGCCTGGCAGCAGGCCGCCCCGGCAGGGGCCGTGGCGGCGCCGCTGGGGGAAGGCGTGCTGTGCCTGGCGGCGCTGGTGTTCGTGGTGCTGCTGGTGGCCTACATGATCAAGGCGCTGCGCTTTCCCGAGCGCCTGCGCGAGGAACTGCTCCACCCGGTGCGGCGCAACTTCTTCGCCGCCATCACCATTGGCATGATCCTGCTCGGCACCGGTGCGACGGTGGCCGGCGTGAGCCTGGGCAAGCTGGCCTGGGGTGTCGGCGTCGGCTTTCACCTGCTGGTGACCCTGTACGCCGTGGCTTCGTGGATGAACCACACTCGCTACGAGGTTCACCAGATCAACCCGACCTGGTTCCTGCCCGCGGTGGGCAACATCCTCGTGCCCATTGCCGGCGTGCCGCATGGCCTGGTGGACGTGTCGTGGTTCTTCTTTTCCATCGGGCTGGTGTTCTGGTTGATCCTGGTGACCATTATCGTCAACCGCATGATCTTTCACGACCCGTTGCCCGAGCGGCTGCTGCCGACGCTGTTCATCCTGATCGTGCCGCCGGCGGCCGGCTTCGTCGCCTACATGGCGTTGACCGATTCCTTCGACGCCTTCGCCCGGGTGTTGTACAACACCGGGCTGTTCTTCACGTTGCTGCTGGTGACCCAGGCGCGCCGGTTCGGCGCGGTGCCCTTCTCCCTGTCGTGGTGGGCCTATTCCTTTCCGATGGCAGCGATCACGCTGGCGACGATGCGGGTTGCCGGGGAGGTCGGGGGCGGGTACCAGGCGCTGGCGATGGTGCTGTTGGCCATGCTCAGCGTGATCGGCGCCGGCCTGGTGGTGCGCACGGCGCTCGGCATCGCGCGCGGCGAGTTGAACGATGAACCGTGAGCGGTTCGTTGCCGTTCAGCGCAAGGATTCGAGATTCGCCTTCAGCGCGATGCTGGCCCGGCGGATCTCGTCGGCGATCTTGTGGGCAAGATCCTCGTCGGCGCCGAGCTGACTCTCCGCCGCCTTGCGGTGCTGTCGTCCGGCGTGCTCCACGGTGCGGGTCAGCGAATCGTGCACGGCACGATGGATGGACTTGCGCTGCTCTTCGGACAGGGTCGCTCCGAGGGCTTTCTCGATCGAGGCAATTGTCTGGTTGGCGATCTTGTTCAACGACATGCCATTCACCCCTGCGGTGTTGTCCTGTGTTCACGGGAAACGGTAGCATAGATCGGGCACCGGGGGTACCTGCGGTGCCGCGCCGGACGCAGCAGGGGGCCGGCGGCTCCCGGATTCACCGGGGGCATTGGGAACGACGATAAAACCAACCAGACAACAGGTCGGATTCATGTCCAGGATCTCCATCCAGTTTACCCGTTTCTCCGCCTTCTACAGCCCGCTGATCTCCACCCTCACCGGTGGTTTCCTTGCCGACGAAGGGCTCGAGGGGGAGTTCAGCGTCGCCGAGCCCGGGGTCAGCGCCATCGAGGCGCTGGTGTCGGGCAAGGCCCACGTGGTGCAGTCGGCGCTGTCCCAGAACCTCACCGCGCTGGCCGCGGGCAGGACGCCGCCCGCCGTGCACTTTGCGCAGATCAACGAAATGGACGGTTTCTTTCTCGCCGCGCGTGAAGCGGACGAGGATTTCTCCTGGGACAAGTTGCGCGGACGCGACGTGCTGGTGGACCACGGCGGCCAGCCGCTGGCCATGTTCCGCTATGCCTGTCACCGCCGCGGCATTCCCTACGACGAGATCAACGCCATCGATGCCGGCAGTGCCGCCGCCATGGACCGGGCCTTTCGCGACGGCACCGGCGACTACATCCACCAGCAGGGTCCGGCGCCGCAGCAACTGGAACACGACGGCGTCGGCCACGTGGTGGCACCGGTGGGCGAGGCCATCGGCCCGTGCGCCTTCTCCAGCCTGGCGACCCTGCCGGACTGGCTCGAGACCGACATGGCGGTCGCCTTCATGCGCGCCTACCGGCGCACCCGGCGCTACGTCACCGAGACCCCGGCGGAGGAGATCGCCGCCGCCGAGGCGGCCTACTTCACGGATATCGACCCGAAGGTGCTGGCCGCCACCATCGCCTTCTACCAGCGGCTGGGCTGCTGGTCGCCCCACGTGGAGATCACCCCGGAAGCCTTCGAGGTGACCCAGGACGTGTTCGAGCACGCGGGCATCCTCGCCAAGCGCTATGCCTATGAGCAGGTCTGTGCCGCGCCGCCCGCCTGATCCGGAGCGCCGGGGACCGTGGCCGTGCACGTGGTGAACCCGGTGGACGGGCGCCGGGCGGTGGTGCTGCTCAGCGGCGGGCTGGATTCCACCACCGTGCTTGCCATGGCCCGGGATGCCGGCTATGTCTGCCATGCGCTGTCCTTTCGCTACGGCCAGCGACACGCGGTGGAACTCGACGCCGCCCGCCGCGTGGCCAGGCACTACGCGGTGGCCGAGCACGTGGTGGCCGAGATCGACCTGCGGGTATTCGGCGGCTCGGCGCTGACCGACGACATCGAGGTGCCCGCGGCGAGGGAGGAGCCGGGCGCCGAGGACGGCATCCCGGTGACCTACGTGCCGGCGCGCAACACCATCTTCCTCTCCTTCGCCCTGGCCCATGCCGAGGTGATCGGCGCCAGCGACATCTTCCTTGGCGTCAATGCCATGGACTACAGCGGCTACCCGGACTGCCGCCCGGAATACCTGGCCGCCTTCCAGGCCATGGCCGATCTGGCCACCCGGGCCGGTGTCGAGGGGACGTCGCGGATGACTGTTCACGCGCCGTTGATGACCCTGACCAAGGCCGACATCATCGCCCGTGGCACGGCGCTGGGCGTGGACTACGGCTTGACCAGCAGTTGCTATGCGCCGTCCGCGGATGGCCGACCCTGTGGTCGTTGCGAATCCTGCGCCCTGCGAGCCCGCGGCTTCGCCGAGGCGGGACGCAGCGACCCGCTGTTCGATCCGTAGCGAATCCCGCGGGGCCGGCACGGTCGCCGGCCGGTCTGCCCGGCCGGCGCGAGACCTAGGACTGGATCTGCCAGGAGCCGTCGGCCTGTCGACAGGCGGTGCCGTAGGCGCGTTCGTTGCGACCGTCGATTTCCACCGAGGTGGTGAACTCGCGGCACGGCGTGCCGTCGGCGCGGGTAAAGGTCCGCGTCGGCGTCGAGCTGCCGGCATGGCCGGTGTCGGGGTTGTGCCAGGCGCCGGCGGTGCCGGTCCGGTTGTGTTCCAGCGCGTCGCCCAGGGTGCGGCCGGCCATGACCTTGTCGGCCTCGTTCAGCCGCGCGCCGAGACGGTTGCCGGCATAGCCGCCGAGCAGGGCGCCGGCGATGATGGCGGCTTCCTTGTCGGAGTGTCCCTTGCCCAGTCCGTAGCCGAGCAGGGCGCCGGCCACGCTGCCGAGCCCGGTGCCGGCAATCTCCTTGTTGACCGGGGGAGACGACTGGCTGGCACAGCCGGCGGCCAGGGCGCCGGCGACGAGAACGCTGGTGAGGTTCACGGTAAGACGTTTCATGGTTGCAGGTCCTGCCGAAGGCGTGGGTGGATGGGCCGTGTCGGCCGGGGAACAGCAGTTCCGCGGGCACCACGGCATCAGCGTCGAGAGCCTATCGCGGCCTGCCTAAACGGTGCATGAACGGGCCGCCGTGTCGGCCCGGGCACGGGCTAGTAGAGCAGCGTGATCATGCTGATCAGCACCACCAGGAAGAGCAGCGTCATGATGCCGCCGGCGCGGATGAAATCCGGTACCCGGTAGCCGGCCGGGCCCATGATCAGCGCATTGACCTGGTGGGTGGGAATGAGGAAGGAGTTGCTGGTGGCCAGGGCCACGGTGAGGGCATAGATGGCCGGGTCGTCGCCGATGCCGATGCCGATGTTCACCGCCAGCGGGACCAGCAGCACGGTGGCGCCGACGTTGGACATGACCAGGGTGAAGAACGTCGCCAGTGCCGCCACCGCGGCCAGGATGACCCAGCCCGGCATGCCGCCGACCACGCTCAGCACGTGCTCGGCAATCCACTGCGCGGTGCCGGTGGTTTCCACCGACATGCCAAGCGGCAGCAGCGAGGCGAGCAGGAACACGGTCTTCCAGCTCACCGCGCGGTAGGCCTCCTCGATCTTCAGCACCCCGGACAGGATCATGCCCAGCGCCCCGGTGAGCAGGGCGATGGACAGCCGGATGTCGCTGAACAGCACCAGGGAGATGGCGATGACGAAGAACAGCGACGCCCAGCCGACCTTCTTCGGGCGCAGTTCCTCGTGCGGGTACTCGGTGGTGATGACCACGAAGTTCGGGTCCTTGCTCAGTCGGTGCAGGGCGTCCCAGGTGGTGTGCACCACCAGCGTGTCGCCGGCCTTCAGCGGCATGTCGCGGATGCCCTCGCCCTCGCGCAGGGTGTCGCCGTCGCGATGCAGGGCGACCATGGCGACGCCGTAGGTCTTGCGCATCCATACGTCCCGCGCACTCTTGCCGATCAGGTTGGAGCCCGGGCGGATGACCACTTCGGCAATGCCCGAGCGGGTGGCCGACAGCGACTCGGCGAACACCTCGATGTGATCCTTCAGTTCCAGCGAGTACTGCTCGACGAAGCGCAGCAGGTTGGACGGCGAGGCGAGGATGCCGAGGGAGGTGCCGACGGTGATGCCGGTATCGCGGGACAGGCCGCCGGGGCCGATGCGCACCTGGTCGCCGGCGCGGGCGGCGATGACGCGGATGCGGGCACTGGTCTCGATCTCGTCCAGGTGCTTGCCGACCAGTTCGCTGTTGGCCGGCACCGAGACCTCGAACAGCTCGTAGTCCAGGCCGTAGACGTTCTGGAAGTAGGCCATGGTGCTGGTCGGGCTGGCGGCGCCGCCAGGCTTGAAGTCGGGCAGCACGAAGCGGCCGGCGACGACGAAGTAGGCGACCCCGGTGGCGACCAGCGCGAGGCCGATGGGCGTGACCGAGAACAGCGACCAGGAAGCCATCTGGTGTTCCGCGCCGAGACTCTGGTTGGAAGTGGCGATGAGATCGTTGAGCAGGATCAGCGGGCTGGAGCCGACCATGGTCACGGTACCGCCGAGGATGGCGCAGAAGCCCATCGGCATCAGCAGCCGCGACAGCGGCAGGTTGGTGCGCGCGCAGATGCGCGATACCACCGGCAGGAACAGCGCCGCGGCGCCGACGTTCTGCATGAACGAGGAGATGATGGCCACGGTGCCGGAGATGATCGGGATGATGCGCGACTCGCTGCTGCCGCCGACCCGCAGGATGAAGGAGGCGACCTGGGTCATGATGCCGGTCTTGTCGAGCCCGGCGCCGATGATCATTACCGCGATGATGGAGATGACCGCGTTGGAGGCGAAGCCGGTGAACAGCCGGTCGGGGTCCACCAGCGCCTGTTCCAGTCCCATCACCGGGGCCAGCAGGCCGGTCAGGCCGAGCACCACCATCACCGTGATCGCGGCCACGTCGACACCGACCACCTCGAAGGCGAACAGGTAGATGGTCAGCAGCAGGATGGCCGTGACCCAGGCGATTTCCACCGTGGGTGTCAGCGTGGCCAGGTAGAGGCCGAGAATCGCGAAGACGAGGGCGGCGACCAGTTGCCGGATGGTGATCGGCGCGAGGGACAGGCGGGACGCCGCGCCGGGGGCGGCATCATCCGGGTTGGCCAAGTCTGACTCCTGTGCTGTGGGCGCGGCGCGCTACCCGTCAAGAGCCGGATCCGCCGCATGTTTCTACGTCCGTCCGTGCCGGGAAATCCGCGTGATGCCGGGACGGGATCATGATCAGGGTTGGTGCGCCATTATATCGTCCGCGCCGCGGAATGCACCCGTGGCGAGATCACCCTGGCGATAGTTCTATTGATGAACGAATAACCGAAGGTTGCCGTCAACGCGGCCCGCTGGCGATCAGGCGGTTCCAGCCGTGCGGGTCGGGGGCGTCTCCACGCTGGATGTCGACGATGCGGTCGTACAGGCGCGTGGCCAGTGTCCCGGGCCGGGCGTCGTTGATGGCCAGGGTGTGCCCGTCGACGCTGATCCGCCCCACCGGCACGATCACCGAGGCGGTGCCGGCGCCGAAGGCCTCCTGCAGCGAACCGTCCTCGTGGGCGGCGATGATCTCGTCGATGCCGATGCGGCGCTGCCGACAGCGCAGGCCCTCGTCCTCGAGCAGGGTCAGCACGCTCTCCCGGGTGACACCGGGCAGGATGGTCCCGCGCAGGTCCGGGGTGACCACTTCGTCGCCGATGCGGAAGAAGATGTTCATCTGCCCGACTTCCTCCACGTAGCGGTGCTCGACGCCGTCCAGCCACAGCACCTGGTCGTGTCCTTCGCGCTGGCTCTCGCTGCCCGGCAGCAGCGAGGCCGCGTAGTTGCCCGCGGTCTTGGCATGACCCATGCCGCCGGGGGCGGCGCGGGTGTAGCGCCGCTCGGCCTTCAGGTGGATGGCGCCGCCGGTGAAGTAGGCGCGCACCGGCGCGGTCATGATGAAGAAGCGGTAGGCGTCGGCCGGGCGCACGTTGAGGTTGGCCTCGGTGGCAACGATCAGCGGGCGGATGTACAGCGCGCGGCCGCGCTGCCGGGGAATCCACGCCCGGTCGAGGTCGACGAGCTGGTCGATGGCGGCGAGGAAGACCGTCTCGTCGAAGGCCGGAATGCACAGGCGTTGGCAGGACTGTGCCAGCCGCGCGGCATTGCGGTCCGGACGGAACACGCGGATCACGTCGTCGTCGCCGAGGAAGGCCTTCAGGCCCTCGAACACCGTCTGCCCGTAGTGCAGGCCAAGCGCCCCCGGTTCCACCGGGAACGGTCCGTAGGGCACGATGCGCGGGTCACGCCAGGCGCCGTCGCGGTAGTCCATCTGGAACATGTGGTCGGAGAACACGTCACCGAAGCCGGGGTCTTCGGTGTTGACGCTGGCGAGACGGCTGTGCTCGGCGCGGTGGGTGGCGATGGACACGGTCATGGCGGCGTGGTGATGGGTTGGCGGTTGGTGGCCGGGCATTATACGTGGATCGGCTCGGATCCCGCCGCCGCGGCGCTTGCGCCGTCCGCCGGATGCGGCGAGACTGGCGGCGGCTGTTACCCGCGGAGACCACCGTTCATGAAGAAATTCCTTGTCGGCGCCCTGTTCGGCCTGGTGATCGGCGCCGCCGCCGGCTTCGCCGCCGGCATCTTCGTCTTCCCCTACCTGTTTCCGCCGCCACCGCTGAACGAAACGGTGGGTGACCGCGACGACGCCGACGTGCTGGCCCGCGGGGCGTTCATCCATGCCGACCCGGATGACCCGGTGCACTACGGCAGCGGCAGCGTGCAGGTCTACCCCGGCCTGGTGCACCTGGCGGCGGACTTCCGCGTCGGCCCCGGGCCGAAGTACCACGTCTACCTGGTGCCTGCGGCGGAGGTGGGTCCGGACACCGCGGTGGCGGAGTCCATGTTCGTGGATCTCGGCCGACTGAAGGCCTTCAGCGGTGGACAGAACTATGCCGTTCCCGACGGTGTCGACATCGCCCGCTACGGCTCGGTGGTGATCTGGTGCGAGCAGTTCAACGTGCTCATCTCGCCGGCCCGCCTGCGCCACGAGGCATCGCCGTCATCGGGTTGAATCAGGCCGTGCGGCGGGCCAGCCGGGCGGCGCTGACCCGCGAAACCGGGATCTTGCCGAGGGCGTCGAGGATGAACCTGACGGTGTCCATCAAGGCCTCCGCGTCGATGCCATGGCGAAGACCGAGGCCATCGAGGAGGTAGAGCACGTCCTCGGTGGCGACGTTGCCGGCGGCGCCGGGGGCATAGGGGCAGCCGCCGAGGCCGGCCACCGCGCTGTCCACCACGCGGATGCCGGCGTCGAGGCTGGCGTAGATGTTGGCCACGGCCTGGCCGTAGGTGTCGTGGTAGTGCACCGCGAGTTGTTCCAGGGGCGCGGTGGCCGCCACCTCGTCGAGCATGGCCCGGGCCTTGCGCGGCGTGCCCACGCCGATGGTGTCGCCCAGCGAGACTTCGTAGCAGCCCATGTCGAGCAGTTCGCGGGTGACGCGGGCCACCTCGCCGGGCGGGACCTCGCCCTGGTAGGGACAGCCGAGCACGCAGGAAACATAGCCACGCACGCGGATGCCGTGCTCGGCGGCCGCCTCGCACACCGGGCGGAAGCGATCCAGGCTCTCGTCGATGCTGCAGTTGATGTTCTTGCGCGAGAAGGCCTCGGAGGCGGCGCCGAACACCGCGACCTCGCGGGCACCGGCGGCCAGCGCGTCGGTGAAGCCGCGCAGGTTGGGGGCGAGCACCGACAGCCGTTCCCGCTCGGCTTCGTCGAAGGACGCCAGCACCTCGGCAGTGTCGGCCATCTTCGGCACCCACTTCGGCGACACGAAGCTGCCGGCCTCGACGTGCTCGAAGCCGCAGTCGAGCAATCGGCGGACCAGCGTCACGCGGGTGGCGGTGTCGAACTCGGCGGACTCGTTCTGCAGCCCGTCGCGGGGGCCGACTTCCACCAGGCGCACGCGGTCGTTCATCGCGCCGTTACAGGACGTGTGCGGTTCGGGTCATCACCGCCGAGGCCATGCGCATCAGGCCGCGCACCGGGGCCGGCAGTTCCGCCGCGCCGGCGGTGACCGCCATGGTGGCGTGGTCGCCCTCGTCGCGGCGCATCTGCTCGACCACCGCGCGGCTTTTCTGGTCCTCGGCGGGCAGGCGCTCCAGGTGCCCGGACAGGTGCTCCACCACCTGGCGCTCGGTCTCGGCCACGAAGCCGAGATTCCAGCGGTCCCCGGCCAGCCCGGCACAGGCGCCGATGGCGAAGGCGCCGCCGTACCACAGCGGGTTGAGCACGCTGCGATGACTGCCCAGCGCCTCGATGCGTTCGGCGCACCAGCGCAGGTGGTCGTTTTCCTCCTCCGCGGCACGGCGCATGCGCGCCCGCACGGCGTCGTTGCGGGCGGTCACCGACTGCGCCTGGTAGAGGGCCTGGGCACAGACCTCGCCGACATGGTTGACGCGCATCAGTGCCCCGGCCTCGCGGCGGCCGGCGTCGTCGAGTTCACCCTCCTCGACACCGTCGGCGGGGTTGGCGCGGCCGGTACCCGGCGGGTCGCCGAACACCGTGGCAAGGGCGTCGTCGGCGGCCAGCAACAGGCGGTCGAGGGCAGAGTAGGTGCGGGACGTGGTCATGGCGGCATGGGTCTGTCGTCGGCGGGCGAGAAACCATTCTACCCCCGGGCGCGGGATGCCCGCCAGATTGTTGAGCCGTGCCGGCCATGTTGCTATTCTGGCCGCGCCGTTCGATCGCCCCCGCCAGGGGACGCCCGCCCAACTGCATACCAGAGGCTCGCACCGACCATGGCCGAGTACGTCGCTCCCCTGCGGGACATGAAGTTCGTCATCGAGGAACTGGCCGACCTGGAAGGGGTTCGCGCCCTGCCGGGCCTGGAGGAGGCCAGTGCCGACCTGGTCGAGGCGGTGCTCACCGAGGCCGGACGCCTGGCCAGCGAGGTGCTGTCCCCGATCAACCGCGACGGCGACGCCACCGGTGCCCGCCTGGAGGATGGCGGCGTGGTCACCGCGCCGGGCTGGCGCGATGCCTACCGCACCTTCGTCGAGGGCGGCTGGGCATCGCTGTCCTTCGATCCGGCCTTCGGCGGCCAGGGCCTGCCCTGGCTGGTGTCCACCGCGGTGCAGGAGATGCAGAAGAGCGCCAACCTCGCCTTCGGCCTGTGTCCGATGCTGACCCAGGCGGCGGTGGAGGCGATCACCCACCACGGCACCCCGGAGCAGCAGGCGCTGTACCTGGAAAAGCTGGTCAGCGGCCAGTGGACCGGCACCATGAACCTGACCGAGCCGCAGGCCGGTTCCGACCTTGCCGCGGTCAAGACCGTGGCCGAGCCGCACGGCGACCACTACCTGCTGCGCGGGCAGAAGATCTTCATCACCTACGGCGACCACGACCTGGCCGAGAACATCATCCACCTAGTGCTGGCGCGCATCCCCGGCGCCCCGGAGGGGGTCAAGGGCATCTCGCTGTTCATCGTGCCGAAGTTCATCCCCGCGGACGACGGCGCGCCGGGGATGCGCAACGACGTTCACTGCGTGTCGCTGGAGCACAAGCTCGGCATCCACGGCTCGCCCACCGCGGTCCTTGCCTACGGCGACCACGACGGTGCCCGTGGCTACCTCATTGGCGGCGAGAACAACGGCCTGGCCTGCATGTTCACGATGATGAACCTGGCCCGCCACGCCGTCGGCGTGGAAGGCTATGCGATGGCCGAGCGGGCCTACCAGAAGGCGCTGGAGTACGCCCGCGAACGGGTCCAGGGTCGTGATCCGAAACAGCCCGGCGAACGTGCCGCCATCATTCGCCACCCCGACGTGCGCCGCATGCTGATGGACATGAAGTCCCAGGTGGAGGCGATGCGGGCGGTGGGCTGCCTGGCGGCGGCCGCCATGGACCGGCTCGGCCGCGAATCCGACCACGCCGTGCGCGAGGAAGCCCGGCGACTGGTGGACATCCTCACCCCCATCGTCAAGGGCTGGTCCACCGAGATCGGCGTCTCGCTGACATCGCTGGGGCTGCAGGTGCACGGCGGCATGGGCTTCATCGAGGAGACCGGCGCCGCCCAGTACTACCGCGATGCACGCATCACGCCCATCTACGAGGGCACCACCGGCATCCAGGCCAACGACATTGCCGGGCGCAAGCTGCTGCGCGACGGCGGTGAGCTGGCACGCTGGGCGCTGGATCGTTTCCGCGCCGAAACCGACCCGTTGACGTCCATCGACCGCGACGAGGCGGCCGGTCTGCACCAGGCGCTGGAACAGGCCTTCGAAGCCCTGGCCGACTCGGTGCAACGGCTGCTCAAGGCCGGCGAAGACGATCCGTCCGCGGCGATGGCGGTATCGGTGCCCTACCTGATGCAGTTCGGCTACGTGGCCGGAGCCTGGGCGATGGCGCGTGCCTACGTGGTTGCCCAGCAGGCCGTCGACGCCGGCAGCGACGACCCGTTCTACCGCGACAAGCAGCGCACCGCGGTCTACTACGTGCAGCACGTCCTGCCGCAGGCCATGTCCTGCCACGCGCGCATCGTTGCCGGCGGCACGATGCTGACCGGGGACGACGACGACTGGTTCGACAGCGCCTACTGAGGAAGATCGGCGGCGGCCAGGCCGCTGCCGTCGTCAGGCCAGTTTCAGACCGTTCGCCACCGGTCGTTCCGGCTGTGCCAGCACCACGCTGCCATCGGCCTGGACGAAGCCGGTGACCAGGCATTCCGAGCGCACCGGGCCGATCTGCCGCGGCGGGAAGTTCACCACCGCCACCACCTGGCGGCCGAGCAGGTCTTCGCGATCGTAGAGGTCGGTGATCTGGGCACTGGACTTCTTCGTGCCGATCTCCTCGCCGAAGTCGATCAACAGCTTCCACGCAGGCTTGCGCGCCTCGGGGAAGTCGTGGACCTCGATGATGGTGCCGGTGCGCAGTTCGACGACCTGGAACTCGTCGATGCTGATTTCCTTCATGTCGTTCTCGATGGGCTGTGGACGGGGGAAACGCCTTGCAGGCGGTCGGGAAAATGTGCCGACAGCCAGTCCCGCAACGGCGCCAGGGCGGGCAGGGCGAGGCCGCGTTCCAGCCCCCGCCAGACCCGCGGCAGGTGGGCCAGGTAGCCGGGCTTGCCGTCGCGCAGCGCCAGGCGGCTGAAGATGCCGATGACCTTGGCATGGCGTTGCGCGGCCAGCAGGTGGTACCAGGCGAGAAAGCCGTCGCGATCCAGCAACGGCTGCCGCGCCAGGTAGTAGTCGATGAAGCGTGCCTCGAAGTCCTCGTCGATGTCCCGGCGGGCGTCCTGCAGCAGCGAGGCAAGATCGTAGGCGGCCGGGCCGATGCGCGCATCCTGGAAGTCCAGCAGCGCGCACTGCACCGCGCCGCCGTGGTCGATGCGCATCAGGTTGTCGACGTGGAAGTCGCGCAGCACCAGGCTCATCGCCGGCGACGGCATGGCCGCCAGGGCGGCGCGCCAGGGCTGGGCGAAGTCGTTTCGCGCGGCGGCATCGATGTCGCGACCGTGCACCAGGCGGTAGCCCCAGTCCGGCAGCAGCATGGCCTCGCCGAGCAGTTCCGCCGCGTCGTAGGCGGGAAGCTCGATGTCGGTGGCTTCCCCGTGCTGGTGCAGGGCGAGCAGGGTGTCCACCGCCATGCGGTAGAGCGACTGCTCGTCGTCGCCGGCCGCCAGGCGGCGGGTGAAGGTGTCGTCGCCGAGGTCTTCGAGCAGGGCGAAGCCGGCGTCCACGTCCTCGGCATGGATGGCCGGCGGGCGCAGGCCGAGTCGGCGCAGGTGCGCGGCCACCGCGAGGAAGGGGCGCACGTCCTCGCGCGGCGGTGGCGCGTCCATCAGCATCCAGCTGCCGCCGTCTTCGCGCAGGCGGTAGTAGCGGCGGAAGGAGGCATCCCCGGCCAGCGGCTCGAGCCGCGCCAGGCCATGGCCGGCGGCGGAGAGAAAGCGGCTGCGCTGCTGGTCGCGGTCGATGTCCGCGGTGGACGGCTTGGCGGTGTTCATGTGGACAACGAAGGGTTGCTGGCGCCATCCTGGCAGGTGGGCGGGGCTGGCCCCGCGCGGGCGATGCTACACCACCTTGCCCGGGTTCAACAGGCCCCGCGGGTCCAGTGCCCGGCGCAGCGCGCGCATCAGCTCCAGTTCCTCCGCCGACTTGTGGTCGGCCATCAGCCCGCGCTTGAGGCGACCGACGCCGTGCTCGGCACTGAACGATCCACCCAGCTCGCCGACGATGCCGTAGACCAGTTGACGCAGGCGCGGCTTGCTGTCGACGAAGCCGGCCTCGTCCATGTCCAGCGGCTGCAGCAGGTTCATGTGCACGTTGCCGTCGCCGATGTGGCCGAAGGGATAGGGCCGTACTCCCGGGGCCTGCTCGCGCAGCGCCGCGATCACCCGCTCGATCAGCTCGGGCACCCGCGACACGGGCACCGAGACATCGTGGCTCACCGAGCGACCGGCCTTGCGCTGGGCCAGCACGATGCCCTCGCGGATCTTCCACAGCGCCTGCTCGCGGGCATCGCCGTCGGCGATCACCGCGTCGGCCACCTGGCCGGCCTCGAAGCCCTGTTCCAGGAAACGGGTGGCCATGGCCTGCACGTCCACCGCCTCGGAGGAGGTGGCGAACTGGCACAGGATGTACCAGGGATGGCTGCCGTCGAGGGGGTTGTCGCAGCCGGGCACGTGTTCGGCCGCCGCGCGCATGGCGATGTCGGGCATCAGCTCGAAGCTGCTCAACTGGTCCGCGCTCAGGATGCGGGCCAGCGACAGCAGTGGCACGCAGTCGGCCAGGGCATCGAAGCCGAGCAGGATGGACACCGAGCGCACTGGCAACGGGTACAGCCGCAGGCTGGCGGCGGTGATGATGCCGAGGGTCCCCTCGGCGCCGATGAACCACTGCTTGACGTCGTAGCCGGTGTTGTCCTTGTACAGGGGCTTGAGACCATGCCAGGTGCGTCCGTCGGCCAGCACCACTTCCAGCCCGAGCACCTGCTGGCGGCTGTTGCCGTAGCGCAGCACGTTGATGCCGCCGGCATTGGTGGACAGGTTGCCGCCGATCATGCAGCTTCCCTCGGCGCCCAGGCTCACCGGGAAGAAGCGGTCGGCCTCGCGCGCGGCGCGCTGCACGTCGGCCAGGATGCAGCCGGCCTCCACCGTGAGGAAGCCGTCGAGCGGCCGCACTTCGCGAACGCGGTTCAGCCTGCGCAGCGAGACGATGACCTCGTCGGCCGTGGCCACCGCCCCGCCGCACAGCCCCGTGTTGCCACCCTGGGGCACGATGGCCACGCCGGCGTCGGCCAGCAGCCGGACCACCGCGGCCACCTCGCCGGTATTCGCCGGCAGCACCACGGCGAGGGCATCGCCCTGGTAGTCGCCGCGCGCTTCCTCGACGAAGGGCAGTGCATCGGGATGGTTGCCGGCCAGCACGTGCTTGGCACCGACGATTTCGGCCAGGGACTGGATCAGGGTGGGCATTCGAGGGCTTGGCGGGTTGGCGGGAAACAGGCAGCTACTTTGTACCACTTTCCGCGCGCCACGCAAGCACACTTCCGCCGCCTCGGCGAATCGCGTAGAGTTGGCGAACTACCCGCGGCGAGCCCTACCGGCTCACCGCCGGCCACACCCCGGCTGGACGAGATCACGCATGCACAAGTCCCTCATCATCGACCCGGAAAAGTGCACCGGCTGCCTGCAGTGCGAAATGGCCTGTTCGCTGGAACACACCGGCGAGTTCAACCCGGCGCGGTCACGCATCCGCATCTTCGAGTTCGAGCACGGCCTGCACAACGTCCCCTATGCCTGTACCCAGTGCGAGGCCGCCTGGTGCCTGCATGCCTGCCCGGTAGACGCCATCGGCATCAGCGCACTGACCGGTGCCCGCGAGGTGGACGAGTCGACCTGTGTCGGCTGTCGCGTCTGCATCGCCGCCTGTCCCTACGGCACCCTGGCCTTCAACCCGCAGACCGGCAAGGTCGACAAGTGCGACCTGTGCGGTGGCGATCCCAAGTGCGCGTCGGTGTGTCCCACCGATGCCATCGGCTACGATGTGCCACCGGAGGGCATCGCGCCCGGGCTGTTTGCCCGCAGCGCCCATGCCCCGGCGGCAGGGGAGGTCAACTGACATGGGCTGGCAAGGCAAGGTACTCCGGGTAGACCTGACCAGCGGCGAGTGCCGCGCCGAACCATTGAACCGGCAATGGGCGAACGAGTACATCGGCGGTCGTGGCCTCGCCACCCGCTACCTGGTGGAAAGCATGGACCCGGCGGTGGATGCCCTGTCGCCGGAGAACACGTTGATCTTCGCCACCGGCCCGCTGGGCGGCACGCTGGTTTCCACCAGTGGCCGCTACTGCGTGGTCACCAAGGGTCCGCTGACCGGGGCCATCGCCTGTTCCAACTCCGGCGGCAAGTTCGGCGCCGAGCTGAAGTTCTGCGGCTACGACCTTATGATCATCACCGGCCGCTCCCCGCGTCCGGTCTACCTGGTGGTGGAGGACGACGAAGTCAGCCTGCGCGACGCCGGGGACCTGTGGGGCCAGACGGTGTGGAAGACCGAGGAAACCATCAAGGCGCGCTACCGCAGCGAGGACATGAAGGTGGCCTCCATCGGCGTCGCCGGTGAGCGCGGCGTCTACTATGCCTGCATCGTCAACGACCTGCACCGGGCCGCCGGCCGCTCCGGCGTCGGCGCGGTGATGGGCTCGAAGAACCTCAAGGCGGTGGCGGCGCGCGGCACCCGCGGGGTCACCGTGCACGACCCGGCACGCTTCCTCGGCGTGGCCACGGCGAAGAACGAGAAGCTGTTCGCCGACAGCGGACGCCGTTCGCTGACCCGGCATGGCACCTTGTCCATGATCGACGTGATGCAGAAGTTCGGCGGCCTGCCCACCAACAACTTCCAGAAAGTGCAGTTCGAGGGCGTGGACCGCATCAACCCCAAGGCGGTGGTGGCCACCGGTCGCGATGGTCATCGCAACCTGCTGACCAACAAGGCCTGCTTCGGCTGCACCATCGCCTGCGGCCGCATCGCCCATATCGATCCGCAGCATTTCTCGGTGGTCAACCGCAAGGAGTACTGGCACGCCTCCGGCGGGCTGGAGTACGAGACCGCCTTCGCCTTCGGCCCGGTGGTGGGCGTGGACGATCTCGACGCGCTGACCTTCGCCGGCTACATGATGAACGAGCACGGCATGGACCCGATCTCCTTCGGCGTCACCCTGGCGGCGGCGATGGAACTGTACGAGCTGGGCCTGATCGACCAGGACCAGACCGACGGCATCGAACTGCGTTTCGGCAATGCCGAGGCATTGACGGTGATGGCGGAGAAGACCGGCAAGTACGAGGGCTTCGGCCGCGAGCTGGCGCTCGGTTCCAAGCGCCTGTGCGAGAAGTACGGGCGCCCGGAGCTGGCCATGGTGGTCAAGGGCCAGGAATTCGCCGGCTACGATTCCCGTGCCCTGCAGGGCATGGGGCTGGGCTATGCCACCGGCAACCGCGGTGCCTGCCACCTGCGCCACGACACCTTCAACGAAGACATGGAAGACGTCAGTGGCAAGGGCAAGGCGAAGCCGTGCAAGCACTCCCAGGACGACATCGCCGCCATCGACTCGGTGGGCATCTGCCTGTTCACCGCCTCGGCCTGGAATCTTGAAGATCTCGCCGAGCAGATGGACGCGGCCTGCGAAGGCAGCTGGACGGCGCAGCGCCTGCACGACGCCGGCGAACGCATTTGGAACCTCGAACGGCTGTTCAACCTGCGTGCCGGGCTGACCGCCGCCGACGATACCCTGCCGCCACGCCTGCTGAACGAGCCGGCGCCTTCCGGGACCGCGCGCGGCAAGGTATGCGAGCTGGATCGCATGCTGCCGGAGTACTACGCCGAACGCGGTTGGACAGCCGACGGTGTTCCCACCGAAGAGCTGTTGCGACGGCTGGACCTTGCGGGCGTGATGCGTGAAGATCCGGCTTGACCTGGCCGGAGAGCTCGACGACGCCCTCGACGACGCCGACACGGCCGCCTACGACGTTGCCGACGGTGCCACCGTGTCGGATCTGCTCGCGGCCTTGCCCTTCGGCTCGCGGGTGGCGCTGACCGCGGTCAACGGCGACATGGTGCCGCCGGCGGACCGTCATCGTCATCGGCTGGCCGAGGGCGACGAGGTGATGATGCTGCCGGCGGTGAAGGGCGGCTAGACGCCACGCTTCGTGGCCCGCCATGGTGCAAGTGTGTCCGAGTGGTAAGCTTTCTCGTTCGCATCGCACTGCTATGATGACCCGCGAGGGTGAAGGGCGATCGGCACCGTGATTCGAGCCTTGTCCGGGGGGCGGGCAGGTGACCGCGTGTTGCGCCACTGGATTCCCATGAGGTGACGATAGACCCGATGAGCGCCGGAAAAACCCTGGTGGGACTGATTGTGCTGGGCGCCGCCGGGGCGGTGGGTTGGCAGGTGTACGAACGTCTGCAGGAAGTCAGCGCGTCCAGCCCGGAACGGCCGTCGGCATCCCGCGTGGTGCCGGTGGAGGTGGCCACGGTGGAGCGGGGTCCGATCGAGTTGCGCCGACAGTTCACCGGCACCCTCGCCGCCTTCGAGGAGTTCGTGGTGGCGCCGAAGGTCAGCGGCCGCATCGAGGAAATCGGTGTCGACCTGTCCGACGCCGTCGAGCGGGGCCAGGTGGTGGCACGCATGGACAATGCCGAGTACGAGCAGGCGTTGACCCAGGCCCGCGCCGACCTCGCCGTGGCCGAGGCCAACCTGGCCGAGGCCAACAGCCTGCTGGCCATCTCCGAGCGCGACCTGGCACGGATCGAGACCCTGCGCGCGCGGGGCGTCAGTTCCGAAGCCGAGCGGGACGCCGCCAAGGCCAGCCAGCTCGCCCGTGTCGCCCACGTCGACGTGACCCGTGCCCAGTTGACGCGGGCCCAGGCGGCGGTGGAAACCGCGCGCATCCGGCTGGGCTATTCCAATGTCACCGCCGGCTGGCGCGGTGGCAGCAACGTGCGCGTGGTGGCCGAGCGCTATGTCGACGAGGGCGAGACGGTGGCCGCCAACGCGCCTTTGCTGCGCATCGTTGAACTCGACCCGGTGGTGGCGGTGTTCTTCGTCACCGAGCGGGACTACGGCCTGCTGGAAGTCGGGCAATCGGTGGACATCCGCACCGATGCCTATCCCGGCGAAGTCTTTCCCGCCGAGATCAGTCGCATCGCCCCGGTGTTTCGCGAGAACGCCCGCCAGGCGCGGGTGGAACTGCGCGTACCCAATCCGGAGCTTCGATTGAAGCCGGGCATGTTCGTGCGTGCCTCGGTGCAACTCGAGCGGCACGAGGACGCGGTCATGGTACCGTCCATGGCGTTGGTGGTGCGCGGCGGGGAAACCGGTGTCTTCCAGGTGTCCGAAGACGGTTCCCGCGTCGCCTGGCAAGGGGTGGAAACGGGCATCAGCGAGGGCAACCGGGTGGAACTGCGCAATACCGACATCGCCGGCCAGGTGGTGACACTGGGCCACCAGTTGCTGGATGACGGCTCGGCGGTCAGCGTCGACGGGGGCCGCCAGTGAGCCTCGCCCGGGCCAGCGTCAACCGCCCGGTCTTTACCCTCATGGTGACGCTGGCGGTGATGGTGCTTGGCGCCGTCGCGCTGACCCACCTGCGCATCGACCTGCTGCCCAGCATCGAGTTGCCCACCATCTCGGTGCGCACCAACTACGACGGTGCCGACCCGGTGGCGATGGAACGGTTGGTCACGCAGATCGTCGAGGAGATCGTCTCCACCGTGCCTGGCGTGGTGGAGATGACGTCGCAGTCCTACGAGGGCAACAGCCGGCTGCGGGTGAGTTTCGACTGGGGCACTAACGTCGATGCCGCGGCCACGGAGGTCCGCGCCACCATCGAGGACGAGATCAGCGAACTGCCCGACGAGATCGGCAGCGTGCGGGTGAGCAAGTTCGACGTCGACAGCTTCCCGGTGGTGATCCTCGGCATTTCCAGCAAGCTCGACCCGGTGGAACTGACCAGCATCGTCGAGAACCAGATTCGCTACCGTTTCTCGCGCATCCCCGGCGTGGCCCAGGTGGATCCGTGGGGCGGCTTCAACCGCGAGGTGCGCATCGAGCTGGACCCGGCCCGGGTGAATGCCCTGGGGCTGCCGTTGAACGACATCCTCGATGCGCTGCGCGACGCCAACCTGGATCTGCCCGCCGGCAAGATCGAGGACGGTCGTTACCAGGTGACCCTGCGCGCACCGGCCGAGTTCTCCGATCTCGACCAGATCCGCGGCACCGTCATCGGCCGCAGCGACGGCGCCCTGATCACCCTGCGCCAGGTGGCGGTGGTGCGCGACACCTACGAGAAGCTGGCGCGCATCGTGCGGGTCAACGGCGAGCAGGGGCTGCGCGTGGCCATTCGCAAGCAGGCCGGCGACAACACCGTGGAGGTGGCAAGGCGGGTGCTCGAGGAAGTCGAGGAAATCAACCGCGCCTTCCCGCAGGTCAACGTGATCCCGGTCATCAACCAGGGCAACTTCATCGAGCGGGCCATTTCCAACGTCGCCCAGTCGGTGCTCTACGGCGGTTCGCTGGCCATTCTCGTGTTGCTGTTCTTCCTGCGTGACCTGCGCAGCACCACGGTGATCTCGCTGGCCATCCCGATCTCGGTGGTGGCCACCTTCGCGCTGCTCTACTTCGGCGGCTTCACCCTCAACCTGATGACCCTGGGCGGCCTGGCGCTGGGCGTGGGGATGATGGTGGACAGCTCGGTGGTGGTGCTGGAGAACATCTTTCGCCGACGCCAGGAGTTCGGCGACTCGGCCCGGGAAGCGGCCATCAAGGGCTCGGCGGAGGTGGCCTCGGCGGTGATCGCGGGCACCGTCACCACGCTGGTGATCTTCCTGCCGCTGATCTTCGTGCAGGGCGTGTCCGGGGTGCTGTTCAAGGAGCTCGCCTACGTCATCATGTTCTCCCTGCTGTGCTCGTTGCTGGTGTCCCTCAGCCTGGTGCCGATGCTCGGCTCGCGGCTGCTCGGCGGCACCCGCACCGATGCCCCGCGTCGTGGCCTGCTGGTGGCGATGGAGGACGGCTACCGCGACATCCTGGCCTCGGTACTGCGCTGGCGGGTCACCACCCTGGTGGTGTCCACCGCGGTGTTCCTCGCCAGCCTGTGGCTGGTGCCCCTGCTCGGCAGCGAGTTCATCCCGCCCAGCGACGAGGGCGAAGTGCGTGTCACCGGCGAGATGGAAGTCGGCACGCGCCTGGAACTGATCGATCGCCAGACCCGCATCATGGAGGAACTGGTCTACGACGCGGTGCCGGAAACGGTGTCCTCGGTGGTCAGCGTGACGCCTTCGGGCACCTGGGGACGTTCCGAGGCCAACGGCGAGATTCGCCTGTCGCTGGTGCCCGCGGCGGAGCGGGAGCGATCCAACACCGCCATCGCCGAGGACCTGCGCAAGCTGCTCGACGGCGCCATACCGGGCATGAAGATCCGGGTACGCGCGCCGCAGGGGCAGTTCCTGCTGGAACGCCTGCTGTCCAGCGTCGAGGGCGTCACCGTGGAGGTGCGTGGCTACGAACTGGACATTCTTGCCGCGCTGGCACGGGAGGTGCACGAGCGCATTGGCGACGTGCCCGGCGTCACCGACGTCGCGCTCAGCCGCGACGCCGGCCTGCCGCAGCGGGAAATCCTGGTCGACCGCGACAAGGTGGCGGACCTTGGCCTGAGCGTGCGCGACGTCACCGAGGTGATCGAGACCGCGGTGGCCGGCTCCACCGCCGGGGAGTACCGCGTCAGCGGCGACTCCTACCGCATCCTGGTGCAGCTGGCGGATGCCGAGCAGCGCTCGCTGGACGAGATCCTCGACCTCACCGTGCGCACCCCGGACGGCGAGCTGGTGGCGCTGCGCAACCTGGTCAACACGCGCAGCGGCAGCGGGCCGGTGACCATCGAGCGCAAGGACCAGCAACGCCTGGTGACGGTCACCGCCAACGTCTCCGGCCGCGACCTCGGGTCGGTGGCCGCGGACATCCAGGCTCGGCTGGACAGCATTCCGCGCCCGGTGGGCTACGACACCCTGATTGCCGGCAACTACGAGGAACAGCAGAAGTCCTTTCGCGAGATGGTGATCTCGCTGGTGCTGGCCCTGCTGCTGGTGTACATGGTGCTGGCGTCGCAGTACGAATCCTTCCGCGATCCGCTGGTGGTGATGTTCTCGGTGCCCTTCGCCGCCACCGGGGTAGTGCTGACCCTGTTCCTGACCGACACCACGCTGAACCTGCAGTCTGGCATCGGCTGCATCATGCTCGGCGGCATCGTGGTCAACAATGCCATCCTGCTGGTGGACCAGGCCGGCCAGTTCCGGGCCGCGGGCATGGAGACCAATGCCGCGCTGGCCGAGGCCGGCCGCCGTCGCCTGCGCCCGGTGCTGATGACCACGCTGACCACCATCCTCGCGCTGGCACCGTTGACGCTGGGCATCGGCGAAGGTTCCGATGCCCAGGCGCCGATGGCCCGCGCGGTGGTCGGTGGCCTGGCGGTATCGACGCTGGTCACCCTGGTACTGATCCCGGCGGTCTACTCCCTGTTCCACCCGGGCAGGGCGGAGGCGGCCCCGGTCCGCGCCGACACTGCAGGGCAAACCCGCTAGCGAGACGGACCGGGCCAGCGCCTGCCCGCGGGTCGCGGGGCGGAACGCCCGGCCGGACGGCCGGGAAGCTAGGTGCGGGCCTTCTCCCCGCCCGGGTCGTACAGGGCCCGCAGGCTGGCCCGGGCATCGATGATGCGACCACCGACATCGATTTGCCACTGGCTGGCTGCCACCGCCGCGGCGTCGATGTCTTCCTCGGAGCGCACGTAGCCCAGTCCCACCGAGGCGCCCAGGGTGTGGCCGAAGTTGCCGGAGGTGAGGTGACCGACCACTTGGCCGTCGCGCAGGATGGGTTCGTGGTGGTAGAGCATCTCGCCGGGATCGTCGAGCAGGAACTGCAGCAGCCGCTTGCGCAGGTGGCTGCCCGCATCGCGCTGGCGGCAGATGGCCTCGCGACCGATGAAATTCCCCTTGTCCAGGGCGCAGACGAAGCCCGCACCGGCTTCCAGCGGCGTGTCCTCGTCGCCGATGTCGTGGCCGTAGTGGAGAAACTTCTTCTCGATCCGGGCCGAGTCCAGTGCATGCATGCCGGCCAGCACCGGACGGTCATCGCCTTCCATGAGCAGGTCGAAGACGTGGCGGGCCATGTCCACCGGAATGTACAGCTCGTAGCCGAGCTCGCCGACATAGGACACCCGCATGGCGCGTCCCCGCGCATAGCCAAGCTCGATGGGCTGGCTGGTACCGAAGGCAAAGGCCGCGGTGTCCAGGGAGACGTCCAGCAGCGGTGCCAGCAGGGCGCGGCTGCGCGGTCCCATGACGCCGAACACCGCCCAGGCGGAGGTGATGTCCAGCACCGTGCAGCGGGCCTCGTCGTCGATGTTCCGTGAAAGCCAGTCGAGATCCCGTCGGGTCACCGCGGCACCGCTGACCACCCAGTACTCGTGCTCGGCGATCCGGGTCACGGTGAGGTCGGCCTCGATGCCGCCACGCTCGTTCAGCCAGTGGGTATACACCACCTTGCCCGGCGCGACATCGACATCCGCCGAGGAGATCCTCTGCAGGCAGGCACAGGCGTCGCGGCCGGTGACCAGGTACTTGGAGAAGCTCGACTGGTCGAACAGCGCCACCGACTCGCGCGCGGCGCGGTGCTCGGCCGCCGAGTACTCGAACCAGTTCTGCCGGCCGAAGCTGTACGCGTAGCGTGGCTCCACCCCCGGCGGGGCGAACCAGTTGGGTCGTTCCCAGCCGGCCGCGGTGCCGAAGCAGGCGCGGTGGGCAAGCAGGCGTTCATGCACCGGGGAGTGACGCACGTTGCGGGCGGTCTCGAACTGCTTGTAGGGATAGTGATTGTCGTAGAGCAGGCCGAGGGTCTCGGTGACCCGCTCGCGGATGAAGCGGTCGTTGGCCATGAACGGGTACATGCGGCGGATGTCGTTGGCCCACAGGTCCATGGGCGGGTGGCCGCGGTGCATCCACTCGGCACAGGCCTTGCCGAGACCCCCGGATGTCTGGATGCCGACGCTGTTCAAGCCGCAGGCGACGAAGTAGCCACGCAGCTCCGGGGCCTCGCCGACATGGAACTGGTCGTCGGGGGTAAAGGACTCCGGCCCGCAGAAGAACTTGCGCCAGCCGATGTCCGCCAGCCTGGGGATGCGCTCCATGGCGTCGGCCAGTACCGGGTAGAGCTGCTGCTCGACGTGTCCTTCCAATTCGTCGAAGCAGAAATCCGCCGGAATCCCCTGCATGCCCCAGGCCAGGGCGTTCTTCTCGAAGGCGCCGACCAGGAGGCTGCCCGCGTCCTCGCGGTAGTAGGCGCACTTGTCGTGGTCGCGAAGCACCGGCAGGTCGGGGTGAAAGGCCTCGTCCTTCTCGGTCACCGCGTAGTAGTGCTCGGCGGCATGCAGCGGAATGCTGACGCCGTTGGCACGGGCCAGGTGGCGAGCCCACATGCCGCCGGCATTGACCACGAAGTCGGTGGCGACATGTCCCTGGTCGGTGGCAACGCCGGTGACCCGCCCGCCGCTGGCGGTGACTTCGCGCACCTCGATGCCTTCCAGGCACTTGACGCCACGCTGCCGCGCTCCCTTGATGAAGGCATTGGTAACATCGATGGGGCTGGCCTTGCCGTCCTTGGCCACGTAGCTGCCGCCGAGCAGCCCGGTGGTGTCGATGAGCGGAAACAGCGAGGCGATCTCTTCCACCGTGACCATGTCCACCCGGGTCACGCCGAAGGCGTTGTTCATCGACGCGACCCGTTTGAGTTCCTCGAACCGCGCTTCGCTGTGGGCGATGGTCAGGCTGCCGACCTGGCGGAAGCCGGTGGACTGCCCGGTCTCGGCCTCCAGTTCGGCCAGCAGCGACATGGAGTACTCGCACAGTCGCGCGTGGCTCTCGTTGGCGCGCATGGTGCCGATCAGCCCGGCGGCATGCCAGGTGGTGCCACAGGCGAACTGCCGTCGTTCCAGCAGCACCACGTCCTGCCAGCCGAGCCGGGCGAGGTGGTAGGCAACGCTGGCGCCGGTCACGCCGCCGCCGATGACGACCGCGCTGGCCTTGCTCGGCAGTGATGAGTTCATCGAGGTTCTCCCGTCGGGTAGGTGTTGTTCGAGTACCCCGGGAGTCGCGAGCACCAGGGGTACGACCGGCGGTGAGCCACGCGACCGGGTTCCGCCAGATTGGCCGGAACCACTATAAACGCCGGCATCCCCCTCGCCAATCCCGGACGCGACGATGGCGCGGGAACAATGACGATTCCGCGACCGCAGGGCTGGCGTCAGGCCAGCGCGGCGACCTGGCGGCGGATCTGCTCGACGATGGCGTAGACGCCGACGTGCCGGGTGGGACTCAGGTGGTCGAACAGGCCGAGCGCCTCGAAGCGTTCGTCGGCGTCGATGTCGAGCACCTGCTTCGCATCGAGACCCCGGTAGATGGCGATGATGATGGCCACCACGCCCTTGATGGTGGCGGTGTCGCAGTCGCCGGTGATCTCGATGATGCCGTCGGCGCGCCGGGTGGCATGTACGTGGACCAGGCTCATGCAGCCGTGCACGCGGTTGTCATCCACCTTCAGTGCTTCGTCCATGGGCGGCAGCATGCCGCCAAGATCGTCGATGAACTGGTAGCGGGACTCCCAGTCGGGCAGGAAGGCGAATCCCTCCCGGATGTACGCGTAGGTGGGGGCGTCGGGCATGGCGATAAGCGAACTCGGGGCAGGCGTGGCAACTGCCAATATGCCCGCGGCAAGGCGGTCGATCAAGGGGGGAAGTCGGCCCGGGGCGGCCTGGCCGCCCCGGGGAGAGGCAGGCTAGTGGGCGAGGATCTGGCTCAGGAACAGCTTGGTGCGGCTGTGCTGCGGGTTGTCGAAGAACTCGTTGGGTTCGTTCTGCTCGATGATCTGGCCGCCATCCATGAAGATGACGCGGTTGGCCACCGTCTTGGCGAAGCCCATCTCGTGGGTCACGCAGATCATGGTCATGCCTTCCTCGGCCAGCTGGATCATGGTGTCGAGCACTTCCTTGATCATTTCCGGGTCCAGCGCCGAGGTCGGTTCGTCGAACAGCATGATCTTCGGGCTCATGCACAGGCTGCGGGCAATGGCCACGCGCTGCTGCTGGCCGCCGGAGAGCTGGCCGGGATACTTGTGCGCCTGTTCCGGGATCTTGACCCGCTCCAGGTAGTGCATGGCCGCTTCCTCGGCCTCCTTCTTGGAGGTCTTCTTCACCCAGATCGGCGCCAGCGTGCAGTTGTCGAGCACGGTCAGGTGCGGGAACAGGTTGAAGTGCTGGAACACCATGCCGACCTCGCGTCGAATGGCATCGATGTTCTTCAGGTTGTTGCTGAGCTCGATGTCGTCGACGTAGATGTGGCCCTGCTGGTGTTCCTCCAGCCGGTTGATGCAACGGATCATGGTCGATTTGCCGGAACCGGAAGGCCCGCAGACGACGATGCGCTCGCCGCGGTTGACCTCGAGATTGATGTCCTTGAGTACGTGGAAGGCGCCGTACCACTTGTTCATGTTCTCGATCCGGATCACGACCTCGTCGCTGATCTGCATCTTCGTGGTGTTCACCGTGGGCGTTTGTTCATTCATCGGGTATTCCTCTGTTGCGTGGGCGGCTTCGCCGCCCCGTCGCTAGCGTTTGTGACCGGTGTGCAGCTTGTTTTCCAGGTGTCTGCTGTACCAGGCCATGCCGTAGCAGTGCAGCCAGAACACCACGGCCACGAACAGATAGCCGGTGTAGGGCACCGAGCGAATCGACCATTCCGGGTTGGTGGTCGCGGTTTGCACCGAGCTCAGGAAGTCGAGCAGGCCGATGATCAGCACCAGCGTGGTGTCCTTGAACAGGCCGATGAAGGTGTTGACGATGCCCGGAATGACGATCTTCAGCGCCTGCGGCATGACGATCAGGCCCATCATCTTCCAGTAGGACAGGCCGAGGGACATGGCGCCTTCGTACTGGCCCTTGGGAATCGCCTGCAGGCCGCCACGCACCACCTCGGCCATGTAGGCCGAGGCGAACAGGGCGACGCCGATGAGGGCGCGCAGCAACTGGTCGATGTCGGCGCCGGCCGGTGCGAACAGCGGCAGCATGAAGTTGGCCATGAACAGCACCGTGATCAACGGCACGCCACGCCAGAACTCGATGAACAGCGTCGAGACCAGTCGCAGGGCGGGCATTTCCGAGCGTCGTCCCAGGGCCAACAGGATGCCGATGGGCAGGGAGGCGACGATGCCGGTGATGGCGATCACCAGGGTGAGCGAGAATCCGCCCCAGTCGCTGGTGGGGACTTCCTTCAGCCCGAAGACGCCGCCACCGAGCATGAAGTACACCAGCACCGGGTAGGCGAACAGCATCAACAGGCCGATGCGACTGCGTCCCGTGGGCAGGTTCCAGGCCCACACCACCAGGCCGACGGTCAGCAGTCCGCCGATCATGATCCACAGGGTCGGCGCGCCATGCTGGATCATCGCCGAGATGAACAGCATCGAGGCGATGGCGATGATGAAGCCGAGGATGGTGGAGACCGGGCGGGTGTGGCGGGCATTGTCGTCCACCACCACGAAGGCGACGCCGACGTAGAGGACCCACAGGGTCAGGTCGATGCGCCAGACCTCGGCCTTGTCGTAGAAGCCGTAGATGAAGAACTCCCACCAGGCCCCGGCGAAGGTCCAGCAGGCGGCGTCTGGATTGGCGCGGCAGGCGTCGCTGCCGCCACTCCAGACGGCATCGAACAGGGACCAGTTCAGGATCGGTGGCACCGTCCATGCCAGCAGCAGGATGCCGATCACGGTGAGAATGGAGTTGCTGACGCTGCTGAACAGGTTCTCCCGCAGCCAGCCGATGACGCCGATGGTGGAGGCCGGCGGATCCATGTCCGGCAGGATGGTTTCGTTGACGATGCCGCGATGGCTGTTCTTTGATCCTTCCATGACTAGCGCTCCACCAGTTTGACGCGTGCGTTGTACCAGTTCATGAACATGGAGGTCAGCAGGCTGATCGCCAGGTAGACGAACATGGTCATCATGATGATCTCCACCGCCTTGCCGGTCTGGTTGAGCACCGTGCCGGCGAAGGTGGCGACGAGATCCGGATAGGCGATGGCGGTCGCCAGCGAGGAGTTCTTGGTCAGGTTCAGGTACTGGCTGGTCAGCGGCGGGACGATGACGCGCAGGGCCTGGGGAATGATGATCAGGCGCAGCGTCGGTCCCGGGCGCAGGCCAAGCGCATAGGAGGCCTCGGTCTGGCCGTGGCTGACGGACTGGATGCCCGCGCGCACGATCTCGGCAATGAAGGCCGCGGTGTAGGCGACCAGGGCAAGCAGCAGGGCGATGAACTCGGGAATGACGTTCAGCCCGATGCCGTTGGCCGGCCGGAAGGTGCCCATCTCGCCAGGCTGCAGCGACAGCGGCAGACCCATGACCAGGAAGACCAGCAGCGGGATACCGAGGATCAGGCCAAGACTGGTCAGGAACACGGGGAACTGCTGGCCGGTGGCCATCTGGCGCTTGTGTGCCCAGCGCTTCACCAGCACGGTGCCGACGATGCCGGCAATGAAGGCGATCACGCAGACGATGAAGCCGCTCTCGGGCACCGGCTTGGCGACCATCAAGCCGTTGTTGGTGAGCGAGTACCAGATCTCCTCGCCTTTTTGATGAACGTCGCGTGGCCCGGGCAGGGGCTTGAGTACCGCGTGGTACCAGAAGAAGATCTGCAGCAGCAACGGGATGTTGCGCAGCGTTTCCACGTAGACGGTGGAGATCTGGCGAATCAGCCAGTTCCGGCTCAGCCGCCCGACGCCGACGACGAAGCCGAGCAGGGTGGCGAGGATGCAACCGACGATGGCGACGATCAGGGTGTTGAGCAGCCCGACCAGGAACACCCGGCCGTAGCTGGACGACTCGTTGTAGTCGATCAGCGACTGGATGATGCCGAAGCCAGCCTCGGTGGAAAGAAATTCGAAACCGAAACGGATGTTCCGGATTTCCATGTTGGTGGCGGTGTTGTCTATGATCCACCAGATCGCGTAGACCACCATGGCGATGGTCAGAACCTGGTAGACAACCCCCCTTGTCTGCTTGTCACTGAGCGAGATGCCACCCGTCCTGGGCGGCGCGCCGGAGTGTGTGTCAGCCATCGATGACTCCCCGCTTCCTGTCTTCGTTATCGTGATTTCGCGCCGGCGAAAATGCTGAAGGCACTTTTTCAAGTGCCTTCAGCGTACATCTTCGTGGTCTTTAGCGGGCCGGTGCGGCGTACATGATGCCGCCGTCGTTCCACAGCGCGTTCAGGCCGCGCTCCAGTCCGAGCGGGGTGTCCGGACCGACGTTGCGGTCGAAGCTCTCGCCGTAGTTACCCACCTGTTTCACGATCTGGTGGCAGTAGTCGTTGGGCAGGCCCAGCAACTGGCCCAGGTCACCCTCGGCACCGAGCAGACGCTTGATGTTCGGGTTGTCGGAACCGGCCATCTCGTCGACGTTGGCGGAGGTGATGCCGGCTTCCTCGGCGTTGACCATGCAGTTCAGCGACCACTTCACGATGTCGAACCACTGGTCATCGCCATGGCGAACCATGGGGCCAAGGGGCTCCTTGGAAATGATCTCCGGCAGGATCACGTGGGCCGAAGGATCGGACAGCTTGGTGCGCTGCGCGGCGATGCCCGACTGGTCGGTGGTGTACACGTCGCAGCGGCCGGCGTCATAGGCCGCGACCACTTCGTCCGCCTTCTCGAAGGCGACCACGGTGTACTCCATGCCCTGGGAACGGAAGTAGTCGGCCACGTTCAGCTCGGTGGTGGTGCCGGTGTTGGTGCACACCGCGGCGCCGCCGAGTTCCTTGGCGCTGCTGACGCCAAGATCCTTGCGCACCAGGAAGCCCTGGCCATCATAGTAGTTGATGCCGACGAAGTTGCCGTGCTGGGCATCGCGACTCATGGTCTCGGTGGTGTTGCGCGGCAGCATGTCGATCTCGCCGGAGGTCAGCGCGGTGAAGCGCGTCTTGGCGGACAGCGGCTTGAACTCCGCCTTGCCGGCATCGCCGAACACGGCAGCGGCAACGGCACGGCAACTGTCGACGTCCAGGCCACTCCACTTGCCCTCGGAATCCGGGTTGGAGAAGCCGGGCAGTCCCTGGCTGACACCGCAGGTAACGGCGCCCTTCGCCTTCACGTCGTCCAGCGTCGCTGCCTGGGTGGCGGCCGCGAAGGACACGGAAACAATGGCGGTGGTGCAAGCTGCTAGAGACAGCAGTTTCATAGGGTACTCTCCTAATCGCGTATGTATTGATCAAACACCTCTGTAATGAATCTCAAGGCGTGAATCCGGATTGTCGAGTTTATTGATCCTTCCCCGAGATCTAGAAGCGTGTTGGATTATAGATCAAAAAGATCTGACCGTGGAGGATGAACGAGGCATGAAGCCGGGTCAATCATTCGAGGTTGCGACAACGTTTGCAAATGGTGCGGTGCATTAAAACAGGGCATGCACATGCCCTCATACGGTGCCGTTTTCAGTTATTTGTTTCCTGCGATGAAACGATGCCGTTCAAGAATATTCGAATGGCCTGATTTACCAATACAGTGAATGCGCTTTCAGTAAATGTATTCACGCCAGCCGGCCACGCGTTCGGCCAGCAACGGTTCGCCATGTTGTGCGAACAACCGGCTGGCCTGTTCCACGTTGCGTGTTGCGCGTTCCATGTCGCGGTTGGCGTTGTAGAGAATGGCCATCACGTCCGCTTGTCGAAAGTACATCGCACGCGACGAGATGCGGGCCAGCGAATCCGCGGCGCGCAGCCGGAAGCGCCATGCGCGTTCCTCGTGCCCGGCATGTCGGTAATAGGCGTACAACGACTGGTACTCGCGTGCCTGCCGCCATTGCCGGGTGTCGTGTTCGTACTGTCGAAGCGCGCGCGCCATCTCCACGCGTGCGCGGTGCAGTCGCCCGTGGTCGACGCCCGCCCGTTGCAGTTGTTCCAGCAGGTGCTGCGCCTGTTGGGATCGACCGGATGCGGCGTGGAAGCGAACCGCGCCGAGCAGTGCCTGCTCGGCATCGGCGACCTGGCCGCGCTCCCGGTACAGTCGCGCCAGGGTGACCAGCGCGCTGGCCGCGGTGGCATGGCGATCGATGTCGATGCTGGCATCGATGGCCAGGCGCAGGTTCCGTTCCGCCGCGTCGTGCGCCTGTCGGGACAACTGGAAGCGGGCCAGCAGCAGGCGGTCATAGGCCTGTCCGGCATGGCGGGCCACTGCCCGTGATCGGATGTGCAGGTGACCGAGCTGGGCATGCACGTGGGCCTGGCCGATGCCGTCCGCCAGCTCGCCGAACAGGGTCAGGGCTTCTGCCAGGTAGAGTCGCGCGGCGCCGAAGTCGCGTGCCTCGATGGACACCTCGCCGAGCAACGTGAGCAGCGCGCCGAGCAGGCGCGGGCGGTGGTTGTGGCTGGCGGCCGCGGCACGATCGAGCAGGTGTCGACGGGCAACGTGGTAGCGACCGTCCGCGAGCCAGGGGGCGATCTGCCTGCGCGCGTCGCCGGTGAGGGTGCGTTCGGCGACGGCCAGGCGCGATGGCGGTGTATCGGTGTCAGGCGGCGAGGACGGGATGTCGTCGCTGGCCTGCTGCACCGATGCAGGCGGCAGCGGCGTGCCGGGTGTCGGCACGTCCGCCGGCCACAGCACGTGGTGGACCAGGAACACCGCCAGCAGGACGCAGGCGCTGCCCAGCAATGGCTCGCATGCCCTCATGGTGCACCTCGCCGGTGCAGGATCGACCCGCGTCATCATGCCGCCAGTGACGGCGGCGGGCAAGGGGCAGGGCCGCCGGGAAACCCCGGTGGCCAGTGGCTACAGCCCGTGGGCCTGCAGGTCGGCGTGGTAGGAGGAGCGCACCATGGGGCCGGCGGCGACGTTGGCGAAGCCCATCTCCCGGCCACGGGCGGCGAGGGCGTCGAAGGCCTGCGGCGTGACGTAGCGCGATACCGGCAGGTGATGCAGGCTCGGCTGCAGGTACTGGCCGAGGGTGACCATCCCGACCTGGTGTGCACGCAGGTCTTCCAGTACCTGGACGATCTCCTCGTCGTCTTCGCCAAGACCCAGCATCAGCCCGGACTTGGTCGGTATGCCGGGACAGCGCTGGGCGAAGTCGCGCAGCAGCGACAGCGACTGTGCGTAGTCGGCGCCCGGCCGGGCAATGTCGTACAGCCGCGGCACCGTCTCCAGGTTGTGGTTGAACACGTCCGGCGGTTCCGTCGCGAGGATGTCCAGGGCGCGTTCGGCACGGCCGCGAAAGTCCGGTGTCAGGACTTCCACGCGTACCGACGGCGCGCGTTCGCGGATGGCGCGGATGCACCGGGTGAAGTGCGTGGCGCCGCCGTCGCGCAGGTCATCGCGGTCCACCGAGGTGATGACCACGTGGGACAGGCCCATGTCGTGCACGGCAGCGGCCAGCCGCCCGGGCTCTTCCTCGTCCAGCGGCAGCGGCCGGCCATGGGCGACATCGCAGAACGGGCAACGTCGGGTGCAGACCTCGCCCATGATCATGAAGGTGGCGGTGCCGGCGGCAAAGCACTCGCCGAGGTTCGGACAGCTGGCCTCCTCGCACACCGTCACCAGGTTGTTGGCGCGCAGCTTGCGCTTCAACGCCACCACCTGTGGTGAACCGGGAAAGCGCGCGCGGATCCAGGCCGGCTTGCGCAGTTGCCGGCCGCGCTCGGTGGGCTCGAAGCGCACCGGCACCCGGGCCATCTTGTCGGCGTCGCGCAGCTTCTCGCCGGCGACCACCTTGCGCGGCGGCGTGGTCAACGGTAGGCCTCCACCGGCGGGCAGGTGCAGACCAGGTTCTTGTCGCCGTAGACGTTGTCCACCCGGCCCACCGGCGGCCAGAACTTGTCGGTGCGAACCGCGTCGGTGGGGAAGAAGGCGGTTTCGCGATCGTAGCGATGATCCCACTTGTCGGCGACCAGCAGGTGGTAGGCATGCGGCGCATTCACCAGCGGGTTGTCGTCGCGATCGAACTCCCCTTTCTCGATGCGCCGAATCTCCTCGCGGATGTGGATCATGGCATCGCAGAAGCGGTCGATCTCCTGCTTGCTCTCGCTCTCGGTGGGTTCGATCATCAGGCTGTCGTGGACCGGCCAGGACATGGTCGGCGCATGGAAGCCGTAGTCCACCAGCCGCTTGGCGACGTCTTCCACGGTGACCCCGGTGGTGTCCTTGAAGGCGGACAGGTCGATGATGCACTCGTGGGCCACCAGGCCGTTCTTGCCGCGGTAGACCACCGGGTAGTGCGGGTCCAGGCGCCGCGCGATGTAGTTGGCGTTGAGAATGGCGATCTCGGTGGCGCGACGCAGGCCCTCGCTGCCCATCATGGTCATGTAGGCCCAGGAAATCGGCAGGATGCTGGCCGAGCCCCACGGTGCCGCCGACACCGCGCCGATGGTGGCCCGCCCGCCGGCGGCGGGGTTGATGCCGCCCACCACCGGATGGTCGGGCAGGAAGCGCGCCAGGTGGGTCTTCACCCCGATCGGTCCCATGCCCGGTCCACCGCCGCCATGGGGAATGGCGAAGGTCTTGTGCAGGTTGATGTGGGCCACGTCGGCGCCGATCTCCGCCGGTCGGCACAGGCCGACCAGCGCGTTGAGGTTGGCGCCGTCCATGTATACCTGGCCGCCGTTGTCATGGATGATCTTGCAGATGTCGCGGATGGCTACTTCGAACACGCCGTGGGTGGACGGGTAGGTGACCATCAGCGCGGCCAGCTGCTCGCTGTGCCTGGCGGCGGTCTGGCGCAGTTGCTCGACGTCGATGTTGCCGTCGTCGTCGCAGCCGATCACCACCACCTTCATGCCTGCCATCACCGCGCTGGCCGGGTTGGTGCCATGGGCGGAGGAGGGGATCAGGCAGATGTTGCGATGCGCTTCGCCGTTGGCGCGATGATAGGCGCGGATGCACAGCAGGCCGGCATACTCGCCCTGGGAGCCGGCATTGGGCTGCAGGGAGATGGCGTCGAAGCCGGTCACCTCGCAGAGCATGTCCTCGAGTTCCTCGAACAGCTGCTGGTAGCCCTGGGTCTGGTCGAGGGGTGCGAAGGGGTGCAGGGCGGTGAAGTCGCGGAAGCCCAGCGGCAGCAGCTCGGAGGTGGCATTGAGCTTCATGGTGCACGAGCCGAGCGGGATCATGCTGCGACCGAGGGTGACGTCCTTGGTCGCCACCCGTCGCAGGTAGCGCATCATCTCGGTCTCGGAATGATACAGGCTGAAGACCTCGTTGGTGAGAAAGCGGCTTTCCCGGGCAAGGCTGTCAGGAACGGCTTCCTTGGCGCTCTTGTCGAGCCGGTCGATGTCCAGCTTGCGTGGCGCCGAGGTGGCGAACACGCCCCACAGGGTCATCAGGTTCTCCCGCCGCGTGGTCTCGTCGAAGGAGACGCCGACATGGTCGGCATCCACCACGCGCAGGTTGATGTTGGCTTCGCGGGCACGGGCAGCGATGCGCCCGGCCTGGCCGGGGGCGTGGATCAGCACGGTGTCGAAGAAATGCCGGTGCACCAGCTTGTAGCCGTTGCGCTTGACGCCGGCGGCGAAGATGCAGGCCATGCGGTGAACACGGTGGGCAATGGTGCGGATGCCGTCCTCGCCGTGGTACATGGCGTACAGCGCGGAAAGCACCGCCAGCAGCACCTGCGCGGTGCAGATGTTGGAGGTGGCCTTGTCGCGGCGGATGTGCTGCTCGCGGGTCTGCAGCGCCATGCGCAGTGCGCGACGTCCCTGGGCATCCTGGGAAACGCCGATGATGCGACCGGGAGTGGATCGCTTGTAGGCATCGCGGGTGGCGAAGAAGGCGGCATGCGGGCCGCCGTAGCCCATCGGCACGCCGAAGCGCTGGGTGCTGCCGACCACGATGTCGGCGCCCATCTCGCCCGGCGGCGTGACCAGGGCCAGGGCCAGGATGTCGGCGGCCACGGTGACCAGCGCGCCGTTGTCATGCGCCGCCTCGATGACCTTGCGCGGGTCGCGCAGCGCACCGCTGCTGCCGGGATACTGCAGCAGCACGCCGAAGCAGTCCTCCCTGGCTGCCTTGGCCGGGTCGCCGATCTTCAGCTCGTAGCCCATCGACTCGGCGCGGGTGCGCACCACCGCGATGGTCTGCGGATGGCAGTCCTGGTCGACGAAGAAGGTGTTGCTGCGCGACTTCGACACGCGGCGCGACATGGCCATGGCCTCCGCCGCGGCGGTGGCCTCGTCCAGCAGCGAGGCATTGGCCAGCTCCATGCCGGTCAGGTCGATGACCATCTGCTGGAAGTTGAGCAGCACCTCCATGCGACCCTGGCTGACTTCGGCCTGGTAGGGGGTGTAGGCGGTGTACCAGTCGGGATTCTCCAGCACGTTGCGACGAATCACCGGCGGCATCACGGTGCCGTGGTAGCCGGTGCCGATCATCGACACGAAGACCCGGTTGCGGTGACGCATGCGGCGCAGGTAGGTGCCGGTGGCGCGCTCGCTGCGCGGCCCGGGCACGTTCAGCGGCCGCTCGGTGCGGATCGACTGCGGCACCGCGGCGTCGATCAGCGCGTCCAGGGAATCGATGTCGAGAAACTCCAGCATGCCGGCCACCTCCGCGTCGTCGGGGCCGATGTGCCGGCGCACGAAGTCGCCGTGCTGTTCCAGTTCCTTCAGGGGCGTTGGCCGCTTGCTCATGCGTTGGGTGCTCCTCGTGCGTGCCCGTGGCTTATTCCAGCGAGGTCAGGTAGGCCTGGTAGTCGGCCTCGTTCATCAGGCCGTCGAGTTCGCCCGGATCGCTCAGACGGATGCGGTACAGCCAGCCTTCGCCCATCGGGTCCTCGTTGGTGGTCTCCGGGGTGTCGGACAGCGATTCGTTCACCGCCACGATGGTGCCCGAGGCCGGGGAATGCACGTCGCCGGCGGCCTTCACCGACTCGACCACGGCACAGTCGTCGCCCTGGCTGACCTCGGTGCCCTCGCCGGGCAGCTCGATGTAGACCAGTTCGCCGAGCTGCTCCTGGGCATAGTCGGTGATGCCGACCACGGCTTCGTCGGCGTCTTCCACGCGGATCCATTCGTGGTCGTCGGTGAATTTCACGGTACTCATGTTCTCGCCTCGATGTAGGGACAGGAAGTGGTGGATACGGTCAGCGGGCGTAGCGATGGGCGACGAAGCCGGTCGCCTCCACCGTGACCTCGATGGATCGGTTGCGCAGGCGGGCGGTCAGCGGCGTGCCGCGCGCGGCATGCGCGGCGGCCACGTAGCCCATGGCCACCGGGCCGTCGACGCTGGGACCGAAGCCGCCGCTGGTGACGTTGCCCACCAGGTTGCCGTCGGCGTCGAACAGCTCGGCGCCTTCGCGAACCGGGGCGCGCGCGGAGCGGATGCCCACGCGCCGGCGTGCGGCGCCGTTGGCAAGCTGGTCGAGAACCACCGCCGCGCCCGGAAAGCCGCCGGCGCGCTCGCCGCCGTGGCGGCGTACCTTCTGGATCGACCAGGCGAGATCGGCCTCCACCGGCGTGGTGGTGGTGTCGATGTCGTGTCCGTACAGGCAAAGCCCGGCCTCCAGGCGCAGCGAGTCGCGCGCGCCGAGACCGATGGGCGCCACCTCCGGGTGGTCGAGCAGGCGACGGGCGAAGGCCGTGGCATCGGCCGCCGGCAGGGAGATCTCCACGCCGTCCTCGCCGGTATAGCCCGAGCGCGAGACGAAGCCGTCGATGCCGCCGAGGTCGATGGCGGCCGCCTCCATGAAGCGCAGTTCGGCCACCGCTGGCGCGATGCCGGCCAGCACCGCCACCGCGCCGGGCCCCTGCAGCGCCAGCAGGGCGCGATCCTCCAGCGCCTCGACCTGGCAGCGGTCGCCGATGGAGGCACGCAGCCAGTCGAGATCGGCGGCCTTGCAGGCGGCGTTGACCACCAGCAGGAAGTCGTCCTCGCGGCGGGTGATCATCAGGTCGTCGCGGATGCCGCCCTGGTCGTTGGTGAACAGGGCATAGCGCTGGCGACCCTGGCGAAGACCGAGGACGTCCATCGGCACCAGCGTCTCCAGGGCCTCGGCGGCGTGCTCGCCGCCCACAGACACCTGGCCCATGTGGGAGACGTCGAACAGGCCGGCGGCGCGTCGGGTGTGCAGGTGTTCCTCCTTGATGCCGGCGGCGTACTGCACGGGCATGTGGTAGCCGGCGAAGGGCACCATTTTCGCGCCGTGTTCCAGGTGAAGATCGTGCAGCGGCGTGCGCAGCAAAGAGGCGTCGTCGTTCATGGGCGGCAACTATAACGAACCGGTCGGTATAAATGAAATATATGTTTGAAATAAAATTATTTCATATCAAAATACCCGGACCGCGCCGATCCTGCTCCCACGTTCCCCGGTCATGCACAAGTCGTTACCCATTGAACTGCTCCGCACCTTCTCCACCGTGGTCGATGAACGGGGCTTTACCCGCGCCGCCCAGGTACTCGGCATGTCGCAGCCGGCAGTGAGCCTGCACCTGAAACGGCTGGAGGGCCTGGTGGGCAGTGAACTGCTCAACCGCCGCGGCCGCGCGCTGGCGCCCACCGGGCCCGGCGAGGCACTGCTCGACTATGCCCGCCAGATGATCCGGCTCAACGACGAGGCGCTGGCGGTGGTCAGTCGCTCGCCGCTGTCCGGCCACGTGCGCCTGGGCATCCCCAACGAGTTCGCCAGTTCCTACCTGCCGCGGGTGCTCGGACGCTTTGCCAAGGAACATCCCAGCCTCACCCTGGAAGTGAACTGCGACCTGTCCACCCACCTGCTTGGCCGTCTCGCCCACCGCGATCTCGACCTGGCGGTGGCCATCCATGCCGGGGCGGTGGACGAGTCGCTGGTGCACTGGCGCGAGGACCTGGCCTGGGTGGCGGCCCAGGACTATGTACCGGATGCCTCGCGGCCGCTGCCCCTGGTGGTGGCGCCCAGCGGCTGCGTCTACCGGGACCGCATGCTGAACACCCTGCGTCTTCGCGGCACCGCCTGCCGCATCGTCTACACGGGCACCAGCTACAACGGCATCCGTGCCGCGGTGGGTGCCGGGCTCGGGGTCACCGTGCTGGCCCGCAGCACGGTGCCGCCGGACCTGAAGATACTCGGGCGCGGCAGCGCGCTGCCGGCGCTGGAGCCGGCCCGGGTGGCGATTCACTACGACGCCGACCAGCTCAGCAGCGAGTCGCGTATCCTTGTCGACTACATTCAATCGGCACACAGGGGGTAACCTTGTCGAATCACGCATCCGCGCCCGGCGGACCTTCCAATCCCGGCCACGCCAACCCGGTGGTGGTCGAGGTGCAGCGCGGCGATTTCGTCGAGAGCCGACACCGCGGCGCGTTCTGCGTGGTCGATGCCGGCGGCGACATCGTGCTGGCGGCCGGCGACGTGACTTCGCCGATCTACCCGCGCTCCTCGCTCAAGCCGCTGCAGGCGCTGGCCTTGCTGGAAACCGGCGCACGGGATCGCTTCGCCCTGGACGACAGCCATGTCTGCCTGGCCTGCGCATCGCACAACGGCGAAAGCGAACATACCCGGCGGGTGGGCGCGTGGCTGGAACGGATCGGCCTGTCCGTGGACGACCTGGAGTGCGGCTCGCACATGCCCTATGCGCAGGCGGCCCACGATGCGCTGGTGCGCGCCGACCAGGCACCCTCGCCGCTGCACAACAACTGCTCCGGCAAGCATGCCGGGCTGCTCACCGTGGCCCGTCACCTGGGTATCGACCACCACGGCTACATCGCCCCCGACCACCCGCTGCAGCAACTGGTGACCCGGGGCGTGGAAGAGACCTGCCAGGTCGCGCTGGCCGGGACCACGCCGGCGGTGGACGGCTGCGGCATCCCGGTCTACGGCATTCCGCTGTACAACCTGGCGTCCGCCTTCACCGGCTTCGCCGACAGGACGGACGGCGACGCCCGCGCCCGCGCCCGCCGCGCCATCGTCGAGGGCATCCTCGCCCATCCCCACCTGGTGGCCGGCAGCAAGCGCTTCTGTTCGCGGGTGATCGCGGCGTCGTCCGGCGCCGCCATCTGCAAGACCGGTGCCGAGGGCGTGTTCACCGGCACCTTGCTCGACGAGGGCTTGGGGTTCGCCCTCAAGATCGACGACGGCGCCACCCGTGCCTCGGAGGTGCTGATGGCCTCGCTGCTGCACCGCTTCTCCCGCCGGGCGGCGTTCCGCGCCGTCCTCGAGGCCGAGGTCGCGGTGACGGTGACCAATGCCGCCGGCCGCGAAGTCGGCGTGATCCGTTCCCTAGGGGCGGGATTTTGACGGCAGCCGCGTCGGCGGCCTGTCGTCGATGACGATCTCGTCGTTGCCGCCGCCGCCGCGACTGCCTGACTGGCTGCGGCCACGCTGTGCACGGCCCTCGGCCAGCCGGCGGCTGGCGCCGTCGGCCTGCTCGTGCAGCGGTGGCGAGTAGGGCAGCAGGTACAGCCGGCTGGCGGTCTCCCCGGGTACCCGTACCCACAGCTCGATGCGTCCCTCGGCGTCTTCGCGCCCCGGCTCCACCACCCGCGTGCCGAGCACGTCGAAGTGCCCCGGCAGGGTCTGCCGGCTCGGCCAGCCGGCCAGCCCCGGCAGGCCGGCCAGGTGCAGCAGGTAGGCGGCCGCGGCCAGGCCCACCAGCACGGCGCGGATGCCGAAGGACAGCCGCGCGCGCAGCGCCACCGCCGCCAGCAGCGCGGTGACCAGCACGAAGGCGGTGGACAGGGCGATCAGTGACGGTGCCACGGCGCCGGGTCCAGGGCATAGGGCGTCAGCACCCGCTGGCGGCGGTTGACGTCGCGCAGGCCGCCGGCCGGGTCGGGGGTGAAGCGAACCACGGTGCGTTCCTCGTCCCGCTGGTGTAGCGTCACCGTCTCCGCGAACACCGTGGTCAGGGTGGGATTGACCCGGTCGATGCGCACCAGCACGTCCAGCGGGCCGGGATCGCGTTTCTCGTAGTAGTAGAGATTGACCACGTACTCGCCCTCGATGATGCCGCGGATGGTGACGATCTCCTGGTTGACCGGGTAGACCACCTCGCGGCCGTCGACCACGATGACGTCGTTGATGTCGCCGCGGTCGTCGCGATCCAGGTGCAGCCAGCCGGCATCCTTGCGCAGGTAGGACAGCACCTCGCCGTAGGGGTCTTCCACCCACACGTCGATGTCGTCGCGGCGGTCGTCCGGCCAGGTCACCGAGATGATGTACTCCGCCTTCAGGTTGACCCGCCCGCGCAGCGACTCCGGGTTCATGAACACGATGGCGATGAAGAACAGCATGGTGAAGCCGAGCAGGGCGTTGAACAGCAGGTCGATGAACGGGTCCGTGCGGTAGGCGCGGTACTTCACGGGGTCGGCCGCGGCGTGTCGGCGATGTCGATGATGCGGCGCACCAGGCTGGCGGCACCGCGTTCGAGCAGGTGGAACTGGATGCCCGTGAGGGCGCCGCAGCCGAGGCCGGTGAGGGTGGTGTAGAGCGCCAGGCGCATGCCCGCGGACATGTCGCCGAGCATGCGCTGGGCCTGGTGGATGTCCATCGAGCGCAGGTCGGTGATGGCGCCGAGCATGACGATGAAGCCGATCACCGTGCCGATCAGGCCGAGCTTGAACATCAGGTCGGCGATGAACCAGCCCGAGGCCAGGCGGTGGCCGACGAACTCGCGCAGCTCGCCGTCCTCGTCGGCCCCGGCGCGGCGCCGGGCGATCAGCCGCGACAGCGGGTCGCCGGCGTCGTCCTGGCCACCGCCGGCCAGGGCCTCGATGCGCCGGCCGTCGCGGTGCAGGCCGAGGGCAAGCCACCCGGCATACAGCTGGGTGACGAGGTAGACGGCCAGGATCACCCAGCTGATCCGCGAGGGGTCCTCGCTGGTCAGGCGCTGCAGCAGGCCGGCCTGCCAGGCCGCCGCCGCGCCCCACAGCACCAGGCCGCTGACCAGCATCCAGCCGAGCAGCGGGGAATCGCCGCCGGGGAGGGGGCGTTTCATCCCGGCTCGCCGGCCGGCCGTGCCCGCCGGCGCCCGGAGACGATGGCGATGCCGGCCAGCACCATGGCCAGGGCGAGCCCGGTGGACGGCGCGAAGCGCTCGCCGAGGAAGGCCACGCCCCAGGCCGCGCCGAGCACCGGGATCAGGTAGTTCACCTGTGCCATCTTGCCGGCGCCGAGCTGCTTGACCAGGCGGAAGTAGATGAGCATGGCCACCGCGGTGGAGAACACGCCGAGCACCACCACCGCCGCCAGCGCGCTGGTGGAGGGACGGTAGGCCAACGGCGACTCGAACCAGAAGGCCAGCGGCACCACCATGGTGGCGCCGGCGATCTGCGAACCGGCCGCCATCACCGGCCCGGCCATGGTCACCGTGCGTCGCACGAACACGGTGGAGATGGCGTAGCAGACCGCGCCGCCGACGATGGCGAGCTGGGCGAGGGCGGCGCCGCCGAAACCGCGCAGGGCGTCGTCGCCGACCAGCACCAGCACACCGCCGAAGCCGGTGGCGACACCGAGGGCGCGACGCGCGCTGAACGGCTCCTCGGGGATCAGCAGGTGGGCCAGGACGATGGTCGCCACCGGCATGATGCCCATCAGGATCGCCGCCAGCGCACTGTCCACCGACTGCTCGCCGTAGCCGATCAGGTAGAAGGGCAGGACGTTGCCGACCAGGCCGATGAAGGCGCATTTTGCCCATGCCCGGGGGTCGCGCGGCAGTGCATGCCCGGCCAGGCGCAGGTAGGCGGCGAGAATGACCGCGGCGATGACGATGCGGCCGGCGGTAATGGTCCACGGCCCGACCTCCACCACCGCGATCTTGATGAACAGGAACGAGCTGCTCCAGGTGACGGCAACGACGAAAAACAGGACGTGGTCGATCCACGGGTTGGCGGTGTCGCCGGCGGGGGCAGTGCGCACGTTGCGGTTCCGGTTCGGGTGTGGGGGATGACTGCGCGTCGTGGGGCAATGATAACCAGTTTTCGCACGCCGGCGCGCCGGACCGGGCGACGGCGGCACGCGGGACGGTATACTTGTCGCCGTGTCCGCCGCGCAACCGGTCGCCGCGGACCGCCCGACGCCTTTTCGCCATCACCGAGCGCCATGACACGCACCTATACCCAGCTCTCCGGCGTGGTCTCCATCCTCGCCGAAGACGAGCAGCCCCCCTACGAGATCTGCAATGCCGGCGGCGCCGCGCCGCTGGTGCTGACCTGCGACCATGCCAGCAACCGCGTGCCGCGTTCCCTCGGCGATCTCGGCTTGTCGCCGGCGCTGCGCGAGCAGCATATCGCCTGGGACATCGGCTGCGCCGCGCTGACCCGCCGCCTGGCCCGGGCCCTGGATGCCCCGGCCATCCTCGGCGGCTTCTCCCGCCTGGTGGTGGATCTCAATCGCCACCTCAACGACCCGACCTCGATGGCCTCGGTGAGCGACGGGGTCGAGGTGCCGGGCAACGTCGACCTGCCGCACGCCCATGCCAGCCAGCGCATCGAGGAAATCTTCCTGCCCTATCACCAGGCGCTGGCCGCCATGCTGGCGGAAAAGCAGGCCACCAGCGGCGTGCCGGCGCTGGTCGCCGTGCACAGCTTCACCCCGGTCTGGGGCAGTTTCCAGCGACCCTGGCACGTCGGCGTGCTGTGGAACCGCGACCACCGCATCGCCCGGCCGCTGATCGACGCCCTGCGCGCCGACCCGGCGCTGTGCGTGGGCGACAACCAGCCCTACCACGCCCGCGAGCCGGTGGGCTACGGCATGGACGTGCACGCCGAGGGCAACGGCTATCCCCATGCGCTGCTGGAGATCCGCCAGGACCTGCTGACCGACGACGCCGGCATCGACGCCTGGAGCGATCGCCTGGCGACGGCGCTGACCGCCGTGCTCGCCGATCGCGACCTGTACCGGGTCATGGCATTCCCGTCATGATCGGCGAACCGGCCTTCACCATGGGTATCGAGGAGGAATACATGGTGGTGGACCGGCGCACGCGGAACCTGATCCGCGAGGCGCCGCCGAACCTGGTGGAGGAGTGCGTGGAGCTGCTGGGCGAGCAGGTGTCGCCGGAGTTCCTGCAGTGCCAGATCGAGGTCGGAACCCCGGTCTGCGAGAGTATCGCCGAGGCGCGCGAACACCTGCGAGCCCTGCGCCGCGGCGTCTCCGGCGTGGTGGAATCCCACGGCCTGGCGCTGATGGCGGCATCCACCCATCCCTTTGCCCGCGAGGGCCGCCAGCAGCATACGCCGAAGGAACGCTACGATGCCCTGGCCGAGGACCTGCAGCAGGTGGTGCGCCGGCTGGCCATCAGCGGCATGCACGTGCACGTGGGCATCGAGGACGACGACCTGCGCATCGACCTGATGTCGCAGTGCGCCTACATCCTGCCCCACCTGCTGGCACTGTCCACCTCGTCGCCGTTCTGGTGCGGCCACGACACCGGCTTGAAGTCCTACCGGGTGTCGATCTGGGACGAGATGCCGCGCACCGGGCTGCCGGAGCACTTCGAAAGCCATTCCGAGTACCGTCGCCATGTCGACGTGCTGTGCGGCGCCGGCATCATCGAGGATGCCACCAAGATCTGGTGGGACGTGCGCCCGTCGGAACGCTTCCCGACCCTGGAGATGCGCATTCCGGACGTGTGCACCCGGCTGGAGGACGCGCTGTGCGTGGCGGCGCTGTACCGCTGCTGGCTGCGCATGCTCTACCGGCTGCGCCGCAACAACATGAAGTGGCGTCGCTATGCACGCATGCTGGTGGACGAGAACCGCTGGCGCGCCCATCGCTACGGCATCGACGAGGGCCTGATCGACTTCGGCCGCGGCGCCATCGTTCCCTATGCCGACCTGTTCGAGGAAATCCTCGACCTGGTGGACGAGGACGCGGAGTACTTCAACTGCCGCGAGGAGATCGCCCACGGCCGTCGCATCATCCAGCACGGCACCAGCGCCCACCGCCAGGTCGAGTGCTATCGCAATGCGCTGGCCAACGGCGCCGGCCGCGCCGAGGCCATGCAGGCGGTGGTCGACCTGCTGGTGGAGGATACCCTGTCAGGAATTCCCGAGCGAGGCAGCGAAGTCGTCGAGGTGTGACAGGTAGGTGGCGGTGCTCTTGCGCATCGGCACGCGCACCCCGGAAACGTAGCCGATCAGGTCGCGACCGCCGCGCAGCAGCTTGTAGGCATGCACCAGGGTCGGGTTCTCGAACACCCGGCGATCGTATTCGTCGGCCTCGGGCACGTCGTCGAGCAGGCGGTCGCCGCAGACCACGTACTCCGGCCAGATGTTGAAGAAATCCGGGTCGGTCTTCATCATCTCGGTATAGCGCTTGGCGACCACCGCGTAGGCACAGATGCGCTCGGCGATGCCCGGGAAGCCGTCCATGCTGGAGAACACCGTGGCCATGCGCGCGGAGACCTCGTCGATGGTGCGCATGGTCTGGGCAATCTTGATGTAGCGGCTTTCGTAGTAGTCCTTGATCGACAGCGTGAATACCTTGAACGGCTCTCCCCACATCTCGTCGACCCCTTCCTCGCCGCTGACATGGCGCACCATGGTGCCGAGTTCCAGTGCCTCGCGGAAACAGCGCCCGCACTCCTTCAACAGCTCGTTGTCGCGGCTGATGCGGATTCCCTTCTCCTCCATCTCCACGATGCTGGTGAAGACGTCGGTGGCACGGTTGAACAAGGCACCGGCGAGCATCGCGGCATTGACCCGTTTCTTGGCCGGGTCGCGCTGGTCCTCGTAGTGCTGACGGGCCAGTTCCAGGCGATGGCCCGGGGTATTGATGCCCGGCTCGCTGTGGTGGAAGGTCCGACGGGTGAGGGCGTCGATCAGGTCGCGACGGCTGCGGTAGGTATCCTCGGGAGGATCGTAGAAGCGAATCCAGTAGTCGTCGTACAAGATGAATTCGCGGCCATCCACGACCTTGCGTGGCCGGCTGTCAAGATTCGCATTCATGGCAGTTTCGTTGCATCACCGATTCCCTCCGCGCGCTGTGGGGCGCATCGGGTCGTATTTGTAGCCCCCGTCAATCGGCGCGCACGTCCCCCCGGATGTGAACGCGGGCGCATTGTACGGCAACTGCACGGCGGGTTAAACCTCCCGGCAAGACACCCCGCCGGCGGCCCGCAGGGGACAGGCCGATGACGGTTCAAACGGTGCTGTTCGGCACGGAATCGGTGTTCACGGGCAGCGCGCTGGCGGCCCTGGACGCCGCCCCGGGCATCCGCCTGGACAGCGTGGTGCTGGCGGCCCCCGGCGCCATCCCGGTGATGCGCGGCGACTCGCTGGCCCGCCGGGCCGGCCCGCGGCTGCTCTGGCACGATGACGACGCCGGGCTGCGTGACCGCCTGGCCCCGCGCCGGCCGGCGTTGCTGGTGGTTGCCTGCTACGGGCGCCGCCTCGCCTCCGAACTGGTCGGCCTGGCGGGCCTTGGGGTCAACCTGCATCCTTCGCTGCTGCCGCGCTACCGCGGCCCGGATCCGCTGTTCTGGCAGTTGCGCGCCGGGGAGACGGCCACCGGGGTCAGCGTGCACCGCCTGGCCCGGACGCGTGACGCCGGCGACCTGGTCGGCCAGCGGCCGGTGACCCTGCCGCCCGGCGCCGACCGCGCCACCCTCGACGCGCTGCTTGCCGCCGAGGCGGTGGCGGAACTGCTGGCATGGCTGGCCACGACGGAAGGCGCCGGGCAGGCCCAGGATGCCAGCCGTGCCACCCGCCAGGGATGGCCGGGCGCGGCGGACCGGCGGCTGTCCTGCCGCTGGCCGGTGTCGCGGGCCTGGAACTTCCTGCGCGGCGCGGCGCCGCCGGGCAGCGTGTTCGTGGTCGCCGACGGCGATCGGGCGGTGCCGGTGCGCGATGCCTTCGCGCTGGAGGATGCACCGGGGCCGGGGGCCTGGCCGGAGGCGGACGGTACCTTGCGCATCGGCTTTGCCGACGGTGGCATCCGCGCCTGGCCGGCCCGGGCATGAGGCGCGCAAGCCGTCGTCGCCCGGCTCAGGAGGACATCGCCTCCAGGGCCTCCCAGCGCGCGTAGCACGCGGCCAGTTCCGCCTCGGCGTCGGACAGCGCGGTGTTGGCCTCGGCGATGACGGCGCCATCGGCGGTGTAGAAATCCGCCTGCGACATGCGCGCGTGCAGGGCGTCGATCTTCTCTTCCAGTTGCTCGATGGTGCGCGGCAGCTGTTCCAGTTCGCGCTTGTGCTTGTAGCTCATCTTGCGCGGGGCGGACGCCGCCGGTCGAGCGGGGTTTGCGGCCGCCGCGACGGCCGGCGCCGCCGCTTCGGCACGGGATGCCATCACCCGTCGGTACTCGCTGTAGCCGCCGGAGAATTCCTCGGCACCGCCGTTGCCGTCGAGGTGCACGATGGCGGTGGTGACGTTGTCGAGAAAGGCGCGGTCATGGCTGACCAGCAGCAGGGTGCCGTCGTAGCTGCCGAGCATCTCCTCGAGCAGTTCCAGGGTCTCGACGTCGAGGTCGTTGGTCGGCTCGTCCATCACCAGCAGGTTGAAGGGGCGGGCGAACAGCCGTGCCAGCATCAGCCGGGCGCGCTCGCCACCCGACAGCCGGGTGATCGGGGCGCGGGCCTGTTCCGGGGTGAACAGGAAGTCCTTCAGGTAGCCGATGACATGTCGATCGCCGCCGGCGGTGGTGATGAACTCGCGGCCGTCGTCGACGTTGTCGGCGACGTTGCGAGTCTCGTCCAGTGCCTCGCGGTGCTGGTCGAACTCGGCAACGGCGAGCCGGGTGCCGACACGCACCGTGCCCCGGCTCGGCACAAGCTGGCCGAGCATCAGCTTGACCAGCGTCGTCTTGCCGCTGCCGTTGGCGCCGATGATGCCGATGCGGTCGCCGCGCATCACCGACAGGTTCACGCCGTCGAGGATGACCTTGTCGCCGTGCTGGAAGGCGACGTCGGACAGTTCCAGCACCCGCCGCCCGGAGGCCTCGGCATCGCGCATTTCGGCACGGGCGGAACGCTCCGGCCGACGGTAGTTGCGCTGTCGCTCGCGCATCGCCTGCAACTGGCGCACGCGACCCTCGTTGCGGGTGCGCCGGGCCTGGATGCCGGTGCGGATCCAGGCTTCCTCCTCGCTGAGCTTCTTCTCGAAGCGCGCCTGTTCGCCGGCCTCGGCATCGAGTCGCTGCTGACGTTGCACGAGGTAACGACGGTAGCCCATGCGGCCGTGGTGAAGCTGGCCGCGGTCGATCTCGATGACCTCGCTGGCGACATTTTCCATGAAGCGCCGGTCGTGGCTGACGAACACCACCGACAGGCCGGGCTTCGCCAGCCATTGCTCCAGCCACTCGATGATGTCCGGGTCGAGGTGGTTGGTGGGCTCGTCGAGCAGCAGCAGGTCGGGCTGGCCGGCCAGTGCCCGTGCCAGCAGCACCCGGCGGCGCTGGCCGCCGGACAGCGCCGCGAAGTCGTCGTCGGCGGCGATGGCAAGCCGGTCGAGCAGTTTCTCCGCCTCGTCCGGCGACCCGCCGGCGGCGGCGATGTCGAGGGCGCGACCGGTGACGTCGGCATCGCCCCGGGCGCGGGTTTCCTGGGGCAGGAAGCCGATGCGCAGACCCTCGAAGACCCGCCGTCGACCATCGTCCGGCACCAGGCTGCCGGCCATTACCGCCAGCAGGCTGCTCTTGCCGCAGCCATTGCGTCCGAGCAGGCACAGCCGGCTGCCACGCTCGATGCGCAGGTTGGCATCGACGAGCAGCGGCGGACCGCCGAATTGGAGTTCAACTTGTTGCAGTTCCAGCAGCATGACGGGATTCGGGCGAGGACGGGCGCATTGCCGGGGGCGGCGCCCATGGGTGGGTGATTTTGCTAGAGTGTATGTGTGCCGCCGGCGGTGCTCCACCGGCGGCTCGCCTCTTGGGCATGCGAATAGTAACAGGATGATGAAACCCCTAGACACCCTCGAGATGACCCGGCGACTGGTTTCCATGGCCACCGTTTCCCGCGACAGCAACCTGGCGCTGATCGATTTCGCCGAGGAACTGCTGGCCGCCCACGGCGTGCATGGTGTGCGCATCGCCAACGACGACGGCAGCAAGGCCAACCTGCTGGCCACCATCGGTCCCGACGAGGCGGGCGGCGTGGTGCTTTCTGGCCACACCGACGTGGTACCGGTGGACGGGCAGCCGTGGTCGGCCGACCCGTTCGCCCCGTGGCAGGCCGACGGCCGCCTGTACGGCCGCGGTACCTGCGACATGAAGGCCTTCATCGCCGCCGCGCTGTCGGCGCTGCCGCGCATGCAGAAGCTGTCGCGGCCGATCCACCTGGCGCTTTCCTACGACGAGGAGGTCGGCTGCCTCGGCGCGCCGCGCATGATCGAGCGTCTCGGCGAGAGCCTGCCGCCCTGCGACGCGGTCATCGTCGGCGAGCCGACCAGCATGGACGCGGTGCGCGCGCACAAGGGCATCGTCGCCCTGCGCACCCGGGTGCGCGGCTTCGAGACCCATTCCAGCCAGACCCATCGCGGCGTCAGCGCGGTGATGACCGCGGCCCGGCTGGTGTCCTTCCTCGACCAGGCGGCCAGCACGCTGGCTGCCGAGTGCCGCGAGGATACCGGCTTCGTTCCGCCGTATACCACCGTCCACGTCGGTGTCATCCACGGTGGCACCGCGGTCAACATCGTCTCCCGGGACTGCACCTTCAGCTGGGACATTCGCGCGGTGCGCGAGGCGGACGCGCGCGGCGTGCTGGATGCCTTCGAGGCCTTCTGCCGGGACGAGATCCTGCCGGAGATGCGGCGGCGCCATGCCGACACCGGCATCGATACCGAGGTGCTGGCCAGCGCGCCGGGCTTCGACGTGGCGGTGGACAGCCCGGCGGTGGAGCTGGTGCAGCGACTGACCGGCATCACCGCCACGCGCAAGGTGTCCTATGCCGCCGAGGCCGGGCTGTTCCACGCCGCCGGCCTGTCCACGGTGGTCTGTGGACCCGGCTCCATCGACCAGGCCCACCAGCCCGACGAATTCATCGCCCTCGACCAGCTCGATGCCGCCGACACCATGATGAATGCGCTGATCGAACGCCAGCGGTGATCGATCGGCGGTTGTGCCTCCGATCGGATCACGGCCACCGCTCGTCCGGTCACGGTGCGCGGCATGCCGGCAGCTATGCCCTGCATCTCCTTGGTTTTCCAGCGATCGGTGCACGGCCCTGCCGCCGCGCCCCGCGCACTGTCGCCAATCGCCGACGGTTCGTTGATCATGCTTCCGTGCTACCGTGGTCCGCCACGACATCCACCTGCACGCGGAGCACAGTCATGACCAAGCCCATCGAGATGCTCGTCGACCAGAATCGCGATGTCGATCGCCTGGTGGAATTGGTGGAGCGGGAAATCGGCAGGGTGGAAGACGGCGGCATGCCGAACACCGCGCTGCTGCTCGACATCATGCAGTACATCACGCGGTACGCCGACGTGTTTCACCAGGCGCTGGAACGTCGCCTGCTGGCAAAGCTGTCCAGCAAGGCCGGTGAACGCGAGGCCCTCGATGCCTGCCAGCAGGACCAGCAGGCGATGCAGCAACGTGCCCAGGACTTCGTCGCCGTGCTCGAGGCGGTGCGCGAGGAACAACTGGTGGAACGGGAGACCTTCGTGCGCGAGGGACGCGCCTTCGTCGAGGCGCGCCGACAGTACGTCGACCGCGACGAGGCCACCGTGCTGCCGGCGCTGGCGCGCGGACTGGCCGACGCCGACATCGCGGCGGTGGAGCACGAGTTCCGCCATCGCCGCGACCCGGTGCTCGACGGCATGGTGGAAGCGGAGTACCGCCAGCTCTACGACTTCATCCTGCGCAGCGCCTGATCGCGCCGGGGGCCGTTTCAGGCGGCGAAGTAGCGGGCCAGGAACTGGTCGAAGGGTTCGTCCTGCGCGGCTTCCAGTTCCCGGGTGCGTTGCAGGGATGCCGCTGCCTCGTCGCGCAGCGCCTTTTCCCGTTCCGCGGACAGCGCGCTTTCCTCGAACCAGGTCTCGTGCTGCATGGCCACGCGCATGGCGAAGTCGAAGTAGCTTTCCTGGTGGTCGCGCATGGACTGGATGATGCGTGCCGATGGCGTCCGTTCCGGCTGCTCCACGGTCTCGCCGAAGCGCTGAACCACCTCGACATGGCCGCCGCCGGCATGACGGTCGAGCAGTTCGGCCACCGCGGAGATGTTGCCGAGCAGGCGGCGTGCCTCGGCGCGCAGCGGCTGCTCGCGGTCGCCGAGGAATACGCGGGTGCCCTCGGCCCGTCCCCGGGTCACGGTGATGTCGCGGTTGCAGGCGATCTCGCGTTCCTCGTCGCGGTCGATGGGCGGGCTTTCCTCCAGCAGGCAGTAGAGCAGGAAGGCGTCCATGAAGCGAATGGTGTCGGCATCGATGCCCACCGGTTCGAAGGGGTTCAGGTCGATGCTGCGTACCTCGATGTACTCGACTCCGCGATCACGCAGCGCGGTGGTGGGCTTTTCCATCGGCCGGATGCTGCGCTTGGGCCGGATCACGGTGTAGAACTCGTTCTCGATCTGCAGCACGTTGGCATTGAGCTGCCGCCACTCGCCGTTCACCGATACGCCGATGCGCTCGTAGGGCGGGTAGCTCTGCTCGGTGGCGGCGCGCAGCGTGCGCACGTACTCGTCCAGCGAGTTGGTGCACACGTGGATGTCGGACTGGGCGCTGTTCTGGTAGCCGAGACGGCTCATGCGCAGGGTGGTGCCGTCGGGCAGGTAGAAGCTGGCCTTGCCGAACGGCGTCAGCGTGTGCTCGCGACCCTCGACGAAGGTGCGACAGATGGCCGGGGCGCTGCCGAACAGGTACAGCACCAGCCAGCAGTAGCGATGAAAATTGCGCACCAGGTCGAAGTAGCGCGCCGAACGCTCGGCGCCGTCGTCGACGCCCAGCCAGCGGGCGAAGAAGTCGTCGTTGAGGGAGAAGTTGTAGTGAATTCCGGCGATGGTCTGCATCAGGCGGCCGTAGCGGTTGCCCAGGCCGCGTCGGTAGACATGCTTCATGAAGCCGGTGTTGGAGCGGCCGTAGTCGGCGATGGGAATGGAGTCGTCGCCGTGCAGGATGCAGGGCATCGAGTTGGTCCACAGGACTTCCTCGCCGATGTTGGCATAGGTGAACACGTGCAGCTCGGTGAGGAAGTCGAGCATGGCGTCGATGTCCTCGTGCACCGGGGTGATGAACTCCAGCAGCGACTCGGAGTAGTCGGTGGTGATCCACTGGTGGCTGAGGGCGGACCCGAGGGCGGCCTGGTGGGGGCTGCGGGCCAGCGCGCCGTCGCGGCCGACGCGCAGGCTTTCCTTCTCCAGGCCCCGTCGTATGCGGGCCAGTTCGCTGGCGGCGCCGCTGTCCTCCACGGCGCGAAGATTGTTCTGGAAATGTGCGCTCACGCCATGATTCTCGATGGTCCGGTACAGGGGATCCCGGTACGCCGCGACGAGACCCGCTCGGGCGCCGGGGCGCTGATTGTAGCCTGCCGACGCCGCCGACGGGCATTGGAAGCCGCCGGCCGGATCGGCGACAATGGCGTCTCGCGCCGAAAAGTCATGTGCAAACGGTAGGGAAAGGACATGTGGTTCAGGAAGCAACTGGTGGTCGAGACCGGTGGTCGCGGCACCATCGACGTCACCGACCGGATCGCCGCGCTGGTGCATGCCAGCGGCATCGGTACCGGTCTTTGCCACGTATTCAACCTGCACACCAGCGCCTCGCTGATGCTGTGCGAGAACGCCGACCCGTCGGTGCGCCGCGATCTCGAGACCTTCTTCGCCGCGCTGGTGCCGGACGGCGATGCGCGCTTCGTCCACGACGACGAGGGCCCGGACGACATGCCCGCCCACCTGCGCACGGTACTCACCCACAGCGATCTGACCGTGCCGGTGGAGCACGAGAAGCTGGTGCTCGGCACCTGGCAGGGCATCTACCTGTGGGAACACCGCGCGGCACCCCATCGACGCACGCTGGTGGTCACCGTGCACGGCAACTGAGCGCGGGGTGCGCGGCGCATCGCAACGGCGTAGAATCCGCCCCTGCCGACCGCCGTCGCGGTCTGCACCGACACCATGCCGAACCCGCCCATCCCCGAGCCCACGGCCGCTGCCGTCTCGCCCGACGCCGCGATGATTGACCGACGCTTCTCCATTGCCCCGATGCTGGACTGGACCGACCGCCACGCGCGCTACTTCCTGCGCCTGGCCAGCCCCAACATCGTCCTGTATACCGAGATGGTCACCGCCGCCGCGCTGATCAACGGCGATCGGCAGCGGTTCCTCGGCTTCGATCCGGCGGAGCATCCGCTGGCCCTCCAGCTCGGCGGCAGCGATGCCGAGGCGCTGGCGCGCTGCGCGGCGCTGGCCGAGGCGGCCGGCTTCGACGAGGTCAACCTGAATGTCGGCTGTCCCAGCGACCGCGTGCAGTCCGGCCGCTTCGGCGCCTGCCTGATGGCCGAGCCGGCCCTGGTCGCCGACTGCGTGTCGGCGATGCGCGGGCATACCGGTCTGCCGGTGACCGTGAAGTGCCGCATCGGCATCGACCACCACGACGACCATGCCTTCTTCCGGGCGTTCGTCGACACCGTTGCCGAGGCCGGCTGCGATACCTTCATCGTGCATGCGCGCAAGGCCTGGCTGAAGGGCCTGAGCCCGAAGCAGAACCGCGAGATCCCGCCGCTGCACTACGACACCGTCTACCGGCTCAAGGCGGAGCGGCCCGACCTGGTGGTGGTCATCAACGGCGGCATCACCGACCTCGACCAGGCGGTCGGGCACCTCGCCCACGTCGACGGCGTGATGCTCGGCCGGGCGCCGTTCCAGGATCCGGCCATGCTGTTCGACGTCGACCGCCGCCTGTTCGGTGCCCGCACCGAGCCGGTGACGCGGGCCGAGGTCTTCGACCGCTATCTCGACTATGCGAAGGCGGCCCTTGCCCGCGGCGTCGGGCTGCGTCGCCTGGCGGCGCCACTGTTCGGCCTGTTCCAGGGCCAGCCGGGGGCGCGGGCCTTCCGCCGCCACCTGTCCGAGAATGCCGGCCGGCCCGGCGCCGGGGTGGCGGTGCTGCGCGAGGCCGCGGCCCGCGCCTTCGATCACAGGCAGGCTGCCTGAGGCGGCGGTCATGGCAGCGGTCCTGCGCATCCTCGCCGTCCTCCTGGGCCTGGTGCTGCTGGTGCTGGCGGGACTGGCCACCTGGCTGACGCTGTTCTTCGACGTCAACGACTACAAGCCGCGCATCGTCGAGGAAGTGCGTCGGCACACCGGTCGTGAACTGCGCCTGGACGGCGCGCTGTCGGTGGCGCTGTGGCCACGCATCGCCGTGTCCACCGGCCCCGTCTCCCTGTCCGCCCGCGACGGCTTCGGCGAGGCGCCGATGCTGCAGGCCGACGACCTGCGCGTGGCGGTGCAGCTGCGCCCGTTGCTGGATCGCGAGGTGCGGGTGGACCAGGTCGCGCTGGATGCACCGCGCCTGGCGCTGTCGGTGCAGGCCGATGGCCGCACTGCCTGGGGCGACATCGTCGAACGGGTGCGCACGGCCACCGGCCGTGGCGGCGGGGTCAGCGACGAGGAGGCCCTCGGCGCCGGGCTGGCGGCACTGGTGGTGCAGGGCGTCGTGGTGGAGAACGGCGAGGTCCACTGGCACGATGCGCGCAGCGGCCAGCGCCAGTCCGCCACCGGCATCACGCTGACCGCCGACCGCCTCGTGCAGGGCGAGAGCGGCGAAGTCACCCTGGCCGCGCGGATCGAGTCCGACGCGTTGCCGGGCCCGGCCCACGTCGAGGCGAGGACGCGACTGCAGGTGGACTTCGCCGGCCTCGGCGCCGAGTTGCACGATGTCGAGGCCAGCGTGCAGGCCGAATCCACCAGCCTGGAACTGGCCGCCGCCCGCGTGGTCGCCGCATCGATGGGCGCAGACGGCGAGGTGCGCATCGACGGCCTGCGCCTGGTTGCCATCCGCGGCGATGCCGCGGCCGAACTCGACGCGCCGCAACTGCGCTACGACGTTGCCGCCGGCCGGTTGCCGCCAACGCCCCTGGCGATCAGCCTGCCGGGCGTCGCCATGCGCGTCGACGCGACGGTGGAGGGTCTCGGAACCATGCCCCGGGCGCGGCTGGAGCTGGACAGCGAGTCGATGGACCTGCCCGTGCTGCTGGCCGCGGCGGATCTCGACGCGGACTGGCTGGACCCCGCCGGCGTGGTCGATGCCAGCGTCTCCGGCGTGGTCGAGGTCGATGCCGACGG
>CAYGJZ010000010.1:0-6228 GCA_964350265.1 uncultured Gammaproteobacteria bacterium | reverse complement strand
CTCCTGTCCGCGCTCGGTGCCGGCCAGCGGCTCGGCGGGCGCGGCGATCTCGCCATCGACCTGCTCGCCCTGGGGCCGGATATGGACAGCGTGTTGCGTTCGGTGGATGGCAACCTGCGAGCCGATCTCGCCGACGGTGAACTGCGCGGCATCGACATCGGACGCATCCTGCGCGCCGCCCGCGGCGAAGACGTGCCCGCGGCCAGCGGCGAGCCGGTGACGCCGTTCACCCGGTTGCAGGGGACGTTGCGCTTCGACGACGGCGTCGGCACCAGCGAAGACCTGCAACTGGACGCGGAGACCTTCCGCGTCGAGGGCAGGGGGACCATCGACCTGCCGAACAACCGGCTCGACTACCGCCTGGCCCTGCGCATCGCGCGGGAGAATGCCGCCGACGGGGAGCGCGCCTTCGAACCGGTGCCGATCCCGCTGCACATCCACGGCGCCATCGACGCACCCGACTTCGCCATCGACACCCGCGCGCTGCTGCGCGCCGAGGCCGAGCGACGGGTGCAGCGCGAGGCGCGCCAGCGCGGCATCGACGCCCCCGATGCCGGCAGCGCCGTGCGCGAGTACCTCAGGCGCAAGCTCAACGAGCGCCTGGACGGATCGTAGCCAGGGGAACTTTAAGCGTCCGTAATCCAAGGGCGCCACGTGTTCGGCTATGCTCCCCGGCCCGTTCGCCGGTGCCGGGCTGCCACACCCTTCCGCCGATGCGCGGTCACCACCTGCCGCCAGTGCGAACGGACTGCACGCAACAACAAGGACCATGCATGGGAGAAGGCATGAACGACCTGGTGAAGGTGCGCGGACTCGACAAGCGCTTCGGTGCGCTGCATGCCGTGCGCGACCTCGGCTTCGACGTGGCCGAGGGCGAGGTGCTGGGCTTCCTCGGCCCCAACGGCGCCGGCAAGTCCACCACCATGAAAATGATCACCGGCTTCCTCGCCGCGGATGCCGGCACGGTGGAAGTGGCCGGCCACGACCTGGCCCGGCAGCCGGTGGCGACGAAGAAGGCCATCGGCTACCTGCCCGAGGGCGCGCCGTTGTACGGCGACATGATCACCGGCGACTTTCTTTCCTTCGTCGGCGCCATGCGCGGCCTGTCCGGCGCGGACCTGCGGCGACGGGTGGCGGAAGTCGCCGACAGGGTGCATCTCGGCGCGGTCATGTCGCGCAGCCTGGAAACCCTGTCCAAGGGCTTCAAACGCCGCGTCGGCATTGCCCAGGCCATCCTGCACGACCCGCCGGTGCTGATCCTCGACGAACCCACCGACGGACTCGATCCCAACCAGAAGCACGAGGTGCGCGCGCTGATCCGCGAAATGGCGCCACGCAAGGCCATCATCCTGTCCACCCACATCCTCGAGGAAGTGCAGGCGGTGTGTACCCGCGCCATGATCATCGCCGCCGGGCAGGTGGTGGCCGACGACACGCCGACGGCGCTGGCGGCGCGGGACGCCGAGCCGGCCTGGCTGCTTCAGCCACTGCGGACAGGCGACCTGGCCACGCTGCGGCAACATCTTGAACAGGCGCCCTGGACCGACACGGTGGAAACCGTCGATGGCGCGGACGGCGTGCTGCTGCGGGTCGGCGCGTCGGTGGACGACCTGCCGGCGCGGCTGGCCGGGTTGCCCGCCGCGGCCGGCGTGCCGTTGGCCCAGGTCTGCCGCGAGACGGCGCGGCTGGAGTCGGTGTTCCGCGCCTTGACCCGCGGCGACCACGTGCGCAGCTGACAAGGAGGAGAACATGCAATCGCTGACCGCCATCGTCCGCCGCGAGCTGTCGGGGTACTTCGCCACCCCCATCGCCTACGTCTTCCTGGTGATCTTCCTCGCCCTCGCCGGTGTCTTCCCGTTCTACCTCGGCAGCTTCTTCGAACGCGGACAGGCCGACCTGGCGCCGTTCTTCGGCTTCCACCCGTGGCTGTACCTGTTCCTGGTGCCGGCCCTGTCCATGCGGCTGTGGGCCGAGGAGCGTCGCTCGGGCACCATCGAACTGCTGCTGACCCTGCCCGTCACCACCACCACGGTGGTGCTGGCAAAGTTCCTCGCCGCCTGGGTGTTCCTGGTCGTTGCCTTGGCGCTGACCTTTCCCATGTGGCTGACCGTGAACATCCTCGGTGATCCGGACAACGGCGTCATCCTTGCCGCCTATCTCGGCAGTGCGCTGATGGCCGGCGCCTACCTGGCGGTGGGATCGTGCTTCTCGGCACTGACCCGCAACCAGGTCATCGCCTTCGTGCTCTCGCTGGTCGTGTGCCTGCTGCTCAACCTCGCCGGGTTCCCGCTGGTGCTCGACTTCTTCACCGGCTGGTTGCCGGAGACGGTGATCGAGACCGTCGCCACGATGAGCTTCCTGACCCACTTCGAGGCGCTGGCGCGGGGCGTGATCGACCTGCGCGACCTGGTCTTCTTCGTCTCGGTCACGGTCTTCTTTCTTTTTGCCAACGTGCTGTTGGTGGAACGGGTGAAAACACGATGAAGCGGTGGTGGAGCAAGCAAGCCACGAAAGGTGCGGGCAGTCCGCAGGCATCCTGGCGCCTGTTCGCGGCACTGGTCCTCGGGCTGGTCCTGCTGGTGGCCGTCAATGCGCTGGCCAATCGCCAGCTCGGCCAGGTGCGGCTGGACCTCACCGAGCAGAAGCTGTACACGCTGTCGGCCGGCAGCCGGGCATTGCTGGCCGCCATCGACGAGCCGGTGACCCTGCGATTCTTCCTCTCCCGGGAACTGGCCACGCGGCTGCCGGGCATCGCCAGCTACGCGCGGCGGGTGGAGGAGCTGCTGGAGGAGTTCGATCGCCTGGGCGGCGACGCGGTGCGCCTGGAGCGGATCGATCCGGAGCCCTTCTCCGAGCAGGAGGATCGCGCGGTGGCGGCGGGCCTGCAGGGCGTGCCGGTGGGGGGCAACGACACGCTGTTCTACTTCGGCCTGGTGGCCAGCGGCGCCACCGATGCCGAGGAAGTGATCCCGTTCTTCCCGGTGGCGCGGGAAAACCTCCTCGAGTACGACCTGGCACGCGTGGTGCACCAGGTGTCCGAGACCGCTGCCGGGGTGGTCGGCGTGTTGTCCGGGCTGCCCCTGTCCGGTGCCCCGGGTGGCGCCATGATGGGCATGCCCGGCACGCCGCTGGTGATGCTGGAACAGGTGGCGCAGTTCTTCGACCTGCGCCAGTTGCCGGTGGACACCCGGGCGATCCCCGGCGAGGTCGACGTGCTCATGCTGGTGGCCCCCGGGCGGCTGCCACCCGCCGCCCTGTACGCGGTGGACCAGTACGTGCTCGCCGGCGGCCACGCGCTGGTCTTCGTCGATCCCCATGCCGAGTCGGACCCGGCGTCGTCGGTGGCCGCCGTCGACGGCGCGGGGCGCGACGCCCTGCTGCGAAGCTGGGGGCTGGCCCTGCGCACGGACGCGGTGGCGGCGGACCTGAACCTGGCGGAGCGGGTGCGCACCGCCTCCGGCAACCGCAACGTGGTCATCGACTACCCGGTCTGGCTGGGGCTGGTGCCGTCGCTGTACGACGGCAACGACGTCGTTAGCGCCCATCTCGGCGACGTGCTGCTGGCCAGTGCCGGGGTGCTTGACGCGCTGCCCACGGAGAACGTGGTGACGACGGCGCTGATCCGCACCACCGAGGCGGCGACCACGGTGCCGCCCAGCGCGCTGCTGCCCGGCACCGACCCGGCCGCCCTGGTGCGCGACTACCAGGGCGGTGGCGAGGCGTTGACGCTGGCGATGCGGGTGCGCGGCGAGTTCGCCAGCGCCTGGCCGGACGGACCGCCGCCGGGCGACGGAGACGACGGCGCCGCGGGGCAGGGCGAAGACGACGCCGTGCACCTGGCCGCCTCCACCGCACCCGCGGAGCTGGTGGTGGTGGCGGACACCGACCTCCTGCAGGATCGCTTCTGGGTCAGCACGCAGAACCTGCTCGGCTCGTCGCTGGCCATTCCCACCGCGGCCAACAACAGCCTGGTGATCAACGCGCTGGAGAACCTTTCCGGCGACGAGAACCTGGTGTCCATTCGCGGACGCGGCGGCTCTTCGCGCCCCTTCACCCTGCTCGAAGCGGTGCGTCGCGACGCCGAGCAGCGCTACCTGCAAAAGGAACGCGAACTGCTCGATGCCCTCGACGCTACCGAGCAGCGCCTGCGCGAACTGGCCGGGCAGGCCGGCGACGACGGCCTGGTGCTCGGCGCCGACACCGAGGCGGAACTGGACCGGTTCCGCGAACGCAAGGTGGCCATCCGCAAGGACCTGCGCGAGGTGCAGCACAACCTGCGCCAGGACATCGAGTCGATCCGCGGCTGGATCCGCTTCGCCAACATCGGCCTGGTGCCGTTGCTGGTGGGCATCGGCGGCATCGCCTATGCCGGCTTCCGGCGTCGCCCGCGTCGCCCGCGTCGTTCGCTCCGGGAGGATGACCATGGTTAGCGGGAAGACCCTGTGGCTGCTGGCCCTGCTCGTGGTGGTCGCCGTTGCCGCCGCCTGGCGCACGCCCGGCGAGGCACCGTCCGCGCCGGGCCGCGAGCCCCTGCTGCCCGGCTTTGCCGAGCGCATCAACGACGTCGACACCATCCATCTGCGCGACGGCGCCGGCGAGCTGGTGGTGGCACGTGGCGACGAAGGCTGGTCGCTGCCGGGCAGGGACGGCTACCCCGCGGACACCGGGGCGGTGCGCGCATTGCTGCTGTCGCTGGCCGAGGCGCGCATCGTCGAACCGAAAACGGCGCGTCCGGAGCTGTATGCCCGGCTCGGCCTGGAGGATGTCTCGGCGGCGGACGCCGCCTCGGTGGAGGTGCGGGTCGGCGCGGCGGGCAACGAGCTGGCCGCCCTGGTGGTGGGCAATGCCGCCGGCGACGACCGCTACGTGCGACGGCTCGACGATCCGCGCGCGGCCCGGGTCACCGCCATCGGCGCGGTGCGCGCGCGTGCGCAGGACTGGCTGGCGTCCGGCATCATCGACGCCGGCCGCGACGAGGTCGCCGCGGTGACCGTGCACCAGGGGCCCGGGACCGTGTCACTGCGCGCCGGTCCCGGTGGCAGCATGCGCCTGGACGCGTTGCCCAGGGGCAAGCAGGTCAGCTACCAGTTCGCCCTCGACGACTTCGCCGCGGTGTTCGCCGACCTCGACCTGGTGGACGTGCGCGCGGCGGCGGAACTGGACTTCGACGACGCCCTGCACGGCCAGGCCGTGCTTGCCGACGGCGTGGTCATCCAGTTCGACAGCGCCGAGGCCGACGGCCAGCGCTGGCTGCGCTTCTCCGCCCGCGCCGATGGTGCGAACGAGCCGGCGGCGGAGCGGGCCGCGCGCTGGAACACGCGCTGGGACGGCTGGGCCTACCGCCTGCGTGATGCCGATCTGGCGCGGCTGCGCAAGCCCATGGACGAACTCGTCGAGGACGCCGAGTCTGTCACCGCGCCGGTGGACACGGAGTCCCACGGCCGCTAGTGGCGGGTGGCCATGACTGGCTGCCCCCGCCCTTGCTATCATCACGCACCTTTGCGCGGTCCGCGCCGCGCCGTTCCCGTCAGCCAGGGGCCGGAGTCCGGCCCTGCCAACCGGTGTCACCCATGTCGGACAAACTCAACAAGATCAGCTCCCGCATCACCCAGCCACGTTCCCAGGGCGCCTCCCAGGCCATGCTCTACGGCGCCGGGCTGAGCCGCGAGGACATGAACAAGGCGCAGGTGGGCATTGCCTCGCTGTGGTGGGAAGGCAATACCTGCAACATGCATCTCAACGACATCGCCAGCAAGGTGCGCGAAGGCGTGGTCGATGCCGGCTTGATCGGCATGCGTTTCAACACCATCGGCGTCAGCGACGGCATCTCCATGGGCACCGAGGGCATGTGCTACTCGTTGCAGTCCCGCGACCTGATCGCCGACAGCATCGAGACGGTGACCGCCGCGCAGTGGTACGACGGGTTGATCACCATTCCCGGCTGCGACAAGAACATGCCCGGCTGCATGATGGCCATGGCGCGGCTCGACCGGCCGTCGCTGATGGTCTACGGCGGCACCATTCGCGGCGGTCGCGCGCGCGGCCAGGTGGTGGACATCGTCTCCGCCTTCCAGAGCTACGGCCAGTACCTGGCCAAGGCCATCGACGACGAGGAACGCCAGGAGATCGTCGAGAACGCCTGTCCCGGCGCCGGCGCCTGCGGCGGCATGTACACCGCCAACACCATGGCCAGCGCCATCGAGGCCATGGGCATGTCGTTGCCCTACA
>CAYGJZ010000009.1:0-75524 GCA_964350265.1 uncultured Gammaproteobacteria bacterium | reverse complement strand
AGCACGGTGGCCGCCCGGCGGTCGCCGAGCAGTTCCACCTCGAGCTGCTGGCCGGGAGCGGCGAGGGCGGTGGGTACGTAGGCGAAGCCGAGGCTGCGGCCGGTGGCGTGGCCGAAGGCGCCGGAGGTGGTGATGCCCACCGGGTCGCCTTCGTGCCGCACCGGTTCGCCGCCGGCGATGTCGACGCCGTCGGCGTCGAGTTCGAGGTAGACACAGCGGATGCCCGCGTCCCTGCCGTCGGCGGCGGCGAGGGTGGCTTCGCGGCCGCGGAACTCCCCCTTGTCGGCGGCGAAGAAGCGCGTCATGTCGGCCTCGACCAGGGTGATCTCGTTGGTCAGCTCGCTGCCCCAGCCCTTGTAGGCCTTCTCCATGCGCAGGGAGTTCACCGCGTAGGTGCCGAAGTCGGTCATGCCGTGGCCGGTCCCGGCATCGACGATGGCCTCGTAGAGCGCGGGCAGGTGGTCCATGGCGCAGTGCAGTTCGTAGCCAAGCTCGCCGACGTAGTTCACCCGAAGCGCGCGCACCGACAGCCCGGCCAGCGTGATCTGTCGCCCGCACAACCAGGGAAAGCTGCTGCTGGCGAGATCGGTTTCGGTGAGGGGTGCCAGCACCGCGCGGCTGTTCGGCCCGGCCACCACCAGCACGCCGAGGTGGTCGGTGACGTTGTCCACGGTGACCGACCGGTCGTCCAGCGCCTGGCGCAGGGTGTCGAGGTCGCGGTCCTCGGCGGTGGCCCCGGACAGGACGTAGTAGTGGTCGGCGGCCAGCCGGGTGACGGTGGATTCGCCGAGGATGCGGCCGTTGTCGGAGAGGGCATGGGCGAGCACGATGCCGCCGTCGCGTCGCGGCATGCGGTTGGCGAACAGGCGGTCGAGACCGGCGCCCGCGCCGGTGCCGCGCACCTCGTACTTGGCGAAGCTGGACAGGTCGAGCACGCCCACCGACTCGCGCACCGCGCGGCACTCGGCGGCGACCACCTCGAACACGTTGCTGCGCCGAAAGCCCGGCTGCTCCTCGCGCCCGTCGCGGCGGAACCACTTCGGTCGCTCCCAGCCATTGGCCTCGGTATGCACGGCACCGGCGGCCTCCAGGCGTGGGTAGAGCGACGAGGTGCGTGCGGGCCGCGATGCCGGGCGTTCCTCGCCGGGCAGGTGCAGGGCATACATGTGCTCGTAGTCCTGGTGCGACTTGGCGCGGGTGTATTCCCCCGGCGCATGGCTGCCGAAGCGGCGCGGGTCGAGGCCGGCCATGTTGATCTCGGCATCGCCGTGGACCATCCACTGGGCCAGGTACTTGCCGCAGCCGGCACCGGCGGCAATGCCGATGGAGGCGCCGTTGCAGTGCCAGAAGTTGCGCAGGCCGGCGGCCGGCCCGAGCAGCGGGTTGCCGTCCGGGGTATGCGGAATGGCGCCGCAGACCACCCGCTTGATGCCGAGGTCGCGCCAGATCGGCATGCGTTCCATGACCCGCTCGAGGTAGGGTGCGAGCACATCGAAGTCGGGATCGAACAGCTCGTTCTCCGCCTCCCATTCCGGCCAGCCGCCACGGTGGGTCCAGCATTCCATGGAGCCGCGGGTTTCGTAGATGCCGATCAGCCCGGACTTTTGTTCCTGGCGGTAGTAGGCAGACGGGTACGGGTCGCGCATCACCGGCATTTCCTCGTCCCGCGCGGCAAATTCGGCGACGGTGTCGGTGACCAGGTAGGTGTGCATCATGTTGGTGATCGGCACGTCGGTGCCGACCATGCGGCTGACCTCGCGGGCATAGCAGCCGGCGGCATTGACCACCGTCTCGCAGATCACGCTGCCCTGCTCGGTGTCCACCTGCCAGTCCCCGGACGGCCGCTGGTGGATGCCAAGCACCCGGTTGCGGGTGACGATGGTGGCACCGAGGTCGCGGGCGCCGCGCGCCAGCGCCTGGCAGCAGGTGGCCGGGTCGACGTGGCCGTCGTCGGTGGTCCAGGCCCCGGCCAGCACGCCGTCGGTGTTGACGAAGGGGTTGAGCTGGCGAATCTTGGCCGGGTCGATGATCTCGCAGTGAAAGCCGACCAGGGCGCCGATGGCGGCGACCCGGTGAAACCACTCCACCTCTTCCGGCCGGGTGGCGAAACGGATGCCGCCGGCACCGTGCCAACCCACGTACTGCCCGGTGATGGATTCCAGGCGCGGGTAGAGCCGGTTGCCGTAGTCATGGATCTTGGCCATGTTGTAGTCGGCAATGAAACTCGGGCACTGCCCGGCGGCATGCCAGGTCGAACCGGAGGTGAGTTCGCCTTTTTCCACCAGCAGGGCGTCGGTGATGCCTTCCGCGGCGAGGTGATAGAGCAGCGCGCTGCCCATCATCCCGCCGCCCACGATGACTATGCGAGCCTGGCCTTGCATCGATCGTCTCCTGGTGCGCTGCACGGCGTCCCGTACGCCGTGCGCCCGGGTCATTGTATCGGCATTCCCGGCCGTCGCGCGGCGGCCGGCTGCGGGCAGGGCGACAGAAAAGGTGATCTGCGCGACCACCGCGGCCACCGGAGGATCGGTTTACACTTGGCGACGGGGCCGCGCATCGGCGTGGCAAACAGCGTTTCCAAGGGAGTTCCTGCATGTCCGTGAACCAGCGCGTGGCCGTGATTCGCGGCGACGGTATCGGCGTCGACGTGACCGATGCCACCCTCGCCGTGGTCGACCGCGCCCTTGCCCGGGTCGGCGGCGCGCGGCTGGTCTACGACGATCTCGATGCCGGTGCCGGTTACTTCCGCGACCACGGCGTGGACATCGCGCCCGGCGCGGAGGCCGCCGCCGATGCCGCCGACGCCATCTTCCTCGGCGCCATCGGCCTGCCGTCGGTGCGTCATGTCGACGGCACCGAGATCTCGCCGCACCTGCGCATCCGCGACCGGCTCGGCCTGTATGCCGGGGTGCGCCCGGTGAAGGCCTATCCGAACACGCCGCGCCGCCTCGCCGATCCCCGCGCCGCCGACATCGACCTGGTGATCCTGCGTGAATCCACCGAGGGGCTGTTCTATTCCGCCGCGGTGCACGACCGCAGCGAGGTGGTCGGCGACGAGGCGGTCAGCGATACCCTGCGCATCACCCGCGCCACCACCGAGAAGCTGCACGACTTCGCCTTTGCGCTGGCGCGAAAACGGCGCCAGCGTGGCGGCAAGAACCGGGTCACCTGCGTCGACAAGGCCAACGTGTTCCGCTCCATGGCCTTCTTCCGCCGCATCTTCGACGAACGGGCCAGCCGCTACGCGGACGTGGAGACCGGCTACAACTACGTCGATGCCCAGGCTCTGGACCTGGTGCGGCGCCCCTGGGCGTTCGACGTGCTGGTCATGGAGAACATGTTCGGCGACATTCTTTCCGACCTCGCCGGTGGCCTGGTGGGCGGCATGGGCATGGCTGCCTGCGCCGAGATCGGTGATCACCACGGCCTGTTCCAGCCCGCCCACGGCAGTGCCCCGGACATCGTCGGCCGCGATCTGGCCAACCCGCTGGCCGCCATCCTGAGCGGTGCGCTGATGCTCGACTACCTCGCCGGGCGCAGTGGCTGCCAGGCCTATGCCGATGCCGCGGCGTGCATCGAGGACGCGGTGCAACGAGGCTTCGCCGACGGCGCCATCGAGCCGGCGGAATTCGGCGGCAGGCAGGGCACCCGCGCGGTCACCGCCGCGGTCATCGCCGGCCTCGACACCGCCGCCGGTTGAACGGCACCCGGGCCCGCGCTACGCTGTGCAGCACGAGTGACCGCCAACCGGAGGCATGACATGACCCATCCCCTGGCCCCTGCCAAGCTCGACGACGACGCGCTGAAGGAAATCCGCGCACTGGAATCGGAAACCCGCACGGTGCTGGTGGCGCTGGAACCTCGGCCCACCCTCGCCACGCTGTCCGAGCACGACCTGCAGACCATTCGTGCCGCCGAACAGCGCCTCGGCGTGGTCATGGTGGCCTACGACACCTGACCGGAGGTCGCCGTCCCGCGCGAGCGACAACCGCCACCGCGATCGTTCATGGCCATCACGGCGATGGCCGCAATCCTGCTATGCTTCGCGCCAACGTACCTGCAAGTTGGCGCGACCGCATGACCGATTTCGACCTCGACCACTACACGCCCCCCGAGATCGGTGACCTCGACCAGCTCGTGCAATGGCTGCGCGACACCCGCATCGACGAGGTCGAGTGCCTGTTGCCGGACGTCAACGGCGTCATGCGCGGCAAGATCGTGCCGCGCAACGAGTTCATCTCGGCGCTGGATTCCGACGGTCTTCGGGTACCGGAGACCGCGCTGATCCAGTCGGTCACCGGCGAAAGCGACTACAACACCACCGTCGCCGCCGAGGTCGACCTGGACATCTTCATGGTGCCCGACCCGACCACCGTGCGCATCGTGCCGTGGTACGAGTGTCCCACCGCGCAGATCATCTGCGACGCCCGCGACAAGCGCGGCGCGCCGGTGGACTTCGCGCCGCGCTCGGTGCTGGCCCGGGTGCTGGCCGCCTATGCCGAGCGTGGGCTTTCCCCGGTGGTGGCACCGGAGCTCGAGTTCTACCTGGTGGAGAAGAACCTCGATCCCGACCTGCCGCTGGGTGTGCCGGTGGGCTTGTCCGGTCGCCGCGAGGCGGGGCGCCAGGCCTACGGCATCGAGGCGGCCAACGAGTACGACGCGGTGGTCAACCTGATCTACGACTACTGCGAGGCCTGCGAGATCCAGATCGGCACCATGGCCCACGAGGCCGGGCCGGCGCAGCTGGAGATCAACTTCCGCCACGGCGACCCGATGGCCATTGCCGACCAGGTCTTCCTGTTCAAGCGCGTGGTGCGCAAGGCGGCGCTGCGCTACGACATGTATGCCACCTTCATGGCCCAGCCCCACGAGAGCGAACCCGGGTCGGCCATGCACATCCACCAGTCGGTGGTGGACGCCAGCGGCCGCAACATCTTCGCAGACGACGACGGCGCCGACCGCGAAGTGCTGCTGCACTACGTCGCCGGGCTGCAGACCTACGTCGAGGCGGCCACCGCGCTGTTCTGTCCCAACGTGAATTCCTTCCGCCGCATGCGCCTGGAATCCGATGCCCCGATCAACCTGCACTGGGGTCGCGACAACCGCACCTGCGGCCTGCGCATTCCCGATTCCGGGCCCGCCGCGCGACGGGTGGAGAACCGCATCGGCGGTGCCGATGCCAATCCCTACATCGCCATGGCGGCGACGTTGGCCTGCGGCCTGCTCGGCATGCAGGACGGACGCCTGCCCGGCCCGGTCACCGAGGGCGATGCCCATGCGCTGGAGTTCACCCTGCCCCGGCACCTGCCCGAGGCATTGGCCAAGCTGGAGAGCTGTGCGCCGTTGCGCCGTGTCCTTGGCGAACGCTTCATCGACGCCTTCGTCGAGGTCAAGAACCTGGAGCTGGCCAAGTACAACCAGGTGGTCAGCTCCTGGGAACGCAACTTCCTGCTGCTGTCGATCTAGCCTCTCCCCGCGGCGCCCGGTCCCGCCGGGGGCGCCATTCCGTTCTCGGCAGGGCGTTGAAATCCGGCCCGCCGGCGTCCAGACTCCTGTACACGGGCCTGCTGCCCGCATCCACGCACACCGTTGAGTTTCCCATGGACGCCGAGGTACGCCAGCACTCGCTGGACCAACTGACCATCGACAACCCGCTGCTCGCCGCCCTGCCCGGCGACCACGGTCCCAACCAGCCGCGCCAGACCCCCGGTGCCTGCTACAGCCATGTCGACACCCGGCGGGCGCCGTCGCCGTCGCTGGTGGCGGTGTCCGACGAAGTCATGGCGCTGCTCGAGCTCGACCCGGCGGCGGCGAACACGCCGGCATTCCTCGAGGTCTTCGCCGGCAACCGCCTGCTCGACGGCATGGCGCCGCATGCCGCCTGCTACGGCGGTCACCAGTTCGGTCACTGGGCCGGCCAGCTCGGCGACGGCCGTGCCACCAACCTCGGCGAGGTGGTGACCCGCGACGGCGCGCGCTACATGCTGCAGCTCAAGGGCGCCGGCCCGACGCCCTACTCGCGCATGGCCGATGGCCTCGCCGTGCTGCGCTCCTCGGTGCGCGAGTTCCTGTGCAGCGAGGCCATGCACCATCTCGGCGTGCCGACCACCCGGGCGCTGTCGCTGGTGGCCACCGGTGAATCGGTGACCCGCGACATGTTCTACGACGGTCACCCGCGCGATGAGCCCGGCGCGGTGGTCTGCCGGGTGGCGCGCAGCTTCCTGCGCTTCGGCAACTTCGAGATCCACGCCGCCCGCGGCGAGGACGACCTGCTGCGCGATCTCGCCGACTTTGCCATCGACGGCGCCTTTCCGGCGCTGGCCGGCAGCACCGGCCCGACCCGCTACCAGGCGTGGTTCGAGGAGATCTGCCGCCGCACCGCGGATCTCCTGGTGGAATGGATGCGGGTGGGCTTCGTCCACGGCGTGATGAACACCGACAACATGTCCATCCTCGGCCTGACCATCGACTACGGTCCCTATGGCTGGCTGGAGGACTACGACCCGCGCTGGACACCCAACACCACCGATGCCGGCGGTCGGCGCTACTGCTTCGGCAACCAGCCCCGCATCGCCTCGTGGAACCTGGCCCGTTTCGGCAGCGCGCTGGTCGGCCTGGTGGGGGATGCCGAGGGCCTGCAGCAGGCACTGAACCAGGACTATGCCGAGCGCTTCCAGCGGCGCTGGCAGGAGATGATGGCGGCGAAGCTCGGCCTGCAGGCCTTCCGGGCCGGTGACGAGGCCCTCGTCGAGGGCGTGCTCGACCTGCTCGGCGCGGTGGAAACCGACATGACGCTGTTCTTCCGCCAGCTCGGTCACTGGCGCGAGGACGCCGATCCGAGGGCGCTGTTCGCGCCGGCCTGGTACCGCGAGGAACAGGTGGACGGCGACTACCTCGGCCGGCTGGAAGCCTTCCTTGCCGACTACCGCGCACGGCTGTCCGGCGACGGCGATGCCGACGCCCGCAGCGCACGCATGCAGCGGGTCAACCCGAAGTACGTGCTGCGCAACTACCTGGCCCAGCTGGCCATCGATGCCGCCGAGGCGGGGAACTACGACGAGGTCAACACCCTGCTGGACGTCATGCGGCGTCCCTACGACGAGCAGCCCGGACGGGAACGCTATGCCGAGCGCCGGCCGGAATGGGCGCGCGAGCGGGCGGGCTGCTCGATGCTGTCCTGCAGTTCCTAGGCCGGCCGGTCAGAAACCGGCCTCGCGCAGCAGCCGCTCGGCCCGCGCCTCGTCCCTCGGCACCAGCTCGCCTTCGCGGTAGAGCATGGCCAGCGTGGTGGTGGCGCCCACCAGGCCCTGCTCGGCAGCGAGGCCGAGCCAGTACACTGCCTGCTCCCCCGAGCGCGGGACCCCCTCGCCGTTCATGTACATGAAGCCCAGGCCATGGCAGGCCAGGGCATGACCGGCCTCGGCGGCGCGGCGCATGGCCTGCTCGGCCCGCTCGGCGTTGCGCACCACGCCAAGGCCGTTGGCATGCATCACCGCCACCCGGTACAGCGCCTCGCAGTCGCCGGCCTCGGCCAGGGGGGTCAACAGGCGCATGGCCTGGGCAAACTGCCGGGACTCGAAGGCGCTGATGCCGCTGGCCAGGTCCATGTCGTCGTCGTTCACGCCCGTGGTTTCTCCGGTGGTTGCGCCGGCGCGGCGTGCGCCGTCCATTGCCCAAGCATAGCGTACCTCCTCGCCAGCCGCGCCGGGGGATGGGATACACTGGCGCGGCCCCGGACACCCAACCGACCGACGGACAAGGCATGAACCGACCGCTATTCAACGACGCCCAGGCGGTGATGCGCGGCATCCTGCAGCGCATTGCCACCGGACCGGAACTGGGCAAGGACATCGACCGCGACGAGGCCGCCGCGGGCATGCGCCAGGTGCTGCGCGGGGAGGCCGACCCGGTGCAGGCGGCGCTGTTCCTGGTGGCGCTGCGCATGAAGCGGGAAACCGACGACGAGAATGCCGGGGTACTCGATGCCCTGCTCGAGTCGGTGCGCGCGGCCCCGGTGGCGGTGGACGACCTGGTGGAGATCGCCGACCCCTACGACGGCTTCGTCCGCGGTACCCCGGCCTCGTCCTTCCTGCCGGCGGTGCTGGCGGCGCTCTCGGTACCCGCGGTGATCACCGGGGCGCGCGCGGTGGGGCCGAAGTACGGCGTCACCCACCATGCCATTCTCGCCGCGGCCGGGGCGAAGGTCGATGCCGAACCCGCCGCGGTGGCGGCGGCCCTGGCCGAGCCGTCGGTGGGCTGGGGCTATCTCGACCAGGCCCGCGCCGCGCCGGCCCTGCACGACCTCGTCGAGCTGCGCACGCGGATGGTCAAGCGCACCGTGTTGACCACCCTGGAGGTGCTGCTGCACCCGCTGCGCGCGCGCCGAACCCACCTGGTCACCGGCTACGTGCACAAGCCCTATCCGCCGATCTACCTGCGCCTGGCGCGCCAGGCCGGCTATGCCTCGGCCATGGTGGTGCGCGGGGTCGAGGGTGGCGTGGTGCCGTCGCTGTCGCAGCCTTCGCGCATGCACCGGTTCACGGGGGATGGCAGCGATGCAGAACAGCGACTGGACCCTGCCGAGCTCGGCATCGAGCAGCCGCTGCGCATCGCCGCGCTGCCGGCCACCGCCGCCGCCGGCGAGGTGGATGGCGAGCCCTTCGACCACGTCGACACCGACGCGGTGGCGGCCCATGCCGCCACCCTCGGCGGCGCCGCCCTGGCCGGCGAGCCGGGGCCGTTCCGCGACAGCCTGGTCTACGCCGCTGCCCTGGTGCTGCACCACCTCGGCATCGACTCCCTGGCCGGTGCCGCCGCGCGCGCCCGCCGCGTCCTCGACGACGGCAGCGCCCGTCGTCACTTCGCCCAGGGCCTGGCCGGCTAGGCGCGTCGCCGCCGTCTCAGGCTGCGCGCAGCTGCCGCGCCCTGCGCACCAGGTTGTCGAGGATGGGCGCGAGGATGATCTCCATCGCCATGCCCATCTTGCCGCCGGGCACCACCAGGGTATTGCGTCGCGACAGGAAGGCGTCGTGGATGGTGGCCAGCAGGTAGGGCAGGTCCACCTGCCAGGCCACCGGGTCGCGGAAGCGGATGACCACGAAGCTCTCGTCCGGGGTGGGCACCTCGCGGGCACCGAAGGGATTGGAGGTGTCCACCGTGGGCACCCGCTGGAAATTGATGTCGGTGCGTGAGAACTGCGGGGTGATGTAGCGGATGTAGTCGGGCATGCGGCCGAGGATGGTCTCGGTGACCGCCTCCGCGGAGTAGCCGCGCTCGGCGGTGTCGCGGTGGATCTTCTGGATCCATTCCAGGTTGACGATGGGCACCACGCCGATCTTCAGGTCGACATGGCGGGCGACGTCGATGTCGCCGTCCACCACCGCCCCGTGCAGCCCCTCGTAGAACAGCAGCTCGGTGTCCGCGGGGATGGCCTGCCAGGGCGTGAAGGTGCCCGGTGGCTGGTCGAAGGCGGCTGCCTCGACCTCGTCGTGCAGGTAGTGGCGGCGCTGGCCGGTGCCGTGTTCGCCGTACTCGCGGAAGGTCTGCTCGATGCGGTCGAAGTGGTTGGCGGCGGCGCCGAAGTGGCTCAGGTAGCCGCCCGCCGCGCGCGCCGCGGCCAGTTCCTCGCGCATGGTTGCGCGGTCGTGGCGATGAAAGCTGTCGCCCTCGATCATGCAGGCATGCACACCCTCGCGCTGGAACAGGTGCTCGAAGGCCCGGCGAACGGTGCTGGTGCCGGCGCCGGACGAGCCGGTCACCGCGACCACGGGATGCTTGCTGGACATGGAAGGGCTCCGTAGGCGAAGAAAGGGCCCACCGACACCGGCGCGGTGACGGCCGGCGCGACATCACTATAGGCGAGGGGAAATCATAAGATAAACCGAATTGTGTTTATTTCCGCCATAAGCCTGCCTATATTTTCCCCGACGTCCTTCGCACCCACCGGTCATCGCCATGCACGTCACCCTACGCCAGTTGCAGGTCTTCGAAGCCGCCGCCCGGCACCTGAGCTTTACCCGCGCGGCGGAGGAACTGCACCTGACCCAGCCGGCGGTGTCGATGCAGATCAAGCAGCTCGAGCGGGCCGTGGCGCTGCCCCTGTTCGAGCAGGTGGGCAAGAAGCTCTACCTGACCCATGCCGGCGAGGTGCTGCTCGGCCACGGCCAGCGCATCGGCCGCTGCCTGCGCGAGATCGACGAGGACCTGGGCACGCTGCGCGGCGTTGACGGCGGCCGCCTGCGCATCGGCGTGGTGTCCACCGTGAACTACTTCGCCACCCGGATCCTGTCGGCCTTCACCCGTGCCCACCCGGCAGTGCGCATTACCCTGGCGGTGGGCAACCGCCGCGAGATCATGGCCTCGCTGGACGAGAACAGCGGCGACATCGTGCTGATGGGCGAGCCGCCGGCGGGCCTGGACGTGGAGGCCATGCCGTTCATGGACAACCCGCTGGTGGTGATTGCCCCGGTCGGCAGCCCGCTGGCCGGTCGGCGGTTGTCCGTGGCCGAGCTCGACGGCGTCGACTTCGTGGTTCGCGAGGACGGCTCGGGCACCCGCGCCACCACCGAACGGTTCTTCCAGCGGCGCGGGGTCAGCCCCGGGCGCACCATGGAACTGACCGGCAACGAGGCCATCAAGCAGGCGGTGGAGGCGGGCATCGGGCTGGCGGTGGTGTCGCGGCACACGGTGGAGCTGGAGACGGCGGCGGGTCGGCTCACCGAACTGTCGGTGGAGGGCTTTCCCATCCACCGACAGTGGTACCTGGTGCACCGCCGGGGCAAGCAGTTGTCGCCGCCGGCCGCGGCCTTTCGCGCGTTTCTGCTCCACCGAACCGGCGCCGAGGCACCGGTGAATGGCGCAACGGCACCGAATTCCCCATAATAGCGCGGGTACAGGCGCCGAACGGCGCCGAACGGGAGGATAAACGGCTTTTCAGGCCATCATCACCAGGGGGCGAACGCCCATGTTCGGAAAATCACTGCCGCTGTCCGGTTCGGCCAACAACACGCGTCGACACGGTGCCAAGGGCAGGGAGGCCGACGCCGCGCCCCCGGCGGCGGCCAACGGCGACACGGGTGAAGGCGAAGACTACCTCGCCATCATGGAGAACCTGGTCGGCTACGCGGTGGAAAAGAACGGCTCCGACGTGCACCTGCGCATCGGCGCCTACCCGTCGGTGCGCATCGACGGCGACCTGGTCCCGGTGGAGGTGTTCGGACCGCTGTCGCGGGAAGATCTCGAGGGCATCGTCTACACCGTGCTCAAGCCCGGCGAGCGGGAGAAGCTCGAGCAGTACAAGCAGGTCGACACCTCGGTGGGCTTCGCCGCCATCGGCCGCGTGCGGCTCAACGTCTACTACCAGCGCGGCACCCTGGCGGTGGCGGTGCGCATCATCAAGACCGAGATCCCCACCGTGGCCGAGCTCGGCCTGCCCGAGGTCGTCTCCAAGCTGGCCCGCCTGCGCGGCGGCCTGGTGCTGGTGACCGGCGCCACCGGCAGCGGCAAGTCCACCACCCTGGCGGCGCTGGTGGACGAGATCAATGCCCGCTATCCCAAGCACATCATCACCATCGAGGATCCCATCGAGTTCCTCTTCCGCGATCGGCGCTCCATCGTCGCCCAGCGCGAAATCGGCATCGATGCATTGTCCTTCAACGTCGCCATGGCGGCGGCGCTGCGCGAGGATCCGGATGTCATCCTGTTGTCCGACCTGCGCGACACGGAGACCATGGAGTTCGCCATGAACGCGGCGGAGACCGGCCACCTGGTGCTCGGCACCCTGCATGCACCCACCGCCCCGGACGCGATCTCGCGCATCGTCGGCTCGTTTCCCTCGTCGTCGCAGAACACCGTCCGCGCCAAGTTGTCGCAGAATCTCAAGGCGGTGATCGGCCAGCGGCTGCTGCCGTCGGTGGAGCGTGGCCGGGTGCTGGCCTGCGAGGTGATGCTGGTGTCGCCACGCATCCAGGAGCTGATCCTCGACCCGGCCAAGGTCATCGACATCGTCGAGTTGATGACCAAGAGCAAGTCCGTGGAGGGCGTTTTGCCCTTCGATCGCCACATTTTCGAGCTGTATACCAGCGGCAGGATCAGCGCCGAAACCGCGGTGCGTTATGCCAGCAGTCCCAACGACATGGGGCTGAAACTGCGCGGCTTCTCCAGCTGAGGGGAATCTCCCGCGCTTTTCAACGTGCCCCGTGCACCATAAAATCCGCTTATAGAACTCATCACGCCGCATGCCGCGCCCGGATCGCCCGGCCGCTGCCCCCGGCCGCCAGCAGCGGCCCGACACCCCGCGGCGAACAACATCACAAGGGAATCACGGCATGGCCGACAGAAGACTGCAGGTATTTTCCACGGTCGCGCGTTTGCTCAGTTTCACCAAGGCGGCGGAGGCATTGCACATGACCCAGCCGGCGGTGACCTTCCAGATCCGCCAGCTCGAGGACTACTTCAACACCCGGCTGTTCGACCGCACCCACAACCGCATCAGCCTGACCAGCGCCGGCGAGCTGGTGAAGACCTATGCCGAGCAGATCATCTCCCTGTACAGCGAAATGGACAACGAGGTGCGCAAGCTCACCGGCGACGTGCTCGGGCCGCTGGTCATGGGCGCCAGTACCACCATCGGCGAGTACGTGGCGCCGGCCCTGCTCGGCGAGTACCAGCGGCGTTACCCGGAGGTTTCGGTACGGCTGCACATCGCCAACACCGTCGGCATCATCCACATGGTGGAGAACAACGAGATCGACATCGGCATCGTCGAGGGCCCGGTGAGCAATCGCAACCTGGTCACCTCGGTGTGCTGGGAAGACGAGCTGGTGGCGGTGGTGGCGCCGGACCACCCGCTGGCGTCGAAGAGCAAGGTGGAGATCGGCGAGGTGTTCAAGTACCCGTTCATCAGCCGCGAGGAGGGCTCCGGCACCCGCGAGGTGATCGAGGACTACATGGCCGCCCATGACATCGATTCCAGCCAGGTGAACTCGGTGATGGAGTTCGGCGGGCCGGAGTCGATCAAGAACGCGGTGGCGGTGGGCCTCGGCGTGTCGATCCTGTCGGTGGCCACGTTGGAGAAGGAGTTGAAGCTCGGCATCCTGACCGCGGTCAGCTTGAAGAAGCCGATGAAACGGCCCTTCTCCATCGTCTACCAGCGACAGAAGTTCCGCATGCGGGCGATGGAGGAATTCCTCGAGTTCATCACCGCCCACTGCCAGCAGCGCTCGGTGGTGCAGAACGGCGCATGAGCAGCGATGCGGAGCTGCTGCGCCGCATCCAGGCCCTGGCCGACGACGATCGCCACGCGCTCCTGGCCTTCCTCGGCTTCCTCGAGCAGCGGGCCGAGCCGGCGGCCCCGCCACCGCCGGTGGATATCCCGAGGCCGCCGTCGGAGGGCGTGCTGGCGGCCATTCGGCGGCTGCGCCAGCGTTACCCGGCGCTGCAGTCCGCCGCCCTCCTCGACGAGTGCGCCGCGCTGGTCTCCGCCCACCTGCTGCAGGGTCAGTCCGCGGCATCGGTGATCGACCGGCTGGAGACGCTGTTCCAGGCGCACGACGAGGCCTCGCGCCGCCCCTGACCGTGGCCCGGCGGGTTTGCCAAGCACGGAGGATCGTGGAAAAATAGCCCCGGATCTTTACACTTTCTTTTCAATGTCATGCAACGTTCCTCCGTTTCCGGCAAGCTCGATTCGGAAGGATACCGGCCCAATGTCGCCATCGTCGTCTGCAACCACCAGTGCAAGGTGCTGTGGGCGCGACGCACGACCCGGGACGGTTGGCAGTTTCCACAGGGAGGGGTGGAGCGGGATGAAACCGCCGAGCAGGCGGCCTTTCGCGAGCTGTACGAAGAAGTCGGGCTGTTGCCCGAGCACGTGCGCCTGGTCGGTCGCACCCAGTCCTGGCTGAAGTACGACGTGCCGCGCATGCGCGTGTCCGCGCGGCGCGGGCAGTTCCGCGGCCAGAAGCAGGTATGGTTCCTGTTCCAGCTGACCGGCGCCGATTCCGATGTCTGCCTGGACCGGGTGGCGAAGCCGGAGTTCGACCGCTGGCGCTGGGTGGACTACTGGGACCCGGTGGATCGCATCGTCGCCTTCAAGCGCCAGGTCTACCAGCGCGCCCTGGCCGAGCTCGAGCCGATGATGGCCGAACTGTCCCGCGACTACATGGTGCTCGGCGAAACCCGTCTCGCCTGAGCGGGCCCGGCCCGGACGATCAGTCGGCGGCCTCGGCAGGGAAGACCAGCACCTGGAAGACGATGCCGGCGCGGAAGGAGAAACCGATGCCCAGTTGCGGGTAGCGGTAGCCACCGTCCTCGTCGATCTCCGGTTCCCCGTAGACCATCGCCACCTGGTGGGCGGGCATGCCGTTGCCGACGCCCTGTGCGGTGGTGATGGTCGGCACGTTCTCGAGACCGATCTCTTCCACCGTGCGATCGCCGCGCAGGGAAATGAAGCCGCTGGGTCCGGAGCGGTAGAGCAGCGTGGTGCGACGGTTGATGACGCCGCTGCGCTCGCTGGCCAGTGGCGCACCGAAGGTGGCGACCACGCTGTTGAGCGGCGTGCCCAGCAACAGGCGGCCAATCCCCTGGCCGGGCACGATGCGCACCGCGTCTTCATCGTCGAAGTAGCGAAACACCCGCTCCCTCGGCGTGGGTCGCTGCGGCTCGGCGTCGACCGCGTCGATGTCGCCCGTCTGCGCCGCTGCCGGCGGCGGAACAAGCACCAGCGCGAGTGCCGACAGCCATCCCCATGCGGGCGAGCGCCGTCGACGGCCTGCGACCAGCACCGTCCTAGCCCCCCTGGAACAGGTTGTGGAAGGCCTTGATGCGGTCGGCCAGCGCGGTGGTCGAACGCTGGTAGCGAATCGGCACCGAGCAGACCTCGCCACCGTGTTCGCGCACGAAGTCGGCGCCGACGATCTCGTCCACCGGCCAGTCGCCGCCCTTGACCAGCCGTTCCGGCCGGATGGCGCGAATCAACTCGATTGGCGTCGCGTCGTCGAAGCCGACCACGATGTCCACCGCGCCCAGGCCAGCCACCACCAGCATGCGATCCTGCTGGTGGTTGTAGGGCCGGTCGTCGCCCTTGCCGAGGTTGCGAATGGAGCGGTCGCTGTTGACCCCCACCACCAGCGTTTCACCGAAGGTCGAGGCCTGCTCGAGGTAGTCGACGTGGCCCGGATGCAGCAGGTCGAAGCAGCCGTTGGTAAACACCACCGGTCGCGGCAGCTGGTCGATCTTCGGCGCGAGCTCGGCGAGCGAGGCGTGGATCTTCGTTTCGTAGTGCGCCATGACAGGTTCCGCTGCGGTGGTCGGCTTTCAGATGTACTCGAAAACCTTGACGATGCGCTCGACGCCGCGAAGCTGCTGCAGCGCGGCCACCGCGGCATCGGCCTCGGCGCGGGTGACCACGCCCATCAGGTAGATGGTGGCGCGTTCGGTCACCACCTTGATGTCGCCGGCGCTGACGTCGCGCGAGGTGATCAGCGACGACTTCGCCTTGGTGGTCAGCCACGAGTCGAAGTTGCGGTTGCTGAAGGTCGACACCGGCGCGATGACCAGCTGGTTGACCACCTGCCGTGCCTCGGTGAATCCGCGCGCAATGCCCACCGCCCTGCGACCCTGGGCATTGTTGGCCACCTCGCCGGTCAACAGCACCACGCCGTTGACCGAGGTCACCGAGATGTGCACGCCGCCACCGATCTCGGTGTCCTGGCGAATGGCATGGCGGATCTTCAGCTCCACCGCGTTGTCGTCGACGTAGGTGCCCACCGTGCGCCGGTCGCGGGCAATGTCCACCGAGGTGACCAGCACGCTGCCGACCGCGGCCGCGGCGCAGGCACCGAGGTAGATGCTGGCGACAAGGCACAGGACCAGGCTCGGCCAGCAGCCAGGGGTGGGCGACTTCGAAGATGGGTTCATGCGATCTCTCCTTGCTCGGTGACCTTCGGGGTGGGGACGAGAAAGTGCGCCTCGATCAATGCGCACAGGCAGTGGATGATCAGGCCGTGTGCCTCCTGGATGTGCGCGGTGACCGCATCGGGCACGCACAGCAGCAGGTCGTCGTCGGCCAGTCGCGCGGCGCAGGCGCCGCCATCCCGGCCGGTCAGCAGCACGGTGGTGGCGCCGCGGGCATGGGCGGCCTCGATGGCGCGCAGCACGTTGGGCGAGCGACCGGAGGTGGTGATGGCCAGGAGGATGTCGCCGGGCCGGGCCAGCGCGGCGACCTGCTTGGCGAAGACGTCGTCGTAGGAGAAGTCGTTGGCGATGGCGGTGAGCGTGGCGACGTCCGCGTTCAGGGCGATGGCCGGCAGGGGTCGCCGGTCATCGCGGTAGCGGTTGAGCAGCTCGGCGGAAAAATGCAGGGCATCGCTGGCCGAGCCGCCGTTGCCGCAGGCGAGGATGCGGCCATCGGCGTCGAGGCAGCGAATCATGCGCGCGGCGCCGTCGGCAATGGCATCGTCGAGTTCGTCGATGGCACGGCCGACCACCGCGATGGAGCGTTCGGTATGTTGGCGGATGAAGTCTGTGGGATTCATGTCGCGAAGGTGCGTGCGTTCACGCGGTGATGATACGCGAGTGCAGGGCGCGGGTTAACTGAATGCGTCGCGGAACCACCGGGTTTCCGGCTGGCGCCGGTCGCCGACGATGGTGACGACGTCGAAGCGGCAGTTCGGCGGTGATCGAAACTGGCGTTGCAGGTAGCTTTCCGCGGTGCGCCGGAGGCGGCGTTGCTTGGCCGCGTCGATGGTTTCGGCGGGATGGCCGAAGCGGGTGTCGGCGCGCATGCGCACCTCGACGAAGACCAGCGTGTCGCCCTCGCGCATGACCAGGTCGATCTCGCCGTGGGGCGAGGTGTAGTTGCGCTCGACGAGTTTCATGCCGCGATGTTCCAGGTGCCGGCGGGCATGGCGCTCCGCCCAGGCGCCGTCGGCCAGGTGTCGCGCGATCAACGCGGCGCGGCCGGCCCCGGGCCGGTCAGCGCGGTATCGAAGCGAAGCGGTTCGACGCCGCCCTCGGTGAACCGGGCCCACATCAGGCGTCGCACGATGTTGCCGTCGGGGCCGAGGCTGAGCACGCCGGTGGTGCCGGGGAACTCGAGCTGCGGGTTGGTCTTCATCGCCTCCAGCCGGAACAGCAGCTGGTAGGCGTCGATGCCGAGCGCGAACAGCCGGTCCAGCGGCTGGTCGCGGTAGCGGTCGCCCTCGGGCAGCTGGTCGCGGATGGCGCGGTGCACGCCGGTGCCGCCGAGCAGCCAGGGCATGTCGCCGAAGACGACGCTGGCCAGGTCGATGTCCTTGACCGGGTCGCCGCCGCCGTAGACCTGGGAGATGGCATAGACCGGCAGGTCCTGGCCCTTGTGGAAGTCGATCTGCGGCTTGAGCAGTCGACCCTGGTCGGAGCGGGCAATCATGAACACGAAGTCGAGGTCCTCGCGCCGCTTCGGCACGAACTCGAGGTCCTGCCCGACCAGCCGCTCAAGTTCCCGGTGGCGGCCCTCGCTCTCGTCCAGGTTGAGCATCAGCTTGATGGCCTGGGAATGGTCGGAGCCGTTCTCCTGGTAGACGCTGGATTCGGCGACCACGCCGCCGAGTGCCTGCCAGCGCTCGGCGAAGGCATCGTGCTGGCGAACGCCCCAGTCGGTGCGCGGATACAGCACCGCGGCCACCCGCAGGCCCTCGGCAAAGGCCCGGTTGGCCAGCTGCCGGGCCTCGTCCTCCGGCGAGAGACCGAACTGGAAGACGTTGCGGCGCAGGCCCAGCGCCTGGTCGGTATTGCCCAGCAGCAGCGTGGGCACCGTCAGCTCGGTGCCCGCCACCAGCGCATCCACCGCCATCTTGCCCAGCGGGCCGATGACCAGCTCGGCGCCCTCGCGCACCGCCGCCTGGTAGTAGAAGCCGACCAGCTCGGCGTTCTCGCCGGTATCGTACAGGGTGACCAGCGGCTTGCGCGGGTTGCTGTCGGCCTCGTACATCATCGAGAAGCCGTCATACAGTGCCTGTGCCGCGGCACCGAAGCCGGAGGTCATCGGCAACAGCAGGGCGATCTTGCGGTACTCGGCGAGGTTGTCGCCCAGCCGGGCCAGGGTCTGCGGGATCAGTACCCGCGATGCCGGGTGGCTGGGGTACAGCGCGCGCCACTGCTCGAGCTGCTGACGCATCTGGTGCGGGTTCCAGCCAAAGCGCTGGCTGACCAGGGCAAGGTCGGCCCACTGCGCCAGGGTCTGGCGGGAGCCGTCGGCGCGCAGTTGGGCGAGCCGGGTACCGTCGAGCAGGCCGAGCATGCGCCAGATGGTTTCCTGGTTCTCGACGATGGCGGCCTGGTCGACCAGCAGCGGTTCGCGCGCGGTGAGCAGGGACAGGGCACCTTCCGGGTTGCCCTGCGCGGCGAGACTGCGCGCGCGCAGCAGCATGATGCTGGCGGTGGTCTCGGCATCCAGCCCGCCTTGCGCAGTGAGCGGCGCGAGAGTGCTCTCCACCCGCGCATACTGGCGTTCCTGGTAGTAGCTGCGGGCCAGGGCGATGCGGTTGCGCGCGGCCTGTGGCGGCGCCAGGGACTCGGCGGCAAGCTGTTCGATCAGGGTGCGGGCAGTAGCGGACTGGCCAAGATCCAGGAAGCCCTCGATGGCGTCGAGCAGGTAGTCCTGGCGCTCCGTGCCGCTCGCCCCGCGTGCCAGTGCGATATAGTCCCACGGCGAGGTGGCGCTGTCGCCACTGGCCAGCGGCGTCACGGTGGCGCCGGCGGGGGGCGTGTCCGGTGGCGGGGAAGGCGTGGGCACCGGGCGCTGCGGTGGCGTGATCTGGCAGCCGCCAAGCACGACGATGGCGGCGACAACGAGCCAGCGCATGCCCCGCCGGGGCAACCGGGAGTTGGAAATCGAAGCCGTCTGCATCGCGACGAGTATACCTTAGGACAATGCCGCAACCTGCATGAACCAGACCGAAACCCGGGCCTTGCCGGGCACCTTGTACGTGGTGGCGACACCGATCGGGAACCTCGGGGACATCACCGCGCGGGCGGTGTCCATCCTGCGCTCGGTGGACCTGGTCGCCGCCGAGGATACCCGGCATACCGGGGCGCTGCTGCGTCACCTGGGGATCGCCGTGCCGCTGGTCTCGGTGCACGAGCACAACGAGGCGCAGCGTGCGCCGGCGCTGGTCAGGCGGTTGCAGGCAGGCGAGTCGGTGGCGCTGGTCAGCGATGCCGGCACGCCGCTGGTCTCCGACCCGGGCTTCGCCCTGGTTCGGTGTGCACGCGAGGCCGGCGTGGCGGTGTCGCCGCTGCCCGGGCCCTGCGCGCTGGTTACCGCGCTGTCGGCGGCGGGCATCGCCACCGCCCGTTTCACCTTCGAGGGATTCCTGCCGGCCACAGCCTCGGCCAGGCGCTCGGCGCTGTCGGCGCTGGCCGGGGAGGTCCGCACCATGGTGTTCTACGAGTCGCCGCACCGGGTGACGGCGTGCATGGACGACCTGGTGGCCATCTTCGGCGGCGAGCGGCGCGGGGCACTGTGCCGGGAATTGACCAAGCGCTTCGAGAGCATCGTCGACGGGGGCCTGGCGATGCTGGCGGAATGGCTGGCCGCGGACGACAACCACCGTCGCGGCGAGTTCGTGATCGTGGTGGCGGGGGTCGAGGCCGAGGCCGCCGACACGCCGCGACCGGAGTGGGTGGAGGCGGTGCGCACGCTGAACCAGCACATGCCGCTGAAGCAGGCGGCGCAATTGATCGCCGGGGTCACCGGGGCGCGGCCGCAGGCGCTCTACCGGCTGGCCGGCGCGGCGTCCGCCAAGCGGCGTCGCTAGGCGTGCCGGTCCGGCGGCGCGCCTAGAACAGGTCCTCGACCTTGCGCTGCTCGGGCCGGTTCATGTCGCGGGCGAGATCGGTGTCGCTCATGCCGATCTGCGGTTCGGTGCCCATGAAGAAGTACTCCTGGTAGGCATCGGCGCTGCCGTTCGCCACCGGCTCGCCGGTCTGTCGGCTGACCAGGCCGGTGACCACGTTCTCGGGCACCTCAAGCTCGGTTTCCGGCAGCCCCTCAAGGGCCACGCGCATGTAGTCGATCCAGATCGGCAACGCCGCCTTGGCGCCGGACTCGGAGCGGCCCAGGCTGCGCGGCTGGTCGAAGCCGACCCACACCGAGGTGACCACGTCGCCGTTGAAGCCGGAGAACCACGCGTCGCGGAAGTCGTTGGTGGTGCCGGTCTTGCCGGCCAGGTCGTTGCGGCCAAGTTCCAGCGCCTGCTTGCCGGTGCCCAGGCGGATCACGTCGCGCATGATGCTGGTCATGATGAAGGTGTTCTCCGGCGACAGCACCTGGCGGGCATAGCGCGGGTCGATGGCGTCGGGGTCGTTGACCAGCGCCTCCTCCGAGACCTCGCAGTCGGGGCACAGGCGCACGCGGTTGGAGTACTCCACGATCTGTCCGTCCTGGTCCTCCACGCGGGCGATGAAGTAGGGCTCGACGCGGTAGCCGCCGTTGGCGAAGACGGCGTAGCCGCTGACCATCTCCAGCGGCGTCAGGGTGGCGGTGCCCAGCGCCAGCGACAGTCCCCGGGGCAGGTGCTCGCGGTGGAAGCCGAAGGTTTCCAGGTGGTCCAGCACCACCGGCAGGCCCATCGCGCGCAGCAGGCGGACCGAGACCAGGTTCATGGAGCTGGTCAGTGCTTCGCGTACCCGGGTCGGGCCGTAGAAACGGCCGCTGTAGTTCTCCGGCCGCCAGGTGCCCTCCACCGGGTCTTCCACCACGATCGGCGCGCCGCTGACCAGGGTGGCGGCGGTGAAGCCGTTGTTCAGCGCCGCCGAGTAGATGAAGGGCTTGAGGTTGGAACCCGGCTGGCGACGGGCCTGGGTGGCGCGGTTGAACTTGCCAAGGTAGTAGTCGAAGCCACCGGTGAGGGCCAGGATGGCGCCGTCGTTGGGGTTCAGCGAGACCAGCGCGCCGGCCACCTCGGGCAGTTGCGACAGCCGCCACTGGCCGTCGCCGTCGCCTGGCGCCACGTAGACGATGTCGCCGACCTTGAGCAGCTTGGCGGGGTCGTCGGTGGCCCAGGACCAGCCGTCGGCGTCGATGCCGACCTGGCCAAGATCCGGGGCATAGGCCTGCAACTGGTCGCTGTCGGCCGCGATCACCATCGCCGGTTCGATCGGGGTGCTGCGCGGATAGGCCTTCAGGGCCTCGCTGAGCGCCTGGTTGTCGGGCAGCGAGGCGGGGTCGATGTTGCCGAGCGGGCCGCGGAAGCCGTGGCGCTGGTCATAGGCCACCAGGCCGCGGCGCAGGGCCTCGTTGGCTGCCTGCTGGTCCTTGCCGGATATCGTGGTGTAGATCTGGAAGCCGGACTCGTAGGCCCGCTCACCGTACTTGTTGACGATGTAGTCGCGCGCCATCTCGGCGACGAAGGGCGCGTCGACGTCCACCGGCGAAACATGCCGGCTGGCGGTCAGCGGCGCATCGACGTGGGCATCGTAGGTGGCCTGGTCGATGTCCTCGAGGTCGCGCATGCGCCGCAGCACGTAGTTGCGGCGAACCTTGGCCGCCTCGGGGTTGCTCAGCGGGTTGGAGCGCGACGGCGCCTTGGGCAGCCCGGCGAGCATGGCGATTTCGGCCACGGTGAGGTCGGACAGCGGCTTGTCGTAGTAGAACAGCGCCGCCGCCTGGAAGCCGTAGGAGCGGTGGCCGAGGAAGATCTTGTTGACGTAGAGCTCGAGGATCTCCTCTTTCGACAGCTCCTGCTCCAGGCGCAGCGAGAGCAGGATTTCCTTGATCTTGCGGGTGTAGGTCTTCTCCCGGGTCAGGAAGTAGTTGCGCGCCACCTGCATGGTGATGGTGCTGGCACCCTGGCCGTGTCCGCCGCTGCGCAGGTTGGCCAGCGCGGCGCGGGCAATGCCGGCGATGTCCACGCCGTGGTGCTCGAAGAAGCGGTCGTCCTCGGCGGCGAGGATGGCGCGGACCATCAGCGGCGGCACCTCCTCGATGTCCACCGGGGTGCGGCGATAGTCGCCGTACTCGCCGATCAACTGGCCGTCGACGGTGAACACCCGCAGCGGTACCTTGAGCTGGATCTCGCCGATGCTCTCGGTGGACGGCAGGGTGGGCAGGAGCTGGTAGACGAGCACGCCGGCGGCGACCGCACCGGCCACGCCGAGGGCAAGTCCGGCGAAGAGGATGCGCTTGAACCAGGTCATGGCCGACGAAGCGCCGGTGGGTCTAGATCTCGGCATGGCGTGCGAGCGGCAAGGTTTTCAGACGGGCTGGGCATTTGGCCCGATACATGGCGGGCCGGATCCTGTTTCGGCGCAGAGTTTTGGCTATCATAACAGAACGGCCGGGACGCGAAGGTCGCTGGCGGGGCAGGTGGGCATGCGTGCCCGAGCGCCGCGCGGCCACCGCGCCAGTATCTGGTTTTATCCGATATTGTAAAGTATATTCTTCAAGTGATCGGCCCAACTGTATAAAAAGTAAAGATTTCGTGTTCAGCAAGAAAACGCCTCCTGCACTCGGTGTCGACATCGGCTCGGCCGCGGTAAAGGTCATGGAGATGAGCGAAAACCGGGGCCGCTACCGGGTCGAGCGCTTTGCCGTGGAACCGCTGCCACGCAACATCGTGGTGGAGAACTCCATCACCGATATCGAGCGCGTGGGCAAGGCCATCCGCAACGCGGTGCAGAAGTCCGGCTCCAGGCGCAGCCACGGCGTCGCCGCGGTGGCGGCGGCGCAGGCCATCAGCAAGGTCATCAACGTGCCCGGCGGCATGAGCGGCGCCGACCTGGAACAGCAGGTGGAAGTGGAGGCGGAGCACTACATTCCCTATTCCATCGCCGAGGTCAACCTCGACTTCGAGCTGTTGGCGCCGTCGGTGGAGAATCCGGCCAATGACGAGGTCATGCTGGCCGCCTGCCGCAAGGACATCGTCGACGAGCGGGTCAGCGCGCTGACCGCCGGCGGGTTGAAGCCGGTGGTGATGGAGATCACCTCGCTGGCCAACCAGCGCGCCTTCGAGCTGGTGGCGCCGTCGCTGTCCGGCGGCGGCGTGGAGAAGGTCGTGGCCATCGTCGACTACGGCACCACCGCCAGCCACCTGTACGTGCTGCATCGCCGTCGACTGGTCTATCACCGCGACTATCCCTTCGGTGGCAAGACGCTCACCGAGAGCATCCAGCGCCGCTTCGGCATCTCCTTCACCGAGGCCGAGAACAAGAAGCGCAGCGGCGACCTGCCCGAGAACTACCGCACCGACATCCTCGAGCCCTTCGTCGAGTCGATGGCGCTGGAGGCGAACCGGGCGATCTCGCTGTTCATCTCCTCGACCCAGTTCAGCCAGGTCGATCACGTCTTCGTCACCGGCGGCAGCGCCGGCCTGCCCGGGGTGGTCGAGCGCATCGCCGAGAAGACCGGGCTGAATGCCCGCCTGGCCTATCCCTTCGCCAACACCCGGCTCGGTTCGGGCGTTTCCGGTGACCGTCTGAAGCGCTATGCCCCGGTGCTGTTCACCGCCTGCGGCCTGGCCATGCGCGGGGCGGCGCGATGAACGGCATCAACCTGCTGCCCTGGCGCGACGAGCAGCGCGAGCGGCGATCGCGCCAGCTGGCCACCTTCACCGTGGGCCTGTGGCTGGTGGCGGCGCTGATCGTGCTCGGTGTCTACCAGTACATGGAGCTGCGCAAGGACCAGCAGAATGCGCGCAATGCCTTCCTGCGCACGGAGATCGGCGCGCTGGAAGACGAGATCAAGGAAATCAACGACCTGCGCGAGAGACGCGACCGCCTGATCGCGCGCATGCAGGTCATCCAGGGGTTGCAGCAGAACCGTACCGAGCTGGTGCGCATCGTCGACGACCTGGTGCGGATCCTGCCCGAGGGCGTGTTCCTGACCCGGCTGACCAAGCGCGACGAGGCGGTGGTGCTGGAGGGGCGGGCGCAGTCCAATGCCCGGGTCTCGGCGTTCATGCGCGCGCTGGAGGACTCGGCCTGGTTCCACGACCCGAAGCTCAACGTGATCAACGTGATCGGCGACAGCAGCGGCCGGGTCAGTGCCTTCACCCTGGACATCCGCCGGGCCGGTCCAGTGAAAACCGACGAAAACCGCGCGGGGTAGGCAGCGATGGCCATCAATCTTTCCGACCTGCAGGAGATGGACGTCGCCGACCTGTCGACCTGGCCGCAGTGGTTCAAGGCCTTCGTCGTGATGCTGGTGTTCGGCGGCATCCTGTGGGCCGGCTACAAGTTCCTGGTCAGTACCCAGATCGACGAGCTGGAGCGACTCGAGCGCGAGGAGACCAACCTGCGCGCCACCTTCCTCGACCGCAAGGGCAAGGCCATCAACCTGCCCGTCTACCGCGAGCAGCTGACCATCATGGAAGAGTCCTTCGGCGTGCTGGTGGACCAGCTGCCCGACCGCACCGAGGTGCCGCAGCTGTTGATCGACATCACCCAGGCAGGTCTTGCCCGCGGGCTGGAGTTCTCGCTGTTCAAGCCGCAGCGCGAGCAGGTGGGCGATTTCTACGCCACCTTGCCCATCGACCTGAGCGTGCGCGGCACCTATCACCAGTTCAGCCAGTTCGTCAGCGATCTCGCGGCCCTGCCGCGCATCGTCACCCTTGGCAACCTGTCCATGTCGGGTCAGCCCAATGGCCAGCTCTCCGTCAGCGCGGTGGTCAAGACCTACCGCTACCTCGATGAACCCGATGCGGCGGCATCGCGCAACGGCAAGCCGGTGCGCACCGTGCGCCAGTAACCCGATGCCTGCAACACCCCCATTCTCCCGACCGGCCGGTGTCGTCGTCGTCGTCGCCGCGGCCCTGCTGCTGGCCGGCTGCGAGCGTGGCGCGGACCTGGAAGACCTGCGCCAATTCACCCGTGACGCCTTCAAGGACACCCGCCCGGAGGTCGAGCCGTTGCCGCAGCTGGAACCCTATGAAAGCTACGTCTATGCCGGCGAAGCCTTCGTCGACCCGTTCCTGTCGCTCAACCTGCGCAAGAACGACCCGGTGGTGTCCGACGGCGCCGGCGACGTCTTCGAACCCCAGCGGCGGCGCGAGCCGCTGGAACAGTTTCCGCTCGACGCGCTGCGCATGTTCGGCACCATGTCCCGGGAGGGCACGGAATGGGCGCTGATCGGCGCACCCGACGGCGGTACCCACACCGTGACCCGGGGCAACCACGTGGGACAGCAAAATGGTAAGATCATCGACATTACCGAGCAGGAAATCGTTTTGCGGGAAGTGGTCAAGGGCCCTGCGGGTCAGTGGGAGGAACGCCGAGCCACGCTCAACCTGGTACAGTGATTTGAACTTCTTCAACGGAACACGATCCCGCGGCGGTCCTGCCGGGCGGGCATTGCGCCCGGGCATGCTCGGTGCATGGCTGGTCCTCGCGCTGGCGCCGCTGGCGGCGGTGGCCCAGGAAGTGGCCGAGCTGCGCTGGCTGGAAGGCGAGCAGGCGGTCTTCGGCATCAACACCCCGGACGGCCTGGACTACACCACCGAGGTGCTCGACAACGGCTACCGACTGCGCGTGTCCTTTCCCGAGGCCAGGCTGTCGCGGGAGATTCGCGACATCGGCGAGTCGGGCATCGTGCGCGGCGTGTTTCCCTACGAGACCGACTCCCCCAACCGCGCCAATTTCGACATCCTGCTGAAATCCGCCGGTTCGCTGGACATTACCCCGGTGGACGGCGGTTACCGCATCGCCGTACGCGAGGGCGCCGCCGCCGGCGAGGCGGTCAGCCAGGCATCGATCCCGGCGGCCCCGGCCGCCCCGGCCACCCAGGCAGCGGCTGCCGAGGGTCGCGACCCGGGCGCCTACAACGGCATGTCCGATCTCGAGCGCAGCGTGCTCCAGGAGATCGAATCCTCCAACCGCTCCGCCGAGGTCGCCGACAGCCCGACGCCTGCCGCCCCCGTCGCGGACCCGGCCCAAGCCGAGAACCAGCAGGCCGAGAACCAGGTTGCCGAGCAGGTGGCCGAGGCCGCCCGTACCGCGACCGCGGATCCGGCCGACGGCGAGCGTGCCCGCGTGGTGCTGCCGGCCACCAACGGCGCCGCCGACCCCGCCCCGGCCGCGCTGGCCGACAACGCCCCCGCCGCCGGTGCGGCGCCGAGCACGAGCGCGGAGCCAGCCGTGGAGCTGCCCGTGCAGCGCGCGGCCCAGCCGGCCGCGGTGCCGCCGCCGCCGTCGGTGACCGAGCAACAGCTCGAGCAGGCGGTGATCGAGGAAATGGCCGCCAGCCAGGCACAGGTCTCCTCGGCGGCCGCCCCCGCGCAGCCCGCCGCCCCGCCGCCGCCGATGGTGGAATCCGCCGACCCGGCCCAGCCACAGGCCCAGGCACAGGTCGAGGTCCAGGCGCAGGATGCGCCCGCCGATCCGACCCCTGCCGCCACCGCGGTACCGCGCCTGTCCGGCATCACCTATGCCGAGTTGCCCGGTGGTCGCCTGCAGGTGAACTTCGACGTCGACGCCAGCGCCGAGCCCGGGGTGTTCCGCACCAACCAGCCGCCGCGCATCGTGCTCGACTTCTTCGACACCGCCAACGGCGTCGCGGAAACCATTCAGCGGGTCGGCTTCGGCGCGGTGGAAAGCATCGTCACCGCGCAGACCGACGACCGCACCCGGGTCATTCTCAATCTCGTCGCGCCGGTGGACTTCGAGCAGCGGCCGGCCGCCCAGGGTCTCGCCCTGGTGCTCGCCTCGCCCACCGATCGCCAGCTGGCCACCACCGCGCGCACCAGCCCGGCCTTCGAGAGCGCCACCAGCCGCGACCTGGCCTACAACGTCGAGAACGTCGACTTCCGTCGCACCCCGGAAGGTGGCGGCAAGATCACGGTCAAGCTGTCCAGCCCGGAAATCGGCGTCGACGTGCGCGACGAGGCCGGCGAGATCGTCATCGACTTCCCCGGCACCAACCTGCCGCAGTCGCTGGAGAAGCGCCTCGACGTCACCGACTTCGCCACCCCGGTGCAGACCGTCGACACCTTCTTCGCCGGTGCCGGCGCGCGCATGGTGGTCAGCCCGGTGGGCGAGTATTCCTATTCCTCCTACCAGGTCGGCGACACCCTCACCGTGCAGGTCTCGCCGATCCTGGCCAGCGACGACGAGCGCGAGCCGGACGAGTTCGGCTACGTCGGCGATCGCCTGTCCTTCAACTTCCAGCGCATCTCGGTGCGTGCCGCGCTGCAGGTCATTGCCGACTTCACCGGGTTGAACTTCGTCACCAGCGACAGCGTCAGCGGCGACCTTTCCCTGCGTCTGCAGGACGTGCCCTGGGACCAGGCGCTGGATACCATCCTGCAGGTCAAGGGCCTGGCCAAGCGCCAGCGCGGCAACGTGGTCTGGGTGGCGCCCTCGGAGGAAATCGCCGCCAAGGAACGCCAGGCGCTGGAGGCGCAGAACCAGGTCTCCGACCTCGAGCCGCTGGTCTCCGAGCTGATCCAGATCAACTACGCCAAGGCCTCGGACATCGCCGACATCCTGAAATCGGTGCGCGCGGTGGACACCGGCTACCAGCCGTCCTTCTTCGGCAGCGTGTCCATCAGCGAGGTGCAGACCGAGAGCAACACGCTGTTGTCCGAGCGCGGCAACGTCACCGTCGATCCGCGCACCAACACGCTGCTGGTGCAGGATACGCGGGAGAAGATCCGCGAGGTGCGCAAGCTGATCGCCCAGCTCGACCGGCCGGTGCGCCAGGTGCTCATCGAGACCCGCATCGTCGAGGCCAACGACGACTTCAGCCGCAACATCGGCGCCCGGCTGGGCTTCACCCGGGTGACCGAGAACGCCCGCTTCCCCGGCGTCAGCGACTCCAACATCGGTACCGCCATCGGCTCGGCAACCATCGAGGACAACGACCTGGTGCGCGCCGGCGGCACGGTCGGTGATCGTGGCGGCGTCAGCGTGAACCTGCCCGCAGACGGCGTCGGCAATGCCAATGCCGCCTCCTATGCCTTCACCCTGGCCAAGGCCGGCTCGGGCTTCTCGCACCTGATCGATCTAGAGATCTCCGCGCTGGAGGCCGAGGGCACCGGCAAGGTCATCGCCAACCCGCGGTTGTTGACCACCGACCAGAGCGAGGCGCACATCGAGCAGGGCCAGGAGCGCATCTTCACCACCAGCGTGCTCGGCGAGGGCGGCGTGGTGACCAAGAAGGCGGTGCTCGGCCTGACCGTGACCCCGCAGATCACCCCTGACGATCGCATGGTGCTCGACGTCTTCGTCACCAAGGACTCCTTCGTTGCCGCAGACCAGGCAACCATCAACACCAAGCAGATTCGCACCAAGGTGTTGCTCGACAACGGCGAGACCGTGGTCATCGGCGGCATCTACGAGCAGCAGAAGTCCGAGTCCACCACCAAGGTACCGTTGCTCGGCGACATCCCGCTGCTCGGCGCGTTGTTCCGCAAGAAGAACAACTTCGACAACCGCACCGAGTTGCTCATCTTCCTGACGCCGCGCATCCTCGACCCGACGCTGACCGTGAACCGGTAGCCGTCGCCGGTCGTTCCCGGCGTCGTTGCCGCGCCCGCCCGGGTATGCCCGGGCGGTGCCCCGCGGGCAGCCGTTGAACCGTCGTCATTCGTGGACAACCAGGATCGCAATCTCATACTCGTCGGCCCCATGGGCGTGGGCAAGACCACGGTCGGCCGCGCGCTGGCCAGGCAGGCGGGGCTGGACTTCGTCGACTGCGACGTCGAGCTCGAGCAGCGAACCGGGGTGACCATCTCCACGATCTTCGAGATCGAGGGCGAGGACGGCTTCCGTCGCCGCGAGAGCGAACTGCTGCGCGAGTTGCTGTCGCGGCAGCGCAGCGTCATCGCCACCGGCGGTGGTGTCGTCACCCGCGAGGAGAACCGCGCGCTGCTGCGCGGCGCGGGCATCGTCGTCTACCTGCTGGCGCCGGTGGCGCGGCTGGTGCGACGTACCCGCAACAGCAAGCACCGGCCGTTGCTCGTCGGCGGCAACCTGGAACAGACCATCGGCCAGTTGATGGAAGTGCGCGATCCCCTCTACCGCGAGGTCGCCGACCTGGTGATCCGCGTCGATGACCGCTCGCCGCAGTCACTGGCCCGACGCATCCACGAGAGTATCCTTTCACTATGAAAACCCTGAGCGTCGACCTCGGCGAGCGCAGCTACCCGATACACATCGGTCCCGATCTCATTGGCCGCGCGGAACTGTATGCACCGCACGTGCAGGGCCGCCAGGTGATGATCGTGAGCAACGAAACGGTGGCGCCGTTGTACCTGGACAGGGTCAGCCAGGCATTGTCGGCCTTCCAGGTGTACCACTGCATCCTGCCTGACGGCGAGTCGCACAAGACCATGGCGGTGGCCGAGCACATCGTCGACGAGTTGCTCAAGGTGCCCTGCGACCGCCGCGTCACCCTGGTTGCCCTCGGCGGTGGCGTGGTCGGCGACATCGCCGGCTTCGTTGCCGGCTGCTACCAGCGCGGCGTGCCCTTCGTGCAGGTGCCGACCACCCTGCTGGCGCAGGTGGATTCCTCGGTGGGTGGCAAGACCGCAGTGAACGCCCGCCTGGGCAAGAACATGATCGGCCTGTTCTACCAGCCGCGCGCGGTGATCGCCGACACCGCCGTGCTGGCCACCTTGCCGGCCCGCGAACTGGCCGCCGGCGCGGCCGAGGTGATCAAGACCGCGCTGCTGCGCGATGCCGGCTTCTTCGCCATGCTCGAAGAACGCATGGCCGCCCTGCTTGCCCTTGATCCGGAAGTGGTGGCCGAGGCGGTGGCGCGGTGCTGCCGGATCAAGGCCGAGGTGGTTGCCGCCGACGAGCGCGAGGCGGGCCTGCGTGCCTTGCTCAACCTGGGTCATACCTTCGGCCACGCCATCGAGACCGGGCTTGGCCACGGCCAGTGGCTGCACGGCGAGGCGGTGGCCGCCGGGCTGTGCATGGCCGCGGACCTGTCGGTGCGCAGCGGCTACCTTGCCGACGATGCGCGAGCTCGCATCGAGGCGCTGGTGCATGCCGCCGGGCTGCCGACCCGGGGACCGGCGGCGCTGTCCACGGACACCCTGCTGGCGCGCATGAAGGTGGACAAGAAGGTGACCGACGGCCAGCTGCGCCTGGTGCTGCTCCGGGCCATCGGCGAGGCCTTCGTCGACGACGGCTACGACCCTGCCGCACTGCGTGCCACCCTCGACGGCCTGCGCGATGAGCAGTCATGGCGAAATCATGGCGACAATTGATGAAGAAAATTAAATAAAAGCGCCAAGTTCTTGTAAAAAATATTTCTCCGATCTACGATAGTTTGCCGTTCTGCGGTGTGTGCCCCCGGCAACGCGCAGAACAACCCGCTTCGGAGAAGGCAAATGGCGAACATCCATCGAGCCTCGGCCGCCCTGGCCGCGGCACTGGCGGTCCTGGTCGTGCCGGCACACGCGCTGGACGAGGATCGCGGCTTCTACATCGGGCTTTCCCACGGCGAGACCGAGTTCTTCAACGATACCTCCCTGTGCGAGGAGTTCGCCGGCGATGTCGGCGAGGCGCTGTCCGGGGAAGGCGGCAGTTCCTTCCTGGTGTCGGAGTCCTTCGCCGAGCTGGTCTACACCACCGAGTGCACCCAGCGCACCAGCGACGATGCCAACAAGTACTTCGTCGGCTACCGCTTCAGCGAGGTGGTCGCGGTGGAACTGACCAGCATCGACTTCGGCGCCGCCGGCCTGTCCCTGTCCACCGACGTGGCGGCGCCGTCGGGTTCGTTCAGCGGCAATGCCGATGTCAAGGTCGAGGTCGAGGGCATCTCCCTGGCCGGCCTGTTCTCCCTGCCCATCGGCGAACGCTTCGGCCTGTACGCCCGGCTCGGCGTGCTCGACTGGGAGGCCAACGGCCGAGGCACCGCCAGCGGTCGCCTGCCCGACGGATCTGGTGGCAGCGCCGCGGTGAACGACGAGTTTGTTGCCAGTGAAAGTGGCACTGACGTACACTACGGCGTAGGTGGTCGATTCCGGGTTTCCAATCACTTTGCCGTTCGCGCCGAGTGGGAACGCTACGAAATCGCCGACCTGAATGTCCTCTCCGCCGGTGTCGAGTTCTCCTTCTGACCCCGTACCACGCTTCCCGGTTCGCCATGTCGACTCCCCTACTGTCATCCCGGATCGCCCGCCAGTTCACCGTCGTGGCCTGCGTCGCGCTCCTCGTTGGTTGCGCCAATCACGGCGCGGCACTGATTCACACGCAGCCCGAGGGCGCGGAAGTCGTCAATCTTGAAGACGACACCGTGCTCGGCGTCACCCCGGTCAAGGTCTGGTGGCGCGAGGGCGCGCAGAAGCGCAAGTTCGTCAACATCCTGGTGCACAAGGACGGCTACCGCGACAAGACCTCCTCGTTCTGGGTCACCCTGCGCCACGGCAGCAAGGACTCCGCCCTGGACGAGCCGCAGTTCGTTGAAATCCAGCTGGACAAGTCCGATGAGTAATTTGCGCACTACCCGTACGCTGGCCACCCGGGTGGCCGGTGCCGTGCTCGCCGCCACCGTGCTCACTGGCTGCGCCGCCACCAAGATCGTGCCCTTCACGGTGCAGTCCGATCCCCTCGGTGCCCACGTGCTCTACCAGGTGCAGACCCCGGTGCGCGACAACAAGAGCACCAACGAGTGGGTCTACCTGGGCCTCACCCCGGTGGACATCCGTCGCGAGGTCGGCAAGTCGCAACTGCGCAATGCCGACGCCTTCGTGCTGCGCGTGCTCAAGGACGGCTACCTCGAGCAGCGCAAGTCGTGGAGCGGCGACGAGCTCGAGGAGCAGATCGAGTCCAAGGGCCGGGTATTCTGGAACCCGCGCCTGGTGGTTTCCGACTAGGCATTCCCCGCGCCGTCCCGCGACGGCGCCTGCCAGCGGTATAATCGCCCACCCCGGCACCCGGCTGCCGGGGCCGATGCCCACTAGCCACCGCCTGGTACTGCCCATGCCCCATACCCAGCCGCCACCTGGGGAACGCCTGATCGTTGCCCTCGACCTGCCGAGCGCCGAGCAGGCCCGTGACCTGGTCGAGCGCATCGGCGATGGCGCCGTGTTCTACAAGGTGGGCCTGGAGCTGTTCATGAGCGGCGATGCCATCGAGCTGGTGGCCTGGCTGCGCGCCCGTGGCAAGCGGGTGTTCGCCGACCTGAAGCTGTTCGACATTCCCGCCACCGTGGGCCGCGCGGTGGCGCGACTGAACGGCACCGGCATCGACTTCGTCACCGTGCACGGCAACGACGCCATGATGGCCGCCGCCGCCAACGCCGCCGACGATGTCCGGGTGCTGGCGGTGACCGCCCTGACCAGCCTCGACCGCGGCGACCTCGACGATCTCGGTTTTCGCTGCGACGTCGAACAGCTGGTGCTGTCGCGGGCCCGCCGCGCGGTGGAGCACGGCTGCGCCGGGGTGGTTGCCTCCGGCATCGAGGCCGCGTCGCTGCGCCGGGAACTCGGCGATCGCCTGCTCATCGTCACCCCCGGCATCCGCCCGGTGGACAACCGCGAGGACGACCAGAAGCGCATGGTCACGGTGGCCGATGCCTTCGCCGCCGGTGCCGACTACATCGTGGTCGGCCGGCCGGTGCGTGATGCCGCCGACCCGGCTGCCGCGGCCACCGCCATCACTGCCCAGATCGCCGCGGCACTGTCCTGAAGCCGCGTCGTGCGACCACTGCAAAACGACAACTTCCTGCGCGCACTGCGTGGTGAGCCCACCGACCACACCCCGGTGTGGATCATGCGCCAGGCCGGTCGCTACCTGCCCGAGTACCGCGCCACCCGCACCGAGGCCGGCAGCTTTCTCGACCTGTGCCGCAATCCGGAGCTGGCCTGCGAGGTGACCCTGCAGCCGTTGCGCCGCTATCCCCTGGATGCCGCGATCCTGTTCTCCGACATCCTCACCATTCCCGATGCCATGGGACTCGGCCTGTCGCTGGACGAAGGCGTCGGACCCAGGCTCGCCCGCCCGGTACGCCGCGCCGCCGACGTCGACGCGCTGCATGCGCCGGACCCGGAAGACGCGCTCGGCTACGTCATGGACGCGGTGCGCACCATTGTCCGCGCCCTCGACCGCTCGGTGCCGTTGATCGGCTTTGCCGGCAGCCCGTGGACCCTCGCCACCTACATGGTGGAAGGCGGCAGCAGCCGGGACTTCAAGCGCATCAAGGGCATGATCTACACCTCGCCGCTCGTGGCCCATCGCATGCTGTCGGTGGTCACCGACGCGGTGATCGACTACCTGCGCGCGCAGTGCGCGGCGGGCGTCGACGCGCTGATGGTGTTCGACACCTGGGGCGGCGCCCTCGGCGCGCGCGCCTACCGCGAGTTTTCCCTGCCCTACATGGCACGCATCGTCGAGGCCGTCGGCAACGAGCGCCCGGTGATCCTGTTCACCAAGGGCGGTGGCCAGTGGGCCGAGGATATCGCCGCCACCGGCTGCAGCGGCATCGGCCTGGACTGGACCGCGTCGCTCGGCGAGGTGCGTGCCCGGCTTGGCGAAGGCGTGGCCCTGCAGGGCAACATGGACCCGGCCAGCCTGCACGGTTCCAGCGCCGCCATCCGCGCCGAGGTGGCCGCGGTGCTGGACGACTTCGGCGCCCCCGGGAGGCACGTGTTCAACCTCGGCCACGGCATTACCCCTGACATCGACCCGGACCGTGTCAAGGTCATGGTCGACGCCGTGCACGAGTTGTCGGCGAGGCCGGCGGGGTGAGCGCCGCGCCGCGCGGCATTGCCCTGGTCACCGGCGGCGGCCGCGGCATCGGCGCCGCCTGCGCCCGGCGCCTGGCGCGGGCGGGCTACGATGTCGGCATCAACTACCGCCGCGACGCCGATGCCGCCGCCGCCCTGTGCGCCGACATCGAGGATGCCGGCGGCAGTGCCTTCCTGGTTGCCGCCGACGTCGCCGACGAAGACCAGGTGCTGGCCATGTTCCGGGCCGTGGATGCCCGCCCGGCGCCGCTCACGGCACTGGTCAACAATGCCGGCATCCTCGATCGGCAGACCACCTTCGACGCCATCAGCGCGGCCCGCATGCGACGCATCTTCGAGGTCAACGTGATCGGCGCCATGCTCTGCGCGCGCGAGGCGGTCAGGCGCATGTCGCGCCGTTTCGGCGGTCACGGCGGCGCCATCGTCAACGTCTCCTCGGCGGCGGCGCGCTGGGGTTCGCCGGGGGAGTACGTGGACTATGCCGCCAGCAAGGGCGCCATCGACACCTTCACCCGCGGACTGGCGGTGGAAGAGGCGCCGCACGGTGTGCGCGTCAACGCGGTGCGCCCGGGCATCATCGACACCGGCATCCATGCCGACGGCGGCGAACCCGGTCGCGTGGCCCGCCTCGGCGCGACCCTGCCGATGGGCCGCGGCGGCAGCGCCGACGAGATCGCGGCGGCGGTGGCCTGGCTGCTCGGCGAGGATGCCTCCTACGTGACCGGAGCCTTCATCGACGCCGCCGGCGGGCGCTAGAGGATCTGCGAGAGGAACTCGCGGGTACGCGGGTCGCGGGCCTCGCTGAAGAAGGTCGACGGCGGGCCGTGCTCGACGATGACGCCGCGGTCGGTGAAATAGATGTGGTCGGCGATCTCGCGGGCGAAGCCCATCTCGTGGGTCACCAGGATGCAGGTCATGCCGTCGGCGGCGAGATCGCGGATGGTGTTGAGCACCTCCTTCACCGTTTCCGGGTCCAGCGCGGCGGTCACCTCGTCGAACAGCATCACCGCCGGGCTCATGGCCAGCGAACGGGCGATGGCGACGCGCTGCTGCTGGCCACCGGACAGCTCCCCCGGGTAGGCGTCCTCCTTGCCTTCCAGGCGTACCTTGGCCAGCAGCGCGCGGGCACGCTCCGCCACCGCCGCACGGTCCTGCCGCAGCACCTTCAGCGGCGCCATCATGATGTTCTCCAGCGCCGTCTTGTGCGGGAACAGGTTGTACTGCTGGAACACCATGCCGACCTTCTTGCGCAACGCGAGCTTGTCCAGCCCCGGGTCGTGCACCTCGCGGCCCTCCACGGTGATGGACCCGGACTGGATGTCGTTGAGGGCGTTGATGCAGCGGATCAGCGTCGACTTCCCCGAGCCCGACGGGCCGATGATGCACACCACCTCGCCCTTCATGATGTCGAGGCTGACGCCCTTGATCACTTCCAGGGAACCGAAGGACTTGTGCACGTCCTTCAGCGAGACGATGGGTTGGTCGGGTGTCCAGGTCTCGTTCATGGCGGTTCTCTACAACTTTACGGTGTAGCGTCGTTCCAGGCGTATGGTCAGGCGCGCGATGGGGTAGCAGTAGGCGAAGAAGATCACCAGCGCGAAGCCGAAGAAGGGCACCAGCAGCTCCGGGTGGTTGTTCTCCGCCTCCATCGCCTGGCGCGACAGGGTGATGATTTCCTCCACGCCGAGCAGCGAGCACAGCGGCGTGGCCATGGTGAGGATGGCGTACCAGTTCATCCACGGCGGGATCATGCGCTTGAAGCACTGCGGCAGGATGATCTGCCACAGCGTCTGGCGACGGGTGAAGGCCAGCGACTCGGCCGCCTCCCACTGTGCGCTGGGGATCGAGACCACCGCGCCGCGCACCACTTCGGAGAGGTTCGCCATGACCGGCAACGACAGGCCGAACACCGCCTTGATCCAGTCCGGTACCGGGATCACCCGGGTGCCGATGACCACCTCGTAGGGGAAGGCCAGCAGCACGATGAACAGCAGCACCAGCCACGGCGAGTTGCGAAACACCTGGGTGACGAACCATGCCGGCCGTCGCACCACTGCGCGCGGCGAGATCTGTGCCAGGCCGAGCACGGCGCCGGATACGGTGCCCACCGCCATCGACAGGAAGGAGATCAGCACGTTGAAGAAGAACCCCTCGGAGACGATGAAGGGCATCCAGCGCCACAGCGCGTCGAAGGCTTCGGCCTGGCCGTAGCCGCTGCCCTGTGCCTGTGCGATCAGCGGCCAGGCGAAGATCACCGCGAGCAGGGCCAGCGGCGTCCATGGCGGCAGGCTGGCCAGCCAGCGCGTGTACAGGTAGGCGTCCGGCCCCTGGCCACGGCGCGGGTCGCCGGCCAGCATTACCGGCAGGTCGGTGCATGCCGGGGCGTCGACCCCGGGAAGCGCGCGGCCGCCGCGGCGCCGGTTCACTGGCCGTAGCCCGGGATGCGCATGCTGCGCTCCCAGCGATGCATGGTGAACACCACCACGCCCACCAGCAGGATGTAGACCACGAACAGCAGCAGCATGGTCGGGTACTGGGCCGAGGGGTAGTCGTTCCAGATGCTCACCGACTGGTAGAGCAGCTCCGGCACCGCGATGGCGAAGGCCTGGGTGGTGGTCTTCACCAGGTTGACCAGGTTGTTGTTCAGGGCCGGCAGGCTGACCCGAAGCGCCAGCGGCAGCACGATGTAGCCATAGGTCTGCAGGCGCGAGAAACCCAGCGAGTCGGCGGCCTCGCGGGTGGAATGCGGCACCGCCTCGATGCCGGCGCGAAAGATCTCCACGTTGAAGGCGCCGGCGAAGAAGCTCAGCGAGATGATGGCCCAGCCGACGTTGGAGATGATCGGCACCTCCAGCCAGCCGTCCGGGGAATGGGTTGGCGTGAACTGGCCGAGGGCGAAGTAGAAGAACAGCAACTGCACCAGTGGCGGCGTGTTGCGGAAGAACTGCACGTAGCCCTGCACGAAGGCGCGCACCAGGCGCGAGTCCGAGCCCTGCATCCAGGCCCCGGTGACGCCGACGGCGAGGCTGAAGAAGACACAGGCCACCGACAGCTTGATGGTGGTGACCAGGCCCTCGACGATGCGATCGAACTGCCGTTCCTCGTAGAAGAAGATGAAGTTCCAGCGCGGCGCATCCTGCGCCAACTGCTCGAAGAAGGCCGTGAAGGCTTCCAGCATGACCGTCATTCAAGGCCGCCGCTGCCGGGCGTGGCGCCCGGCAGCGGCAAGGCCCGCCGATGGGGCGCGGCTACTCGGCCAACCAGTCGGCGTGATGCTCGTGCTGGCGGGCGAGGTAGGCGGTGGGCTGGATGCTCCACTTCTCTTCCAGCTCGATCAACCGGCCGGACTGGTGCCAGTTGTACTGCATGCCGGACATGAAGCGGCCGAAGACGCAGTCCTTCTCCGCCAGCGGTACCGCCAGTCCCCAGGGATTGTCGTCCTCGGAGGCGAGCGGCATCTCGAACTCGTCGTAGTTGCCCGAGGAGAGGTCGGACATGATCGACGAATCGTCGTACACCCAGGCAATGCACTTCTTGTCGCGCAGCGCCTGCTTGGCCTCGGCATTGCCGGTAAAGGCGATGATCTCGGCGCCGTAGCGCTCCTCCACGATCTGGTTGTAGAAGGCACCCTGCTTGCCGCACACCGGCTTGCCCTTGAGCTCGTCCCACTGGCTCAGGCCAAGGGCCTTGGGCGCCATGATGTTGGTGCCGGAGGTGTAGTAGTTCGGCTGCACGATGCCGACGATCTCGCGGCGATCCTGGCGGTCGGACATGGTGGCGATCATCAGGTCGATCTTGCCCTGCTCGAGAAACTGCATGCGGTTGGAGGACTGCACCGAGACCAGCTCCAGGTCCACGCCCATGGTTTCGGCGACGTCCTTGGCCATGTCCACCTCCATGCCCACGATCTCGCCGCTCTCGTCGCGGAAGCCCCAGGGCTTGTAGTCGGCCTTGACCCCGACCACGATCTTGCCGCGCTCCATGATCCGGTTCCAGGTGTCGTTGCTGCAGCTTGCCGCCTGGGCCGCGCCGGCGGCGAGGGTCATGGTCAAGCTGGCGGCCAGTGCCGCGATGAGGGGTTTCTTCTGCATGGGGAAGGGCTCCACTGTCATGGTTCTACGGGTTTGAAAGTGGCGCTCGTCGGGAAAGCTCCCGGGCGCCTGGTTCTTTTTCCACCGGGTCGGCAGCGACCCGGTTCGCCTGCCATGGAGAGGCCTAACCATACACAAGTCGGGCTCGAGCCGCACCCTGTCCCTGGCCGCTGGCGTCTAGGCAGGGGTTGCCGGCCGCGCGCCGTGGCGGTACTGCCGCGGCGTGCAGCCATAGGCGCGCCGGAAGCGGGTGGCGAGGTGGGCGGCGTCGGCGAAGCCGCACTCGGCGGCGATGCGCGCCATGTCGTGGTGGCTGTTGGTCAGTCGCCAGGCGGCGTGGTCCAGCCGCATGGCACGCCAGAAGCGGGCCGGGGACTGGCCGTGGTGACGACGGAACAGCCGGTCGAGCTGGCGCGCCGAGGTGCCGACCTGGCGCGCCAGCTCGGCCATGGACAGCGGTTCGCCCAGGCGTTCGCGCATGCGCGCCACCGCCTGCTGCAGGCGCGGATCGGCGTCGCCGTCGTGCCCCTCGGCATAGGAGCGGACCTGGTGGTGGGCACCGCGCGGCTCGTCCACCAGCAGGTCGGCCATGCCCTTGAGCGCGCGCTGGCGGCCGCAGTGGCGGGTCACCAGGGCCACCGCCAGGTCGATGGCGGCGGTGCCGCCGGGGCAGGTGATGCGATCGCCGTCGAAGGTGTACAGGCGTCCGGTCTGGGCGTGCACCTTCGGGTAGCGCAGGGCGAAATCCCGCTGGTGGCGCCAGTGCACGCTGGCGCGGCGACCGTCGAGCAGCCCGGCCTCGGCGAGCAGGAAGGTGCCCGAGTCCAGGCCGATCAGCGGCACCTTCGCCTGCGCCGCCCGGCGCAGGTACAGCAGGTGCGCCAGCGGCGTGCGTGGCAGCCCCTCCAGCCGGCCACCGTGCACCAGCACGTAGTCGTAGTCGATGGCCTCGGCGTCGGCCCGCGCGGTGGGCAGCATGTCCACCCCGGCGCTGCTGCGCACCGGTGCCATGTCGTGGGACAGCAGGGTCCAGGCGCAGTGGATCGGCCGCGAGCGATCGGCATCGTCGGCGGCGTGACGCAGGGTGTCGAGGAAGCCGCCCAGGGGCAGGGCGGAGAACTCCGGCGCCAGCAGCACGGCGACGTGCAGGTCGGGGGTTGGCGAGTGCGTGGTCATTGGTCCGAAATCTACAACAGATTGGCCGAAACAGAAAATAACGTGCCTCGAGGCCCACCTATACTGCGCGAAACCCCTGGAGAGACGCCATGACCCTGTCGCCACGACCCTGGATCGCCACCGATGACACCATCCGCGCCCTGGCCGGCGCCTTCGATGCCCGGGAACTCGACGACCGCCACCGCGCCCTCCTCGACGCGGTGGCCGAGAACCGCCGCATCCACGAGGTCGAGTGCATCAATCTCAACCCGGCCACCAACATCATGAACCCCGCCGCCGAGGCCATGCTTGCCGCCGGTCTCGGCTCGCGCCCGTCGCTGGGTCACCCGGGGGACAAGTACGAAATGGGCCTGGAGGCCATCGAGCGCATCGAGGTCTATGCCGCCACGCTGGCCTGCGAGGTGTTCCGCGCCCGCCACGCCGAGATCCGCGTTGCCTCCGGGGCAATGGCCAACCTGTATGCGTTCATGGCCTGCTGTCGCCCGGGGGACACGGTGATCGTGCCGCCGGCGTCCATCGGCGGCCACGTCACCCATCACCACGCCGGCGCCGCCGGCCTGTACGGCCTCAACATCGTCGAGGCGCCGGTGGACGCCGGGCGCTACACCGTCGACGTCGACGCGCTGGAGACGCTGGCCAGGCAGTGTTCGCCGCGCCTCGTGACCATTGGCGGCAGCCTCAACCTTGCCCACCACCCGGTGGCGGAGATCCGCGCCATCGCCGATCGGCACGGGGCCAAGGTGTTGTTCGATGCCGCCCACCTGTCCGGGTTGATCGCCGGCGACGCCTGGCCGAATCCGCTGGCCGCCGGTGCCCACCTGGTGTCGATGAGCACCTACAAGAGCCTCGGCGGACCGCCGTCCGGCCTGCTGCTGATCAACGACGACGAACTTGCCGAACGTGTCGACGCCATTGCCTTTCCCGGCCTGACCGCGAATTTCGACGCCGCGAAGAGCGCCGCGCTGGTCGTGACGCTGCTCGACTGGCTGGCCTGTGGCCGGGAATACGCGTCAAAGATGGTGGAAACGTGCGCCGATCTGCACCGAAACCTCGTAGAGAATGATATCCCCGTGTTCGCCGCCGAACGACTGGCGCCGATCACCCACCAACTCGCGGTGGAGGCCGCGCCCTTCGCTGGCGGCCAGGCCATGGCGAGGACGTTGCGCGGGGTCAACCTGCTTGCCTGCGGCATCGGTCTGCCCCTGCCAGCGGTGGCCGGCGACCTCAACGGCCTGCGCCTGGGCACGCCGGAAACCACCCGGCGCGGCTTCGCCGGCGAGGCCATCGGCGTCATCGCCCGCTGCATCGCCGATGCCCTCACCGGCCGGCGGCCGGCGGCGCAGGTCCGCGACACGGTGACGGCCCTGTCGGCGGCGCATCGCGAGCTCCACTACCTGCGTGCGACACCCGGCGAGGTCGACGGCGCCAGCGTGCATTCCAGGTAGAGCACGCCGGGCAGGGGGTTGTGGTAGTAGGGCGCGATGCGACGAAAGCCCATGCGCTCGTACATGCCGATGGCGGTGGCCAGCTTCGGCAGGGTGTCCAGGCACATGCGACGGTAGCCCGCCTGCCTGGCCGCCTCCATCGAGGCCCTGGCCAGGCGCGCGCCGATGCCGTGGCCGCGATGATCGTCGCGCACGTAGAGGCGCTTCATCTCGCAGGTATCGGCGGTGAGCGGGCGCATGGCCACGCAGCCGGCCAGCGCCTCGCCGCGCCAGCCGAACAGGATGGCACCCGACGGCGGGGTGTACTTGCCGGGCAGGTCGGCCAGTTCCTCGTCGAAGTCCTGGAAGCACAGGTCGACGTCGAGGAATTGCTGGTACTCGGTGAACAGGGTGCGCACCGCGTCCATGTCGGTGGCGGCGGCGATGCGTACCGGGTCAGTGTTCATGGCGGCGGCGGTGCAGGCGTGGTGCTTGGCACATGGTCATCGGTTCGGGTGTTTCCTCTGTCCTGGCGCATGGCGGCTTCGCCGGCTGCCGCGTACGAGGGCAGGCGAACGTCTGTCCAGGGGCTTGAATTTTCCTCTTGCGCGCCGCCACATTCAAATCCGCGAACGGTATCGTTACACTATCATCGCAGTGGCGCGGCGCGGGCAGCGAGACCCGGTCGCCATCAACACGGGGTCAACGTCGGGGTCGAAGGTGGAAACAGGCGCATTGGAAGTGAACCGGGTCACGGTGGCCAAGTTCGGCATCGGCCAGGTGGTCAGGCATCGCCTGTACCCGTTCCGCGGCATCGTCTACGACATCGATCCGCAGTTCGACAACACCGAGGAATGGTACGAGTCCATCCCCGAGCACATCCGTCCGCGCAAGGACCAGCCCTTCTACCACCTGTTGGCCGAGAACGAGGAAACCACCTACCTGGCCTATGTCTCCGAGCAGAACCTGGTCGAGGACACCTCCGGCGAGCCGGTCAGCCACCCGGAGCTGAAGGACTGGTTCGACGAGCCGGAAAGCGGGGTCTACGTACCGCGTGACCGCAGTCACTGAGGCGGCTCGCGGCGTCGGCGCCGACCTTCCCCTCGCCATCGACCAGCTCGCCCGCCAGGTTGCCGCCCATGCGCCGGTGCTGGTGCTCGGCGGCGCCGGCCTGAGCACCGCCTCGGGCATTCCCGACTACCGCGACGTCGACGGCCGCTGGAAGCAGCCGCCGCCGATGAACCACGGCGAGTTCATGTCGTCGCCGGCGGCGCGGCGACGCTACTGGGCGCGCAGCATGGTCGGTTGGCCGAGGATGCGCGACGCCCGTCCCAACGGCAGCCACCACGCGCTGGCGGCGCTGGAACGGATGGGCTACCTGCACACCCTGGTCACGCAGAACGTCGATGCCCTGCACCGCGACGCCGGCCAGGCGCGGCTGATCGCCCTGCACGGCGAGCTTGCCCGGGTGGCCTGTACCGGCTGTGGCGCCAGCATGGCCCGCGATCTCCTGCAGCGGCGCATGGGCGAGGCCAACCCGGTCTTCGTCGAGGGCCTTGCCGCCAGCGCCGGGCGGGTGGCCAGCGCCGCCGACGGCGACGCGGTCCTGGACGACGGCTACCACGACCTGGTGCTGGTGGACTGCCGCCGATGCGGCGGCGTGCTCAAGCCGGACGTGGTCTTCTTCGGCGAGTCGGTGCCCGCCGCCCGCGTCGCCCGGGTGCACGAGGCTCTCGCCCACAGCGGCGCCCTGCTGGTGGTCGGCTCGTCGCTGATGGTCTATTCCGGCTACCGCTTCGTGCGCGCGGCCCGCGCCGCCGGCAAGCCGGTGTGGCTGGTCAACCGCGGCCGCACCCGGGCCGACGACGAGGCCACGCTGAAGATCGACCACGACTGCCAGGTGGTGCTCGAAGCGCTGGTGCAACGGCTGCCGCCCCGGTGAGCGCCAGCGAGCCGGCGGTGGTTCGCGGCCTGGCCTGGGGCCTGGCCGGGGTGGTGGCCTTCGGCCTGACGCTGCCGATGACCCGGCTGCTGGTGACCGTGATGGACCCGGTGTTCATCGGCCTTGGCCGGGCCGTGGTGGCGGCGATGGCGGCGGCCATCCTGCTGCTGGTTTCGCGCGCCCCCTGGCCGAGCCGCGGCCAGTGGCCGCAACTGGCGGTGGTGGCGGGCGGGGTGGTGCTGGGCTTCCCGCTGCTGTCGGCGATGGCCATGCGCACGGTGCCGGCGGTGCACGGCGGGGTGGTCCTCGGCCTGCTGCCGCTGGCCACCGCCCTGGCCAGCGTGGTCATCAACCACGAACGGCCGTCGCCGATGTTCTGGCTGACCGCGGTGGCCGGCGCGGTGCTGGTCATGCTCTATGCCGGCGGCAGCGACCTCGCCTCGCTGGCGGCGGGAGATGCCCTGCTGGTGGCGGCGGTGGCGGCGGCCGCGACGGGTTACGCGGCCGGTGGACGGCTGGCGCGGGAGATGGGTGGCTGGCGGGTGATCTGCTGGGCCCTGGTGCTGTCGGCGCCGCTGATCGTGCTGCCCGCGTGGTGGCACCGGCCGCTGCCCGCCGACCTCGACGGCGGTCACTGGCTGGCCTTCGCCTACCTGGCGCTGGTCAGCCAGTTGGCCGGCTTCTTCTTCTGGAACCGGGGCCTGGCCCTGGGTGGCGTGGCGCGGGTGTCGCAGGTGCAACTGCTGCAGCCCTTCGTCACCGCCGCCGCCGCCGCCGTGCTGCTGCACGAAGGCATCGAGCTGCGCGACATGGTCTTCGCCCTGGCGGTGATCGCCTGCGTCGCCGGCAACCGACGCACTGCCATCGCGAGGACACCGTGAACCAACGCACCGGCCAGGACCGCTTTCCTTCGCGCATCGTCTGCCTCACCGAGGAGACGGTGGAAACCCTCTACCTGCTCGGCGAGTCCGACCGCATCGTCGGCATCTCCGGCTTCACCGTGCGTCCGCCCCGGGCGCGGCGGGAGAAGCCGAAGGTCTCGGCCTTCACCTCGGCCAAGATCGAGCGCATCGTCGAGCTCAAGCCGGACCTGGTGCTGGGCTTTTCCGACCTGCAGGCCGACATCGCCCGCGAGCTGGTGACCCTGGGCATCGAGGTGCACGTGTTCAACCAGCGCTCGGTGGAAGACATCCTCGACATGATTGTCCGCCTCGGCCACCTGGTCGGCGCGGTGCAGCGGACCGCCGCGCTGGTGGACTCGCTGGAGCGTCACCTCGACCAGGTGCGCGAGCGTGCCGCCCGCTACCAGGACAGGCCGCTGGTCTACTTCGAGGAATGGTACGACCCGATCATCACCGGCATCCGCTGGGTGGCCGAGCTGGTCGAGCTGGCCGGCGGGCGCGAGTGCTTCCCGGAAAAGTCGGTGGAGCCGCTGGGCAAGGACCGCATCGTGGCCGACCCGATGACGGTGGTGGCGCGCGATCCGGACATCATCATCGGCTCGTGGTGCGGGCGGCGCTTCCGTCCCGAATCGGTGGCCGAACGACCCGGCTGGGCGGGTGTTCGGGCGGTGGCCGGCGGCCATGTCCACGAGGTCAAGTCGGCCATCATCCTGCAGCCCGGGCCGGCCGCGCTGACCGATGGCGTGGATGCGCTGGCGGCCATTGTCGACGCCTGGCAGAAGCGGTAGCATGCGCCGCCCGCCGCGGTCGCGGCGGATTCATTCACCTGTCTCACGGAGGTCAGCATGAAGCGCACCACGCCCCGCGCCAGGACGCGGCGCAACCCGGTGGCGAAGCATGCCGCGCGGCTTTGCCGCGGCGGCGTCCACGCCGATGGCAAGGGCTATCGTCGCCAGCCCAAGCACAAGGGCCGCGAGCCCTTTGCCGGCACCGTTGTCGAAGCGGTGCCGGCAAAGGGCTTGCCGTGCCTCGCCCGGGCGCAGGCCTAGTCGAGTTCGCCGCGGGCCGGGTAGTCCTTCGCCAGCACGAAGTCGATGGCCCCGAGCACCTCGCGAAAGTGCGGTCGCGCGAAGGGCATGGTGCTGATGTTGGACCAGTACAGGGTGCCGTCGGCCCGCACCAGGAACAGCCCCGGCTCGCTGAACTCGTCCGGTTCCTCGATGCCGGTGCTGGTCGGGCCGCGTCCGGCGGAACGATGCAGGCCGAAGGCGCGGGCATCGGCGACGGCAAGGTCGTAGCCGACGGCGAGGTTGTCGAGTCCCCAGTCGCTCTTCGCCTGCTCGGCGCGATCGCGGCTGTCGCTGCTGATCACGATCACCTCGACGCCGCGCTGGCGGAAGTCGTCGGCAAGACGGTTCAGCTCGGACACGTAGGTCTTGCAGATCGGGCAGTGCAGGCCGCGATAGAAGACCACGAGGACGAAGTGCTCGGCCTGCGTCGCGGACAGGGTGAAGGTGCCGTCGAGGGTGTCGACGGCGAGGTCGGGCACGGGCTGGCGTGGCTTGAGGACTTGCATGTCGGTTCCTCCGGCGATGCCGGGGTCGGGGTTGGTCAGGTGCGCGGCGGTCGCAGCGCGGATCGCACCGGGTCGGTGTCCGGGCGGCGGCCATGCCACAGCGCGAAGGACTCGGCGGCCTGTTCCACCAGCATGCCGATGCCGTCGTGGGCCTGTCCGGCGCCGGCCTCCCGGGCAAAGGCCAGGAAGGGGGTCGGCGCATCGGCGTACATCATGTCGTAGGCGAGCTGGCATTCGGTCATGCAGGACGCGGGCAATGGCGGCCGCTCCCCCGACACGCTGGCGGAGGTGCCGTTGATGACCACGTCGAAGCGCTGGTCGGCGAGGGCGGCGAAGGTGGTCGCGGCCAGCGCGCCGAGGTCGCCGAAGTCCCGCGCCAGGGCGGCGGCCCGTCCCGGGGTGCGGTTGACGATGGTGATCGAGGCGGGCGCGCAGTCCAGCAGCGGCGCCAGCACGCCGCGCACCGCGCCGCCGGCGCCGACCAGCAGCAGTCGACGGCCGGTGAGCGGGCAGCCGAGGTTGTCGACCAGGTCGCGTACCAGCCCGGCGCCGTCGGTGTTGTCGGCGACGATCTCCTCGCCCAGTACCAGGGTGTTGGCGGCGCCGGCGCGGCGCGCCCGCGGCGTGTGGCTGTCGGCCAGGCGAAAGGCCTCTTCCTTGAACGGCAGGGTCACGTTCAGCCCGCTGCCGCCGTGGGCATGGAAGTTGCGCACCGCGATGGGGAAGCCGCCGGGGTCGACCTGGATGGCGTCGTAGCTGAGCTCGATGCCGGTCTGGCGGGCAAACATGCGGTGAATGCGTGGCGACAGGCTGTGCGAAACCGGGTGACCCATGACCGCGAACACCCGGCGCACGGCGGTGAATTCGAACAGGTCGTCGCTCATCGTTCTACCACTCCACCCGCGAGAAGCTCATCATCAGCTCCGGCCGGTCGCGCCAGTTCTTCAGGAAACGTTCGCGGTCGCGCTGGTGGGCGGCGGCATAGCCGGCGCCGTCGGCATGGGCACGCATGCCGTCGAGATCGATCAGCACCGGGAAACGTCGCTCGCGCAGCACGATGTTGGAGGCCTTCATGTCGCCGTGGGTGATCTTCAGTGCCGCCAGCTGGCGGAACAGCCGCTCCAGGCGCGCGGCGATCTCCGCCACCTCCCGTCGATCGGCCTGGTTGCGCACGTAGTCCAGGCAGGAGACGCCGTCGACGTACTCGGTGAGCAGCCACGAGCGCCCCTTCAGCGGCCCGGCGCGCGACTCCACGTAGGCCACCGGGGCGGCGGTGTCGATGCCCGCGGCCAGCAGCCGGTTGCCGAACTCGAAGCAGTTGCAGGCCCGCGAGCGGCGCAGCAGGCGCCGGGTGAAGTGCCACGCTCCCTTGGTGTTGTACCGCTTGAGCACCAGCCGGCGGCCGTCCCGCGAGCAGCCACCGACGGTGGTCGTGCCGTCGTGCTTGTAGCGGCTAAAGCCCGGGGCACGGAACTCCTCGTCGATGTCGAGCAGCAGCGCCCGCATGGCCGGCGAGTCGTAGCGCGCGCGCAGGCAGGCATGGCGTCGCGCCCCGGCATGCACCAGCACCGCGGACTCGTCGGCCAGCACGCCTTCGCGGCGCGCATAGGCACCGAACAGCGCGTGGGCGCTGGGACGTGGCAGGGCGATGCTCACTGTACCGGTCTTGCCCGGACCGGCTGCGCGTTCGGCTCGGTGAGCAGGCGCAGCTCGGCGCGTCGCTTCTCGGCCTCGTAGAGGTTGCGGGCACGGGATTCCACCCGTCGCCAGAACAGTTTCTCGCCGCCCAGCACCTGCTTCAGCGGCTTGGAGCGGTAGATGCGCATGAAGCGGTAGATGTCGCGCCGGGTCAGGCCAAGATCCATGCTCGAGTAGCGCAGCCCGGAGATGTCCTTCACCGCCCAGCGCACCGGGGTGCGGCGGCGGATCTGCATGCGGTGCAGGTCGATCAGGAACAGCCGGCTGTTCTCCGGCGACAGCACCGCCGGGTCGCCGTGCCGTTGCAGCAGGAAGTGGCACAGGTAGTAGTCGCGGTGGTTGGCGCCGCTGTTGTGCATGTCGCGGGAGATCAGCGCCAGGGTGCGGATCAGCCAGCGCTTGAAGCGGATTTCCTCGGCGGTCTTCGGCGGTGAGCGCTTCCAGCGTTCGCAGAAGTCTTCCAGGCTGATGCTGTTGCTGATCTCGTCGGTGACGATGAACGAGCGCCGCCTGGCCGGGTTGCCGCTGGTGGTGCCGTAGCCGGCGATGCTCAGGGTGTCGATGCCGAGCCGGTGCAGGTGGTGCACGCCGTGCCATTCGTTCATCGCGCCGAGCACCGGCAGGCGGAAGTAGAGCAGGTTCTTCATGATCTCCTGCCAGCCGACACCGGTATGGGTCTTCAGGAAGTAGCTGCGTTCAGCGCGGGTCAGGCGCACGGTGCGCCGGCCCGGGGCCTCGCGGAACACCTCGCCGTTGATCGACATCAGGTCGTCGAAGCCATGCCGCGTGGCCAGCGCCTGGCGCAGGTCCTCGCGGATGTAGATGCTCACGCCTTCCTCGGTTTCCACCACCTGCTGGTGCGGGCAGGGACTGCGCTGGCGGCACCAGTCCTCGATCAGGTCCACCGCGGTCTGCGGCATGCGGTAGAGCTTGGGGTTGTCGCCGTACTCGCGGCCGTTGCGGCTCCACTGGGCGCGCATCGGCGACACCAGCATCTCGGCGAGCTGCTCGTTGAGCGCTTCCTGGACGAAGGGGGAGCGCAGCACGGTGCCGGCTTCTGCGCGGTCGATGTGCGGGGCATAGCCGCACACGTCGGTGGTCAGCACCGGCAGCCCGGCGGTCAGTGCCTCGAGCAGGATGGTGCCGGTGTTCTCGCTGTAGGCCGGGTGCAGCAACAGGTCACCGGCGGTGAGAATCTCCGGGATGTCCGAGCGGCCGCCGAGGAAGCGAACCTGGCGATCCACGCGCAGCTTGCGCGCCAGCCGCTGGTAGTACACCGGGTTGTCCTGGCCGACCACGATCAGTTCCGAGCGCGTACGCAGGTCGTCGGGCAGCGCCGACAGGGCGCGGATGGCGCGGTCGAGTCCCTTGGTCTTGAAGCCGGAGCCGACGAACAGCAGCACGAAGCGCTGCTCGTCGATGCCGAGGTGGTCGCGCATCTCGCGGCGCACACGCTCGGGTTCCGGCGGTACCCGGCGCTGCTCGTCGAGGGTCGGCGGCAGGATGTGGAAGCGGTTTTCCGGCGTGCCGTAGAACTGCTGGTAGACCCCCTTCTCGCGCTCGGAGAGCGACAGGATCATGGTCTGCTTCTGGGTGCTGAATACGGCCCGCTCGAAGGTGAAGAAGTGGTGGAAGCGCGGGGTCAGGCGGTACAGCGGGCTGTAGCGCGGCACCGCCCGGCCGATGTAGCAGAAGTCGGCGCCGTAGTAGATGTCCATGTCCGGCATCTTGTTGAAGCCGATCACCGCGTCCCAGGTATGCTCGCGCAGGTGCTTCTTCACCTGGCGGTGGAAGGAGGCGTTCTGCGCATGGTTCATCCAGCGGTAGGTGGGCATCACCTCGATGGGTATGCCCTCCGGCCGCGGGCCCTGCCACTGGGAGACGAATACCTGGATCTCGTGGCCGCGCGAGCGCGCCTCCAGCAGGATGCGCAGGAAGTCCCGCGACAGGCCGCTGTAGGGGAAGTACTTGAACAGGCAGAAGGCGAGTTTCATGCGGTCTACTGTAAACCCTCGTCGTGTCCGGAACCAGTCTGCCCGGCCAGTGCCGCCTGCACGGCGGCGAAGACCCGCTGCGGTGCGAGATCCTGCATGCAGCGGAAATGACCGAGCGGACACTCGCGCTGGAAGCAGGGACGGCAGGGCAGGTCGTGGCTGAGCACGCTGGCGGTGTCGCTCAGTGGCGGCGTGAAGCCGGCGCTGGAGGAGCCGTACAGGGCCACCAGCGGACGGCCGAGGGCCGCCGCCACGTGCATCAGCCCGGAGTCGTTGCTGACCACCACGTCGGCCAGCGACATCAGGTCGATGGCCTGGCCCAGCCGGGTGCGTCCGGCCAGGTCCACGCAGTGGCCGTCGCGCTCCCCGGCGGCGGCGGCGATGTCCGCGGTGATGCCGGCGTCGCGGTCGGAACCGAACAGCCAGCAGTCGATGCCGGCGGCGGCGGCATCCCGCGCCAGGGTGGCGAAGTGCGTGACCGGCCAGCGCTTGGCCGGGCCGAACTCGGCGCCCGGACACAGCGCCAGCAGCGGGCCACGCGGCCGTTCCAGGCCAAGTTCGGCAAGGGCCGTTTGCACGCCCTCGGCGTCGGCCGCCAGGCGCGGCTGCGGGCAGTCGGCGACGGCATCCTTCGCCGCGGCGCCGAGCTGGACGAAGCGCTGCACGGTCAAGGGCAGCGCGGTCTTGTCCAGGGGCCGGATGTCGTTGAGCAGGCCGTAGCGCATTTCGCCGAGGTAGCCGGTACGGCGCGGGATGCGGGCCAGGAACGGCACCAGGGCGGATTTCAGCGAGCGTGGCAGGACGATGGCCTGGTCGAAGTGGTGGCGGCGAATCTCCCGCGCCTGGCGCAGCCGCTCGGCCAGGCCGAAACTGCCGTGGCGGAAGTCCGCCGGCAGCGCCAGGTCGACCTCGGGCATGCGCGCCAGCAGTGCTTCGGTCCAGCCCGGGGCGATGACGCCGACGAAGGCCCCGCGCGCCTTCAGCGTCATGAACAGGCTCTGCGCCATGATCATGTCGCCGACCCAGGACGGGCCGAAGACGACGATGCGCGGGGCGTCGCCGCTGCTGCGCGGGACGGTCACCGTTGCCGGTTCAGTCGTCCCGGAGCACGTAGTAGGTGCCGCAGTAGGGGCACAGCGCGTGGCCGTTCTTCTCGATGGGAATGTAGACCCTGGGGTGGGAGTTCCACAGGCTCATGCCGTCCATCGGGCAGTGCAGCGGCAACTGGTCGTGGCCAATGTCCACGCGAAGCGCCGAGTTGGGTGTCTTCAGGTCGTCGTTGAGGCTGTCGGAAGGTTTCTGGGTCATGAAGCGAACCTGTCGCGGCTAGAGGTAGGTCAGCCAGTCGGCGTGCTGCGCGGAGCGACCTTCCACGCAGTCGAAGTAGGCGGTCTGCACCCGCTCGGTGACCGGGCCGCGCCGGCCGCTGCCGATCTGGCGGCCATCGAGCTCGCGCACCGGGGTGACCTCGGCGGCGGTGCCGGTGAAGAAGCACTCGTCGGCAACGTAGACCTCGTCGCGGGTGATGCGTTTCTCGCGCACCTCGATGCCCATCTCCGCCATCAGGCGCATCACCGTGTCGCGGGTGATGCCCTCCAGCGCGGAGGTCAGGTCGGGGGTGTAGACGATGCCGTCGCGCACGATGAACACGTTCTCCCCGGTGCCCTCCATCACGTAGCCGCTGGCGTCGAGCATCAACGCCTCGTCGCAGCCGGCCGATACCGCCTCCTGCAGGGCGAGGATGGAGTTGATGTAGTTGCCGCAGGCCTTGGCCCGGCACATGGTGATGTTGACATGGTGCCGGGTCAACGACGAGGTGCGCACCTTGATGCCCTTCTCCATGCCTTCCTCGCCGAGGTAGGCACCCCAGGCCCAGGTGGCGATGGCGACGTGGGTGCGCAGCATGTCGGCGCGGATGCCCATGCCCTCGGAGCCGTAGAAGGCCAGCGGCCGGATGTAGGCGGACTCCAGCTCGTTGGCCTTGACCACGTCGATCTGCGCCTGGTTCAGGGTGTCGCGATCGAAGGGGATCTTCATGTTGAGGATGTGTGCCGAGCGGAACAGCCGGTCGGTGTGCTCGGCGAGGCGGAAGATCGCCGTGCCGCGCTCGGTCTTGTAGGCACGCACGCCCTCGAACACGCCCAGGCCGTAGTGCAGGGTGTGGGTGAGCACGTGGGTGGTGGCATCGCGCCAGGGCACCATCTGGCCATCGGACCAGATGAAGCCGTCGCGGTCGGAAAAGGACGTCGGGGCGTTCACGTTGTTCTTGGGCTCTGAATCGGGCGGAAAATGGGGCAAGGCCCGATGTAAATAAAGGAAGGCCGTTGGGCTGTCAAGTGGCCAGCATGGCCGCCACCGCCGCCACCGCGTCGCGGCCATAGGGTCGCAGCCGGGCCGGGATCTGGGTGGGCTGGATGCCCGGCCCGAGGATGCCCACGCCCACCGGCTTCATCAGCGCAAGCTGCAAGTCGATGATGGCGCCGATCACCGCCTGGCCCATGACCAGGCCGTGCTCGGTCTCGCCCTTCTCGATGATGCCCAGCGCCACCGCGCCGTGGACGTCGTCGCGCAGCAGGGCGCGCTTCAGCGCCAGCGGCTTTTCCATCGAACCGGGCACCCAGGTCTCGTCGACGATGGCCAGGTCGAGGCCGGCCGCCGCGGCGCGCGCCTCGTCCAGCATCTGCTCGATGTGGGCGCGGTGAAAGGATCCGAGCACCAGGGCAATGTTGCGGCTCATGGGGTCTCCGTCGGCAGCGCCGCGGGCAGGGGAAAGGGCGGCGCATGGTACCATTACCGGGCCCTTCGATGAATCTTCGCGCCGCCATGCCCGATGCCCCCGCCGTTCGCCGCGTGACCGCCGTCGCTGCCGACCCGCAGCGTCGTTTCGGCGGCATCTCGCGTCTGTACGGCCGTACCGCGCTGGCCCGTTTCGGTGCCGCCCACGTCGGCGTGGTCGGCGTCGGCGGGGTCGGTTCCTGGGCCGCCGAGGCGCTGGCCAGGAGCGGCATCGGCGCGATCACGCTGATCGACATGGACCACGTCGCCGAATCCAACATCAACCGCCAGCTCGTCGCCGACGACGACACCCTGGGCATGGCCAAGATCGATGTCATGGCGCGGCGCATCGGTCGCATTCATCCCGGCTGCCGGGTGTGCACGGTGGATGACTTCGTCACCGTGGACAACGTCGCCGAGCGACTCCACGGCATCGGCTTCGTCATCGACTGCGCTGACAACTTCCGCGTCAAGGCGGCCATCGTCGCCCACTGCCGGCGGAACAGGATCCGGGTGCTCACCGTCGGCGGCGCCGGTGGCCGCATGGACCCGTCGATGATCCGCACCGCCGACCTGTCGCGCACCGAGCACGATGCACTGCTGGCCAAGGTGCGCAAGCAGCTGCGTGCGCGGCACGGCTTCAGCCGCAACCCGGCGCGTCGCTTCGACGTGCCTTGCGTCTATTCCACCGAGCAGCCGCTGTTCGCGCGCGCCGACGGCAGCGTGGGCCGCGAGCGCGCCGGGGGCGAGGGTGGGCTCAGCTGCGCCGGGGCACTCGGCTCGGCCACCCACGTCACCGCCTCGATGGCCTTCGCCGCGGTGGCGCGGGTGCTGCGCACGCTGGCAGCAACGCCATGAGCGACATCGTCCTCGCCACCATCAACGCGCGCTACCACCACGCCTCGCTGGGGCTGCGCTACCTGAAGGCCAACCTGGCCGAGCTGGCGCCGCGCACGCGCATGCTCGAGTTCACCCTGGAGTGGCGCGCCGCCGACATCGTCGAGCAGTTGCTGGCCGAGCGCCCGCGCATCGTCGCCCTTGGCGTCTACATCTGGAACGTGACCGAGTCCGGCGCGGTGGCGGCGCTGGTCAGGCAGGTGGCGCCGGAGGTGGTGGTGGTGCTCGGCGGTCCCGAGGTCGGCTGTGCCGACGACCTGCCGCCGGCCGCCGAGCATGCCGACTACGTGATCACCGGCCAGGCCGACTTCGCCTTCGCCGCGCTGGCCCGCCGGGTGCTGGCGGGGACGCCACCGGACGGTCGCGTGATCGCCGCCGACAACCCGCCGCTGGCACGGCTGGCCCTGCCCTATGCCGAGTACGACGACGAGGACATCGCCCGGCGCATGGTCTACGTGGAGGCCTCGCGCGGCTGCCCGTTCCGCTGCACCTTCTGCCTGTCTTCCCTGGACCGTACCGCCTGGCACTTCGACATCGAGCGGATCATCGACGCCCTCGACGGCCTCTACCGCCGCGGCCTGCGCCAGTTCCGCTTCGTCGACCGCACCTTCAACCTGAAGCGCGCCCACGTCGAACGCATCCTCGGCTACTTCCTCGACCTCGACGACGCGTCGCTGTTCCTGCACTTCGAGCTGATCCCCGACCGCCTGCCCGACGCGGTGCGTGCATACCTGCCGCGCTTTGCCCCGGGCACGCTGCAGTTCGAGATCGGCATCCAGACCTTCAACCCCGACGTGCAGGCGGTGATCCGGCGCCGCCAGGACGATGCCGCCACCTGTGCCAACCTGGCCTGGCTGCGCAGCCACACCCATGCCCACATCCATGCCGACCTCATCTTCGGCCTGCCCGGAGAAGACCTGGCCAGCTTCGCCCGCGGCTTCGACCGCCTCTACGCGCTCAACCCGGACGAGATCCAGATCGGCATCCTCAAGCGGCTGCGCGGCAGCCCGCTGGTGGAACGTGCCGCCGAGTTCGGCCTGCGCTTCGACCCGGCGCCGCCCTACCGCGTCCTCGCCAGCGACCGGGTGGACTTCGACACCGTGCAGCGGGTGTCGCGGCTGGCACGCTACTACGACATGATCGCCAACTCCGGCCGCTTCGCCACCACCATGTCGCTGTTTCGCGGGGCGGTGTTCGAACGCCTGCTGGCCCTGTCCGACGGCCTCTACCGGGCCGCCGGCCGCAGCCATCGCATTGCCCTGCCGAAGTTGGTGGAACTGCTGCACCACGGCCTGGTCGCCGATGCCGGCCTCGATGCCGCGGCGGTGACCGAAGCCCTCGCCGAGGACTACCGGCGCGGCCGGTTCACCGGTGCCCCGGCCTGCATTGCCGGCCGCGTCGGACATCCCGACAAGCAGCCCGGGGCCCGGCCTTCGCCGATGGCCGGTCATGCCTCGCGCCAGGCCCGGCACGTTGCCGCGCGTCGCGCCACTGCCCGCAAACACGTAGAAGGAGACCACCGATGAGCGCCAACCTGGTCGTGCACATGTTCCCCTGCCTGAACGACAACTACGGCTTCTTGCTGCATGCCCCGGACAGCGGGCTGACCGCCAGCATCGATACCCCGGACGCGAACGCCATCGCTGCCGAGCTGGCCGCCAGGGGCTGGACCCTGAGCCACGTCTTCAACACCCATCACCACGGCGACCACGCCGGCGGCAACCTCGCGCTGAAGGCCGCCACCGGCTGTACCATCGTCGGCAACGGCGCCGACGCCGCGCGCATCCCCGGCATCGACGTGCACCTGCGCGACGGCGACGTGTTCGACTTCGGCGGACACGCGGTGGAGGTGATGGAAACCCCCGGCCACACGGTGGGCCACATGGTGTACCACGTGCCCGGCCAGCGCATCGCCTTCGTCGGCGACACGTTGTTCGCGATGGGCTGCGGACGCATGTTCGAGGGCAGCCCGGCGCAGATGTGGAACTCCCTGCGCCGCCTGCGCGCCTGGCCCGAGGACACCGTGGTCTACTGCGCCCACGAGTACACCCTCGCCAACGGCCGCTTCGCCCTGAGTGTCGACGCCGACAACGCCGCCCTGCAAAGGCGCATGGCGGAGGTCAGGCAAAAGCGCGATGCCGGCCTGCCCACGGTGCCCACGCAGATCGGCGTGGAGCGCGACACCAATCCCTTCCTGCGTGCCGACGACGCCGGCTTCGCCGCCGGCCTGGGCATGGCCGGGCGGCCGCCGGAGGATGTCTTTGCCGAGACCCGGCGGCGCAAGGACCACTTCTGACCTTGGCGTTTCGCGATGCCAGGGGCTTCGTCGATGGCGCGGTCATCGACACCGACACCTGCATCGTCGGCGCCGGCGCCGCGGGCATCACGCTGGCGCGCCGGCTGGCTGCCGCCGGGCGCCGGGTCTGCCTGCTGGTGGGCGGCGGCTTCAGCCGCGACGATCGCCTGCAGCAGCTCTACCGCGGTGACCACGTCGGCCTCCACTACCCGCCGCTGGAGCGCACCCGGCTGCGCTACTTCGGCGGCACCACCAACCACTGGGCCGGCTGGTGCCGCCCGCCGCTGGCCAGCGACTTCGCGCACCGGCCCTGGATTGCCGACAGCGGCTGGCCCATCACCCTGGCCGAGCTGACGCCCTGGCTCGAGGAGGCGCAACGGGTCTGCGACCTCGCCGCCACCGGCTTCACCGCCGATGCCTATGCCCGGGACGGCGACGGCCCGCTGCCGCTGGACCCGGCGGTCTTCCACACCCGGGTAACCCGCTTCAGCCCGCCGACCCGCTTTGCCGCCAAGTACCGCGAGGAAATCGCCGCCAGCGCGGCGGTGGACGCCTGCCTGCACGCCCACGCGGTGCGTCTTGGCGGGCCCGCCGGGCGGCGCGTGGACGAAGTCGCCTGCCGCAGCACCGGCGGTGGCCACTTCGTGGTGCGGCCGCGACAGGTGGTGCTGGCCACCGGCGGCATCGAGAACGCCCGCCTGCTGCTCGCCTCGCCCGGTGCCAGCCGTCACGGCCTGGGCAACGAGCGCGACCTGGTCGGGCGTTACTTCATGGACCACTTCAAGTACCGGGTCGGCGAGTTCGTCGCCGCTCCCGGGGTCGAGCTCGGCTTCTACCAGCGCGCAGAGCGCGGCGGCAGCTCGCTCAAGGGCGTGCTCGGCCTGGCCGAGCCGGTGCTGGCCGCCGGGCGCATCAGCCCGGCGAACTTCGAGTTCCGTCGCCTCGACGGCGCCGCGCCGCGCTACCGGGTGGACCTGCGCATCGACCCGGCGCCGAACCGGGACAGCCGCATTCGCCTGGACCGGGTCGCCGACCGCTTCGGCATGCCGCGGGTGGTGGTGGAACTGCACTATGGCGGCATCGAGCCGCGTACCTTTGCCGCCGCGGTGGAGCACCTGCGCGGGGCGGTGGCCGAAGACCGGCTCGGCAGCTTGCGCGTGGATGGCGGCGGGCTGGCCGATGCCGCGGTGAATGCCACCGGCTTTCACCACATGGGCGCCACCCGCATGGCCGACGATCCGGCCCTGGGCGTGGTCGACCGGCACGGCCGGGTACACGGCGTGGAGAATCTCCACCTGGCCGGCTGCTCGGTGTTTCCCGGCTACGAGGGCTATCCCACCCTCACCCTGGTGGCGCTGGCCCTGCGCCTCGGCGAGCGCCTGGCATCGCTCTCCTGATCCGCGCTCAGCCGGCGTCGTTGCCGGTCACGCTGCCGGCGATGGTGCGCGACTTGCCGCGGAAGCAGGCCACGATGTCGCCGTGCTGGTTGCGCACCACCACGTCGTAGACGCCGTTCCTGCCGGCCAGCGACAGCTCCCGCGACTCGGCCAGCAGCACGTCGCCGGGCCGGGCCGGACGAACGTAGTCGACCAGGCAGTTCACCGCCACGCTGCGCTGGTCGCGGGAATTGCAGGCCAGGGCAAAGCAGCTGTCGGCCAGCGAGAAGATGACCCCGCCGTGACAGGTGCCCAGGCCGTTGAGCATGTCCTCGCGCACCGTCATGCGCAGCGACGCGCGGCCAAGGTCGACATCCACCAGTTCCATGCAAAGGCCCTGCGAGCAGCGGTCCCCGGCCAGCATGGCCTCGCCGGCGGCGCGGGCAACGGCGCGCGCGGTGTTCGCATCGTGGTCGTTCATGGCGTGTCCGGGTGCAGGGGTCGGTCGGCGTAGACGTGCTGCTGCAACAGCAGCGAGGGACGGTAGCGATCCGAACCGTAGCCCTGCTGCAGGTGGTTGAGCACGGTGAGCACGTGCTCGGCACCGATGGCGTCGGCGAAGGCCATCGGTCCGCGCGGGTAGTTGACCCCGCCGATCATCGCGGTGTCGACGCCGGCGGCGTCGCAGACCCCGGCCTGCACCGCCTCGCAGGCCTCGTTGGCGAGCATGGCCACCAGCCGCATCATCACCAGTCCCGGGGTGTCGGCCACCGCGTAGACGGCCAGGCCGGCGGCCTGCAGCAGCCCGGCGGCGCGGTGCAGGGCATCGGCACCGGCCTGCAGCGAAGCGGCGATGGCCAGCGCCTTGCCGTTGGCCATGTCGGTGGCCAGGTCGAACAGCACCAGCGACTCGTGCAGGTCTTCCAGCTGGCGTCGGCTGGCGGTGCGGCCGTCGGTGGGTGCCAGCGCCAGGCCGGGCAGTTGCAGCACGCCCTCGGGACCGTCGTCGCGCACCTCGATGCCGGCGGCGGCGATGCGCCCGACCAGGGCATCGGCGAAGGCGGGCAGCGCACCCACCGACACCGACGAAGGCGGCGGCGCGGCGGGCAGCGGCCGCGCGACGACGGCCGGCGCGCCGTCGCGGTAGTCGTAGAAGCCCTGCCCGCTCTTGCGACCGAGGCGTCCGCCGTCCACCCGTTCCTTCTGTGCCAGCGAAGGCAGGTAGCGGGGGTCCTGGTAGAAGGCATCGTAGACCGAGCGGCTGACCGCGTAGTTGACGTCGATGCCGATCAGGTCCATCAGTTCGAACGGCCCCATGCGGAAGCCGCCGGCCTCGCGGACCACCGCGTCCAGGGTGGCGATGTCGGCGGCGCCTTCCTCGAGCAGCCGCAGTGCCTCGCCGTAGAAGGGCCGCGCCACCCGGTTGACGATGAAGCCGGGGGTGGAGCGCGCATGCACCGCGTGCTTGCCCCAGGCACTGGCGGTGGCCAGGGTGGTGGCGGCCACCGCGGGGTCGGTGTCCAGGCCGGAGACCACCTCCACCAGCTTCATCACCGGCGCCGGGTTGAAGAAATGCATGCCGACCAGCCGGCCGGGTGCATCCAGGGCGGCGCCGATGGCGGTGATCGACAGCGACGAGGTGTTGCTGGCGAGAATGGTGTCGGCGGCGCAGGTGGACTCCAGCGCGGCGAACAGCGAGCGCTTGACGGCGAGGTCCTCCACCACCGCCTCGACGACCAGGGCACAGGGCGCCAGCGCGCCGAGCGAAGCGGCGGGCACGATGCGAGCCAGCAGCGCTTCCTTGTCGGCTTCGTCCATGCGCCCGCGGGCCACCTGCCGGGACAGGCCCTCGGCCAGCCGTGAAAGGCCCCGTTCGGCGGCGCCGTCGGCGGCATCGTAGAGCTGTACCGGGTGGCCGGCGGCGGCGGCCACCTGGGCGATGCCGGCGCCCATGGTGCCGGCGCCGACCACGCCCACGGCCACCTCGCGGGGGAGTGCCTTGTGCATGTCGTTGGTCAACCTCGTCGGAATTCGCGGGAAGGGCCGCTAGCGGCCGGTGAAGCGCGGCGGGCGCTTTTCCAGGAAGGCGTTGACGCCTTCGCGGTAGTCGTCGCTGCGCCCGGCGCGGCCCTGCAGTTCGGCTTCCAGCTCGAGCTGGTCGGCCAGGTCGTTGTCGAAGGCGGCGTCGATGGCCTGGCGGGTGAGGGCGAGGCCGAGGGTCGGTGCCGCCGCCAGCCGGGCGGCCAGCGCCGCCGCCTCGTCGGCCAGGTGCTCATCCTCCACCACCGCCCAGACCAGCCCCCAGTCCCTGGCGGTGTCGGCGTCCAGCGCCTCGCCGGTCAGGGCCAGGCCCAGTGCCCGGGCACGGCCGAGGGTGCGTGCCAGCCACCAGCTGCCGCCGCTGTCGGGCACCAGGCCGACCTTGCTGAAGGACTGGATGAACTTCGCCGAGCGTGCCGCCAGCACGATGTCGCAGGCCAGCGCGAGGTTGGCGCCGGCGCCGGCGGCGACGCCGTTGACCGCGCACACCACCGGCTTGGGCATGCGGGTGATGCGCGTGACCAGCGGGTTGTAGTGGTTGCGCAGCGAGGCGGCGAGATCCGGTGGTCCGTCGCTGCCGCGGCGGTCGCCGAGGTCCTGGCCGGCGCAGAAACCGCGTCCGCGACCGGTGAGCAGCAGGCAGCGCACCGAGGCCTCGTCGCGGGCATGGTCCAGTGCCTCGCGCAGCTCCGCGTGCATGGTGTCGTTGAAGCTGTTCAGTCGTTGCGGGCGATTCAGCGCGATGCTGGCGACACCGTCGGCGCAGGTGTAGTCGATGGTGGTCAGGGGCATGTTCTGCGGCGGTGGCGGTGGGCGGCGGCGGGCCGGTGCACGGCCTGTCATGCTACCACTTCTGCCACCGCGGTGGACGACGTGCCGATACCGTCCAGCCGGTGCAGGTGGCACCGGCCCTGCGCCCGGGCCGGTGCCACCGCGTCGTGCTATTTCGCCCGCGCGCTGCGCTCGTTGTTGGCCGGGTTGGCGTCGCCGGCGCCGCGCACCACCACCTGGGCCAGCAGCGACCGCTGGCCACGGGCGCGGAAGCGCTTCTCGATGGTCTGCGTGCGCCCCGGTGCCAGCGCGTAGCCCTGCTGGAACTGCTGCACGGTGGCGCCGTCGGCGCTCTTCAGCCGGATCAGCACGTTGCCGCCCGCATCGGCGCTGCCGTGGTTGGCGATGGTGGTGCGCACGGTGGCGATGCCGCGACGCAGTTGCAGGCGGACAGCCTCGACGGCGGCGTCGGGACGCTTGGCGACGCTGGCGGAAAGACCCATCACCGGTGGCGTGGTCGGCGTCGGCTCCGTGCCGCCGCGCGGCGCCGTGCCCGCGGACAGCGAGGCCGCCCGCGGCGTGGAGGTCGGCGTGTTCGACGGTGCCGCCGGGTCCGGTCGCGGCGATGCCGTCATCGTGCCCACCGTGGGAACCGTGGGCTTGGGCTTCTTCGGCGTCGCCACGAGGCCGCCGGGGGCCTTGTCGTGGCAGTGCACGTGGTAGGCGGCGATGTTGCTCTGGAAGGCGACGTTGGTGCCCACCACGCGGAAGTGGCCGCTGCGCGTGCCGCCCTGGGCGATGCCGTCCAGGGAGATCTTGCCGCTGTCGTCGATCCACACGCCCTCGGCCGGGCGGGTGAAGTCGATGTAGTCGGCGAAGTGCGCCTCCTTCTGCGCATCGGTGGTGACCACGTGGCTGCGCAGGGTCTGGCCGCGCTGGTCGCGGATGTCGAACGTCAGCCGGGCATGGGCCAGGTTGGCACGCAGGTTGCCGTTCAGCCGCACCCCGCACTGGCCGCCGTCGAGGGTGGCCTCGGGTGCCGCGGCGAGCACGGCCTGGTGCACGTGCACGGCGCTGGCCAGTCCGCCCACGGCGCCGACGCCGGGATTCACCTGCGGCCGGCGGCAGGTCACCGAGAAGCCCTGGCGCGGGTACTGCCAGGCCACCTGGCCTTCGCCGTCGACCAGGTTGTAGCCCATGGTGAACGGCTGGCTGCGCAGGGCGTCGTCCGCGCCCTGGCCACTGGACAGGGCGCTGCCGAAGCCGCCGGGCACGCCCCAGTGCAGGTCACGGTAGTCGCCGTACTGCTTCTTCTGGCCGCTGCCGAGCTGCACCGGGTGGAGCCCGGAGAAGTACTCGCTGCCGACGAAGATGAGGCTGCCGACAAAGCCGCTGGGGGCATCCACGCCGGCCACCAGGCGAACCCGGGTGGGGCAGATCTGGCCGCCGATCATGGTGTTGTCCACCGGCTCGACATGCAGCTCGAGGCTGGGCGGCAGCTGGGCGACCACGCCCGACGGCGATGCCGCCAGGCAGTCCATGGCATAGCCGCTCCAGGCCGACTGGAAGGACGGCTGCACGCCGACCATGCGGATCTGTCCGGACTCTGGGCCGTCGGCGTCGGCGGGGATGTCGTACTGGTGGTGGAAGGCGGCGACGCCGGCGTGGTCGGTGACCACCTGGTGCACGTTGCTCTGGTGGCCGTCGTCGTCGACGTAGCGGAACGACACCGGCTGGTTGGGGTGGTTGGTGTGGATGGTCCCGGACAGCGTCACCGCGCAGTGGCCGCCCAGGGTGGCCGACTCCAGGGTGGCGAGGCCGGAGGACTCCACCATCAGCGGTTCCGCCGGCTGGCAGTGGACGCTGACACCGAGCGGGGTGTCGGCGACCAGGCCCGAACCCTCGGCGCCGAAGGTGAGCGGGTTGAAGGCCGTGTACAGGCCGAGGGTGAACAGGTTCTTGGCGAACAGGGCCGCCCCCTCGCCGGTCGGGGTGACGGTGACCCCCGGTGCCTCGACGCAGGCCACGCCATAGCCGAGCACGCCGATCTGGGCATCGAGCACGGCGCCGGCCGACTTCTCGCCGGCAGCCAGGGCATTGCACCTGGCCAGGGCCTCGTCGAGGTACTCGGCCGGGAAGTCGGGCTGGGCATGGTTGTCCGGCGCAGCCACCGCCAGCAACGGCTGCTGGTGCCAGGGCTCGGCCTGGAAGGTGAAGTAGCTGCCGGTCCAGGCTTCGCCGCCACCGGAGATGCCGATGGTGCCGGCCGGCGCCACCGCCTCGTCGTCGTCGCACTGGGCGGCGACGTGGGCGGAAATCGACGACGAGGTGGTGGTGGCCTGGTCGTAGACGCCGTCGTGATCGGTGTCGGCGACGCTGATCGAGGGCTTCGTTCCGGTCTGCTCGACGTGGGCACCCTTTCCCGACCCGAACAGCGGTGGCAGGGCGTCGCCGCCGTGGGCGGTGCCGGCGAGCGTGATCAGCAGGGAGGCGAGGCAACCGGTTCGACGGCTGGCAAGATGGCATGCGTTCATGGTCGGTCTCCGGCAGGTGGCGCACGGCAGGGCCGTGACGGGTACCCGGTAGGTACGCTGGCGACCCCCCGGCCGTTCAACGGGCCCGCGAGCCGGTCCCGGGCGGCGGCGGTGTAGAATGCCCGCGCGCCACCCACCGGCACGGCGGCAGGCATGACGGTTGGCGGGCGGCACCCCCGTTTCCTTCGCCGGAGAGCTCCGTGCCCAATGCATCCCCCGCGCGCCGCAGCCCGTTTCGCCGCCTCGGCGCCGCGCTGGCCTACCTCGTCTACCTGCTGGCGGCGGTGCTGCTGCTGCTCTACCTGTTCGCCTACCGCCCCTACCGCGCCTCGCTGGCCGAGATCGGCGGCGCGAAGACGCTGGACACCACCATTCCCTACATCGACGAGGTCACCATGCGCCGGGTCGGGTCGCTGGCCCGCCGGTCCTCGGTGCACTTCGGCCTTGCCGCCCTGGCCAAGCCCGACGGCGTGATCCGGGTCTGCGCCATGGGCGACTCGGCCACCGCCGGCGACGAGGTCTCCGCCGACCTGGACTATCCGTCCCTGCTGCAGCGCGAGTTCCGCAGCCTGGGCGCGGACAACGTGGAAGTGATCAACTTCGGCAACGGCTGGCACGGCTTCTCCCAGATCAGCGTCATGTGGCAGGACGTGGCGCGCCGCTTTCACTGCGACCTGGTCACGCTGGTGGCCGAATCGTTCTGGTGGCGCCGGGACACCACCTTCCACCACAGCGGCAGCAGCCACCCCTACTACCTGCATGCCCGCCACGTGCTCGACGGCGACGACCTGCGCCTGCTGGAAGTCTCCGGGGCGAATGCCCGGGCGCGCTTCGACCGCTACCACGCCTTCCTGCCGCGCTGGCGCTACCTGCGCTACGACTACAACCCGCCGGCGCTGGTGCGTGCCATGCTGCCCGCGGGTACCCGCCTGCCCAATCCCCTGTACTACCAGGACGATCCGCGGCGGGAAGCCTATGAAATCCATCGCCGCCTGCTGCACCGGCTGGCCGCCGACCCGGTGCAGGTGGTGGTGGTGACTTCCCGCCCGGGCAACTACCAGGACATCCTCGCCGACGGTGCCCCGGACAACATCGCCTTTGCCGACCGCCTGCACCTTGAGGACCGGTTTCCCTACATGGCGCCGATCTGGCACCGCAGCGGCTGGGGCAACCAGCGCCTGGCCCGCAGCCTGGTGCGCATGCTGCTGGCCGAGCCGCCACCGGCGCAGCCCTGGCTGCATTTCGTCGACCAGGAGGCCGGTGCAGACGGGCCGACGCCACCGCCGCTGTCCGGCTTCGAGCGCCTCACGGTGACCCTCGACGACGCCACCGTCGGCGTGCTGGTGTCGGTGCACGACCGCCGCCAGGAGGAAGATGACCGGCACCGCGCCACCGCGGCCACGGCCGGCATCGGCGGCCTGCTGGCGGTGACGCCCGGCGACGAGAGCGTGCTGCGCGGCTGCCTGCTGCCCCTGGACAGGCCGCTTTCCCCCGGCGAGACGGTGACCGTCGAGGGCGGGGACGGCGGATCGGTCACCCTCGGCGAGGCGCGGCCGGTGGCACCGGGGGTGGCGATCTGGGTGCTGCGCGTGGAGGGGGCCTGGTGCAACCACACCGGCCCGCTGCGCCTGCCCCTGGTCGACGCCGTGGACGACGCCGTGGACGGGCCGGTCACGCTGGTGGCCGGCGACAGCCGCTGGCCGGCGCAGCGGGCCGGCGACCAGCTGGCACTGGGCACCGGCGGCCGGCCCCTGTACAAGTTCGCCGCCCTCGGCATGGTGCCCTCCGACGTCGACGCGCTGTCCGACGAGGGCACGGCATCCTTCGTTCTCGAGCAGGCCGGGCAGCGGACCGTGGTGCCGTTCTCCCGCTACCAGCGAAGGCCGGCGGACGCCACCGTGCGGGTCCGCGTGCCGCCGCGGCAGGCCATCGTCATCGAGGCCGGGCGCGCCCGCCTGGTGCCCGCGGGAGGCTGAACCATGCACGAACTGCTGCGATGCGATGCCGTGGAGGTGCTGCGGCGACTTCGTCGCGGCGAGGTGACGCCGCTTGACCTGCTCGACCTGCTCGAGCAACGCGTCGGCGACGTCGACGGCGTGGTCAACGCGCTGCCGATACGCTGCTTCGAGCGGGCCCGCCGGGCGGCCCGCGCGCAGATGCGCCGGCCACCCGGCGAACGCGGCCTGCTGGCCGGGTTGCCGGTGGCGATCAAGGACCTCAGCGCGGTGGCGGGGGTGCGTTGCACCGCCGGCTCGCGGGTGCATGCCGAGCGTGTTGCCGAGACCTCGGATCTCGTCGTGGAGCGGCTCGAGGCGGCCGGCGGCGTGGTCTATGCCAAGTCCAACACGCCGGAGTTCGGCGCCGGCGGTCATACCTTCAACGACGTCTTCGGCACCACGTTGAACCCCCGCGACACCCGGCTCAGTGCCGGCGGCTCCTCCGGTGGCGCGGCGGCGGCGCTGGCCAGCGGCATGGCCTGGCTGGCCCAGGGCTCCGACCTGGCCGGTTCGCTGCGCACGCCGGCCGCCTTCTGCGGTGTCGCCAGCCTGCGGCCGTCGCCCGGCCGCATCGCCGACGGCCTGCTGCCCGCGCCCTTCGAGGTGCTGGCCGCCGAGGGTCCGATGGCGCGAAGCGTCGCCGACCTGGGCCTCTTGGCCGAGGCGATGAGCGGCGAACACCCCCTGGCCGGCATCTGCGCGCCGGCCGCCGGCCTGGCCGCCGCGGCCGCGACACCGGCCCGCCCGCGGCGTGTCGCGGTGTCCGACGACCTGGGCATTGCCAGCGTGGATGCGCAGGTGCTGGCGGTGTTTCACCGCTTCGTCGACCGTCTGGCCGATGCCGGCGTGGAGGTGGTCACCGCGCACCCGGACTTCGCCGGCGTCGACGAGACCTTCGACGTGCTGCGGGCACTGGACTATGCCACTTCCCTCGGCGACCTCGACCAGCAGGCGCTGGCGCTGGTCAAGCCCGAGGTGCGCTGGAACATTGCCAGCGGCCTGTCCCTCAGCGGGGCGCGGATCGCCGCCGCCCGCCGTCACCAGGGGCGGCTCTACCATGCCGCTGCCGCCTTCTGCGAAGACGTCGACCTGCTGATCTGCCCGGCCAGCCGCTGCCTGCCCTTCCCGGCGGAGCAGCGCTGGCCCGGCCACGACGGGCTGCCGGTGTCGGCCTACTACCGCTGGCTGTCCATCGCCTATGCGCTGACCGTGGTCGGACTGCCGGTGGTGACCCTGCCGGTGGGCCATGCCGACCACCTGCCGGTGGCGGTGCAACTGGTGGGCCGCGCCCACGGCGATGCAGCGCTGCTGTCGCAGGCCGCCTGGGTGGAGGCCGGTGCCGGCTTCGACCGTGGTCCGCTGGACCCGGTCAGCGGCTAGCGCGGGGGCGGCGCCTGCGCAGGCATCAGCCGAGCAGGTAGCCGCCGCCGGCGCCGACCACCGCGGTGAGCGCGCCGAGCAGCAGGTTGATGCCCACCAGGCGACGGATGCCGCCAAGGGCGGCGGCGCCGGCCGGCCAGTCCGAGGCGCCCACGGCGGCACCGAGCCGGCGGTAGTAGTGGAAGTAGACCACCGCGTAGATCGCCGTCATCACCAGCGCCAGGGTCAGCATCAGGTGGATGTGCGCGGCGGCACCGGCGAAGCCGCCGAGCACCGCCAGCACGATCCAAAGACCGCTGCCGAACAGCACCGCGATGGCCGCCCACACCCACGGGAAGAAGCGCTGGAACACCGCCAGCCACAGGGCCAGGCGGGCCGGCGGCTCCAGCGCCGCGGCTGCCGGCCTGAGGATCATCCAGGCGAAGAACATGCCGCCAACCCAGGCGATGGCGGAGAGGACGTGCAGCGAAAGGGCGATTCCCATGGTCGGACGGTTCTGTAGAGGCAAAGTGCTAGCTTACCGCACCCGCTGGCGTCGTTGTGGCGCCCGGGTCCGTGATCCGGGTCAGGGGTCCGGGCCGGGACGCGTGCCGCGGTAGATGCCCAGCATCAACAGCATCGCCAGCACCACCACCGCGCCGAGGGCATGCAGCAGGGTCTGCCAGCCGGCATGGCTGTACAGGTAGGAGGGCAGCCAGGCGCCGAGGCTGCCGCCGGTGTAGTAGATGGCGATGTACAGGCCGTTGACCACGCTCTTGCGATCGCCGGCGCGGTGGTTGACGCCGGCACTGAGCAGGCTGTGCACGGTGAACATGCCGATGGAGAACAGGAACACGTTGAGCAGGATCAGCTCGCTGGACCGCACCGCGAAGGCGGCGGTGGCGATGAAGAACACCACCAGCCCGAAGGCCAGCCCGCGGCGTTCGCCGCCGAGCAGGGTGGACAGGCGGTTGGCGCCGAGCGCGGTGAGCACGCCGACCATGTAGCCGGAGTAGATCAGGGCGATGTCCGACTCGGTGACCGACGGGTCGATCTCCTCCAGCCGGAAGGGCAGGTTGTTGAGCACCCCGGCGAAGACGAAGAAGACGCAGAAGATGGTCAGGAAGCTGAACAGGAAGTGCGGCGTGGTGGCGGTGCGCACCAGCCGGGCAAGACCCGGCCGGGCGAAGGAGGCGCCGCTGTCCACCGCCAGTCGGCGCAGCAGCACGATGTTGGCGACCAGCAGTGCCGCCATGACGAAGAACGGCATCCGCCAGTCGAAGGCGGCGCTGGCGACGCCGCCCAAGGCACGGCCGCCGAAGCCGCCGACGATGGTGGTGGCGATGTACACGCCCATGGCCTGGCGCACCTTGTCCGCCGGCGCGATGCTGGCGACCATGGTCATCAGCGCGGTGAAGGCGGCGGGCAGCGCCAGGCCGAGCAGCAGCCGCGAGGCCAGCGCCATCGGGTAGCCCGGCGCCAGCGCGAACAGCAGTTGCGACAGCGCCATGATGGCGAGCGCCACCACCAGCAGCCGGCGGGCCGGGATCGACTGCAGGAAGTAGCCGTAGAAAATCGGCGCCACCGCCAGCGGCAGCATGGTGATACTGACCAGCAGCGCGGCGTCCGACGGCGTCACCGCGAAGGCGCGCGAGAGCACCGGCAGGATGGGCTGCGGCACGTACAGGCTGCCGAAGGCGAGCACGGTGGTGACCAGCAGGATGGCGCGGGTATCGATCGACATGCCCGCTATTGTAATGCGCCCGGTGCGCCGGGCCGGTCAGTGGCCGGCAAGGCCTTCGACGAAGCCGGCGATGGCGTCGATGGTGGCGCGTGGCTGGTCGCGCTGCGGCGAGTGACCGCACTGGTCGAGGAGCAGGGTGTCCACCGGGCCGGGGATGCCGGCGACGATGGCATCCACCTGGGCCAGGGTGCCGTACTCGTCGTCATGCCCCTGGATGACCAGCGTGGGCACGCCGATGGCGGTGCAGAACGGCTCGATGTTCCAGTGGCGGAAGCCCGGGTCGAGCCAGGCATCGTTCCAGCCGCGAAAGGCGCAGTCGACGTTGTCGCCGTGGTAGCGGGCCAGCTTCTCGCGCAGACCCGCCCCGTAGGCATCGCGGGCGGCCTCGATGCTGGCCACGCTGAGCGGCTCGTTGAACACGTGCGGCGCCATCAGCACCAGGCCGCGCAGGCGGCCATCGGCGCGCCCGCCGCCGAAGCAGATGGCGATGGAGGCGCCGTCGCTGTGGCCAACCAGGATGCACTCGCCGACCCCGGCGGCATCGAGCACCGCGGGCAGTACGCCGATGCCCTCCTCGTGCATGTAGGTCAACGGCCGTGGCAGGGTCACCGGGTCGGAAGCGCCGTAGCCGAAGCGGCTGTAGGCCAGCACCCGGCAGCCGGTGGCCGCGGCCAGCTCGGCGGGGAAGGTCTTCCACAGCGCGACGCAGCCCAGCCCCTCGTGCAGCAGCACCAGGGTCGGCGCCGCCGGCCCGGTGGCCGGATGGTCGGCGTACTCGACCCGCCCGCCCGGCAGCGCGAGGAAGCCGCGCGACTCAGCCGTGGCCGGCAACGGCATCGGCCTCGCGCAACCGGAAGCGCTGGATCTTGCCGGTGGCGGTCTTCGGCAGCTCGTCGATGAACTCGATCCAGCGCGGGTACTTCCACAGTTCCAGGTGTTCGCGCACGAAGGTTTTCAGCGTCTCGGCCATGGCCTCGTCGGCCCTCGCCCCGGCCTTGAGCACCACGAAGGCCTTCGGCTTGAGATTGCCGTGCTCGTCGGCACGCGGAATCACCGCCGCCTCGAGCACCTGCTCGTGGGCGATCAGCGCCGACTCCACCTCGAAGGGCGAGACCCAGTTGCCGCCGGACTTGAACATGTCGTCGGAACGGCCGCAGTAGACGTAGTAGCCGTCGTCGTTGACCAGGTACTTGTCGCCGCTGAAGGACCACTCGCCGACGAAGGTGCGGCGGTTCTTCTCGCGCTGGTTGAAGTAGCCGTCGCAGGCGCTCGGCGCATTCACCAGCAGCTCGCCGATCTCGCCGCGGGGCACGTCCTCGCCGTGCTCGTTGACCAGTTTCAGGTGGTAGCCGGGCACCGCCACCCCGGAACAGCCGTAGTGCACCTCGCCGGGCCGGTTGGACAGGTAGATGTGCAGCATCTCGGTGGAGCCGACGCCGTCGAGGATCTCGGCGCCGAAGCGCTTCTCGAAGGCCTTGCCGATCTCCTCGGGCAGCGCCTCGCCGGCGGAGATGCAGCGGCGCAGGCGCGCCGAGCCGTTGTCGCGTCCGTTGGCGGCGTCCGCCAGCATCGCCGCGTACAGGGTCGGCACGCCGCCGAACAGGGTCGGCTGGTGCTCGCGCAGCACCGCCATCACCGCGTCCGGGGTCGGCCGGCCGGGAAGCAGCACGGTGGTGGCGCCGACCTCCATCGGGAAGGTCATGCCATTGCCCAGGCCATAGGCGAAGAACAGCTTGGCGGCGGAGAAGATGACATCGCTCTCCTCGATGCCGAGCACGCCGCGGCCATACAGGCGCCCGGTCCAGTAGAGGTTGGCATGGCGGTGCACCACGCCCTTGGGGTTGCCGGTGGAGCCGGAGGAGTAGAGCCAGAAGCAGGCGTCGTCGCGGCAGGTGTCGGCGGCCTCGAACGCGTCCGGGGCCTCGGCGAGGAGGCTGTCCAGGGCAAGATGGCCGCGGCCGTCGCCGCCGATCACCACCACCTGCTCGAGGCGGTCCAGCTCGTCGAGCACCGGCGCCACGGTGTCGTACAGCGCCTCGGACACGAACAGGACCTGGGCGCGGCAGTCGCCGAGGATGTAGCGGTAGTGATCGGCGGTGAGCAGGGTGTTCACCGCCACCGGCACGATGCCGGCCTTGATGGCGCCGAAGAAGACGGCGGGAAAGGCCACCGTGTCATGGGCCAGCAGGGCGATCCGCGCCTCGGGACGCACGCCGAGGCCGACCAGGGCATGGGCCACCTGGTTGACCCGCCGGGCCAGTGCGCCGTAGCTGTGGCTGCCGTCGGCGTCGATGAAGGCGATCTTGTCGCCGCGTCCTTCGGCGAGGTGGCGGTCGACGTAGTGGCTGGCGGCGTTGAAGCGGCGCGGAATCTCGTTCTCGTCGATGCTGCGTGGGTCGGGGTCGCTCACGGGGGTTCCTCCTGTTCAGATCGGGTGTTCGCCGGCCCGCGCGGCTATGCCGGCCGGGTGAAGTCGATACGGCCGCCGGGCAGCAGGTAGAGCACCAGCGCGGCGCCGCCGTCGACGGTGGGATAGTGGCCGCTGCCCGCCGGGTAGACCTTCCAGCCGGCACCCTGGCCGTCGAAGCGTGCGCCCTCGGCCAGCGGCATGACCAGGTCGATCTCGCCGGCCGGGTGGACGTGGTAGGGGCCGCGACAGTCCTCCATGGACACCACGTCGACGCTGAATGCCCCGGCGCTGTCCCCTGGCCGGGTGACCCGGCCGTAGCGGATGCCGCCGGCCTCGCGGTCGCACATCCAGCCCTCCGCCACCGCCGCCAGGCAGGCCTCGCGCACCGCGGCATACCAGGTGCTGTCCGGCCCGTAACGGGCATTGAGATCGCCGGCGAGCTGGTCGTCCAGTTGCCGGTCGCCGATGTCGTCGACGAGCTCGGCGATGCGTTGGTCAAAGGTCGCACGGTTCATGTCGTTCTCCGAAGCGGGTCCATGCCGGGGCTTGCCGGCTCGCCCCGTCGTCGCGGGGGCCGGCGTGATCCACGGCGGGGCACGGCATTTCAGCGGGAATGGACGGCAGGCGCAATAAAAAACCTCGAACTTGGCGATCACGGCCGCGTTGCTGCAAGATATTGCACCTTGTCCCCCATCGTCCACCGACCATGAGCGAAGAGCGCCGCGCCCCATCCCCACGAGAAGACGACCCGGCGCTGGCCGCGCTGCTCGCCGACATCGGCCTGCGGGTGCGCCGCGCCCGGCAAAAGCGCGGCCTCACCCGGCGCCAGCTGGCCGAGCGCTCCGGCATCTCGCTGCGCTACCTCGCCCAGCTGGAGAGCGGCCGCGCCAACGCGTCGGTATCGGTGCTGTGGAAAGTGGCTTCCTCCCTCGGCGCCGGCCTGGTGGAATTCATTCCCGGCGCCAGCGACGAGTCGGCGGCGGGCGAGCCGCTCGGTCACCTGGTCGGGCGGCTGTCGCCACGGGAGCGACAGTGGGCCTACGAGCTGTTGCTGCGCAACCTTGGCGCCGCCACCGAACGCAAGCGCGGGGTGGCGCTGGTGGGGCTGCGCGGCGCCGGCAAGAGCACCCTTGGCGAACGCCTGGCGGCGCGTTGCCAGGTGCCCTTCATCCGTCTTGGCGACGTCATCGCGGAACTCGGCTCGATGCAGGTGGGCGAACTGTTTTCCCTCGGCGGCCAGACCCTCTACCGCCGCCTCGAGCAGCAGGCCCTGCAGCAGGTCATCGGCGACCACGACCGCATGGTGCTGGAGGTCGGCGGCAGCCTGGTGATGCAGGAAATGGCCCACGACCTGCTGCTGCGCTCCTTCACCACCGTGTGGGTGCGTGCCAGCGCCGAGGAACACATGCAGCGGGTGGTCAACCAGGGCGACCTGCGGCCGATGGCGGGCAACATCGGCGCTGCCATGGACGACCTGAAGGCCATCCTGGACCAGCGCGAGGCCCGCTACCGCCTCGCCGACCACGTCCTCGACACCTCCGGTCGCAGCATCGACGACTGCCTGCACGATCTTGAGCGCCTTGCCGTCGATGCTCTCGGTGCCCGCGTACCGGGGTAGCGGGAGGCGTCTCGTCTATGGGATTCGACACCACGAAACGATCTATAATAATATATCAAAAAGATTTACTAACTATTTAGCGATATCATCATGTCCGATTCGATCCGGGACATTGCCCGCCACCTCAAGACCGCTCGCAGGCATGCTGGGCTCAACCAGCGGCAGGTGGCCGACAAGGCTGGCCTGATGCAGAACCAGGTGTCACGGATGGAAAACGGCGCCATCGATCCGAGGTTCTCCAGCCTGCTCGCGCTGGCCCGTGCGCTTGGACTGGAGCCCGTGCTGGTGCCGCGCCGGTTGGTTCCCGTGGTGCATTCGCTGGTGGACACCGCCGAGCCGCCGAGGCCGGCGGGCGATCGCAACGGTGCCCTCGGAATCCTGCTGCGCCTGCGACGCCAGGTGGAACGATTCCTTCGCGCCTGCCCGCAGGACGAGGACCTGGCGCGCCTTGTCCACCACCTCCGGGACCTCGAACGCCTTCCTGGTGCGTTGCCGACGTCACGCACGCTGAACAAGCTCCTGCGCGGGATCGAAGAAGCCGGGGACGGCGACCTGCACTGGCTTCCGGACGTGGCCGCGCAGGTGGCGCGCTGGCGCAGTCAGCGCATGCACCATGATTCGGAGGGGATGGCGACGCAGCAGAGCGCCTATCGACTCGACGAGGACGAGGACGATGGCTGACGTGTCCGTGCTCGATGTTTGCCTGCATGGCCGGCCGGTGGGCAGCCTCGCCCATGTCGGCGGGGAACGCACGCTGTTCGCCTTTCGTGACGACTACGTACACGACGAAGACCGCGCGGTGCTGGGGCTGCACTTCAAGGATACCTACGGCGAGTTGATTACCTCGTTTCGCCCGTACCGCGTGCGACTCATGCCCTTCTTTGCCAATCTCCTGCCCGAAGGTCGCATGCGCGCCTACCTGGCCGAGCGCGCCTCGGTACATCCCGAGCGCGAGTTTTTCCTGCTGCGTGCGCTGGGCCGGGATCTGCCCGGGGCGGTTACCGTGGTTCCCGGCGAGGGCGAGGCGCGTGCGATGGAAGACGACGCCGACGACGATGATCCTGGTCGCGGCCGGGACGACGGAGCCCTTCGTTTTTCGCTGGCCGGGGTGCAGTTGAAATTCTCCGCACTCGAGGAGAACCGTCGCGGGCTGACCATTCCAGCCAACGGCATCGGCGGATCGTGGATCGTCAAGTTGCCGTCAACGGAGTTCGCCGGCCTGCCGGAGAACGAGTACTCGATGATGACGCTGGCTCGCATGGTCGGCATCGATGTGCCGCCGGTTCGCCTGGTGGCCGTCGACACGATCACCAACCTGCCGCAGGGACTTCGATCGTTCAGTGGGCAATCGGCCTATGCCATTGAGCGCTTCGACCGGCTCGCCGACGGTCGAGCGGTGCACATGGAGGACTTCGCCCAGGTGTTCGGTGTCTATCCCGAACACAAGTACGGCCGGGCCAGCATGCGCAGCATTGCCAGGGTGCTCGCGGTGGAGTCCGGGGAAGAGGATATCGCCGAGCTCATCCGTCGGCTGGTGTTCAACGTGCTGATCGGCAATGCCGACATGCATCTGAAGAACTGGTCGTTGATCTATCCAGACCAGCGGCGGGCAAGACTTGCGCCGGCCTATGACTTCGTGTCCACCATCCCGTACATTCCCGATCTGCGCTCGGCACTCAAGGTCAGTCGTTACAAGGCGTTCTCGGCATTGACCGAAGAAGAGCTTTCCCATCTCGCTGCGCGCGCCCTGTTGCCGGAAAAGCCGGTGCTCGAGACCGCGCGCCAGACGGTGGCGTCGTTCCACGAGCACTGGCATCGGGAGAGGACCCACCTGCCGCTGCGCGCCGAGGTGGTGCGGGAAATCGATCGGCACCTCGGCAGCCTGCCGCTGGCGCGACGCTGAGCCTTGCCCGCGACCGGTGCGGGCGATGCTGCGGTACACTGCGGCGCTGCTGTCACCGTCCATCCCCAGCCCGCACAGGAGCATCGAGCATGACCATTACCCGCCGCCACGTCGGCACCCGCATGAGCAAGATCGTCATCCATGACAAGGTGGTGTACCTGAGTGGCCAGGTGGGCAACCCGGGGGATCCGGTGGACGTGCAGACCCGGGAGTGCCTGTCGCGGGTGGATGCCCTGCTCGAGGAGGCCGGCAGTGGCCGCGACTGCCTGTTGCAGGCGGTGATCTGGCTGGCCGACATGGGCGATTTCGAGACCATGAACGCGGTCTGGGATGCCTGGGTGCCCGAGGGCGCGGCGCCGGCCCGGGCCTGCGGGGAATCGGCCCTGGCGCACCCGGACCTGAAGGTGGAGGTGACCGTGGTCGCGGCGCTGCGCGACGCCTAGACGCCGGCCTGGGTTGGCGGATCAGGCGTCGACGATGCCGTAGCGCGCGGGGTCGAATTCCTCCAGCGAGCCGAGGATCTCCACCGCCCCGGCATAGCGCGCCCGGTCCATGTTCGGATCGGGCACGGCGATCACGCGCATGCCCGCGCTGTTGCCCGCGGCCAGCCCCGAGGGGGCATCCTCGAAGACCAGCGTGCGTGCCGGCTCACCGCCGAGCTTCGCCGCCGCCACCAGGAAGATGTCCGGGGCGGGCTTGGCGCGCGTGACCTGCGGATGATCGCCGGTGACCACGGTGTCGAACAACGAGAACCAGTGCCGGTGACGGCGGGTCTTCAGCTCGAACAGGTCGAGGTGTGAGCTGGTGGCCACGGCGATGGGAATGCCGGCGGCGGACAGGCGACGCACCAGGCGCTCGGCGCCGGGCATGGCCTCGGCGCGGGGGAAGGCTTCGCGCAACAGGCCGTCGCGCTCGACCAGGTACTCCTCGGCGCTGATCGGCAGCTCCAGTGCCTCCACCAGGTAGCGCGACGACTCGCGCGAGTCGCGGCCGATCATGTTCGCCTTCACCGACCAGTCGAAGACCTTGCCGAAGCGGCCGACCACCTGCTGCGTCACCGCGGTGTAGATGGACTCGGTGTCGAGCAGCAGGCCGTCCATGTCGAACAGCACCTGGCGAACCGGCGGCGCCGATGGCGCGGTGGCGGAGACGGGCATCAGTGCGCCCTGGCGCGGCCGTTGCCCGGCTCGTCGCGAAGGATCAGCTCGCGCAGCGAACGGCCGATGTAGGACAGGTGCGAGTGGGCGGCATTGCGCGCCATGTCCGGGTCGCCGCTGACGATGGCCTCGTGGATGAACTGGTGCTGGTCGTGGATCTCGTCGCAGGTCCTGGGGTGGGTCAGCAGTCGTTCCCAGTTGCTCATCATCTGCGTGTTCAAAAGGTCGAACAGCGAACGGGTGATGTGCACCAGGGCGAAGTTGTGCGAGGCCTCGGCGATGGCCATGTGGAACTCGGCATCGGCGGTGGCCGAGCGTTCCAGGTCGCGTGCCTGGGTGGCTTCCTTCAGCGCCAGCAGCTTTTCGTGGATCAGCTCGCGGTCGTCGGCGGTGGCGCGCAGGGCGGCATAGCTGGCGGCCAGTTCCTCCAGGCCGTGGCGGCACTCGAGCACGTCGGACACCGCTTCGGGCTGGTCGCGCAGCAGGTCGGCCAGCGGGTTGACGATGGACGGCGCCAGCACGTCGGCGACGTAGGTGCCGCCGCCCTGGCGGGAGGTGATCAGCCCGCGCGCCTCCAGCTTCAACAGCGCCTCGCGCACCGACGGCCGCGACACGCCGAGCTGGTCGACCAGCTCGCGCTCCGAGGGCAGCCGGTCACCGGGCTTCAGGGCGCCACTGCGAATCAGCTCCTTGAGCTGGCCGGTGATGGCGTCGGAAATCTTCGACGGTTTGATCGGCTTGAGTTTCATGGCGGGGCAGGGCGGGTGTTCGCCCGCAGTATACCCCAGTTGGCAGTTGTCAGACCATTTTATTCCCTCGGCGGCTCGCCGCACCGGGCCGGGCGTCGAAGCTCCTGATTCTGCACGGGTTTTCGTGGGCTCTCTGGTCATTGACAGGAAATAATCAGTCCATATAATGGTCTGACCAATTTCACTGGACGAGGAGTGAATGATGTCTGCGACCACACCATGCAAAGACGTGGACCCGATCGAGACCGACGAGTGGCGCGAGGCCATCGACGTGGTCATCGAGCGCGAGGGCGCCGAGCGCGCCCGCTTCCTGGTCAAGGCGGCGCTGGACCAGGCCGTGGCGGCCGGCGTGCAGCCGCCGGACTGTGCGCGTACCGCCTACCTCAACACCATCCCGCCGTCGCGGCAGCCGGCCTATCCCGGCAACGTCGAGCTGGAGACCCGGCTCTACCAGGCGATTCGCTGGAATGCCGTGGCCATGGTGGTGGCCGGCAACCGTCGTCCCGGCGAACCGGGTGGACACATCGCCAGCTTCCAGTCCTCGGCGGTGCTCTACGAGACCGGCTTCAATCATTTCTGGCGCGGCCCCGACGCCCCCGGCGGCGGCGACATGATCTTCTTCCAGGGCCACAGTTCGCCGGGCATCTATGCCCGCGCCTTCCTCGAGGGGCGGCTGTCGGCGGAGCAGCTCGCCAACTACCGCCGCGAGGTCGGCGGCCACGGCGTGTCCTCGTATCCACACCCGTGGCTGATGCCGGACTTCTGGCAGTTCCCGACCGTTTCCATGGGGCTTGGACCGATCATGGCCATCTACCAGGCGCGCTTCATGAAGTACATGGAGCACCGCGGCCTGGTGGCGAAGAGCGACCGCAAGGTGTGGGTATTCATCGGCGACGGCGAAACCGACGAGCCGGAAACCCAGGGCGCCATCGCCCTGGCGGTGCGCGAGAAGCTGGACAACCTGGTGTTCGTGATCAACTGCAACCTGCAGCGGCTGGACGGCCCGGTGCGCGGCAACGGCAAGATCATCCAGGAACTGGAAGGCAATTTCCGTGGCGCCGGCTGGAACGTGATCAAGGTGATCTGGGGCTCGAAGTGGGACGAACTGCTGGCCCAGGATGCCAGCGGCCTGTTGAAGAAGCGCATGGCCGAGTGCATCGACGGTGAATACCAGGCCTTCAAGGCCAATGGCGGTGCCTACCTGCGCGAGCACTTCTTCGGCAAGTACCCGGAGCTGCGCCAGATGGTCGCCCACATCGACGACGACGAGCTGTACTACGGCCTGATGCGCGGCGGCCACGATCCGCACAAGGTCTATGCCGCCTACGACGCGGCGATGAAGGCCGATGGCCAGCCCACCGTGATCCTGGCCAAGACCATCAAGGGCTACGGCATGGGCGAGGCCGGCGAGGGCAAGAACATCA
>CAYGJZ010000008.1:0-80749 GCA_964350265.1 uncultured Gammaproteobacteria bacterium | reverse complement strand
CGGATGTAGTGGAAGAAGCAGCGACGCAGGAAGGCGTCGGGCAGCTCCTTCTCGTTGTTGCTGGTGATGATGATGATCGGCCGATGCCGCGCGGTGACCTGCTGGCGGGTCTCGTAGACATGGAACTCCATGCGGTCGAGCTCGAGCAGCAGGTCGTTGGGGAACTCGATGTCGGCCTTGTCGATCTCGTCGATCAGCAGCACCGGCTGCACCTCGGACTCGAAGGCCTGCCACAGCTTGCCGGGCACGATGTAGTTGGCGATGTCGTGCACCCGCTCGTCGCCGAGCTGGGAATCGCGCAGCCTCGCCACCGCGTCGTACTCGTACAGGCCCTGGCTGGCCCGGGTGTTCGACTTGATGTGCCACTGGATCAGCGGCCGGCCCAGGCCGTCGGCGATTTCCTCGGCCAGCCGGGTCTTGCCGGTGCCCGGCTCGCCCTTGACCAGCAGCGGTCGTTCGAGAACGATGGCGGCATTGACCGCGGCCATCAGGTCCTCGGTCACGATGTAGCGGTCGGTGCCCGCGAAGCGGTCGCCGGGTGGTGTGGTCATGGCATGTCCTGGGCGTTGTCGGTGTGGACGAAACGGCGGCGAACGCGAAAGCGGCTCGGCCGGCGCCACGTGGTCGCGGGTATAATAGGGACTTCCATGCCCGATCTCCAACGCCGCCGGATGGCGCCAACCACATGACCAGCACCACGCAACGCCCCGCAGCCTTCATCGAGCCGGAAGAGGCCGAATCCCTCCTCGGCGACGAGACCCTCGTGGTCGACCTGTCCAAGCCGGAGACCCATGCCCAGCTGCACCTGCCCGGCGCCCAGCCGCTGGACTATGCCCGCCTGGTCGCCGGCACGCGCCCGGCCATGGGCCTGCTGCCGCCGCTGGAACGGCTCAACCAGGTCTTCGACCAGCTCGGCCTGGTGCCGGGACGCCGCGTGCTCGCCTACGACGACGAAGGCGGCGGGCGCGCCTGCCGGCTGGCCTGGACGCTGCACGTCCTCGGCCACCACGACGTCTCGGTGATCAACGGCGGGCTGCACGCCTGGGCCAACGAGGGGCACCCGGTTACCGACCAGGCGACGCCGCCGCCGGCACCCTCGGGCTTCGCCGCGGACGCCGCCGACGGCGATGCCCTGGCCGTGCGCGACTACGTGCGCGAGCGGGTGGCCGACGGCGCCAGCCAGTTGTTGGACGCCCGCACCCCGGAGGAGTACAGCGGCGAACGGGCCATGGCGGCACGTGGCGGACACATTCCCGGCGCCATCCACCTCAACTGGCTGGATACCCTGGACCGTCATCGCAACATGCGTCTGAAGGGCATCGACGAGCTCGACGCGCTGGTGCGCGACCGCGGCTTCGATCCCGGGCGGGAGGTCATCACCTACTGCCAGACCCATCATCGCTCCTCGCACAGCTACATGATGCTGCGTCACCTCGGCTTCGAACGCGTGCGCGGCTATGCCGGGGCCTGGTCGGAGTGGGGCAACGACCCCGACCTGCCGGTGGAGACCGGCGCCTGAGCCGGTCCGCCGACCACGCCCATCCCTTTCCGGCCACCGCGCCCACCGAGTCGACAAGCCCATGATCGTCATCCTGCAACCCGACGTGACCACCGCCTCGGAGACCGGCCGCAAGGTACTCGACTACCTGCGTGCCAAGCCCGGCATCTCGCCGCGGGTGCACGAGGTCGCCGGCAGCCAGCAGGTGCTCTCGGAGATCTACCTGGTCGGCGATACCTCCACCCTGGATCGCGGCGAGATCGAGAGCCTGCCCGGCGTCGGCAGCGTGGTGAAGGTGTCGCGCAGCTACGCGGTGATCGGCCGCCATGCCGACGACACCCGCTCCTACGGCTTCGACTACAACGGCGTGCGCTTCGACCAGGAATCGCTGCATGTCTTCGCCGGCCTGTGCGCGGTGGATACCCGCGAGCACGTGGAACAGATGATGAAGGCGGTCAGCGAGCGCGGGCTGACCTGCACGCGCATGGGTGCCTACAAGCCGCGCACCAATCCGTATTCCTTCCAGGGACTCGGTGCCGACTGCCTGCCCTGGGTGTTCGAGCTGGCCGGCAAGTACGGCATCAAGGTCATCGCCATGGAGATCACCCACGATTCCCATGTCGACGAGATCCTGGAAACCCTGGAACGCTGCGGCCATCCCACCGGCGTGATGCTGCAGATCGGCACCCGCAACACGCAGAACTTCGAGCTGCTCAAGGTGGTCGGCCGCCAGCGCAGCCTGCCGGTGCTGATCAAGCGTGGCTTCGGCATCACCCTGGAGGAATCGCTGAATGCCGCCGAGTACCTGGCCAGCGAGGGCAACCGCAACATCGTCTTCTGCCTGCGTGGCATGAAGACAAACATGGGCGACCCGCACCGCAACTTCGTCGACTTCAGCCACGTGCCGGTGGTCAAGCGCATGACCCTGATGCCGGTGTGCATCGACCCGTCGCACTCGGTGGGCACCCGGGCCGAGGACCCGGACGGGCTTTCCGACGTGTTCAGCGCCACTGCCCAGGGGGTCATCGCCGGCGCCAACATGGTGCTGGTGGACTTTCACCCGGACCCGCCCAAGGCCCTGGTGGACGGGCCACAGGCGCTGTTGATGAGCGAACTGGACTACTTTCTCGAGGACATCGAGATCAGCCGCCGCGCCTACCTGGAACGGCGGCAGCGGGCCAGGGTCTTTCACCGGCGCGGCTGATCCGAGGTCGCGGCTTCAGCCGCGCGCGGTCACCTTCGGCACCTTCAGCATCTCGCCGGTAAGCGGGTTGCGGTTGCGCAGCTCGGGGTTGTAGCGGGTCAGCACCCACAGCGGCAGCTGGAAGCGATCGGCCACCTTCCAGGCGCTGTCGCCCACGCGCACGCGGTAGTTCTCCACCGTCTCCACCCGGTAGGCCTCCTTGAACTCCTCCACCAGCACGCGGTGGTAGTCGCTGCGCTTCTGGTTGAAGGCGGCGCGCTGGGCGTCGCCGTCCACCGGCAGGCGCAGCCGCGCGCCGATGCTGATCAGCTCGGTGGCGCCGATGCCGTTGAGCTGCTTGATGGCGCCGACGCCGCCGATGCCCAGCCAGTCGGCGTAGTGGCCGAGGGTCTCGTCGGGCTCGACGACGATGGTGTAGCGGGCCGCGTCGCCGCTGCCGCGAACATCGATGTCCAGCTTCATGTCGCCGTCCAGCGGGCTGCTGGCGGCATCGCCGGCGGTATCCACCACCGCCTCGTCGGCCGGCGGCCCGGCCACCGCCAGCGACGGCTCCGCCTCGTCGCCGACTTCCTGGCGCACCTTGAGGGTCTGGCCGACGTAGATGACGCCGTGGCGCTTGAGATTGTTCAGACGCAGGAAGCCGTCGCAGTTCATGTCGAAGCGCTCCGCCACCTGGCAGGGCGTGTCCCCCGGCTGCACGGTATAGGCCACGTCGCGCAGGGTGGCGGCGCCGACCACCTCGCCGAGGTCGGCATCGCGGCTGCCGCCGGGCATGGACAGCACCTGGCCGATGGACAGCACGCTGCCGCGACCGAGATGGTTCAGCGCCAGCATGTCGTCGCAGGATACCGAGTAGCGCTCGGCCACCTCGCAGGCGGTGTCGCCACGCTGCACCGTGTACCGGCTCGGGGTCGGGGTGTCGGCGCCGCCCTCCTCCGCCGGCGCCCCGCTGCCGCCGGGGAAGCGCAGCACCTGGCCGACCCGCAGCACGCTGGAACGGTTCATGCCGTTCATCGCCAGCATGGCATCGCAGGACACCGAGAAGCGTTCGGCCACCTCGCACGGCGTGTCGCCGCCACGCACGGTGTAGCGGGCCGGGGGCTTGCCGCCAGCGGCGCCGCCGGGCAGGGTCAACACCTGCCCCGGGTGAATGACCGAGGAGCGGCCGAGGTTGTTGGCGGCCAGCAGGGCGGCACAGGACACCCCGGCGCGGCTGGCGATGCCGCAGGGCGAATCGCCGCGACGGACCCGGTAGCTGCCGCCCTTGCCGCCGCTGGCCGCGGGCGTGGACGACGACGCGGAGGTGGATGCCGCCACGGTGCCGAGCTTGCCGGGAATGGTCAGGGTCTGGCCGATGCGGATGAAGGCACGGCGACCGAGCCGGTTCATGTCCACCAGGTCGGCGCACTTGACGTGGAAGGCGCGGGCGATGCCGCAGGCGGTGTCGCCCCGGCGCACGGTGTAGTTGACCGGCCCGCGCTGGTCGCTTTCCGGGCCAAGCGCGGCCAGGCGCCGCTCCTCGCCGGACCAGCCGCCGTTGCGGGCGGGCAGTTTCAGGCGGTAGCCCTTGGGCACGAAGCGCCAGCCGTGCCAGACGAAGCGGGTCAGCGCGCCGTTCAGGGCCTTCAGTTCGTCCTCGCCGACGCCGAACACGTCGATGATGCGCTTCATCGAGGTGTCGTGGTCGAGCACCACGGTGTGAAAGTGCACCGCCGGGTCGCCGGGCACCTCGCCGAAGAACTGGCTGGCATGGCTGGCCACGTGGCGGGCGGCGAGGAAACTCGCGTAGAAGTTCTTCACCGCCACCTGGAAGCTCGGCGACTTGTACTCGTTGAGCACCTTCATGAAGTCGGGGCCGAACTCGTCCAGCGCCCGGCGCATGCCGTTGACGCCGTAGTTGTACGAGGTGATGACGAAGGGCCCCAGTTCGCCGGGCTTGACCGAGGGCTTCTTTTCCTTCGCCAGGGCGGTGAGCCGGCTGCGGCTGTCTTCCAGGTAGCGGATGGCGGCCAGCGTCGCCGCCTCCAGGTCGAGCCGCTCGTCGAGGGTGGCATTCAGCTCCAGGCCGAGGTAGCGGGCGGTCTTCGGCATGATCTGCCACAGCCCGGCGGCACCGACCCGGGAATAGGCGCGGGGGTTGTACAGCGACTCGACGAAGGGCAGGTAGTGGACGTCGTCGGGCAACCCGGCATCGCGGATCATCCTGCGCACCAGCGGGCCATAGGCGCCGTAGCGCTTCAGCGCGCCCTCGAAGCGGTCGCGGTTGCCCTGCTGGCAGCGGATCTCCCGTGCCGCCACCCGCATGGCCTTGGCGGAGCGGTCGGGGAACAGTGCCGCCAGCGCCTGCTCGTCGTCGCTGAGCCGACGCTTGCCCTGCACCTTCTCGGCCAGGTCGAACAACTGCTTGCGGATCCGCTCGCGCTCCCGCTCCACGGTGCGGTCTTCGCCGCGGCAGCCGTTGGGCACGTCGATCACCGAGTAGACCCGCTCGGGACGGGTGGCGTCGTGGAACACGCCCTGGCGGGTGGTCCACTTGCCGTACACCTCGACCCAGAAGTCGGTGCGACGGCGCAGGTCGTCGTGGCAGGGGAAGTGGGTGTCGCAGCGCAGGTCGTAGCGCTTCACCGGCACCGCGGCCTCGGCCTCCGCGGGCCGGAACAGGACAAGCAGGACGAGGGCGGCGAATGCCACGACCCAGCGCGCACCGCGGATTCGCGGGGAGTTGTCGATGGTGATGTTCAGAAAGCGTACCGATCGGTTGTAGGTCGCGCAGTCCCGCGCGGCTGTCAGCGACCCGGCGCCGCACCCCGAGCCTGGCGGCCGGCGCGGGCCGCGCACTGGCGGGTCGGGTCGATCTCGACCGCGAATGCTACCAGTTTCCCCGGCACCTTGAAACGGATCGGCCCGGGCGGGCCGATTACCATCGCGTTACCGATTCCGGTGCCACCACCGGGCGGCGACGCGGCGGGCGCCCACCGTTGGACCACCACCAAGTTTGCTAGAATGGCGCGAGGCACGGGCCTGTTCCTCCGCCTGCCGCGCCCGGTCGACCCCCGCCGCGGGCCGAACGGCTGGCCGAACTGCTGGCCGATCCCCGGGCCGCCATCTGAACCGCCAACCCAGAGAGCCAATCGATACCCGCCATGACCACCATATCACCGGAAGACCTGGTCTCGAGCGTCGCCGACGCGCTGCAGTACATTTCCTACTACCATCCGCGCGACTTCGTCGACGCCATGACCCGTGCCCTCGAGCGCGAGGAGTCCCCCGCCGCCCGCGACGCCATCACCCAGATCCTGGTGAACTCGAAGATGGCCGCCGAGGGACACCGGCCGGTGTGCCAGGACACGGGCATCGTCACCGCCTTCGTCAAGGTCGGCATGGATGCCCGCTTCGGCCCCGGCATGACCGTGCAGCAGATGGTCGACGAGGGCGTGCGCCGGGCCTATACGCACGCCGACAACCCGCTGCGCGCCTCGGTGGTGTCGCCACCCTACGGCAGCCGCCGCAACACCCGCGACAATACCCCGGCGGTGGTGCACCTGGAGATGGTCGAGGGCGACAAGGTCGAGGTTACCGTGGCCGCCAAGGGCGGCGGCTCGGAGAACAAGTCCAAGTTCGCCATCCTGAACCCCAGCGACGACCTCGCCGCCTGGGTGGAGAACACCGTGCCGACGCTGGGCGCCGGCTGGTGTCCGCCGGGCATTCTCGGCATCGGCATCGGCGGCACCGCGGAAAAGGCCATGGTGCTGGCCAAGGAATCGCTGATGGACCCGGTGGACATGCACGAACTGCTGGCGCGCGGACCGTCCAGCGAGGAAGAGGAACTGCGCATCGACATCTACCAGCGGGTCAACGCACTCGGCATCGGCGCCCAGGGCCTCGGCGGCGTGACCACCGTGCTCGACGTCAAGGTGCGCCAGTTCCCCACCCATGCCGCCTCGCTGCCGGTGGCGCTGATCCCCAACTGCGCGGCCACCCGCCACGTGCACTTCACCCTCGACGGCAGCGGACCGGCGGTGCTGGAACCGCCCAGGCTGTCGGACTGGCCGGCGGTGGTGCATGAAACCGCCGGTGGCCGCCGGGTCAACCTCGACAGCCTGACCCGGGAGGAGACGAAGACCTTCCGCACCGGCGAGACCCTGCTCATCAGCGGCCGCCTGCTCACCGGCCGCGATGCCGCGCACAAGCGCATGGCCGAGATGTTCGCCCGCGGCGAGGGCCTGCCCGAGGGCGTGGACTTCGACAACCGGCTGATCTACTACGTCGGCCCGGTGGACCCGGTGGCCGGCGAGGCGGTGGGCCCGGCCGGCCCCACCACCTCCACCCGCATGGACAAGTTCACCGACACCATGCTCTCCAATACCGGGCTGCTCGGCATGATCGGCAAGGCCGAGCGCGGCGACGCCGCCATCGAGGAAATCCGTCGTCACGGCGCGGTCTACCTGATCGCCGTCGGCGGCGCCGCCTACCTGGTGTCCAAGGCCATTCGCAAGTCCCGCGTGGTCGCCTTCGAGGATCTCGGCATGGAGGCCATCTACGAGTTCGAGGTCGAGGACATGCCGGTGACGGTGGCGGTGGACAGCGAGGGCAACTCGGTACACAAGACCGGCCCCGCCGAGTGGCGCCAGCGTCTCGCCGGCATCCCGGTGCGCGTGGCCTGACGCGAAACCCGCAACCGACGAGGGAGAAACAAGCGTGAACATGGAAAAAGTGGTCTTCGCCTTCTTCATCCTGCTGGCGCTGACCCTGAACTTCGGCTTCTTCCTCGGCGAGATCGACAATCCCGCCCACCACCACGCCACCGAACTGTTCGCGGCGCTGGTGGTCAGCCTGATCGCCACCGTGATGAAGTTCGGCGACCGCACCCCGGTGGGCTCGGTGCTGCTCGCTTCCAGCCTGGTGGCCGACCTGCAACTGATTGCCGCCGCCCTGGTCTGGGCGGTGGTGACGGTGGGCATGGGCGAGCCGCTGACCCCGGGGATCACCTCCTCCATCGTCTCGCTGAGCGGCGGCGCGGTGCTCGCCAACATCGTCTCGGTGGTGCTGCTGATCCTGGAAACCTTCGTCGCCCGACGCTGATGTCGGCCAGGCCCGCCCTGCCCGGCGTCTACTTCCTGGTCCTGCGGCGACTGCGGATCCCGCTGATCCTGCTGATCGCCGCCTATGCCGTATCGATCACCGGCTTCGTCCTCATCCCCGGCACCGGCGAGGACGGCGGCACCTGGCGCATGGACTTCTTCCACGCCTTCTACTTCGTCAGCTACATGGGCTCCACCATCGGCTTCGGCGAACTGCCCCATCCGTTCAACGGCGCACAGCGCCTGTGGACGCTGTTCAGCATCTACGCCACGGTCATCTCCTGGCTGTATGCCATCGGCACCATCATCTCGCTGGTACAGGATCGCGGCTTCGTCCAGGCATTGACCCGCAACCGGGTGGCGGCACGCATCCACCGGCTGCGCGAACCCTTCTACCTGGTCTGCGGCTACGGCGAGGCGGGCAAGGTGATCACCCGTTTCCTGAGTGAACTCGGCGAGCGCACGGTGCTGGTGGAACGCGGCCAGCAGGCCATTGCCCAGCTGGACCTGGAGGAACTGCCGCTGGAGGTCCTGGCGCTGGTCGGCGACGCCGCCGACCCGGACGTGCTGCGCCGCGCCGGGCTCACCCATCCCCTGTGCAAGGGCATCATCGCGGTGATCGGCGACGACCAGGAAAACCTCAAGATCGCCATTACCGCCAAGCTCCTGAACCGCGGCCTGAAGGTGCTGGCGCGGGTCAACGACGACGACACCGCGGTCAACATGCGCTCCTTCGGCACCGACCACGTGGTCAATCCCTTCAACACCTTCGCCTGGCACTTCACCCTGGCCTTCAGTTCGCCGGGCCTGCACCTGCTCAACGACTGGCTCAGCCAGACCGACTCGCAGGTGCTCAACGAACCGGTGTTCCCGCCGCGCGGGCGCTGGATCCTGTGCGGCTACGGCCGCCTCGGCAAGGCCCTGCACCGCAAGCTGGTGGAACAGGAAAACGAGGTGGTGGTGATCGAGACCGAGCCCAATGCCGCCGGCGCCCCGGTGGATGCCATCCGCGGTCGCGGCACCGAGGCGGTGACCCTGCGCGAGGCCGGCATCGACGATGCCGTGGGCATCATCGCCGGCACCGACCACGATGCCAACAACCTGTCCATCATCATGACCGCGCGGGAACTGAACCCGGACCTGTTCACCGTCGGACGGCAGAACCAGAACCGCAACGCGCCGTTGTTCGAGGCCGCCGGTGCGCGCATCGTGTTCAACCAGAACCGGCTCATCGCCACCCACATCATCAGCCTGCTGACCACGCCGCTGACCAACGAGTTCCTGCGCCAGGCCAACCACCAGGATGCCGAGTGGGCCAACGAGATGGTCAGCCGCATCAGCGCCACGGTGGAGGACAACGCGCCGCTGAGCTGGGTGGTGGAACTGAACATGCGCTCGGCGCCGGCCTTCATCCAGCTCATCCGCGGCGGACTGGAACTGCGTCTCGGCCAGCTCTACCGCAAGCCCAACAACCGCAAGTCGAAACTGGCCTGCGTGCCGCTGATGCTGGCCCGGGACGACGGCGTGGAACTTGCCCCGGACGATGCCACGGTGCTGAAATACGGCGACAGGGTCCTGTTCTGCGGACGGCGCAGCGCGCGAAACCGCATGCTCGCCGCCCTGCACAGCAGCGACGTCATGATCTACCTGGTCACCGGCCGTCACCGTATCGTCAGCCCGCTGTGGCGACGCCTGACCGGAACCACCCAGTAAGGGGGAAACCATGCGCCCACCTGCCCCGCCGCGCGCCCTGCCAGTCCGGCTCGCCCTCGCCCTTGCGCCGGCCCTGGTAGTGGCCCTCGTACTGGCCCTGGCACCGTTGTCCGCGGCCTTCGCGCAACAGGAGGCCACGCCGCCGGCCGAGCTCGGCGACTACCGCGGTGCCCGCGAGTCGGTGCACCCCGACTGGTTCAAGCAAAGCTTCCTCGATCTTGCCGACGACATCGCCGAGGCCGCCGCCGGGGGACGTCGCCTGGTGCTGTACTTCTGGCAGCCGGGCTGCCCCTACTGCGCCGAGCTGATCGAGAACAATTTCGGCCAGCAGGACATCGGCGAAGCCATGCGCCGACAGTTCGACGTGGTGGCGCTGAACATGTGGGGCGATCGCGAGGTGGTGCAGGTCGGCGGACGCTCGTTCACCGAGAAGACCATGGCCGAGGCATTGCGCGTGCACTACACGCCGACCCTGCTGTTCTTCAACGAACAGGGCAAGGTGGCGCTGCGGCTGGACGGCTACGTGCCGCCGGAACGCTTCCGCCTGGCCATCGACTACGCCGCGCCCGGCAGCCAGGCCAGCGGAACGTTCCGCGACTTCGTCGCCAGCCGCGACCCGGCCCCGGCCAGCGGCGTGCTCCACCGCCAGCCCTTCTTCCGGCCACCGCCCCACGACCTGGCCGCCGCCCTCGGCGAAGCACCGCTGGCGGTGTACTTCGAACAGGCCCAGTGCAGCCAGTGCGACAACCTGCACCAGAAGGTGCTCGCCGATCCGCCCACGCTGGCGCTGGCCCAGCGCTTCCACGCCATCCAGCTCGACATGTGGTCGGACACGCCGCTGGTGCGGCCCGACGGCACCACCACCAGCGCGCGGCAGTGGGCGGCGGAACTCGGCATCAGCTACGCGCCGTCCATCGTCTTCTTCGACGCCGCCGGCGACGAGATCATGCGCATCGACGGGCTGCTGCGCACCTTCCACGTGCAGTCGGTGATGGACTACGTGCTAAGCGGCGACTACCGCGAGCAGCCCAACTTCCAGCGCTACATCTCCGCCCGCGCCGAGCACCTGCGCGAACAGGGCATCGACGTCGACATCTGGGGCTACTGAATACCGCGACTGCGGCGTCGCACGCCGTCGGCGCCACCACACAGCAGCACGTCGGCGCCACGCAGCGCGAACAGGCCGTTGGTGACCACGCCCGGCCACTGGTTCAGACGCGTTTCCAGCGCCGCCGGCTCGGTGATCGACAGTCCCGACACGTCCAGCACCAGGTTGCCGTTGTCGGTGACGAAGTCTTCGCGCAGACGGGGTGAACCGCCTTCGCCGATGAGCTGGCGCGCCACCAGCACCCGGGCCATGGGAATCACTTCCAGCGGCAGCGGGAAGGCGCCGAGCACCTCGACCTCCTTGCTGGCGTCGACGATGCACACGAACACTTCGCTGGCGGCGGCGACGATCTTCTCCCGGGTCAGGGCGCCACCACCACCCTTGACCAGGTTGAGCCCGCCGTCGACCTCGTCGGCGCCGTCCACGTAGACCGGCAGCACGCCGCAGTCGTTCAGGTCGAGCACGCGGATGCCATGGCCGGCGAGGCGTTCCGCGGTGGCGGCGGAACTGGCCACCGCGCCGTCGATGGACGGGCCGCGACGGGCCAGGGCATCGATGAAGAAATTCGCCGTGGAACCGGTACCGACACCAATCACGGTGCCGGATTCGATATAATCCAGTGCGGCCTCGGCCGCCGCCTGTTTCATCTGTTCAGGGTTCAATGGTGGTCTCCGGGTACCGAGAGGGCCTGTCGTCATTCACGCCGCGCGCCAGGTCGCGCGCCCGCCGGGCGCGCCTGAACAACGCAACCAAACATCATGCCCACAGAGTACCTGAAAAAGATCCTCACTTCGCGGGTCTACGACGTTGCCCGCGAAACCCCGCTGGAGCGCGCACCCTCGCTGTCCCGCAGACTGGGCACCAACGTGTGGCTCAAGCGCGAGGATGCCCAGGACGTGTTCTCGTTCAAGATCCGCGGCGCCTACAACAAGATGGCGCGCCTGCCGCAGGACGTGCTGGCGCGTGGCGTGGTCGCGGCATCGGCGGGCAACCATGCCCAGGGCGTGGCGATGGCGGCGCAGCGACTGAAATGCCAGGCCACCATCTTCATGCCCGTGACCACCCCGGCGATCAAGGTGGCCGCGGTGCGTGACCGCGCCGCCCGTGTCCGCCTGGTCGGCGACGGCTTCGACGAGACCAAGGCCGAGGCGGAGCGCTTCTGCCAGCAGGGTGGGCAGACCTTCATCCCGCCCTTCGACGACCCGGACGTGATTGCCGGCCAGGGCACCATCGGCATGGAGCTGCTCAACCAGCACGGCGGCACCATCGAGGCCGTGTTCGTGCCAGTGGGCGGCGGCGGCCTGATAGCCGGCATCTCCGCCTACATCAAGCAGTTGCGTCCGGAAATCCGCGTCATCGGCGTGGAACCGGAAGATGCCGCCTCGATGACCGCCAGCCTCGCCCGCGGCCGTCGCATCACCCTGCCCCACGTCGGCCAGTTCGCCGACGGCGTGGCGGTGCGCCAGGTGGGCAAGGAAACCTTCCGCGTCTGCCGCCAGTGCGTGGACGAGATGGTGGTGGTGAGCATCGACGAGATCTGCGCCGGCATCAAGGACATCTTCGAGGATACCCGTTCGATCATGGAGGCGGCCGGGGCACTGTCGGTGGCGGGACTGAAAAAGTACGTGCAGGGCCGCGACCGCGTCGACGGCGACCTGGTGGCGGTGACCACCGGCGCGAACATGAACTTCGACCGCCTGCGCCACGTTTCCGAGCGCGCTGAGATCGGCGAGCGCCGCGAGGCCATCCTCTGCGTGACCATACCCGAGCGACCGGGCAGCTTCCGCCGCTTCTGCCGCATCATCGGCCGGCGCAGCGTCACCGAGTTCAACTACCGCTACTCCGACAACGACAATGCCAACATCTATGTCGGCCTGCAGGTCCAGGACGACGAGGACATCGGCGCGCTGGTCGACAAGCTGGCCGGCAGCGGCTACACCACGCTGGACCTGACCGACAACGAGATCGCCAAGCTGCACGTGCGGCACATGGTCGGCGGCCGCGCGCCACAGGTGGACAACGAGATGCTGTTCCGCTTCCAGTTCCCGGAACGACCGGGCGCGCTGAGCAAGTTTCTCGACACCCTCGGCGACGCCTTCAACATCAGCCTGTTCCACTACCGCAACCACGGCGCCGACTACGGCCGCGTGCTGTGCGGCATCCAGGTGCCTGCGAAGCAGCGCCGCCAGCTGCACCAGTACCTCGACCAGGTCGGCTACGAGTGGACCGACGAAACCGGCAACCCGGCCTACACGGCCTTCCTGGGCTAGCGCCGTGAAAGACCAGGCGAAATCCCCCGGCCGCTTCCGCTTCACCCAGGTCTACCGCATGCCCGGCGAGGGACTCATCGCCGAGTTCCGCGACGGCGACCAGACCCGGCTGTTCGACATCGAGGGGCTGCGCTACCGGGTGGTGTCGCAGCGCGCCGCCGGCGGCGACACCGGCGAGGAGGAACGCGCCCTGGCCGTGCTCAGCAACCTGCAGGGGAGCTGACGCCCGTCGCCGGCCGCACCGACATGGAGGGTGGCAACCGCAACGGCAACAGCGAGGGAGCACGACGTCGCCGGCTGCTGTTCATCATCACCCGCGGCAATCTCGGCGGTGCCCAGCGTCACCTCGCCTGGCTGCTCGACGGCCTGCGCGGTCGCTACGAGCTCGACGTGGTGGTGGGCGAGACGGGCTACCTCGCCGAGGAACTGGCACGCATCGGCGTGCGCTGCCGGGTGCTGCCCTGCCTGCGTCGCAACCTCTCCCCCTTCGCCGACCTGCGCACCCTGCGTGCCCTGCGCGCCCTGGTACGCAGCGAGCGGCCGGATCTCGTGCACCTGCATTCCTTCAAGGCGGCCATGCTCGGCCGCGTCGCCACCCTCGGCCTGGCAACGCCGGTGGTGGTCACCGCCCACGGCTGGAGCTTCTCGGATCACAACCCGCGCCTGCGCAAGTGGCTCGGCCTCGTCATCGAGCGCAGCCTGTCGGCCCTCGCCGCGCGCATCATCGTGGTCTGCCGACGCGACCTCGACCTCGCCCTGGCGAAGCGCATCGCGCCGCGCCAGCGGCTGCGGCTGGTGCTGAACGGCGTGCCGGACGAAGCCGGCGTGGCTGCCGCCATGGCGCAACGGGAAGGACGCGACGACGATGCCGTGCGACTGGTCAACGTCGGCAGGCTGTGCCAGCAGAAGAACCAGCAACTGCTGGTGGGCCTGATGCCGTGGCTGCCGCCGCAGGTCTCGCTGACGCTGGTCGGCGACGGGCCGGACCGGGCAGCCCTGGCCAGCACCATCACGCGTCTTGGACTGGATCACCGGGTGACCGTGCGGACCGGCATCAGCGAACCGCACCCGCTGCTGTGCGAGGCCGACGTCTACGTCAGCACGTCGTTGTGGGAGGGGCTGTCGCTGGGGGCCATCGAGGCCCTGCGCGCCGGGCTGCCGGTGGTGGCCAGCGCGGTGGGCGGCGCCGACGAACTGGTCGAGCACGGCAGCAACGGCTTCGTGCACCCGGTGGAGGACGCCGATGCCTTCGTCCGCTCGCTGCGTCGACTGGCCGCCGAACGAACCCTGCGCCAGACCATGGGGCGGCGCAGCCGCGAGACCTACCTGGCCCGCTACTCGTCGACGGACTTCGTCGCCGCCACCATCGCGGTCTACGAGGAACTGCTCGCCGACGCCTCGACGAGCAGGTAGACCTCCACCCCGTCGTGGCGGTAGACCAGCCGCGCACCACGGTCAACCAGGGTTTCGGCGAAGGACGCCGGGTACCACTTGCTCACCGTCAGCACGTCGGCGTACCAGTGCCCCGAGACCCAGCCATTGGGCGTGTTGCGGCGATCGCGGCGGTTGACCACGTAGATGCCGGGATTCTCCACGAGGAAACCGGCCAGTTCGCCCCGCGCCGACAGCCCGGCAAAGTCGAAGCCCGAGCGGCCCTTGTAGAACTTCCAGCCGAACACGTGGTGTCGGGTGCTGGCACGCAGCACGTAGGAGGTCACCGGGTCGGTGTACAGGCTCTGCACCGGCAGCACGGCCACCTCGGCGGCCACGTCGCGCAGCCAGTCGACCCCCTCGGCGCGGGTATCCACCAGGGTGGTCAGCCGGCTGACGTTGCGATAGGTGCCCCACTGCACCGGCAGCAGGCTGATTGCCAGCAGCGCCACCAGCAGCAGCCCGGCGCACCGTCCCGGCCAGCCGAGCGTGCGCAGGCGCAGGGCGAAGGACACCAGCAGGTAGCCGGCGAACAGCGACACCGGCACCACGAACAGGAAGCGCCAGACCGTCTCGAACTTGGCCAGGTGCAGGTAGGTGTAGACGAACAGCGGGTTGAACACCGTCACCAGCGGCACCAGGAGGCCGGCCAGCAGCAGCGGCGAGGGACGGAACTCGCGGATGTGCCACAGCGCTACCACCAGCACGGCGATGCCGAACACCCCCAGCACCTCGATGAACTGGAAGCCGGGATTGAGCACGAACACGTCGTCGAAGCCCGGCAGCAGGTCGGCCAGGTTGAGCAGCTTGTTGCCGACCACCGGGCCACGGTCGGCCACCCGCACCAGCCAGGCGCCGGCGACCACCACCGCGGCCAGGCCAACCACCAGCAGGGCGCTCAACCAGCCGCGCCGGCCACCCGGCCGCGCCTCGGGCCGCACCACGCAGGTGACCAGCAGCACCAGGCCCGCCACCACCACGGCGAAGGCCAGCTCCTGCTGGTGCATCAGGCCCATGGCCAGGCCGAACACCGCCAGCGCCGCCAGCGCCGTCCAGCGCTCCTTGCCGTCCAGCAGCGCCTGCCAGGCGGCAAGGAAGGCATAGTAGACGATGAAGCCCAGCATGGCCGGGGCCATGGCGTAGTAGCGCACGAAGGAAAACACGGTGACGCCCTTGAAGGCCACCAGCACCATCACCGACACCGCCGCGGTCCAGGCAATGCGCGCCGGGGCGTGCGGCCAGGCACGGAACACCGCCACCGCGAAGCCGTAGGAGGCCAGCAGGAAGAGCAGCGTCGCCAGGTAGCCGGACACCTCCACCAGGTCGGCCAGCGGCACGCCGAGACGGCTGGTGACGAGGGCATGCAGGGCATGCACGTAGTCGCGGTTGACCAGCCCGGCCAGGCTGGCATCGTAGGGAATGAAGCCGCCCTTGCGCTGGAAGTCCACCTCCCAGCGAATCCGGTGCAGGTGGTTCCAGAAATCCGAGGGCACCTCGGAATAGCCGCCCACGCAGGCGTGGTAGGCGCTCCAGCCAAGCGCCACCGCGGCGGCGCCGATGGCCACGGCGAGGTCCCCCCGCCCGCGAGGCAGTGCGCGGCGGCGGCACCAGGAGACGATGGCCGCCAGCACGGCGCCGGCCACGGTGAAGCCGACCATGCCTGCCAGCCAGTGGTCGAGGTCGAGCCGCCAGACACGCACCGGCACCTGGCTGATGACCAGCAGCGAGATGCCGAGCGCCATCGACGACAGCAGCGTGTTGTTCTTCAGGCCGAGCAGGCGGTGCAGGACCAGGCCGGGCAGAAACAGGAAGGCCAGCGCGGTCGTTGTTGCCAGCGGGTACATCAACTTACAATGCCCCCGCCGTCAGCGCCGCGTGCCTGGCCGGCCCGATTTCGCAACCCACGGCAACATCATGCAACCCGATTTCCGGATCCCGCCGGACGTCAGCAGGCGGGCCGCCCAGGTCACCTTGCTGATCGTCGATGTCGACGGCGTGCTCACCGACGGCACCATCAGCCTGTCCGACGACGAAACCCAGACCAAGGGCTTCCACTCCCGCGACGGCCTCGGCCTGAAGCTGGCCCGGCGCAACGGCGTGGAAACCGCCATCATCACCGCGCGCGAGTCGCGTACCGTGGCCCACCGCGCCCGCGAGCTGGGCATCGACTACCTCTACCAGGGCTGCACCGACAAGCTCGCCGCCTACCGGGAACTGGCCGCCGACGGACGCGTCGACGAGCAGGTGGCCTACGTCGGCGATGATCTCGTCGACCTGCCGGTGATGACCCGGGTGGGACTGGCGGTGGCCGTCGCCGATGCCCACGTGGCGGTGCGTCACCACGCCCACTGGACCACGCCGCTGCCCGGCGGGCGCGGCGCGGTGCGCCAGGTCTGCGACCTGCTGCTGGTGGCCAAGGGCGTCTACCAGCAGGTCATCGACAGCTACCTGCCGCCGTCCTAGGCCGCTCATCGCGCCTCGCCCGCGGCGCAGGCGTCGTTGCCGGTGAACCACGGCTGCGCGCAGAGAAAGGCGAGCTTGTCGGCCACCTCCACCAGCACCACCGGCCCGTCCGGGGTCTCAAGGCGCCAGCGCTGGCGGAAGGGGTCGCTGCCGGTGACGAAGGGATTGTCCAGCGCGTCGTCGAGGTAGCGCACCTGTTCACGCACTGCCTCCGGCGACAGCCGCCCGGCGCCGGCCACCAGCAACTGCACCCGGTAGACCAGGTTGTCGCGCTGGCGGTGAATCAGTCGCCGCAGCACCTGCAGACTTTCGTCCACGTGGCCGGCACGCACCAGGAAGCGGGCATAGCCGAACACCTGCTGTTCGAACTTGCGCAGCAGCCGGTAGGCCCGTCGCCAGCTCGGCTCCGCCACCTCGAGGGAATACAGGCGTGTCTGCAGGCCGGCCAGCGCATACCAGGCACCGGCATTGTCGGCATCCTTGTCGATGGCCGAACGGTAGAGCCGCTCCGCGGCGACGTCATCGCCGCGGGCTTCGTAGACCCGGCCGAGGTACAGGTCGATGCTGGCATTGCCCGGTTCGCGGGCGGCGAGCTCCGCGGTCTCCCGCTCGATCCGCTCAAGGTCCCTGGTGCCGTACAGCGCGACCAGGGTCTCGATCACCGTCAGGTCCTGGTCGTGCCGCCGGTAGGCCCGCGCCCGGTTCAGGGCATTGCCCGCCGCGTTCACCGCGCCCGCGTCCAGGTAGCGGTAGGCGGCCTCGAGGCTGTGGGCGAAGTGCGGCGGCACCGGTGGATCGACGATGGCGCGTACCGCCAGCGCGACGCAGGCCAGCACCACCAGCACCAGGTAGGTACGCGCCAGTCGCGGCAGGCACCGGCTCACAGCAGCCCCAGGGCACGACTCAGCGAGTCGTGCGACCACAGCACCAGGGCGGCCGCCGTGGCCGCCAGCCACGCCAGCACCGCCGCCGCGGCGGGCAGTCGCTCGAAGCGCACCAGGGTCGGCAGCACGAAGGGCAGCAGCAACTCGGCGTACAGCAGCAGCCGCTCGAAGGGCACCTCGTAGCGCACCAGCAGCGCGGCCACCGCCACCGCGTAGACGTAGTGGGCGGCAAACCGGTTGGCGTCCTCGTCCTCGCGGGCGAGGGCGAGGACGCCGATCAGCACCGCCAGCACCAGGTGCAGCGCGAACTTGGCGTAGTGGAACTCGCCTTCCGAGTCGCTGGCATAGGGCACCACGGTGTAGGGGTCCAGGCCCAGGGCCAGCAGCAGGTGGTGCACGCTGAAGCCGAACAGCACCGCCAGTGCCAGTGCCGGCAGTGCCCGGCGCGGAAAGCCGCGCGCCAGCAGCGCGGAGATGCCGAAGGCGGCCACCGCCCAGTGCACCAGCCAGGCCGCCAGCACCAGCAGCCAGAACGACGCTGTGCGCCAGCGCCGCGATCCCGACAGCGCCAACAGGGCGATGGCGGTGGCCAGCGACTGGCGCACGGCATTGCCGAAGCCGAAGAAGTAGGCCGGCATCACCGGCACCAGGAACAGGGCCATGGCGACGACGCCGTGGCCACGATGCCGCAGGTGCCGCACCAGGGCCAGCACGAACAGCGCCACGGCCAGCGCCGAGAGCAGTTTCAGCGGCCAGGGCGTGGGCACCAGCGCGTCGAGCGCCGAGCCGCTGATCCAGAACAGTCGATCGACGTCGAGGCTGAACGGCGAGTTGCCGAAGCGCCACAGGTAGCGCCAGCCGTCGATGGAGTAGCCGCCGAAGGCCAGCGGGAAGGCGACCAGCAGCAGGGCCTGGCAGGTCAGCGTGGCACGCACCAGCGAGGCATCGCGGTCTCGCCACAGGTAGGCCAGCAGCGCCAGCGTCTGCACCAGCAGCAGGTAGGGAACGTAGCCGGCGGTCATGCCGTCAGGGTCGCACGAAGGGCCGGCTCATTCCGCGTTGCCGTAGCCGAGACGGCGCATGATCCCGTCGTCGCGATGGGCCTCGTGGAAGGCGCGCAATGCCGGGGAGCGGCGAAAGGCGTCGCGGCGCGAGGCATCCACGCCGAGGTCCTCGGGCAGGGCGTCGGCCTCCACGCCGAGGAACGCCAGCAGCCAGCCCAGGGTCTGGTGCGGCGCCGCCAGCAACGCCTCGTAGCGCACCTGGTGCAGCTGCCCGTCCGCGCAGCGTCGCAGCTGCTGCTCCAGCGTCTCCTCGTAGTCGCGCCACAGGGAATAGGCGCCTTCCAGGCTGGCGCACCGCGCCGAGCGCCAGCGGCTCTGTGCACCGCGTCGCTGCTCACGGGTGACCAGGCTGTTGGCGACATCGACTCCGTTGCGGTGGATGTGCACCACCCGGGCACCGGGAAACAGGTTCAGCCAGGCGCCGAGGGTCACGCTGTTGCACGGGTCCTTCCAGCCCCAGCACGGTGCACCGGGCCAGCGATGGGCATCCACGTAGCGACGCACCTTCCAGTACCTGAGGATCTGCCGCGGGTTCGACAGCGATTCGCGCAGCAGCGACTCGGCACTGGCCGCGAAGTGCGGGTTGGACAAGGCCTCGCGCAGCGGCGCGATGTCGTCCCAGCGCGCCGAGGCGGCCTGGAAGACGCGGCGGTTGGCCTGGAAGAACAGGTTCGACTCGTGGTGCTTGCGCAGGTCCGCGCCCATGAAGACGCGGGCACGGTCCAGTTGGCGGGCGAGCAGCGAGGTGCCGGAACGATGACAGCCGACCACGATCACCGGTCGGTGGGGAAAGTAACGCATGAAACTTCTGCAGGGATAGGGCGTGACAGGTGAAGGAACAACGCGGGGGAAGACCGTGCATTCAGGGCGCTCCGCCGTCGCCGGCATGGCGTCGCCGACCACGTTTGCGCGCCCCGGGAACGAGCTTGCCGACCCATTCGCCGAGCAACGCCAGCCAGCTGCCGAGGGCGGCAGGGGCCAGCGGCAGCCTGGCGGTGGCGCCGCCCAGGGCGCGGGCGGCGGCCGCCAGCCGGCGGTAGTGCATGGCACCGCGAGCATAGCCGATTCGCGTCTCGCAGGCGATTCGCGCAAAGCGCAGGGAGAGCGCGATGCCCGGGCGCGAAGGGCGGCCAACGACGCCCTGCCCCAGCGACTCGATCAACCCGCGCCACTGCTGCCCCACCGCGTCGAGACGGTAGCCCGGCACGGTGTCGGCATGGGCATTGCCGGCCAGCCGACGACGCAGGGCGGCGTCGCGGATGTCTTCCAGGGCAGCCATCCAGCCAGCCTCGTCGGCCGCCAGCAGGCCGTTCTCGCGGTGCCGGATGACTTCGCGGTAGGCGGGAATGTCGCCGGCGATCACCGGCAGGCCGAGGGCCATGAACAGCAGCACCCGGTTGGCGGACTTGGCCAGCGCGCCGTCGCCGCTGTCGGTGGGAATGACACCGACGTCGAAACGGCCGATGTCCGCGGCGACGCGATCCAGTTGCCAGCGGATGTCGGCGTCCTCGTGGCTGCTGATGGTGACCAGGGCGAACTGTTCCGACCACGGCGGCTTCTCCAGCAGCCGCTGCAACGGCGCCAGCGACGGCCAGCCGGAGGCCTGCCCCACCCAGACCAGTGTCAGCGGGCCCTCCTCGCCGCGCTCGGCGAACCGTCGCCGAAGCGCCGCCGCGTCGATTTCCTGTTCCACCGGGTCGGGCACCAGGGTGCAGGGCGCGCCGAGGCCACGGTAGTAGTCGTGCAGGAAGGCCGAGGGCACCACCACGTGGTCGCAGCGCAGGGCGATCTGCCGCTTCGGCTGGTAGTCGCACTGGATGTACACGGTGGCAATGCCGCGTCGGCGCAGGCCGTCCACCAGCTGTCGGGAGCGGTCGTCTTCCTGGATCTTCTGCAGCAGCACCACCGGGGTATCCACCGTGTTGACCACGTAGTCGACGAAAGCTTCGCTCCACGGCAGGGGGATGGGCACCGGCGGCGCGAACAGGATGCGGCTGTACATGCCGCTGGACTGCAGGTACTCGTGCACCAGGTAGCCCTGCAGGCGGGCGCTGGCAACGTCGCGGTTCTGGTGGATCAGCCAGCTTGCACCCGGCCGCAGCGGCGCCGCCCGGCGGCTCATGCCGACGACGTCGGGTTCGGCGGCCGACCCGGCCGCCGCGCGCCCAGCCGGTAGGCCAGCGAGCGCAGCGAGGACGGCAGGAGCCGGACCGGTGCGCGCAGGAGCAGGAAGCGCACGCTGTCCAGCCAGCCGTGGAAGCCCATGCGTCGGAACTCCCGCGCCAGGCGGATCTCGGTGCCGAGGTAGCGCAGTCCGCCACGTCGGCCGAAGAAGCGCAGATCGGCGTTGGATTCCACCAGCACTTCCGGCAGGTTGGCGATGCGACCGCCCCGGTGGAGCAGCCGTGCCCACAGGTAGTAGTCCTCGAACAGGGCAAAGGGCTGGTAGCCGCCGGCGTCGAGCACTGCCTGTCGGCGAAACATCACGGTGGGATGGTTCAGCGGGTTGCGCAGCCTGGCCATCTTCGCCAGCGCCTCCGGCTCGGCCGGCATGCGGCGGTCGAAGTGACCGTCGTCGCCGGCCTCGACCTGGGCGCCGCCGACCACGTCGATGTCCGGATGGCGGGCGAGGAAGTCGAGCTGGCGGGCGAAGCGCTGCGGCCGGCAGACGTCGTCGGTGTCCATGCGCGCGACCAGTTCGTGGCGGCAGGCGGCGAGGCCGTGGGCCAGGGCGATGCCAAGTCCCTGGTTCCTTTCCAGCGGCACCTGCACCAGGTGCAGCGCTTCGGCGTAGTGCTCCAGTTGTCGCAGCACATCGTCGGACACCGGGCCGTCGAGCACCACCACGGTTTCCGCGGCCGGCACCTGCTGGGCCACGAGGCTGTCCAGGCAGCGCCGCAGCTCGTCGCCGCGGGTGCGCGCATACACCGACATGAGCACACTGAAGGGCGCGCGCACGCCTGCGCCGGTCATCGCTCGATCCCCGCGCAGAGCTGCCCGGCGATGCACCGCCCGCCGTCGCTGGCACCGACCTGCGCATCGCCAACGGTCACCGCGACGGGTGCCAGGCGATCCAGCGCGTGGCAGCCACGGGCAATGTCCTCGACGCGGCTGCCGTCCACCACCACGCCGTGGTCGCCGGCCAGTTCCTCGCAGCTGGTGCCGCGGGAGACCAGCACCGGCCGCCCCATGGCCTGCGCCTCGATCACCGGGATGCCGAAGCCTTCGTACAGGGAGGGAAACAGGAGCGCGTGGCAACTGCCTACCAGCCGCCACTTCTCGGCTTCGTTCACGTAGCCGGCGATGACCACGCCACCGTCGCCCTCGGCCAGGATCTGCGCGCGGAAGGCATCGTCGTAGGGACCGATGATCACCAGCGGCCGAACACCGCCTTCGGCGCGGTAGCGGGCATGGCCACGCACCGCGGCGAGCACGTTCTTGTTCGGCCGCGACGAGCCCACCAGCAGGAAGAAGCCGGCGTCCTCGCCCGCTGGCGGCGCCTGCTCCACGCGCAGCGGCGTCACCGTGATGCGCGCGCGCGGGAAGCCGGTGTAGCGGACGATCTCCTCGCGCGAATGTTCGGTGGGCGTGAACACGTGGTGGGTGCGGCGGAGCTGGCTGCGGATCAGCCGGGCGAACAACCACTTCGCCAGGCGCGAACCATTGTAGGCCGCGGACAGGAACCAGACATCGTGCACCACCACCAGACGACGCTGGCCACGACCGCCGAACAGCGGGCCGAAGTTGTTCACCGACAGCACCACCGGGGTCGACCGGCAACGCCAGGACAGGTAGAGCATCTCGCGCAGGATGCGCAGTGCCGTCGGCCTGCGCGGCAGGCGGACCGTGTCCAGGCGCGGGTGGTGACGCAGCAGGTGGCGGTGGTCGCCTGCCTCGCCGGCCACGCTTCCCAGCGCCTCTCCCACCGCCAACCCCTCGGGCAGAAACACCCGCGGCCGGCAGTCGCCGGGCAGCGGGATGGTGCCGATCACCACCCGGGCATAGGCCTCGATGCCGGTGGGCGACTCGCTGCGCAGGCACAGCAGGTTGATGTCGACGTCTGGGTTCATCGTGCCTGCGACGGCGAAACGGCCAGCGCGGCGGCCAGGCCGCGCAGCTTGGCCGCCGCGCGCGGGTGGCCGCCGGCGCCGAGCAGGGACCAGGCCAGTTGCTGGGCACGCACCTGTGCCCGCACCAGGGCCAGGCCGGCGCGGCGGCGCCAGCCATCATGCCGCTTGGCGAAGTAGGTCTGCTTGCCGCGGTAGAAGCGCTCGGTGAAGCTGGCATAGTCGCGCCGCCCGGCGGCACCGCCGACGTGCTCGATGGCGGCGTCGGGATCGTAGATCACCACGCCGCCGGCATCGTGCAGGCGGTGACACAGGTCCACTTCCTCGAAGTACAGGAAGTAGTCCTCGTCGAAGCCGCCGAGGGCATCGAAGGTGTCGCGATGCAGGAACAGGCAGGCACCCATGCACCATCCCACGGTCAGCACGCCGCCGCGCAGCCGGCCGCGCAGGCGCATCCAGGCCGCCTCCAGGTAACGGCCGACCAGCAGCACGCCGAGGCACTCGAGCAGCAGGTTGGGCAACGGCCCGGCGGAGTAGTCGAGCCAGCGGCCACGGTGGGTGCGCAGGCCGACGATGGCCGATGGCGTGGCAGCGAGGTGGCCGATGGCGGCCTCGGCGAAGTCCGTCGGCACCCGGGTATCGGGATTGAGAAAGCACAGCAGGCGCCCCTTGGCGACCCGTGCACCGTCATTGCAGGCAGCGCCGAAGCCACCGTTGTCCTGCCGCTGCAGCACCTGCACCGGCGAATCGCGCAGGGCCTCGCGCAACACGGGCCAGTCGGCCTCGCTGGAATGGTTGTCCACCACCACCACCTCGAACACGCCGCGGGCAAGCCGGTCGCCGCATCGGCCAATGGAGTCCAGGCAGTCGCGCAGCGAGGCGGACAGGTTGTAGTTGACGATGACGATGGACAACTCCGGCGTCGACATCAACGGGTCCAGCAGGCGCCTCGCTCGCTGGCCAAGGCGGTATAGCGGTGGACCTGTTCCCGGGTGAAGCCGCGCATGTCGCCGCCTTCCCCGTAGTACCGGCGGTACCAGTGCGCGGTCATGGCGATGGTCTCGTCGAAGTCCAGGGTGGCGCGCCAGCCGAGATGGGCCAGGGCCTTGTCGCAGTTGAGCTTCAACAGCCCCGCCTCGGGGGCATGTTCACCCGCGGACACGTCGTGCCAGCTCGCCTGCTCGAAGTTGTGGGACAGGGCGTCGAGCACCGAGCGCACGGTGTTGATGCTGTCGCCGTGGGGACCGAAGTTGAAGGCCTCGCCGTGCAGCGCGGCATCTTCATGCAGCCGTTGCGCCAGCAGCAGGTAGCCGCTCAGCGGTTCGAGCACGTGCTGCCAGGGCCGGGTCGCCTCGGGCCGGCGGATCTCCACCTGCCGACCGCCCGCCCAGCTGCGCATGCAGTCGGGCACCAGCCGGTCGGCGGCCCAGTCTCCACCACCGATGACGTTGCCGGCGCGGCCCACACCCACCCGCACCGGCGAATCACCGCGCAGGTAGGAATCCACGAAGCTGCGAATGGCCAGCTCCGCCGCGCCCTTGGACGCGCTGTAGGGATCGGCGCCGCCCAACCGGTCGGTTTCCCGGTAGCCCCAGATCCATTCCACGTTGTCGTAGCACTTGTCGCTGGTGATGCAGACCAGCACGCAGGGCCGGTCCGCCCGTCGCACCGCGTCGAGCACGTTGGCGGTGCCCAGCACGTTGGTGGACAGGGTGCCCACCGGGTCGTCGTAGGAACGCTTGACCAGGGCCTGGGCGGCGAGATGAAAGACGAAGTCGGGCCTGGCCTGCGCCACCAGGTCGGCGAGGGCATCGATGTCGCGGACGTCGCCGCGGTGGTCGGCAAGCGCGCCGGCCAGACCGGAGACCTCGAAGTGGGCCGGCTCGGTGGGGATGTCGATGGACAGCCCGGTGACGCTGGCGCCGAGCTGGTCGAGCCAGTGGCAAAGCCAGCTGCCCTTGAAGCCGGTGTGCCCGGTGATCAGCACACGGCGGCCGCGGAACACGTCGCCGAACAGTGCCTGTTGCTTGTCTGCCATGGGTGTCGTCGTCCTCGTCAGTGATCAGGTGGCGACCCGGACTCCTCGTCGAGTCCGAGCAATGCCAGCGCCGCGCGGTCATTTACCGGCGCGAAGAAGCGGGCCCGGACGACGCCGGCAACGGCGCGGTCGTCCATGGCCCGGGAAGGGTCCGCGCAGCGCACCTCGTCCAGCGCGCGCAGCAGCGAGTCGGCATCGTCGCAGGTGTGCACCGCGCCGTCGGGCAAGGCCCGTGGCGGCCGATGCCGCCAGTGCTCGCCGGGCGGCGCCAGCGCAATGCACCGGGCGCCCTGGGCGAGCACCTCCAGCGTGGAGGTCGCCACCGGTCCACCGACGACCACCCCACCGGGCCCGGCCAGGGCCTGCAGGGCGCCGTGGTGCGCGCGCAGGTTGTCCCGCGCTGCGGTGACCGCGGCCAGCGCCGCAGCCATCGGGTTGGCCGGATGCGGTTTCACCAGGAAGGTGGCCGGGCTGTGGCGCGCCGCCTCGGCCACCGTCGCCAGCAGGAAGCCGGCCAGGCCGGCGTCGTAGGGCAGCACCACCAGTACCGCGTCGCCCGCGGTCCCGGCCGCTTCCGGCGCGGCGACCAGCGGCCGCGACAATGCCGGGTAGCGAAGCGCCGGACCCACCCGCCAGGGCAGCGCGCCATGGAATTCGTCGAGTTCCCCGCCGATGGCCTCGCCCATCACGCACAGGCGCGCCGGCAACACCCCGGCACGGTCCTCGCCGCGGCTCGGGCGGGCGGCATCGAAGGAGGGATAGTAGCCGACGTAGCCCACCGTGCGCGGCGCCTGCCCGGCGGCAAAGGCGGTGCGGAAGCCGGCATTCCAGCCGCGGTCCAGCGGGTGGTTCTCGAACCAGTCCACGACGCATTCCACCGCCACCTGGCGACGTGCCAGGCGATGGGCGAAGCGGGCGTTGAGCAGTCCCTGCACGGCGCAGCGAAAGCCGGCCGGGGCGCGCAGGTCGGCCCGCACCAGGGCGGCGACATCGATGCCCGCGAACATGGTCTCGCGCGTGCGGATGCGTCGCCGGCGCAACAGGTGGGCGAAGGCCCAGCCAAGATCAGCGGCGGTGAGCACGCGTTCCTTGAGCAGGCAGGGCCCGGGCGCCCGCGCCAAGGCGCGCACCGCCGCCGGCAACTGGCCGGGACGGTAGCCGTGAAACTGCGGCACCAGCACGGTACGCCGGGCCAGCGCCGCGGGCAGGCAGTCCGACAGCCCCGGGTAGTAGCGATCCGTGGCCGGCGCCGCCGGCAGCGAGAAACTGTCCAGCAGGACCAGCGGGGAGATGTCCGGCAGCGCCGGGCCGGCACCGGCGAGCCGCGCGCAAAGACGGACGACGACGACGTCGAGGGCGAGACGCAGCATCGAGCGCCAGGGCGACAGGATGCCGCGCAGGCGGCGCAGCATGCCGCCCACCGAACGGCTGGCATCGACCACCACCAGGTCGCGCCCGGCCGGCGCCAACTGGCGCACCAGGCCGGCCAGCACGCCATCGTCCACCCGCACCCGCACCGGGCCGTCGCTCCCGGCCAGGCGCTCACGGCACAGCAGCAACAGCATCAAGCGGCGGAACAGCGGCGACAGCTCGAAGTGGCGGCTGGCGGTTCCGCTGACCCACCAGTCCAGCCAGGCGCCGCTTCGACGCAGCTGGTCCTGGTCGACCAGGCGGTCGACGAAGTCGACGAAGTCCCGCCGGTGGGCCGCGGCCAGGGCATCCAGGCGACGCCCGTCGGCCACCGCCAGCGGCTGCCTGGCCAGGTCGATGACGGTGGTCGGCGCCTCCGTCAACGGGGTCTTGCCGGGGCTACCAGTCGAAGATGGTGGTCTTCAGGTACTCGCGGGTGAGCTTGCCGCCGGCCAGTTCCGCCTTCAGCTCTTCCTCGCGGGCGAGACGCCTGGCGGCATGGCCGGCGACGTCGTCGATGATGTCCGCGGGCACGATCACCACGCCGTCCTCGTTGCCGACCACGTAGTCGCCGGGCGAGACGTTGACCGGCATGCCCAGCGGCCCGGGCATGATGATGTCCTGCTGGAAGTTGTCGATCTGCCAGCCGCTGCCGAAGCCGTTGACCAGGCTGGTGCCCCGGCAGTAGAGCGGGTAGTTCATCTCGCGCAGGCCGGCCAGGTCGCGGGTGTTGCCATCCACCACCGCGCCGACGCAGCCGTAGTGCTTGACCAGGGTGGCGGTGAAATCACCCCAGGAGCCGAGCGGGCCGGTGTAGTTCGGCTGCAGCACCTCGATCACGCCCTCCTCCATGGCCTCGAGCATGTCGATGACCACGGCGCGTTCGCGGTACTCGGCCAGCCGGTTCGGCGTGTACTTGCCCTGCACGGTGAAGGCGCGTCCGCAGATGGCGGTGCCGGTGCGCAGGCCGATCTCGTTGGAGAGCATGAACTGGCCGGGCCACTTGATGTCGTAGGTCATCACGTCGTAGACCACCGACGGGTTCAACTGCTTGATCTTCTCGTTCACGTTTACATTCCCAGTTCGGACTTGCCGCGGGCCGCCAGGCCCTCTTCGATCATGCGCGCAAGTTCCAGTTCATCGGGGTAGTTGATGTCCAGCGACTCGAGCACCGCGACCGGGTAGATGATCGGGTTCTTGCCGATGAACGACTTGGTTTCCAGGATGTGACCGCGGGTCGACATGAAGAAACCGCCGGTCAGCTTGTAGTAGAGATCGACATTGTCGGTGCTGGTGCGGCAGTCGACGTTGAAGTTCAGCGGGCGATCCTTCCACAGGTAGTCGTGCAGCGCCTCGACGGTGAACAGGCTGTCGTACTCGTTGCGGCCGCTGACGAAGGTCTCGATGCACTTGTCGATGGTGCTTGCCTTCAGGAACGGCGCGGTGCTGTGCATGATGCCGAGGAACTCGATGGTCGGCTCGTGCTCGAGCAGGTGCACGCAAAGCTGTGGTGTGCCGACGTCGTCGCCGAGCAGTTCGGTGCTGCGTTGCCGGCCCTCGACGCGCGAATCGCTGGCGGCATGGCGCTGGCACATGGCGATGACGTCTTCCGAGTCGGTGTCCACCACGATGCGGTCGATGTTCTTGCACTTCATGACCTTCATCACGCAGCGCTCGATCAGCGACACCTCGCCAAGCATCTGCAGGTTCTTGCTCGGGATACGCTTGCTTTTCTTCTTCGCGGGAATCAGTACGGTACGCATTCGCTTCTGGGACCTCGTCGGTCTGGACGTTGTACGGGGTTCAGGACAGGCCTTCGGTGGGATGGTTGCGCGACGTTTCGCGCATCACCGCGGAGATGTCCACCGCCTGGCGCAGGATGTTCTCGAGAAACCGGATGTCGAGCTGGGTGGCCGGGTCGCTGAGCGCGCGGTTGGGATTGTCGTGCACTTCCATGAAGATGGCATCGACGCCGACGCCGCAGGCCGCCCGCACCAGTGCCGGGATGAACTCGCGCAGGCCCTGGGAAACGCTGCCGCTGCCGGTGGGCTGCTGGATGGAGTGGGTGGCATCGTAGCTGACCGGGGTGCCCAGTTCGCGCATGATGATCAACGAGCGCATGTCGTTGACCAGGTCCTCGTAGCCGAAGAAGGTGCCGCGATCGCACAGCACCACCTGCTGGTTGTCCTCGCGGTAGATCTTGGCCAGCGAGTTCTTCATGTTGCGCGGGTTCATGAACTGGCCCTTCTTCAGGTGCAGCGGCTTGCCGGTGCGGGCGCAGGCGCGCAGCAGGTGCGTCTGTCGGCACAGGTAGGCGGGAATCTGCAGCATGTCCACCACCTCGGCGGTGCGATCCACCCACTCGACGTTGCTGACGTCGGTCACCACCGGCACGCCGACCTGCTGGCGGACCTTCTCCAGGATGCCCAGGCCCGAGTCGATGCCGCAGCCGTGGAAGGAATCCGGCGACGAGCGGCAGTCCTTGTCGAAGCAGGACTTGTAGATGAGCGAAACACCCACCCGCTCGGTGATCTCGGCGATCCGCTCGGCCATTTCCAGGGCGTGCGACTCGCTCTCGATGGCACACGGGCCGGCGATGATGCACAACTTGTCGGTGCCACCGATCTGCGCGGTGCGCACCGCGCCACCGCCTACGATTACCTGTTTACTCATAACACGTTATCCGGTTCACCTCGATGAACGATTGAAAGAAATGCTGACCACGCCCGGCGCACCGGCCGACCCTGTCCTCAAGTTCCTACGATGGCCGCGCCATGGCCCCGAGCAGGCCACCGAAGCGCGGCCAGCGGCGCTCCCTGGCGCAGCGCAGGAAGTGCCGGGCAACGACCCTGGGCATGGCCATGGCCGCGCGACGATCCGGCAGCAGCTCGCGCAGGATGGCCAGGTCCTCGAAATTGTCGATGGCGCCGCCCGCGGAGCGGTTGCCGCCATGGATCCGATATTCGCACAACGGCTCGTTGACCACCGCCACCGGGTAGCGGCGGGCGATGTTCAGGGTGATGCGGTAGTCCTCCATCACCGGGTAGCGACCGGAAAAGCCGCCAACCTCGAAAAAGGCCCCGGCATCCAGCAGCAGCGAGGGTACGCTGATGAAGTTGCCGCGCAGCAGCCGAGGATACAGGTTGCCGGAGGGCAGTTCCTGCCCGGCCATGCGGCTGAACACGTGGTCGCGGGCGGCATCGCCGCCGGACTCGTCGCGCACCGCGACCTGGGCATAGACGAAGCCCGCGCCCGGCATCGCGGCGGCGGCGGCGAGCTGCTTTCGCAGCTTGTCCGGCCGCCACAGGTCGTCGACGTCGAGGATGGCAATCCAGCGGCCACGCAGCAAGCCCTGCGCGGCCCGGCGGGCGGCGCCGAGGTGGGTATGACTCGGCGCGTAGTGGTAGCGGATACGCGCATCGTCCGCGGCCCGCACGATGTCGGCGGTGCCGTCGGTGGACTGGTTGTCCCAGAAGACCAGCTCCCAGTCGCCGAAGGTCTGCGCGAGGACGCTGTCCAGGGCCTCGCCGAGGTAGCGCTCGCCGTTGTAGCCGTTGACCAGGATGGACACTTCCGGCCGCTCCGTCGCGCGCCGATGGCGTTCCCGGGCATGGCTAGCCATGCCCCGCCTGCCGCAGGGCGCCGATGGTGCGCGCCAGGCCGTCGTCGAGGCAGGTGCTCGCCTGCCAGTGCAGGACTTCCCTGGCCAGCCGGGTGCACGGGTACAGCGCCATGTTCTCGCCGGCCCGGTAGGGAATCTCGCCGAAGCGCGGGCGGCCGGCACCGACCAGCGCCACCACCCGCTCCACCATGGCGCGAATGGCCACCGGCTCGCCGCCGCCGACGTTGACGACCCGGCCACGGGCCCGGTCGCCGGCCAGCGCCTGGAAAATGGCCTTGGCGACGTCGCCGACATAGGCGAAGTCGCGCAGCTGCTCCCCCGCCGATACCGGGAAGGAATCGCCGGACAGGCAGCCACGGATCACCTGCGGCAGGAAGCGGGCGGTGCCCTGTCCGGGACCGTAGACCAGGAACAGGCGCAGCACGGTGGCCGGGAAGCCCTCGGTCCGGTGCAGCATCTGCAGCAACTGGGTGGTGGCCACCTTGGCGGCGGCATAGCAGGAGATCGGCTGCTCGCGCATGGATTCGCGCTGGGGCGCGGGCGCATCGCCGTACTCGTCGCTGCTGCCCAGTTGCACGAAGCCCTTCAATGCCGGGCCTCGCACCGCGCCGACCAGGTTGACCACGCCGCCGAAGTGGGCCGCCAGCGGCACCAGCCCGCCCGCGTGCATGGCGGCGTGGTCGATGTAGCCACCGGCATTGACCACGTAGTCGAACTCGCGACCGTCCAGTGCCCTGGCCAGGTCCCCGGCGTCGGTGATGTCGGCGTACAGGCGGTGACGGTCGCCGTCGGCGCGCGGTCGCAGCGACAGCACCGTGGTCTCCACCCCGGCGTCGCGCGCCTGGCGCGCAACCTCGCCGCCGATGAATCCCTCGCCGCCGACCACCAGCAGGCGTGAGCCCGGCTCGATCATGCGCCGCTGTCCCAGGGCGCCTCGCCGCTCGCCCACAGCCGGCACAGGAGGTCGTGGTCGCGCTTGGTGTCCATGCACTGCCAGAATCCTTCGTGGCGGTAGGCCATCAACTGGCCCTCGCGGGCGGCTCGCTCCAGCGGCTCCTTCTCCAGCACCGTGGCATCGTCATCGATGTAGTCGAGAAACGCCGGCTCCATGACGAAGAAGCCGCCGTTGATCCAGCCCGAGGTCATGCGTGGCTTCTCGGCGAAGGAACGCACCTCGTCCTCGGCCAGGGTGAGGTCGCCGAAGCGGGCGGTGGGTCGTACCGCGGTGACCGTGACCAGCTTGCCGTGGCTGCGGTGAAAGGCCAGCAGGGCGTCGATGTCGATGTCGGCGACGCCGTCGCCGTAGGTCATCATGAAGGTGCCGTCCTCGACCCAGCGTCGCATCCGCCCTACCCGTCCACCGGTCATCGACTTCGCGCCGGTTTCCACCAGGGTGACGTTCCAGTCCAGCGACTGGCTGTCGTGGTAGTCGACGCTGCCGCTGCCAAGATGCACGGTGAAGTCCGAGCCGAGGGCATGGTAGTTCAGGAAGTACTCCTTGATCACCTCGCCCTTGTAGCCCAGCGCGACGAAGAAATCCTTGTGCCCGTAGCGTGCATAGCGCCGCATGATGTGTTGCAGGATGGGATACGGCCCAACCTTCACCATCGGCTTGGGCACCACGTCGGTGTACTCGGCGAGCCGGGTGCCGAAACCGCCGGCCAGGAAAACCACCTTCATGACAAGCTCCCAGGGGTCGGGTGGAAACGGGCGCCGGTCACGTGGATGGCCGGCATTCGAGGAACAGCGTGTCGGACAGTCCCTTCTGCTCCAGGTAGCCGCGCCAGAAGCCGTCGGCGCCGGCATCGAACTCGGCGATGGCGTCCTGGCCACGGGGACGGCCGTCGCGCAGCCAGTGCACGTAGTTGGCGAAGGGATAGCGGTGCACGTACTTCACCGCGCTGACCGTGTAGCCGGCCAGTTCCGCGCAGTGACTGAGTGCGCGGGCATCGAAGTACCAGCGGTGCACCACGCGGTAGAAGAAACCGGCATAGGTATCCGGCGCGGTGCGCAGCAGGATGTCGTCGAGATTGGGCGTGCTGATCATCAGCGTGCCGTCGTCCTTCAGCAGCGGACGGATCTCCTCCAGGTAGCGGCGTGGATTGCCGACATGCTCGATGACCTGGAAGCTGGTGGCGACGTCGACGCTGCCCGGTCGGCTGGCGGCGGCTTCGGCGGCATAGGCATAGACGTCGTAGCCGCGCGAGGCCAGGGTCTCGTGGTAGGCGCGGCAGGGCTCGATGGCGATGGCGCCCTCGGCCATGCCGGCGACGCTGTCGAGGAAGCTGCCGCCGGCGGCGCCGACGTCGGCCACCGTGCGGCCGCGAAAGCCGCGCGGCCAGAACGCACCGAGGGAGAAGTACTGCAGCGCATCGTGCCCCTCGTAGTAGCTGCCGGCATCGATCTGCTGGCCGATCAGGGCACGGTAGGCCGGCGTCTCGTAGTCGCCGTCGTCCATGCAGAACGCCTCGTCCAGGCGCAGCACGCCGCAGCCGCCGCAGCGGCGCACCACCGCGTCGTCGACGCTGTTGCCGAAGCGCCCGTCGCGCACCGGGCCGCTGTAGTGCGGTTGAAAGTCGCGGTGGCCGCAGATCTGGCAGGGGGGAATGGTGGATTGGGTCATGTCGTCGGGGTTCCAGCCGGTTTCGTTGCTCAGGCTTGTCGGGATCGATGGGCCGCCGCCGGCGCCGGCGCGTCGAGGGCACGGCGAAGACCGCCGAAGGCGATGTCCCACAGGCCGGCGTCCGGGGAGTCGGCCTGCTTCACGTAGCGGTCCAGGTAGCGGTCATAGGCGGCATCGTCGACCACCGCGGCAGCCACCGACCGGTCGTAGCTGGCCGGTTCGTCCAGCGCCACCGTGGCCAGGCCGAGCTCGCGCCGGTAGCCGGCCAGCAGCGGCGCCACGATGGAGGTGCGCAGCGCGGCGCTGTCGAACAGCAGCACCGGCACCCGGTGCATGACCGCGTGGCCGATGGCGGTGGTGGAATGGGCGATCACCAGGCGCGCGCCGCTGACCAGCCCGGCGGTGTTGCCCTGGCGCACGTCGAAGCCGTCGAACAGCGAGCGGGTGTGCGCCAGGCTGGCCTTGGGATGGGCGCAGACCACCACCCGCTGACCGGCGCTGCGCAGGTGCTCGAGGAGTCCGCGCACGCCGCGCGCATAGGCGGTCTCGTCCATCGGCGGGTAGCGCGACGGGTCGAGGAAGTCCGGCCGCGGCTTCGAGAACCAGCCCTGGTCGAGAAACACCACCCCGGTGGACTCGGCGGCCGCCGGCCCGGCCCGACGCAGTCGCTCGTGGTCCAGCGAGTGGGCATGGATCTCCACCACCCCGTCGAGGCTGCGAAAGTAGCTGGCATACAGACTGCGGCATACCGAACCCGCGGTGATCCAGTAGTCGGGGCGCGGCTTGAACCGGCGCTTCAGGCGCAGCCATGCGCGCGCGGCCACGGCACGCGGGGAACGCCCCCGGGGCAGCGAGGACGCGGTGGGCACCGGCCCGGCGACGATGACGCCGACCCGGGCACCGGCCGCCGCCATCTGCCGCCACAACGGCCGCAGGTGACGATCGGGCAGGTAGAGAAACAGCACCACCGCGCGATGGAAGCCGGGTGATGCCACCAGCGCGGAAAACGCCTCCCGGTCGGCGATGCGCAGCACGTCGTCGGCAAGGCCCAGTGCCGCCCAGTCGTTGGGATAGGGCTTCCAGCCTTCCACCAGTTCCACCACGTCGACGATGCGCGGGGCGAAGCCGTACCTGCGGGCGGTTGCCAGGCCGTCGGCCAGCAGCTCGGCGAAATTGCTGCGGATGCCGACCACCAGGTACAGCGGCTGTCCGGCACTGGCCTGGGCCCGGTTCACGCGGTGGCCAGGATGCGGGCGAAACGGTCGGCAAAGGCATGCTCGGTGAACTCGGCGTCGTACCAGGCACGGCGGCGACGTTGCTGGTCGTCATCCATCTCCGGGAGGCTGGCGCGAACCGCGTCGACCAGGGCATCGACATCGCCGAAGGGTACCGTGCGGCCGTGCTCGCCGAGCAGTTCGGGAATGCCGCCCACGGCGAAGGCCACCACCGGCTTGCCCAGTGCCAGGGCCTCCATCAGCACCTTGGGCATGGCCTCGAATTCCGAGGTGTGCACGAACACGTTGGCGCGGGCGATCTCCAGGTACGGGGCATCGGTCCAGCCGCTGAAATGCACGCGCCGGGCCAGTTCGCCGCCGCCGACCAGGGCATCGACGTCGAAGCCCGGATCGATGCGTCCCACCCACTGGAAGCTGTAGGCGGGGTCATCCGCCAGGCGCCGCGCCATCTCCACGAACAGGTCGGGACGCTTGTTGGTCTTCACGTGACCACAGGCGACGATGCGCCCGGGCAGGTAGTCGCCGGGCACCGGCAGGTTCTCGAACTGGCCGGAACGCGACATGTTGCGTAACAGGCGGATGCGGTCGGCGCGCACCCCGGCCACTTCGCGCAGTAACCGGCAGCCATGCTCGGTCACGTGCAGGTGCAAGAAACGCTGCCAGCGCAGGGCCAGGTACATCGGCAGGCGCCGGAGGTACTGCTTGCCGCGATGGCCGCTGCGCCGCACCGAGCGGTCATAGGGCCAACGGTCACGGATGTGCCAGTCGGTCTCATGCCAGTAGTAGACCAGCCGCTTGCCCAGCAGCAGTGCCGCCAGCAGCAGCGCGGGGCCGTGCCAGAGCACGGCGCTCCAGACGCCGTCGAACAGCACGTAGTCGGCCCTCCACAGTTCGCGCAGGGTTTTCGACAGCGGCGAACCGGTCCACGGGAAGCGCAGTTCCACGCCGTGTCGACGCTTGAGCTCGTCGCGGGAGAACCACAACGAGTCCAGCGGCTTGCCACCGCCGCGCTTGTGGTGGCTGAACACCACCACCACCTTGTCGCGGGCGGGCGTCAACGGGTCCGCTGCCCGGACTCAAGGCTAGAGGCCGGCAAGACGGCGGAAATCGCTGTTGCCGGCGAGCAGGGCATCGTAGCTGTCCATGGCCACCACCTGGCCGCGATCGAGCATGACGATGCGATCGCAGCTCTTCAGCGTGCTGATGCGATGGGCCACCAGCAGGATGGTGCGTTCGCCCTTGAGGGCGTTGACGGCATCGATGACCGCGGATTCGGTGACGCTGTCCAGCGCCGAGGTGGCCTCGTCCATGATCAGCATGGACGGGTTGGCATACAGGGCACGGGCAATGGCGATGCGCTGTCGCTGGCCGCCGGAAATGCGGATGCCGCGGTCGCCCACCACCGTCTCCAGGCCGTTGGCGGAGTCCTCGACGAAGGCGCGCAGGTCGGCGGCATCGACGGCGGCCTCGATCCGGGCACGGTCGATGGCGGACGGCTCCAGCCCCAGGCAGATGTTCTGCGCGATGCTGCCGTCGACCAGGTACATGGTCTGCGGGATGTAGCCGATGTTGCGCTGCCAGGCCGGCAGGTCGTCGTGGATGTTGCGCCCGTTGACCAGGATCTGCCCCCCGGTGGGCTCGAGCACGCCGAGGATGACGTCTACCAGCGTGGTCTTGCCGGCGCCGCTGCTGCCCACGAAGCCCACCGCCTCGCCGCGGCGAATGGTCATGTCGATGTGCTCGATGGCCGGCCGCGGTGCACCCGGGTAGCCGTAGGACAGGTCGCGCAGTTGCAGTTCGAAGCCGTCCAGCGGAGGACGGCTGACCTCCGCCTCCATGCTGGCCGACCCGGAGTCGCCGACCTGGCGCAGCTCGTTGTAGATGGTGTCCAGCGACACCAGGTTGTGCTGGATGGTGGCGTAGCGGCTCATCATGTTGCCGGCCACGCTCTTCAGGCGCACCAGGGCGACCGCGAACAGCACGATGGTGGTGACGATCTCCTCGATGGCCTGGCCGCTGTAGAACAGGATGACGATGCCGCCGACCAGGCCGATGACGCTGACCCACTCGATGAACGGGTTGATCGACATGTTGAGCACGTACATGTAGCGCTCGATCTCGAACAACTTGCAGATGGACTTGTGGAAGCGGCGCAGGAAGAACCCCTCGCGCCCCAGCACCTTGATCTCCTTGACCCCGAGCAGACCCTCGTAGACGTCGCGGTTGATGCTGCCACGCAGGCGCTTGGCATTGACGCCTAGATCGCGCAGCCGCGAGTGCAGCGCCTTCACGCCGACGAAGCTGATGGCCACGAACAGCGCCACCGACAGCAGCGCGAAGCCCGGCGACACCACCAGCAGCAGCACCATGACGGCGACGAAGATCATCAGGTGGGAGAGAAACTCCAGCATCGGCAGCAACACCTTGCGACCGACCAGGATGCAGTCCTGGTTGAGCGAGCGCATCATCTCGGCAACGTTGCGTTCCAGGTGGAAGGTGTACGGTGCGCGCATGTAGCCGCGGAACAGCCGGTCGGACAGGTTGATGACGCGGTTGTTTACGTAGATGTTCTTCCACCACGTCAGCACCACCATGAACAGCAGCTTCAGGCCGAAGAACACGGCGATGGCGATGCTGAACCCCACCAGCAGCATCTCCTGGCTCGGCACGCCGAACCAGGGCACCAGCCAGGACTTCACCAGCGGCAGTTCCATGAAGCGCTCGGGAAAGGCGACCACGCCGACATAGGCCGGCACCACGCCGATGCCCACCACTTCCAGCAGTGCATTGAGCAACAGGGCCAGCGACAGGATGCCCGCGTTCAGACGCTCCTTGCGGGTCAGCAGCCAGGAGAAGCGCGACAGCGATTCGGCCAGGCTGCTCATGACCGCCGGGACGATCCGTGCAACTGGTCGGCGACGATGCGCCGGATCCGCTGCTGCGGGTAGTCATCGAAGTCGAAGGGTGCCACCGACGCCTTGAACGGGGCGATCCAGGCAAGGTACTCGTCGTCGTTCATGGCCAGGATCATCGCCGCCTTGTCGGCGAAGGACTCGTAGTCCGGGGTGGTTACCGCGATCCGCTCGACCCGCTCCAGCACCAGGCCGGCAGCCACGTAGTTGCAGCCCTCGGTCATCTCCGCGGGCAGGAACAGCAGCGCCTTGCGCCCCACCGACAGGGCCTCGAACAACAACGTCGAGTACACCCCGACCACCAGGTCGGCGGCGGCCACCAGGTCGTAGGCGCCCCAGGCATTGTCGCCGTACTCGGGCAAGTGGGCATGGCCCTCGCTGGCATCGGCGAAGAAGCGGTCCTCTTCCTCGCGTCCGACCCGCTTCTTCGCCCAGGCCGGTGCCACCAGCATCGGCCGCCCCTGTTCACGGGCGAAACGTGCGGCGTGGGCCGCACCCAGGGCTTCCATGCGCTTGATCGACACCGCCGCCGGATCGGCATCGGGGTTGTTGTAGCGGAAAACCCGGTACTGGGAGATCCACAGCACCGGCGCCGGCACCGCCGGTGGTGGCGCCGGTTCGCGTTCGCGCAGGGCGCGGTACAGGCCCATCTTCAGGTGACCCACGGCATGGAAGTCGCGCACCGTGATGGCGAAGTCGAGGGCCGGATCCACCGGCAGGGCATTGATGGCACAGTAGATGTCAAAGTGCTTGGCGCCGACATGGGCCGGATGCCGCCAGCCGTTCTGGACGCAGACCACCCGGCAGCGACCGGCCTCGACCAGGCCGACGTCCCAGTTGTTGTTGTCGATCAGCGTCACCGCCACCCGTGCTTCCACCGCGCGGGCCACTGCGGCCACGTACAACCCGCGCAGGCCGAGCCCGAGGCGTCGCCGACGCAGGGCCAGGCGCAGTGCGAAGTAGGCGACCCGCGGGCCGAGGTGGTAGTACTCGCCGCGAATCGCCACCTCCAGCGGACGGGCATCCTCGGGCAGGCACGGATGCAGGTACTCGGCACCGGTGTCCACCAGCATCACCGGATGACGCCGGCGAAGACCCAGCCAGCGCAGTCGCCGAAACACCCCCCGACGTGCCGGCACGCCGCTCAACGAGGCGCGCTGACGAGGGCATTGGCACGATTGAGATCGTCCTCGGTATCGATGTTGACCACCGGCCCGTGGATGACCACGGCGCCCATGCGCTTGCCGTAGATGCTGCCCTGCTCCACCAGACACTGGCGGGTGAAGGCATAGGCAATGCCGTTGCGATGGTAGGTCGGCGTGAGCTGCTGGCGGGCAATGATGGCCCGGCCGGCGTCGTCGTACAGCGACATGCCGCCGCCGTCGTCGATCACGAGCTGCTTCAGCGGGTGATGCTTCAGGTCGGTGGCGCTCACCGTCCACACCGCGTCGTAGTCGCCGTCGACCAGGCGGGTCAGCGTTTCGCGGACCTGCGCCGGGGTACGCAGCGGCGAGGTCGGCTGCAGCATGACGATGACGTCGTAGCGCTGGCCGTCCACCGCCTCGGTGGCCTCGAGGGCATGGCACAGCACCTCGTAGTCGCCGATGCGATCACCGGACAGCGCCGGCGGACGCAGGAACGGGGCGTCGATGCCCGCCGCCCGCGCCGCCTCGGCAATGCCCTCGTGGTCGGTGGACACCACCGCCCGGTCGACCTCGGGCATCTCGGCCAGCACCCTGCCGACGTGGGCCACCAGCGAGGTCCCGCCCACCGTGCGCAGGTTCTTCAGCGGCACGCCCTTGCTGCCGCCGCGGGCCGGCACCACCACCAGGATGCGACGATCGTTCAGCATCGGCGCGGGCAGCGGGGAAGGAACGTGGTCACCGGGTCAGATCCTGGCCACGCCGCCGAGGCTCGGGACGCGCGTCTTGCGCTCCTCCAGCTTCAGCCGGGCAATCTGCTCGTCCTCGTAGAACGAATCGTTCTTGAAGTGCGTGGTGGACACTTCCTCGACGATGGCGCCGTCCAGGGTATGGAACTTGTGCCAGGTCCCGGGAGAGACCAGGAAGGTGTCGCCGGGCTGCATGCGGGTGACATGGCCGTCGGCCTCGATCTCCATGTCGCCGTGCAGCAACTGGAAGGTCTCTTCCTTGCGCTTGTGGTAGTGGTAGGGGTGCTTCTGCCGCGGCAGCATCACCAGCAGCTTCTTGCAGTACTCGCGGTTGACGCAGTCGATGATCACCGCGCCGAACTCGCGGAAGCGGTCCAGCCCGTAGTGATGGGAAATCTCCACCGAGCTGTCCGGGCCGACCACGATGCGGGCATTGTTGAGCATGCCCTTGACCTGCAGCACGATGCCGTGCACGACCTGGTCGGTGCCGGGCTTCGACCCGGCCAGCGACTCGGCCAGCGCCTCGTCCTTGTCGTAGTCGCGATCGGCGACGATGGCATCGTGCCACTTGCCGCTGGTCAGCCCGCCGGGCTGCCAGGGCATGGCGAAGTAGACCTGGTCGCGACGCACGGTGTCGCCCTTGGCGATCTTCTCCCTGGCGAACACGCCGCGCTGCAGGGTGCGCAGGGAATCGATTTCCTCCGGCGTCGACGGCGAGCGGTTCTCGCCACCGCAGATGGCGCGGGCCTCGTGGTAGGCGGCGATCCAGCGGTCGAGCTGCTCGGGAGTGGAGGAATAGCCGTTCAGCGTGTACTTGTCGGTATTCAGGCCGATGTGCCGCTCGAACAGGCGCGCGCCCTTGGCCACCGCGATGCGCACCGGCAGGTCGCTGTTCGGGTCCTCGTGGGTGGAGAAGCCGATGCGCACACCCGGGTAGCGGGAACGCAGCAACTCGATCTGGTTCAGGCGCAGCTTGTCCATCGGCGTCGGGTAGATGGCCACGCAGTGCATCACCGCGAAGTCCACGCCCTTGAGATCGAACAGGTTCACCAGGTTGTCGATCTGGGTCAGGGTCAGCCCGGCAGTGGAAGCCACCACCGGTTTCTTGGCCTCGGCAATGCTTTCCAGGAGCGGCGTATCCGCCGCCGAGCAGCTCGCCACCTTGACCATCTCGATGTCGAGGTCGTCGATGATCTTCAGCGACTCCTCGTCGAAGGGCGTGGCCATGGTGATCATGCCGGCCTCGCGCACGGCATCGGCCAACCGTGCATAGTCGTCGGTGTTCAGCCGCGTGCCGAGGAAGCGCGGGATGTGCTTGTTGTCGCTGCCCTCGCGATGGGTCGGGTGCACGAAGGTGTCGAGCTGGCGGAACTGGAACTTCAGGGCCGCGCGCACGCCGTGCCTGCGCACGATTTCGCCGGCCCCGCGGATGATGTTCAGGGCATGGCCGACATCACCCTGGTGGTTGTTGGCCAGGTCGAGGATGAACAGGTCGTCAAAGTCAAATCGCTTCATGGGGTCACCGTAGTCGCGTCGTGGTCATTCAATGGCGTCGGGCGTACAGCCGCGGGCGTAGTCGATATGCACGGTCCTGCCCTCGGCGGCAGAGCGGTGTGCCGCCGCGATCACCATCATGGTGTCGAGTCCGCGCGCAAGGGAAATGGGAGACTCGGCCGTGCTGCCGTCGAGCAGGGCACCGACGTGGTCGATCTCGCCAACGAAGTCGTCGGGGCGGGTCTTGCGCACCCGTTGTTCGCGCCAGGCATCGCCCTCGCGGAAACGCACCTGGTCGTGTTCCTTGTCGGCATTGGCCTCCCACTCGATGGCGCCGCGCTCTCCCTGCAGCCGGAGCATCTTGCGCGCCGGGGTGGTGACCACGTCCTGGACGACGTAGCCGACCAGGCCGTTCTCGCTGACCAGGTGCAACTGGGCAATGCGGTCGTAGTCGACACCGTCGCCACGCACCATGTCCAGCGTCGCCGAGACGCTGGCGACACGACCGGCACCGACGACATGGGCGAAGTGCTGCCAGATGTTGATGCCGTGGGAGTGCTCGGCGCAGGCGCCGCCGCCCCGCGAGGCATGACCGAGGTAGCTGTCGGCCGGGCCGGCCAGCCAGGGATGGGCGGCGAAGATGCCGCCCCAGTGCTCGATCCAGTTCACCGTCAGGGTCTGCGCGTCGCCGAGTCCGCCGTCATCGATGAAGGCATCGGCAGCGGCGGTGATCGGGGTGAGCACGTGGTTGTAGCCGACCAGCACCTGCACGCCCTTCTCCTCCGACTTGCGCAGCAGTTCCTCGCAGCGCGCCAGGTCCGGGCCGCACAACGGCTTTTCCACCAGCACCACCCGCGGCACCGGGCCACTGCCGTCGAGCATCGACAGCACGATGTCCAGGTGCGTGTCCGGCGGCGTGCCGACGATGGCGAAGTCGCACGGGGCGTCGGCGGCTTCGTCCACCGTGGCCAGGCGTATGCCGTCGTCCCAGGCGCCGTAGCGGGACGGGTAGATGTCCTCGCGGGTTCGTCGCAGGGCATCGGGATCGAGGTCGCACATGGTCACCTGCCAGCGCTTGCCGCGGCAGGCATGGGCCAGATGGTTGCCGATGGAACCGGCGCCGTGGATCTTTACGTTGTACATGCTGTTCTCGGGTCGGGGTCTTCGGGTGTAGCGTCCGGCGCGGGCCGTGAACGCGGTTCAGGCGACGCCATAGTAGTCGCGGTACCAGGCAACGAAGCGCTCGATGCCCTCCTCCACCGTGGTCGCCGGGTGGTAGCCGAAATCGGCTGCCAGCTCGGTGACATCGGCGGTGGTGGCGGGCACGTCGCCGTCCTGCATCGGCAGAAGCTCCAGCTGTGCCTTGCGGCCGAGACAGCTCTCCAGCACCTCGATGTAGCGCATCAGCTCCACCGGGCGGGAGTTGCCGATGTTGTAGACCCGGTAGGGTGCATTGCTCGACGCCGGGTCGGGATCGTCCGACGACCAGTCCGGCCGCGGCGCGGCCGGCCGTGCCAGGACCCGGGCAATGCCCTCGACGATGTCGTCGATGAAGGTGAAGTCGCGCACCATGCGGCCGTGGTTGAACACCGGCAGCGGCCGGCCCTCGAGAATGGCGCGGGTAAACAGGAACAGTGCCATGTCCGGCCGTCCCCAGGGCCCGTAGACGGTGAAGAAGCGCAGGCCGGTGGTCGGCAGCCGGTAGAGGTGGGAGTACGAGTGCGATACGAGCTCGTTGGCCTTCTTGGTGGCGGCGTAGAGGGAGATCGGGTGGTCGACGTTGTGGTGCTCGGAGAACGGGAGCGCCGTGTTGGCACCGTACACCGAGCTCGAGGAGGCATAGACCAGGTGTCCGACGCCGCCGTGACGGCAGCCCTCGAGGATGTTGGCGTGGCCGACCAGGTTGGTGTCGATGTAGGACTGCGGGTTCTCGATGGAATAGCGCACCCCGGCCTGTGCAGCCAGATGTACCACGCCGTCGAATCGATGCCGCTGGAACAGCGCCGCCACGCCGTCACGGTCGGCAATGTCCAGTTGCTCGAAGGTGAAGCCGGCATGATCGGCCAGGCGCTCGAGGCGCGAGCGCTTCAGGTTGACGTCGTAGTAGTCGCTCAGGTTGTCCACGCCGACGACTTCCTCGCCGTCGTCGAGCTTGCGCAACGCGATGGATGACCCGATGAATCCCGCGGCCCCGGTTACCAGAATCGGCATGCTTTCCTCGTTCTCCCGTGTAGACGCGCCCGTCTTGTCCTACAGGCGCCAGTAGTGAATCGCCGGATCGTCGAAATCTTCCGGCGTGAACAGGGACTTGACGTCGATCACCACCGCCGGCTGGCTGAGCTTCTCGCGGAAGGCGGCCACCGGCTTGCCGGCGTAGAAGCGGTGGGCGACGGCGAGCACCAGCACGTCCACCGCGTGGAGCTCGTCCCAGGAAGTCGGCCCGCTGCCGTAGAAGCCGGCGACTTCGTCGGCCAGGGCAATGGGGTCGTGGATCAGGATCTCGGCGGGCTGGTACTCGGCCAGTTCCTGGTAGATGCCATGCACCTTGGAGTTGCGCAGGTCGGCGCAGTTCTCCTTGAAGGTCAGGCCGCAGATGGCGATGCGCGCATTGCGCATGTCGATGCGCGACTGCGCCATTTTCTTGACGATGCGACCGACGATGAAGCTGCCCATGCTGTCGTTGATCTTGCGCCCGGCGAGGATCACCTCGGGGTGGTAGCCGACCATCTGCGCCTTGTAGGTCAGGTAGTAGGGATCCACGCCGATGCAGTGACCGCCGACCAGGCCGGGCTTGAAGGGCAGGAAGTTCCACTTCGTCTGCGCCGCCTTGAGCACCCGGCCGGTGTCGATGCCCATGCGGTCGAACAGCACCGCCAGCTCGTTGACCAGGGCGATGTTGAGGTCGCGCTGGGTATTCTCGATGACCTTGGCCGCCTCGGCCTCGCGGATGTTGTCGACCTCGTGGATGCCGGCGGTGACCACCTCGCCGTAGAGCCGCGCTACCGCGGTGCGCGTTGCGGCATCGTCGCCGGCCACGATCTTGACGATGTTCTCCAGCCCGTGCTCGCTGTCGCCGGGGTTGACCCGCTCCGGCGAGTAGGCGACGTGGAAGTCCTCCATCCAGCGCATCGAGGCATGCCGCTCCAGTTCCGGAACGCAGACTTCCTCGGTGGCGCCGGGGTAGACGGTGGACTCGTAGACCACCACCGCGCCACGCTTCATCACCCCGCCGACGGCGCGGCTGGCGGCGATCAGCGGCTCGAAGTCCGGGCGCCGGGCCTCGTCCACCGGGGTCGGCACGGCGACGATGATGAAGTCGGCCTCGGCAATGTCCTCGATGCGATCGGTGAAGCGCAGCCGGGTGGCCGCTTCCAGTTTCCCGGCGTCGACATCGCCGCGCACGTCGATGCCGCGACGGCATTCGTCCACCCGCGTACTGGAAAGGTCGTAGCCGATCACCTCCATGCTGCGGCCGAAGGCCGCCGCCAGCGGCAGGCCGACGTAGCCCAGGCCCACCACCGCCACCAGCGGCGTGCCGGATTCTTCGTGCGCGTTGCGCGGTGTTTCGCTCATGCCAGGTCGCTGCTCCACGGATCGGTCATCGTTGGGGACGGCAACTACCGCCCGGCCCAGGAGAACACCACGCGCAGGGTACGCAGGGTGATGTAGATGTCCAGCGCCAACGAGTAGTTCTTGATGTAGTACAGGTCGTACTCGAGCTTGTTGCGGGCATCGTTCACCGATGCGCCGTAGCTGTACATGACCTGGGCCCAGCCGGTGATGCCCGGCTTCACCAGGTGGCGCAGGTCGTAGTAGGGGATTTCCGCTTCCAGGGTGCGGTTGAAGTCCGGCCGCTCCGGTCGCGGGCCGATGAAGCTCATGTGGCCGACGAGCACGTTCCACAACTGCGGCAACTCGTCGATGCGCGTCCTGCGCAGCACCTGCCCCACCGCGGTGATGCGCGGGTCGCCCTCGGCGGTCCACTGCGGACCGTTGCGCTCGGCGTTGTCGACCATGGTGCGGAACTTGTGCAGGCGGAACTCGCGGCCGCCGCAGCCGGTCCGGGTCTGGCTGTAGATGGCCGGGCCCTTGCTGGTCAACCGCACCACCAGCGCGGTGGCGACCAGGAACGGGAAGGCCAGCACCAGGCCGAGCAGGGAGACCACGATGTCCACCAGCCGCTTGATCTTCATCTGGATGTCGTGATGCAGCAGGGCGAAGCCGTCGGACATGGCGAACCAGCCGTCCTTGAGCTGCATCACCGGCACCCGCAGCAGGAACTGCTCGTAGTAGTCGGCCAGCTCCAGGATCGGCACGCCGCCAAGACGCACCCGCATCAGGCCGGAGACCAGCGACTCGGGCCAGGCGCCGTCCGCGGCCAGCACGATGCCCGCGGCGCGGCCGGCGAACAGCACGGCGTCGCCGTCGGTCACCACCACCTCGCCGGCGCGCGGCTCGATGCGCAGCCGGGCAAGACGTTCGTCGTCGGTCACCAGGTGCACCAGGCGGCCACTGGCCAGCGCACGACGGTGGTCTTCGTCCAGCGAGGCAGCGCGTTCGCTGGCGCCCAGCACCAGCCACAACGGCTCGCTGGTGAAGCGACGCAGCGCCAGCTGGCCGAGGTAGCGCAGCAGCGCCGCCAGGCAGGCGAACAGGAACAGCGCCAGCGGCAGGTTGCCCCGCCACAGCACGGTGCTGACGTCGGTGGACTTGGTCACGTAGACCACCGCCGCGATCAACCCGCCGCTCACCGCCACCGCGGTGAAGGCACGCAGCGCGGTGCGCACCGGCTTGCCCAGGCGGTCGAGGTGGTAGACGTTCATGATGTACAGGCTCGACACCGTTACCGCGATGATGGCGCCGAGCTGCCACTCGAAGCGCTCCGGCCAGAAACCCAGGCGCACGTAGTGCACCAGGCCGATGACCAGGTAGAGCAGCGCCACGTCCATCGCCACCAGTACCAGTCCCGGCCAGGAGGCGGTGTTAATCCACTTCGGCATGTTCAGCGTCGTTCATGATGCGTGCATTCCCCGACCCGTCCGCGCGAACCGGCATTGTCGATGGCCGCGAAACCCGCTTCGGGCACGCTACCGCCCTGCGGCGACCGCGCGCGGTCCGCATGGCGAAACGTCCGGCGCCGGGCGCACCCGGCCGACGGTCACGGCTCGTTGCTGCCCTGGCGAAGACCGAGTACCGCGGGCACGAAGACCGGCAGCGCGGCGCCTTCCGCGGACAGTTCGTTCCAGGTCGCCTCGGCATCGACCAGCGCGGTGACCACCCGGGCCACCCTGGGTGCCTGCGCCAGTTCCTGCCACACCGGCCGCGAGTAGAAGCGCGCGCGGGGGCTGCCGGGGTCGTACAGGCCAACCACCTGCACCGGACCGTCCAGCGACTTCAACAGGGCGATCTCGGCCAGGTCGGAGTCGCCGCACAGCAGCACCTCGGCAACGCCGTCGTCGACGCAGCGGGCATAGACCTCGTCGCAGGAATCCGCCGCGGCGCGGTAGAAGTCCAGGGAGTTGGACAGGAAACGCGCGGTCAGGCGGGTCTTCTCGCGGAAGCCCTTGGGCGTGAGGTAGTACAGGTATCGGTTGGCCGGGGCTTCGTTGATCTTGATGAAGCCCTTGCGCACGCAGCGCTTGATATAGGAGTTGGTCAGCCCGAGGGCGATGCCCATCTGGCTGGCGAGGCGACGCTGGCTGATGCCGGGACCGGAATCGATCGCCGAAAGCACCTCCAGGGTGAGCCGGTCCTGTTTACGATCCTCGGCGTTCATTCTGTGAACACTATATCGATCCGGCTCGCCGAGTTCAATGCAAAAATCGCCGCCCCGGGTAATTTTCCCCCTGCCCTGCGCGTGTTCGAGCGGACCCGGGGTCAGGCCGCGGCGGCGGCCACCGCCTCCACCAGCGCCTGCACCACCCGCTCCTGCTGCTCGGGACGCAGGTAGGGGTGCATGGGCAGGCTCAGGACCCGTGCGCTGACGTCCTCGCATACCGGCAGCGAGACCGATGGCTCGGCCATGGCCGGCTGGCGGTACAGCGGCACCGGGTAGTGCACGGCGCTGGGCACGCCGCGCGCCGACAACTGTTGCTGGACGCGGTCGCGGTGCCCGACCAGCACCGAGTACTGGGCATACACGGAGACCTGCCCCGGGGCGATGCGCGGCGCCACCAGGGCCTCGGCGGGCAGGCCGCGGCCGTGCTCGGCGATCAGCCTGTCGTAGCGCTGCGCCACCGCCACGCGCAGGGCGATCTCCTCGTCGAAGATGTCCAGCTTGGCCAGCAGCACCGAGGCCTGGAAGGAGGACATGCGGCCGTTGATGCCCAGGCGCACGTGGTGGTAGCGGCCGTCCTGGCCATGGTCGCGCACCTGGCGCATGCGTGCCGCCAGCGCGTCGTCGTCGCTGAAGCAGGCGCCGCTGTCGCCGTAACCGCCGAGGGGCTTGGAGGGAAAGAAGCTGGTGCAGCCGATGGCCGACAGGCCACAGGATCGCCGTTCGTGGCTGGTGGCGCCGAAGCTCTGCGCACCGTCCTCGATCACCGTCACGCCGGCTTCCCTGGCCAGCGCGTTGATCGCCTCGAAGTCGGCACACTGGCCGAAGATGCTCACCGGCAGGATGGCCCGGGTGCGCGGCGACAGCGCCGCGCGCAGCCCGGCGGGATCGAGATTGTAGGTCACCGGGTCGATGTCCACGTAGACCGGCCTGGCCCCCAGCAGGAGGATCATCTCGCCGGTGGCGGCGAAGGTGAACGGCGAGGTGATGACCTCGTCGCCGGGACCGACCCCGGCCGCCATCATCGCCACCAGCAGGGCATCGGTGCCGTTGGACAGGGCAATGGCATGGGAGACGCCGGCGAAGCGGGCCAGGCGGCTCTCCAGCTCGTCGATCTCCGGCCCGCCGATGTAGCGGCCGTGGGCAAGCACGCCGAGCAGGCCGTCCTCGACCCGGTGACGGATGCGGCGCTGCTGCCGGGCCAGGTCGATGAAGGGCACCGGGCCGTCGGCGCGCAGGGCGTCGATCAGCGCGTCGAGACCGATGCCCTGCTCGCCGGCGCCGTCGAGGCTGGCCAGCCGGGCGCCGGGGCCGAGGCGACGGAGGCCGCTGGCGAGCTGCTCGCCGAGCAGGTCGTCTCGTTCCAGCAGCGCGCCGTCGCCGGCCGGGGCGCCGAGCCAGGTGCAGGTGCGGGCGAAGTTGCGCAGCCGGGCGCGGGCGGCCGCGGCGGACAGGCCGGCGGCGGCCAGCGAGGCCAGCATCTGTGGCATCGCCGCCACCGACAGCCACAGGCCGTGGTCGGCGTCGCGGGCGGCGTCGGCCAGGGTGGTGCGGCGCGCGTCGTCCTCTTCGCGCAGCAGGTCAACAACGAGATCGGGATGCAGCAGGTAGTCGGTCATGACATCAGTGGTTGGTCAGTTCCGGGGCCGCCCGCGACGTCCTGGCCAGCCAGCCACGCAGGCCGTAGACCAGGATGCCGAGGTATTCCCGGAGGGTTTGTTCATTGGCCTGCAGGGCGCCAGCGGACGGCAGCAGGTCGAGGATCAGCGGCCGGCGCAGCGCGCCGACGGTATAGTCCACCGGCAGCGCGACGGCATCGACGCCGGCCCCGCGGAAGGTCGCCAGGGCCCGCGGCATGTGCATTGCCGAGGTCACCAGCAGTATAGTTCCCAGGCGTTCACGTTCAAGGATTTTCCGGGTTTCCAGGGCGTTTTCCCGGGTATTCCGGCTCGTCTCCTCGATCACGATGGCGGCCGGGGGCACGCCCCACTCGCGCAGCAGCTCGGCCAGGTACCAGGACTCGCCGCGCAGCCCCCCGCCCTGCTCGAAGACGTTGCCACCGGAGACGATGACACGCCCGGCGCGCCCGGCGCGGTACAGCCGGGCCGCGTAGAGCACGCGGTCGGCGGCGTCGGACAGTTCCGCGGTGGGTCGTGGCGGCACCGGCAGGTGCAGCGCCCCGCCGAGCAGCACCACGGCGTCGGCGCGCGGCGCATCGGCCGCCGCGAAGGGCGTGTACCCGCCCTCCAGGCCGGCGCGGAAACGGCTCGCCAGGTAGGGATTCGAGCCCACCAGCAGCACCACCAGCGCCAGGCCGAGACACCAGCCGGCGCCGCGCGGCCGGCCAGCCAGGCGCAGCAGCGCGGCCAGCGCCGCCAGCAGCAGGAACAGGGTCAGCGGGTAGACCAGCACCGGCAGCACCTTGGAGAGCACGATCCACATGGCCCTATTCCCGGGCCGCCGCGAGCACGTCCCGCCAGGCCTGCTCCAGTCGCTTCGGCGACACCGGTCTCGCCGTCTTCAGCACCTGGGCGAACAGCGAGACATGGTATTCCTCGAGCAGGTAGCGGTAGCGCCAGGTCGTCTCGTCGTCGCCGGGCCAGCCGGCCAGGCGCTGCTCGAAGGGCGCCAGCTTGGCCCGTTGCTCGGCCTCGCGGTCGCCCTGGCCGGCCAGCCGCTCCACGCGGATGGCCAGGGCCTTGGCGAAGCGCGGCAGGTGGTCGAGCCAGTCGGCCGGGTGACGACTGGGAAACCCCGGCCCGACCAGGGCATCGATGCGGCCATCGAGCTGTTCGCGCAGGGCGGCGTCGGCAATGCCGGGCAGTGCCCGGCGGGCGGTGAAGGCCGCCGACACCGCCTGCTCGACCACCCCGGCGACCCGCGCGGCCTCGCCGCCGAGGCGCTGCTCGGCCTCGGCCAGCCGGGCCAGGAAGTCTGCCTGGCGACGCGGCGGGTCGGCCTGGAAGCCGGCGGCCGCTTCCACCACCGCGTCGCGGTAGGCATCGGCCAGGCTGGCGCCCGGGTACAGGCCGGCATAGCGCAGCACCGCCTGCTTCAGGTCCGGGTGGGCCAACAGGTCGCGGAACCGGCGTCGCCAGGCCAGGGCGGCCAGCCGCGACACGCCGCGACGGTGGCGCCTGGCCGCGCAGGTGGCCTCGTCCTCGAGGACCAGGTCGACGTGGGTTTCCCGGTCGACCAGCGCCGGAAAGGCCTTCACCCGGGTGCCGTAGCCACGCACCGAAACCGCTTCGGGCAGGTCACCGAAATCCCAGCGCAGCAGGCCGGTGCGCGGATAGCCGTCGGCGGCGGCATCGGAAAAGGCGGCGCGGGCGGCACCGCCGTGTCGTTGCCGCAGCGCCTCGGCGTCGCGGCCGGTGTCGATCACCTCGCGCTGCTGGTCCACCACCACCAGGTGCAGACGCAGGTGCTCGGGCACCCGGGCAGGATCGAAGTCCCGCGCCGAGACCTCGATGCCCGGATCGGCGCGCAGGGTTGCCGCCAGCGCCTCGGGCAGCGCACCGCTGGCCTTCTCCACCATCGCGGCAAGGACACGGGCGCGGGCCGCCAGTGGCTGCAGCCGACGGCGCGACGACTTCGGCAGGGTGCGCAGCAGGGCCTCGACGTACTCGGCGAGGTGGCCGGGAATCTGCCGCGCGCAGGCATCCGCGTCGAACTGGTTGAGCATCGGCAGGGGCACCGACACGCTGACACCATCGACCGCCTCCCCCGGTGCATGGCGATAGCGCACCGGCAGCGCGGTGGCGCCGACGGTGACCGTTTCCGGGAAGCTGCGCCGGTGGTCGGCGGCTTCCGCCGGCAGCACCCGTTCGCGGGGCAGGCACAGGGCACGGGCGGCAGCGGGCTCCTGCTTCAGCCAGCGGGCCAGCGCCGGGCGCCCGGTCACCCGCGCGGGCAGTTGCCGGTCGAAGAAGTCGAACAGGTCGTCGTCGTCCACCATGGCGAAGGGCTGGCGCAGTTTCTGGCGGGCCGCCTCGGCCTCGTCCAGCAGGGCCCGGTTGGCGCGCGCGAAGTCGAAGTGCTCGCCCATCTCGCCGCTGACCAGGGCCTGGTGGATGAAGACCACGCGGCTGGTCACCGGGTCGACCCGCTCCAGCGGCACCCGCCGGCCGCGGTACAGGGTGAGGCCGAACAGGCGCCCGCTGCGCAGCGCCATGACCTGGCCGCTGCGTGCGTCCCACCACGGCTCGTCGTGACGCAGCTCGATGCGGTCCCCCGCCGCCTGCTCGATCCAGCGCGGCTTCACCGGCAGCACCTGGCGGGCATAGAGCTTGCCGCTGTCCACCAGTTCCGCCGCCACCAGGAATTTCGGCTTGGCGCGGAAACTGCGCGACGAGGGGTGAATGTGAATGACCTTGTTGCCGGTGCCACGCCAGCGGCCGTCGTCGCCGAGCATGGCGACCTGCGACAGGTGGCCGGCCAGGAAGCCGATGGCCACCGCCTCCGCCGAGGCCGGCTCGGTGTTCTTCGCACCCCGGGCATCGCGCACCAGGGCCTCGAGCTGCTCGGCGAGGTCGGCCCACTCGCGCATCCGGAACGGCGCCAGGTAGTGGTCCCGGCACCAGCGTTCCAGCGCCCGTCGCGAGGACGAGCCGCGCACCGCTTCGTAGTCGCGGAACAGCGCCAGCGCGGCCGTGATGTCCGAGTCCGCCTGCGGCACCTCGAGGTGGTGGCGCCGGGCCTTGTCCAGTTCCTCGGCAGGCGTCACCCGGGGATCGGGCACCGACAGTCGCGCCGCCAGCACCAGCATCTCGGCCAGGCAGCCACGGTGCACGCCTTCCACCAGCATGCGCCCCACCCTGGGCTCCACCGGCAGCGCCGCCAGCTCCCGGCCCACCCGGGTCAGGCCGCCGGCCGCGTCGAGGGCGCCGAGCTCGTCGAGGGTGCGCAGCGCGGCGCGCACCTGGCGGCGGTCCGGCGGGTCGATGAAGGGAAAGTCGGCCACCTCGCCGAGTCGCAGCGACTTCATCGTCAGCACCACCGAGGCCAGCGAGGTGCGCGCGATTTCCGGGTCGGTGTACTCGGGACGGGCGGCGAAGTCCTCCTCGTCGTAGAGGCGGATGCACACGCCGCTGGCCACCCGCCCGCAACGGCCCTTACGCTGGTCGGCGGCGGCGCGGGAGATCTTCTCCACCGGCAGCCGCTGGATCTTCGCCGTGGCCGAGTAGCGGCTGACCCGGGCCAGCCCGCTGTCGATGACATAGCGCACCCCGGGCACCGTCAGCGAGGTCTCGGCAACGTTGGTGGAGAGCACCACCCGGCGGCCGCTGGACGGACGGAAGATGCGTTTCTGGTCGGCCGGCGACAGCCGCGCATACAGCGGCAGCAGTTCCACGCCCTCGCCGAGACGACGGGAGAGGTAGGCGCTGGCTTCGCGGATCTCGCGCTCGCCGGGCAGGAAGACCAGCACGTCGCCCGGACCGCGCTGCCACAGCTCTCCGACGCCGCGGGCGATGGCGGCGTCGAGGGATTCGTCGTCGCCCTCGTCGGCCTGGCGCGGACGGTACAGCACCTCCACCGGGTAGCTGCGACCGGACACCTCGACCACGGGGCAGTGGCCGAAATGCTCGGCGAAGCGCGCGGTGTCGATGGTGGCCGAGGTCACCACCACGCGCAGCGACGGCCGCCGTCGCAGCAGGCGTTTCAGGCAGCCGAGCAGGAAGTCGATGTTGATCGAGCGCTCGTGGGCCTCGTCGACGATGATGGTGTGGTAGGCGGACAGGTCACGGTCATGCACCATCTCCGCCAGCAGCATGCCGTCGGTCAGCACCTTGACCCGGGTGTCCGCCGAGGTGCGTTCACCGAAGCGCACCTTGTACCCGACCAGTTCGCCGAGCCGGCTGCCCATCTCGCTGGCCACCCGCGCCGCCACCTCGCGGGCGGCGATGCGACGCGGCTGGGTATGGGCGACGAGACCGTCGTGGGCGAGGCAGCGCGGCAGGCAGATGCGGGGCAGCTGGGTGCTCTTGCCCGAACCGGTCTCCCCGGCCACCACCACCACCGGGTGATCACGCAGGGCGTCGGCGATCTGCGCGGCATGCGCGGTGATCGGCAACTCCGGCGCCGGCGGCACCGCCGGCAGCGGCCCCGCCGGGCGGATCACCGGCGAGCCGTGTCCACCGCGCCGGCGCCGCCGGCCGGCAGCGCGGGCCGGGCGATTGCCGCCCGTTGCCTTCGCAGCCACCGCGGGTCGGGTCTACTCGGCCACCACTTCGGCCTTGATCACCACGATGTCCTCCACCGGGACATCTCCGTAGGGACCGAAGGTGGTGGTCTTCACGCCGGCCATCTTGTCGACCACGTCCATGCCCTCGACCACCTTGCCGAACACCGCGTAGCCCCAGCCCTGCGGGGTCTTGCTGCGGTGGTCGAGGAAGTCGTTGTTCTTCAGGTTGATGAAGAACTGCGAGGTGGCCGAGTCGGGATCGTTGGTGCGCGCCATCGACAACGTGCCGGCGAGGTTGTTCAGGCCGTTGTCGGCCTCGTTCTTGATCCCCTTGCCGGTGGACTTCTGCTGCATGCCCGGCAGCATGCCGCCACCCTGGACGACGAAGCCGGGGATGACACGATGAAAGATGGTGCCGTCGTAGAAACCGCTTTCCACGTACTTGACGAAGTTGTCCACCGAAATCGGCGCCTCGTCGGGATACAGCTCGATGAGGAGTTCCCCCATGCTGGTAGTGAACTTGACCATGTTCGCATTCCTCGTGGTGGACTCGGCGCCGGGGGCGGCCGAAACCGTGGTGAAAAAGACCATGAAGGCCAGGAAAAAACGTCTTGCTGCAAGCATCATGTGATCGACTACCTCGGCTCCGGGGTGCCGGAGAAGGCCAGCACGGCGGACCATTCCGCGGCAGTGACCGGGGTGATGGACAGCCGGCTGCCCTTCTGGCAGACCCGCATGGAGGACAGTTCCGGGTCGGCCTTCAGCTCGGCCAGGGAGACCGGTCGCTTCAGCTTGCGGCGATAGCGGATGTCCACCATCAGCCAGCGCGGGTTGTCCGGGTCGCTCTTCGGGTCGTGGTACTTCGAGGTCGGGTCGAAGGCGGTGTGATCGGGATAGGCTTCGCTGACCACCTCGGCGATGCCGACGATGCCCGGCTGGTCGCAGTTGGAGTGGTAGAAGAGCACCAGGTCGCCCTTGTTCATCTCGTCGCGCATGTAGTTGCGCGCCTGGTAGTTGCGGATACCGTCCCAGTGATCACGGCGGCCCGGCTGGGCGGCAAGATCGTCGATGGAAAAGGCGTCCGGCTCGCTCTTCATCAGCCAGTAGCGGCGTTCGTTGCTCATCGTTGCGTTCGTGCTCTCAAGGTTCCAGGGTACCCGTGTCGATGGCGTGGCCTCGGCGCAGGCGACGAATGCCGCGGGCGCGGCCGGTGCGCTCGTCGACATCGATCAGCACCGCGCAGACGGTGGCCGGCCCGGCGGCGGGCTCCAGCCGCTGCGGCAGCTTGGTGACGAAGCGGGTCAGGGATTCTTCGGTCTTCATGCCGATCACCGAATCGTAGCTGCCGGTCATGCCGACATCGGAGATGAAGGCGGTGCCGCCGGGCAGCAGTCGCTCGTCGGCGGTGGGCACGTGGGTATGGGTGCCGACCACCGCGCTGGCGCGGCCGTCGAGATGCCAGCCCATGGCCACCTTCTCGCTGCTGGCCTCGGCGTGGAAGTCCACCAGCACCACCTTCACCGAGGCCGGCTTGGCCGCCAGCACCTCGTCGGCGCAGCGGAACGGGCAGTCCAGGTCCGGGTGCATGAAGACCCGGCCCATGGTGTTGAGCACACCCACCGGCTCGCCGTTTCGCGCGGTGGCAATGGTCCAGCCGCTGCCCGGGGTGCCGGGCGGGTAGTTGTGCGGGCGCAGCAGGCGCGGCTCTTCCTCGATGAAATCCAGCGCCTCGCGCTTGTCCCAGGCGTGGTTGCCGGTGGTCAGCACCTGCGCGCCCATGGCGAAGAACTCGTCGGCAACGCCCCGGGTCACGCCGAAGCCGCCGGCCGAATTCTCGGCGTTGACCACCACCAGGTCGATGTCGTACTCCCCCTCCAGCTCCTGCAGGGCGGTGGCGAGGGCGCGGCGGCCGCCCTTGGCGATGACATCGCCGACGAACAGGATCAACATGGCGTGGAACTCCTAGGACACGACCTGGCTGGCGGTTGCGGCGGATGACCCGCCGAACACCAACAGCGACCGGTCGGTGGCGATGCCGTCGAGGGGAATGTCCCAGGGCTCGGCATCGATGGCAGGGACCTGCTGGCATTGATGGGCGAGGCCGAGCACGCGGGGACGCCGGAAGTGGCGTCTGGCGGCACGTGCCGCGAGCGTGGCATCGTAGAAGCCACCGCCCATGCCCAGGCGGTTGCCGACGGCATCGAAGCCGACCAGCGGCAGCAGCACCGTGTCCAGCTGCGCCGCATGGCGCAATGCCCCCGGCTCGACCACCGGCTCGGGAATGCCGAACCGGTTCGGGCGAAAGCGGCTGTCGGCATGCACCGGCGCGAAGCGCAGCACCCGCGCGCCCTTCGGCGGCACCACCGGCAGGTAGCAGCAGGTGCCGGCGGCAGCGGCCAGGCGCATCGCCTCGCCGGGATCGATCTCGCCGTCGTTGGACAGGTAGAAGGCGACGTGACGACGCGGGCCGAACAGCCCGAGCAGGGCCAGCCGGCGCGCCAGCCGCCTCGCCGCGATACGCTGGCGAGCGGCATCAAGGTCGCGGCGACGCGCGCGCAGCGCCCGTCGCAGTTCGACCTTGCTCGATGCATTGATTGGCGACGGGTCGTTCACGTGGCTGAATGAAATCGTGGGTGGACGCCGCCCGTATGTGCCGTACCGATCCGGTACCTTGAACCAAATGGTTCAAGTGGGAACCCGAAAGCGCGCATCAGGCTTTCCGCGCAAGGCGGACGTGCTCACAGCACGCTTACCAGGGTTTCCCCGTGGGTATTCTAGGTTCTAAGGGATTTGGACCTGCTCGAACACAACAGGCGGCGCGGGGGTATTCTAGCGAAAAGCCTTCGCCGCTGCATGGACACCTCGTAAACGGCCACGATCGCCGGGCCGTGCTCAGGCCTTGGACGACTCGCCGATGGCGGCATCGATGCGCGAGACGATCTCGCCGATCCGGCCCGGCTCGGCGGCCGGCGCGGCGACATGGCCCTGGAGCAGTTCGTTGGCGATGTTCAGCGCCGCCATGATGGCGCAGCGCTCGTGGCCGATGACCCGGCCGGAACGCTGGATGTCGCGCATCTGCCGGTCCAGGTAGGCGGCGGCGGCGAGCAGGTTGTCCTGGTCTCCATCTTCGCAGGCGACGGTGAAGTCGCGGTCCATGATGTTGACCTTGAAGTTGAGTTTGTCGCTCAAGAGGACTCTCCGCCGGACTGGCGCAGGCGATTGATGATCGATTCCAGCCGCTGCTTGGCCTCGAGGTTCTTTTCCTTGAGCCGGTCCCGCTCCGCGTTCAGCGCCTGCTCGCGCTCCTTCAGGCTCTGGTTGTCGCGGCGCAACCGGTGAACGGTTTCGATCAGTTCGTCGACGCGCTCGGCGAGAATGTCTAGGTCTGGTTCCAACGTGAACGGTCCGGCAGTTGCGCGAAGGCAGGCAATGGGGGCGTTCCCCGCGTGGCGGCCGGCGCGCCAGGCCCCGGAATCACACGGCGTATACGCGCGGCATTCTCTTCTGTTCGAGGCTAAAATGCAACCGCGCAGGCGCCTGCGCGGTGACCGCCAAGACACGTAGAATACGCCCTCTCCCGCACCGCCCGCGATGCTTCCATGAGCGACGACGAACAAACCTTCCAGCAGCACTTCGCCGAACTCGACGAGGTCCTGCGCCAACACCTGTCCGGCACCGGGCTGGCCGAGGTGCATGGCATGGCCACCGCCATGGCCTGCGCCGGCAGCGCCGGCGATGGGCTGTGGCCGGGCCTGCTCGGCGACATTGCCGAACGCGAGGACATCGCCCGGGTCCTGGCCAGCGTCTCGGCCCTGGCGACGGGCGCGCTGCGCACCGATGCCTTCGGCTTCCGCCCCCTGCTGCCCGACGACGATGCCCCGGTGCAGGTGCAGGTGGAGGCGGTGTCGGACTGGTGCAGCGGCTTCGTCCAGGCCTTTCCGCTGACCGGCGCCAGGCCCGACGGCAGCGAGGCCGGCGAGGCCCTGGAAGACATCCGCGCGCTGGCCGGCATGGAGGTCGACGACGACGACGAGCGCAGCCAGCGACGCAACCTGGTGGAGATCCACGAGTACCTGCGCGTCGCCACGCAACTGCTGCACGACGGCATCCACCGTCCCGCGGCACCTGAACCACGCACAACGAACAAACCGGAATGATCGAGATCGCCAGCTACAAGAAACGACGTCGCGAGCTGATGCAGTTGATGGACAACGGCGTCGCCGTGATTCCCGGCGCCACCGAGCAGGTGCGCAACGGCGACGTGCACCACGACTTTCGACCGGACAGCGACTTCCACTACCTGTGCGGCTTTCCCGAGCCCGATGCCTGCATGGTGCTGATCCCGGGCCGCGAACAGGGCGAGTTCATTCTCTTCTGCCGGGAGAAGGACCCGCAGCGGGAGCTGTGGGACGGGCGTCGCGCCGGGCTGGAGGGCGCGGTGGCCGAGTACGGCGCCGACGATGCCTTCCCCATCGACGACATCGACGAGATCCTGCCCGGCCTGCTCGAGAACCGCGACCGGGTGTACTGCACCATGGGCCGCTATGCCGAGTTCGACAGCCGCCTGATCCACTGGCTGAGCGAGGTGCGCACCAAGTCGCACAGCGGCGTCCACGCCCCAGCCGGGCTGGTGGACATCGGTCACATCCTGCACGAGATGCGGCTGGTCAAGGGCAGCGAGGAGATCCGCATCATGCGCCGCGCCGCGGAGATTTCCGCGCGTGGCCACGTGCGCGCCATGCGCGCCTGCCGTCCGGGCCTGTACGAGTACCAGGTCAAGGCGGAGCTGGACTACGAGTTCGGCCTTGGCGGCAGCATGCACCATGCCTACCCGGCCATCGTCGCCGGCGGCGCCAATGCCTGCATCCTGCACTACACCGAGAACAGCGACCGACTGCGCGACGGCGACCTGCTGCTGATCGACGCCGGCGCCGAACTCGGCTGCTACGCCGCCGACATCACCCGCACCTTCCCGGTCAACGGCCGGTTCAGCGCCGCCCAGCGGGCGGTCTACGAGGTGGTGCTGGCGGCCCAGCACGACGCCATCGCCGCCTGTGTCGAGGGCAGCCACTGGAACGCGCCCCACGAGGCCGCGGTGCGCACCCTGTGCCAGGGACTGCTCGACCTCGGCCTGCTGTCCGGCAGTGTCGACGAGATCATCGAGACCGCCGCCTACCGACGCTTCTACATGCACCGCACCGGCCACTGGCTGGGCATGGACGTGCACGATGTCGGCGACTACCAGATCGACGGCCAGTGGCGACCGCTGGAGGCGGGCATGACGCTGACGGTGGAGCCGGGGCTGTACATTGCCGCCGCCGACGACATCGATCCGCGCTTCCACGACATCGGCATCCGCATCGAGGACGACGTGCTGATCGCCCCGCGCGGTCCGGAAGTGCTCACCGCCGGGGTGCCCAAGGCAGTGGACGAGATCGAGGCGCTGATGGCCTCATGAACGAGGCCGACTGCGACCTGGTGATTGCCGGCGGCGGCCTGGCCGGGGCCAGCCTGGCCTGCGCCGTGGGCGAGGCCGCACGCGTGGTGGTGCTGGAGTCGCATGCCCCGGATGATGCCCGCCAGGTCAGCTTCGACGAGCGCACCATCGCCCTCACCCATGCCTCGCAGCGGGTGCTCGAAGGCATCGGCGCCTGGTCCGCGGTGGCCGCGGACGCCTGCCCCATCCATGCCATCCACGTCAGCGACCGCGGCCGCTTCGGCGCCGCCCGCCTGGACCGTCGGGATGCCGGCACCGAGGCGCTGGGCTACGTCGTCCCCACCCGTGCGCTGGGCAGCGCGCTGACCGCGCGGATGCAGGACCTGCCCGGGGTGGAACTCGTCTGCCCGGCCACCGCCGAGGGCCTGGAACGGGTCGACGGCGGGATCGCGGTACACGCCGCCGGCCGGCGCTTCCAGGCACCGCTGCTGGCGCTGGCCGATGGCGGCCGCTCGCCGCTGGGCGCAGAGGCCGGCCTGTCGCTGACCGCACGCCGCTACCCGCAGCATGCCCTGGTGGCCATCGTCGGCGTCTCCCGCGAGCACCGTCACCTGGCCTACGAACGCTTCACCGAGCACGGCCCGCTGGCCCTGCTGCCGATGACCGGCCGACGCATGGCGCTGGCCTGGACACTGCCGGCGGAAACCGCCGCCCGGCTCGAGCGCTGCGACGAGGACGAGTTCCTCGCCGCCCTGCAACGCGGCTTCGGCGACCGCTGCGGACGCTTCGAGCGGGTCGGCGCCAGGCGAGTCTACCCGCTGTCCCGCGGCCACCTGGCCCGGCCGGTGGCCGGCCGGGTGGTGGCGGTGGGCAATGCCGCGCACATCGTCCACCCGGTGGCCGGCCAGGGCTTCAACCTCGGCCTGCGCGATGTCGCCGAACTGGCCGAGCGACTGCTCGCGGCCTGGGCAGCGGGCAGCGACATCGGCGATGCCGCGCTGCTCGACGACTATGCCCGCAGCCGCACCGTCCAGGCGCGACGGGTGGAACGGTTCACCGACGGCCTGATCGGCCTCACCACCAGCAGCGCCCCGGGCATCGGCTGGCTGCGCTCGGCGGGCCTGAACCTGGTCGACCTGCTGCCGCCGGCCCGACGCTTCCTGCTGGCCCGCACCATGGGTCGCCACGGCAAGCTGCCGGCGCTGGTGCGCGGCGCCCGCCCGCGCCGGCCATGAGCAGGACCACCCGGGTCGACGTCATCGTCGCCGGCGGCGGCATGGCCGGCGCGGTGACCGCCCTGGCGCTGGCCCGCGCCGGCCTCGCCACCACCGTGGTCGATCCGCGCCGGGCCGTCTTTCCCGGCGAGCAGCCGGCCATGCGGGTGTCCTCCATTCACCATGCCTCGGAAGACGCCCTGCGACGCCTCGGCGCCTGGTCGCGCATTGCCGCCGGGCGCACCGCGCCCTTCGACCGCATCGAGGTGCGCGACGCCGGCCACGACCAGGTGCTGGTATTCGACGCCGCCGATGCCGGGCTCGGCCACCTCGCCCACATCCTCGAGAATGACCTCGTCGTCGCCAGCGTGCACGAGGCCCTGGCCAGCTGCGACGGCTTCGTCGAGAGCCCGCCCGGGCGCATCGTCGACAGCCGTCGCGACGGCGGCCAGGTGGCGGTGACCTGCAGCGACGGCACGCACCTGCGGGGCCGGCTGCTGGTGGCCGCGGACGGCGCCGGCTCGGCGCTGCGTCGCCAGGCGGGCATTCCGCGGCAGGTGTTCGACTATCGCCAGCAGGCGCTGGTGGCGCGGGTGGTCACCCGGCCCGGCCACGGCGGCACCGCGCGGCAGATCTTCCTGCCCGGCGGACCGCTGGCCTTCCTGCCGCTGGCCGACGACAGCTGCTCCATCGTCTGGTCCCTGCCCGCCGACGAGGCCGTGGCCATGCAGGCACTGTCCGACGGCGACTTCCTGGCCCGGCTCGAGAGCGCCTGCCACGGGCACATGGGCGAACTGCTGTCCAGCGGCCGGCGGCTGGCCTTCCCGCTGCGACGCAGCCATGCCCGCCGCTACCACGCCGAGCGCCTGGTGCTGGTCGGCGATGCCGGCCACACCGTGCACCCGCTGGCCGGCCTGGGTGCCAACCAGGGCATCGCCGATGCCCTGGCCCTGGCCGCGGTGCTGGCCGAGGCGCGGGAACGCGACCAGGACATCGGCGGCGAACGGGTGCTGTCGGCCTACCAGCGACGCCGGCGCCCGCACAATGCCGCCGCCCTTGCCGCCATGGACCTGTTCCATTTCGGCTTCGCCAACGATTCCGCCACCCTTGGCGCCCTGCGCGGCCGTGCGCTGGCGCGGGTCGCCGCCAGCCCGGCGGCACGCCGCCTGTTCGTTCGCCAGGCCTGCGGGCTGGCACCGGGGTCGATAGTCGGGTAGAATCGCGGGCGCTCGTAAGACCATGTTTTCATTGCAAGAATAACCGTCGTCACCGGACGCACGGGACGATGGCAGGGACGACGCCGTACCGCGCCGTGTATGATCGCCAGCCGGACCCACGAGGAGGCCGTATTCCATGGAATTCAGCACTGACCTGAAAAAAGCAGGTCTGAAAACGACCCAGCCCAGGCTGAAGATCCTGCAGATCCTCGAAGACACGCAGGTCCGCCACCTGTCCGCCGAGGACGTGTACAAGGTCCTGCTCGAATCCGGCGAGGAGATCGGCCTGGCCACGGTGTACCGGGTGCTCACCCAGTTCGAGGGTGCGGGTCTGGTGATCCGCCACAACTTCGAAGGCGGCCGCTCGGTGTTCGAACTCAACGACGAGTCCCACCACGACCACATGGTCTGCCTGGAGTGCGGCAAGGTGTTCGAGTTCTACGACCGCACCATCGAGGAACGCCAGAAGCAGGTGGCCGAGCAGGCCGGCTTCGCCATCGACGACCACTCGCTGTACCTGTACGGCGTGTGCCGCGGCTTCCGCGAGTCCGGCAAGTGCTCGTGGTCCGGTGAACTCGACGAAGGCATTTTCCGCCTCAAGCACAAGTAGCCCGCCGCGACCCGATTTCCGCCCCGCCCCGGCGGGGCTCCCCGCCCGACCTGGAGACGACTGACTTGTCCACGCTGATCTGCGGCTCGTTCGCCTATGACACCATCATGGTGTTTCCCGACTCGTTCAAGAACCACATCATTCCCGAGCAGGTGCACATCCTCAACGTCTGCTTCATGGTGCCGGACATGCGCCGGGAGTTCGGCGGCTGCGCCGGCAACATCGCCTACAACCTGAACCTGCTCGGCGGCGACGCCCTGCCCATGGGCACGGTGGGCCACGACTTCGCCCCCTACCGCGCACGCCTGCACGAGCTGAACATCAGCGACCGCTTCGTCACCGAGCTGGCCGACACCTACACCGCCCAGGCCTTCATCACCACGGACCTGGATGACAACCAGATCATCGCCTTCCATCCCGGCGCAATGTCCCGGGCACACCACAACCACGTCGGCGACGCCGACGGCGTGACCCTCGGCATCGTCGCCCCCGACGGCCGCGACGCCATGCTGCAGCATGCCGCCGACTTCCGTGCCCGCGGCATTCCCTTCGTCTTCGACCCCGGCCAGGGACTGCCGATGTTCAGCGGCGACGAGCTCGGCAACTTCATCGATGCCGCCGAGTGGGTGATTGTCAACGACTACGAGTCGAAGATGCTGTGCGAGAAGACCGGCCTGTCGGCGGAGCAGATCGCCGCCCGGGTGGGTGCGCTGATCGTCACCCTGGGCGCCCGCGGCGCGGTGGTGCATGCCGGCGGCAGGACCACCGAGATCGAGCCGGTGCCCGCGGCCAGCGCGGTGGACCCCACCGGCTGCGGCGACGCCTTCCGTGGCGGCCTGCTGTACGGCCTCGCCGAGGGCCTGGACTGGCCGACCACCGGCCGCATCGCTTCGCTGATGGGTTCGATCAAGATCGGCCACCACGGCACCCAGAACCACCGCGTCAGCCTGGACGAGTTCGAACAGCGCTTTCGCGAGGCCTTCGGCTACACCTTCCGCTGAAGACGTCGCCCGCGCCGACCGTCTACGGATCGGCGCGCACGTCCTCGACGATGCCCGCGGCGCGCAGCGCGGCGACCACCTCGTCCACCGACGCCGCGCCCTCTTCCAGGGCCAGGCGGTAGATGCCGAGAGATCCCGGCCCCGAGCGGATGCTGGCACCGAGTTCCGCCAGCAGGGCACCGATCTGCCCGGCGCTGGCCTCGTCGCGGAAGCTGACCTGGATCGGCGCCGTGTCCGCCGCTCCCAGCGGCTGGTAGGCAGGCTCCCGCCAGGACTCGAACAGCAGGCCGGCCTGGATCATCACCACCACCCCCGCCGCCGCCGCCACCATGCGCCAGCGCTGCGTCATCGGCGACGACTTCGCCGGCGCCGGCTTCGCATCCCGGCCGGCCTCGCCGGCGGCCATCGCCGTCTTCAGGCGGGCCAGGCCGAAGGCCCCGGGGGAGCCGTGTTCCTGGTCGCGCACCGCCTCGCGCACCCGCGCCAGGAAGGCCGCCTGGGTGCGCGCCGACTCGCTGCGCGCGAGGTAGGCCTCCACCGCCTGGTGCTCCTCGGCGGTGAGGGTGCCGTTCACGTACCAGGGCAGCAGTTGCTCCAGGTCGTCGTCCTCTCGTTTCGTCTCGCTCATCGCGTCATCCTCGCATCAACCGTTCCAGGCACAGGCGCAACTTCTTCTTGGCGTGGAATATGCGCGTTTTCACCGTTCCCTCCGGGCAGTCCACCAGGTTGGCGATCTCCGGGTAGGACAAGTCCTCGAAGAAGGCCAGGTGGACGATCTCCCGCTGCGCTTCGGGCAGTCCCGCGAGGCAACGGCGCACCTGTTCGCCGTCTTCCGCCGCGGCCAGCGCGCGGGTGAAGTCCCCGTCGTCGTCGACCACGTCGAAATCCAGCTCGTCGGCCTCGTGGCGGCTGCGCTTGCGCACCAGGTCCACCGCCTTGCGGTGAGCGATGCCGAACAGCCAGGTGGTCACCTTGGATCCACCCTGGAAGGAACCGGCACCGTTCCACACCGCCATCATGGCCTCGACCACTATGTCGGCGGCGGCGTGCGGATCGTTCAATTTGCGGAGCGCGAAGGCATAGACGCGCTTCTCGTGGGCCTGGTAGAAGCGCGTCATCGCCTCGGAATCGCCGCGCGCGATGCGTTCGATCAACTCGATGTCTGGGTCCGGTGCGGACATGATGCTTGGTGGGTTGCGGTGGCGGGACGGGCGGAATTGTTACCCGGACGTCCTTGTAAATCAACGCGACGGGATTCTATAGTGATCGCTTCCGCGTCACCGTGTCCTGCCCATGCCCTCCGACCAGACCCTGTTGTTCGCCCTGCTGGTGGCGGTCTTCGCCATGCTCATCTGGGGCAAGGTGCGCTATGACCTGACCGCCTTCGGCGCCTTGATCCTGGCCGTCATCCTCGGCGTGGTGCCGGTGGACCAGGCCTTCGCCGGCTTTGGCCACCCGGCCACGGTGATCATCGCCCTGGTGCTGATCGTCTCCCGCGCACTGTCCAACTCCGGCGTGGTCGAGCTCATCGCCCGCTGGGTGATGCGCGCCTCCAGCTCCCTGTTCGCCCACATCGGCGTCATGTCCACGGTGGCGGCGGCGCTGTCGGCGGTGATGAACAACGTCGCCGCGCTGGCACTGTTGATGCCGGTGGACATGCAGGCAGCGAAGAAGGCCGGCCGCAGCCCGGCACTGACCCTGATGCCGCTGTCCTTCGCCTCCATCCTCGGCGGCATGATCACGCTGATCGGCACGCCGCCGAACATCATCGTCGCCTCCTTCCGCGAAAGTGCCCTGGGCGAGGCCTACGGCATGTTCGACTTCGCGCCGGTGGGCATTGCCTGCGCGGTGGCCGGGGTGGCCTACGTCACCCTGGTGGGCTGGCGACTGATCCCGCGCGGGCGGCGCGAGGCCGACTCGGCCCGGGAACTGTTCGACCTCGGCGACTACATCGCCGAGGTGCGCGTGAACGAGGATTCCTCGGCCATCGGCAAGAAGGTCAGCGACCTGGACGAGCAGTGCGAGTCCCACGGTGTCGCCATCCTCGGCCTGGTGCGCGACGAACGCCGCATGCCCGGGGCCGCCCGCCGGGTGGAGATCATCGCCGGCGACACCCTGGTGATCGAGGCCGACGCCAAGTCCATCGATGCCTTTGCCGGCGAAGCCGGCCTCGCCTACGAGGCCGACGAGGACGCGCCCAAGCACAGTGGCGAGGAACTGGCCGGTGAACAGGTGCTGGTGGAGGCGGTGGTGCGGCCGGGGGCGCGGATCGAGGGCCGCAGCGCCCGTTCCATGCACCTGCTCGACCGCTACGGCATCACCCTGCTCGGCGTCTCCCGTCGCGGCCGGCGCTTCCGCGAGCAGATCCGCCGCGTCAGCCTGCATGCCGGCGACGTGCTGCTGCTGCTCGGTCCGGCCGAACGGGTCTACGAGATCGTCGAGTGGATCGGCGCCCTGCCGCTGGCCGATCGCGAGCTGGAAATGGCCAAGCGCAGCAAGGCCGGCATCACCGTGGGCATCTTCATCGCCGCCATCGTCGCCGCCAGCACCGGGCTCGTCTACCTGCCGGTGGCGCTGGCGCTGGCCTGCATCGCCTTCGTCGCCCTCGGCGTGGTGCGTGGCCGGCAGGTGTACGACTCGGTGGAATGGCCGGTGATCGTGCTGCTCGGCTCGATGATCCCGCTGGGCACGGCGCTGGAGGCGTCCGGCGGCACCCAGTTGCTGGCCGACCTGCTGCTCGAGGGGGCGGGCAGCCACGGTCCGCTGACGGTGCTGGTGATCTTCATGATCACCACCATGACGCTGTCCGACGTGCTCAACAATACCGCCACCACCATCATCGCCGCGCCGGTGGCGATCAGCCTGGCCGCCGGCCTCGAGGTCAGCGCCGATCCCTTCCTGATGGCGGTGGCGGTGTCCGCGTCCTGTGCCTTTCTCACCCCCATCGGCCACAAAAACAACACCCTGATCCTGGGTCCCGGCGGCTACCGCTTCGGCGACTACTGGCGCATGGGGCTGCCGCTGGAACTGCTCATCGTGGCGGTGGGCGTGCCCGCCATTCTCTGGGCCTGGCCGCTGTAGCCCTCAGCGCATGCGCTCGAGGGCGGCGCAGTGGCCGGCGAGGTCGGGCATGCCGCGACCGTAGACCGGGTCCGGGCCGGGCTCGCCGAGATCACGGCTCAGGCCGGCCAGGTAGTCGACGATCTGCGAGGGCGTCAGTCCCTCGCGGCGGGCGCGCACCGCGGCCACCGCGGCGCTGACGAAGGGGGCGGCGAATGACGTGCCGCTGACGTAGCGACCGTCGGCCACGGCCACGAACACGTCCACCCCGGGCGCCGCGAAGTCCACGTGGGGACCGCGGGCGGCATCGCGAAACACCCGGCCACGGGCATCGATGGCAGTGACCGCGATCACCCCCGGATAGGCCGCCGGATAGACCGGGGCGGCATCGTGTCCGCCGTTGCCGGCCGCCGCCACCAGCGGGATGCCGCGCGCCAGCAGGGCCTGCACGGCGAGGTCGAGCAGGCGGTTGTGGTCACCGCCGAGGGAGACGTTGACCACCGACACCCCGCGGCCGGCCACCGCGTCGAGGCCCTGCACCAGCCACGCAGCGGTGCTGTCCACCTGCTCGCCGTCGCGCAGGCGGAAGACGTTTACCGCCACCAACTCGCCACCGGCAAACAGGCCGGAAAAGCCGTCCCGCCGACCACCGGCGAGGATGGCGGCCACCGCGGTGCCGTGGCTGGCATCGGGTCGCCGTATGCCGCCGGGAAGCACGTCCAGTGCCGCCACGCGGGCCTCGGCCAGCACCGGGTCGCCAGCATCCACCGGGGTGTCCAGCATGCCCACCGGCACGCCGGCAAGACAGGGCGCGGCGGCCTCCCAGCCGATCAGGCGGTTGGCATAGGTGCGACCGGCCTGCAGCCGGTAGCGGTGGTTGGCATCCACCACCACCTCGGGGAAGCGCGCCGCCAGCTGCTCGGCCGCCACCACCGGGTCGACCCCGTTCGGGGTGGCGAGCACGCTCATCACCAGGCCGAGACTGCCCAGGGTGGAGCGTGATCGCAGCCGGTAGCCCTCGCCGCGCAGGCGGTTGGCCACCGTGCGCGCGTCGTCGATGCCGGCGGTCATGAAGACCAGCTGGCCGGGCTCGTAGCCGGCGTCGTCGGCATGGCCAGCCACGCCCGCCGCAGGCGCGGCGCCGGGCGCCGGCAGGGCGCCGCCCAGCAACGTGCCCGCCGACGGCGGCGGCCGCCGGGTGGGCGCCGGCGACCTGGCCGGGGGCTCGGCAATGGCCGGCGCGTCGACCGGCCTGTCCACCGGCGACGGCGCGGTGGACGGCGGCCGGGGTTCCGGCGCGGCATCCGGTGCCGGCGGCGGGTCGCCGGGGGGCGGGTCGTCCGGCTCGTCGTCGCCGGGCGGGTTGGCGATGAAGGCGTCCGCGGCGGGCTTGGTGGTCTGGCCGCCGTTGGGATAGCTGGCCGGCTCGGGGGTCTTGTCCGGTCCGGCCAGCGGCACGGTGAACTTGTCCGTCGGCAGCACCACCCCGGGCTTCAGCACGATGGCATGCGGCGTGACCTTCGGCGTCACCTTGGGCGTCACCTTGGGCACCGCCAGCGACCCCGAACCGGCGGCGGGGCTCGCGCTCGGAGCGACGGTACCGGCGGCCAGGGCGGCCGGCCAGGGCATGACCAGCAGCAGCGCAAGACCCGCCGATACCGCCCGGGCACCGGGAAAGACGGCCTTCATCACCGGACCCCGCGGCTACCGGCGCGCGGTGAGCCGGACCAGCTCGCTGGCGGCGCTGGGCAGCCCGCCACCGCCGATGGCCACCACCCGGCACCAGTAGCCGGCGCCCTCTTCCAGGTGCTCCATGACCAGCGCGCTGACCGCCAGCTGGGCACGCTCCAGCGGCACCACCTGCCCGGTGCGCATGCCGGCCGACATCATCAGGTCGTCGTAGCATTCCATCCGGTAGGCGGTCGCCCCGGCCACCGGCAGCCAGCGGAACAGGGTGTCCCGGCGGACATCGGCATTGCCTGTCGGGGCCAGCAGCGACAACGGCGCCAGGCCCGCCGTGTCCAGCACCGGCGGGGCGCCGTCACCGCCGACGTAGTAGCGAATCACCGGCAACTGGAAGGCGACGTCGGGGGCACCGATGGTCAGGCGCAGCAGCACGCCGCCGGTCTCGGTGGTGGGCAGCACCGGGCTGACCAGGCGGATGCGCTGGCGGTTGTTGAGAAACTCGCGCACCAGGGTGCGGCTGTAGCGGGTGTCGAAGTCGGTGGGCGGCGCGCTGGCCACCAGGGGCGTCGACGGCGGCAGCGGGCGGAACAGCGGCGCGCCGCCGCCGGACACCGGCGCCCACTCCCAGGTCGCCTGCAACTGGCCGCTGCCGAGGTAGTTGATGTCGGCCACCGCGTGCAACGGCAGGTTCCGGTCCACCACCGCGGCCCGGGCACCGTCCTCGAAGCGCAGGTCGACACGGGTCACCTGGAAGGCGGCCATCGAGGTGCTGCCGACGACCAGCGGGATGTCCGCCGAGCGCGTGGTCGAGCCGTCGGTGAAGGTGCGTCGCAGCACGATGCGCGAGGTGCCGGCGCGGGCTGCCGCGGCGGCCACCGAGGGCGGCAGGGTGAGCACATCGTTGAACTGTTCGCTGCCGGTGGCCGCACCCGCGCCGGGGAAGGCCTCGGCGAGGCTGCGACCACGGGCCAGGGCGCGGGTCAGCGGCCGCGGGATGCGTTGCAGGAGACGGCCATTGGCGTCGAGCACCTCCACCGCGTCCGAGCGCAGGGTCACCGGCGGCGGCGCGCCGAGCTGTTCGTAGCGCACCTCCCAGGACAGGTTGACCGGCACCTGGGCGGTGGTCGCGGCCGGCAGCGACAGCGAGCCACTGCGCCCCTCTACCGACAGCAGGCGGAAGGCGGCCAGCGACACGTTGACGTTGGGGCGCAAGGACAGCGCGATGTTCACCGTGGCCACGTGATCGTCCGGCGATGTGCCGGCGTGGCTGAAGGCGCGGGTATACGACAGCGTCGCGCTGCGGTTGCCGATGCCGCGGGCGGCTTCGCCCAGGGTGATCCCCTGCAGCAGGGTACGCGCGATGTCCTCGCCGACCGCCGGCGCCAGGGTCAGCGTCTCGCTGGCCAACGCGCAGTTGGGGTTGATGCAGAACGACGACAGGGTCTGGTTGCGCACGCCCACCTGCTCGCCGTCCAGGCGCAGCACGCCCTGGGAGGAGGTCGACGTGTAGCTGGTCACGATGCCTTCGAACACCGGGTTCCAGCTGAGCGCGAAACTGGCCGGCGCCAGCACGCTGCGCAGCGGGATGTTGCGCCGGTCCAGCACCTCGAGCAGGGGCGTGTTCTGGTCGAAGCCGTCCACGGCGCCGGGGGTGGTCAGGTTGACCAGCGCGGTGGCATCCACCGCGGCCGAGGTCGACGACGGGCTGACCACGGCGTCGATGGCATGGGCGGCGGGCAGCATCGCGGCGGCGGCCAGCGCGATCACCCGGGCGAGTTTTTGAGCAGTCATGGTTCGATTCTCCGCGTCATCACCAGGACCGGCCGAGTGACCAGTCCATGCGCGCGCCGACGAAGACCTGCCACGGGTCGGTGTCGAACTCCGGGTTGACACCATCGTCGTAGACCTGGCGCTCCCCCTGCAGCCACAACGTCCAGGCCGGGCGGTTTTCCCGTGCCGGGCGCAGCAGCCAGTCGAAGCGCAGGCTCGCGGTTTCGTAGCGCGCGTCGATTGAGTCGTCGCGCGCACCGTTTTCGTTCACACTGTAGCTGAAGGTGGTGGTGAGACGGTCGTCGAAGGCCGCCAGGCGGGCGTCGACACCGGCCAGGTAGCTGCGCGCGGTGCGCTCGGCGTCGTCGCCGTGGACGCTGTTGTACTGCAACTGCGCGCCGAGGCTGAGCCGCTGGGCGGGCAGCCACTGCATGGACAGGTCGGTGAGACGGTGACGGTTGTCGACCTCGAAGAAGCCGAAGTCCTTCTCCACCGAGTAGCCGTAGTTCAGGCCCCAGAAGAAGCGCTCGTACTGGAAGGAGACGCCGCCCTGGTAGGTGGCGACCTGGCGGTCGGCGCCGGCCGCGGCCAGTTCCGCGGGCAGGTCCTGGTGGAGCTGGTCGGAGTACTGCCCGACGAAGCTCAAGGTCGGCTGGCCGTACCAGCGGCGCACCGGCTGGCCGGAATCGTCCACCTCCGGATAGGGCGACCACGACACCTGGAAGGAGGCGAGCTCGTTGTGCAGGGTGGGCAGCGTGTCGTCCTCGCGCACGTTGTCGGTCTCCCGCGCCACTTGCAGCTGCATGGACAGGCCACCGACGCTGAACACCGAGAACAGCCGTTCCAGCTTGCGGTCGAAGGGCAGCGAGGGATTGGCCAGGCTGCGGAAGAACAGGCCGATCTCCTTGCGTTCGAAGCCGATGTTCCAGTTCGCCTGGCGCTCGCCGAGCTGGCGTCCGCGCCAGACGTGGAACAGGCCGAGGAAGGACTCGGCATCGTCCTCGGTGCGGTCGAAGTCGCCGCGCCCGCCGTCGAAGTCGTAGCGCGTCTGGGCATGTTCCAGGCGCAGTTCCAGGCGACGGTCGAGCACGGTGGAGGCCAGCGCCAGGCTGTAGCCGTCGCCTTCCGGCTCGATGTCGTCGCCGGCCACGCCGAGTCCGGAATGGTCCTCGCCCTCGCCACGCAGGTAGGTGGCCGACACGGTCAGGGCATCGGTGGCGGCGAGCGGGCTCACCGAGACCATGCTGCCGGCCACGCGGTGCTCGCTGTCGCCGATGCCGGCACCGTAGCGGAAGCCACTGACCGGCTCGGTGCGAAAGGCGAAGCCGGACGCCACCAGGCGATCGTTGTCGCTGCGCGCGGTCACCGACAGGCCGCGCCGATGGAAGTTCTGCACCAGCAGGCCATCGGCCACCGGCGCATGGTGACCGACGATGGCCGAGACGTTCTGGCCGCGGGTGGACAGGCGGTACTCGGCCAGCTCCACCTCGCGACCACCGCGCGGGTCGGCAAACAGCGGCGCGTCCACCGCGGTGGGATCGTCCACCACCTCGTCTTCCTCGACCACGCCGATGTCGGCGCCGTAGGAATCGTACAGCAGGGCGACGTAGGCCTCGGAGGTGAAGCCGCCATCCACCGACGATGCCTGGATGGTGGCCGCACCCTGGCCGTGGGCGGCATCGGTGAAGGAGGTGTACTCGTTGTCGGCCACCCGGTAGGAGCCGTCGAGCAGGAACTCGGCGGCGAAGAAGCGGCGTGCCGCCTCGCCCACCGCCGGTGCGCCGGCCAGCGACAGGGTCCACAGGCCGCGCTCGAGGATGTCCCCGGCCGGCGTGTACTCGACCAGGCGCAGTTCGTGGTCCCCGGGGGCCAGGGCCTGCGGCGGGGTCACCGTGACCACCTGGGTGCTGCCCTGCTGTTCCAGCACCACGATCTCGCTGACATCCACCCCGTCCAGTTCCAGCGCCAGCCAGGCCAGGCTCTCGGCGGGCATGTCCGCCGGCAGGGCGATGCGCAGCGGCTGGTCGCCGCGTGCCAGCACGGTGCCGTCCATGGCCAGCGCCGGCACCCAGTCGGGGTTGTCGGCAAGCAGCGGCAGGCTGGCCAGCAGGGCCAGGCAGCCGGCGCCGAAAACACGGCGCCGGCGCGGCGAAAACAAGCGCAAAATCGGCATGCTCAGCGACCCGGGTCCAGGCGGTCCTGCAGGATGGCATCCAGCCGCGCGCGGTCGAGGTGCTCGGCATCCAGGCCACCGTCGCCGACGATGTCCACCGCCGGGTTCAGACCCGCCACCGGGTCCGCCGCCAGCGGCCCGCCAGCGCCCATGCCGGCGGTGCGCACCGTGGAACTGCCGCCACCGGGGCCATGGTCGCCGACGCAGTTCTGGCCGTTCTCGCCGCAGTCCCCCGACGGCGGCGGATCGTCTTCACCACCGGCCACGCTCATGCCGGTGTCGCCGGTGCAGGCGCTGTCGCCCGGCGCGCAGTCGCCCTCGGCGCCGTCATCGTCCCCGGCCTGCTGCTCTTCTTCCCAGGCATCGGTATCGTCGCTCACTTCCTCTTCGCCGAAGGACATGGTCTCGTCGCCCTCCTGCTGGCCGGCGGTCTGCTCTTCGTCCGCCGCGTCCTGGTTCTGTTCGTCCTCCTCCGCGCTGAAGGACATCTCGTTGTCGTTCAGCCCGGCGGCCTCGCGATCCTGCTCGCTTTCCTCCAGCGTGAAATTCATCACGTTTTCCCCGCCATCGCCGCCGTTGCCGCCACCGTCGCCGTCCTCGCCGGCCTGGACCCCGGCCTGCAGCAGCGCGTCGGCCGCTTCCTGGGCGGCCCCGGTCTGGCGGCGGTCGATGGAAAACATGTCGCCATCGGTGCCCTCCTGGTGCGACCCGCGGTAGTCGTCCACCGTGGTGCCCTCGCCTTGCGGGACCTGGCCCAACACCGAGGCGAGATCCGCTGCCTCCTGCTCGTCCGTCATGCCGTCGGAGGTGACCTGGCCACCCTCGCCGGCGATATCCCCGTAGATGCCGCTGCCGCCTTCCAGGACATCGGCCCGGTTGGCGGCGCGGTTCAGCCGTGCGGCGCCGAAGGCGGAGGGAGCGGTGCCGAGCGGCGCCGCGCGGCCGAGACCGCCCGCCGCGCCCAGGCTGCCCAGCGTGCCGTTGTTGCTACCGGGGCTGACCACGCCCGCCGGCGCGGTACGCGTCGGGAGCCGTTGCAGGCGGGACTTGGTATCAGCCACTTCGCGGGTGCTGCCGGCGATCTTCCCGGTCGGTGGCGGCGTCACCACGAGGCGCTTCGCAGGCGCCGTGTCCAGGCGCGGGGCGAGGCTGGACTTCGGCGCCAGCTTCACCGTGGGCAAGGTGGAAATGGCCGGCGTCGGCAACCGTTTCGGCACGGCGGCGACCGCTGCCTTGTCGCCGGCACCGGGCTGCCCCACGGCGGTCTTCGCCGGGATGTTGACGGGAACCCTGCCCGGGGTCTTCGCGGTGGTCGCGCCGCCCGCGTCACCGGCGCCGGGCAGCTTCTGCACGGCCGGCGCGGTGGGGATCCTGCGCACCTTCTCCGGCGCCGGCTCCTTGACCTTCAGCGTGCGCACCTTCGGCGCGGCCGGCTGCAGCGCCGCGGCGGCGTCGGGATCGACGTTGATCTTGCGCACCTTGCTGTTCACGGGCGCCGGGTTGAGCGGCTTCACCACGTTCACGGTGCCGGTCTGGGCCGCCGCCGGCAGGGCGAGCAGCGCCGCCGACAACATGGCCGCGAGGGGAAGGAGTCGCCGGCCCGGGTGGTCGGCGGCGGGTGTCGAAGCATTGAGCATGGCATGCCTCCGTTGGTCTCGTTGTTCACGTTTGGGTGGGCACACCTCCAGCGTGCCGACGTGGTTGTGTCGTGACCGGCCAGGAATCGGTTCAGCTGGCGTTCAGTTCGCCCGGACCAACGGGGCAACAATAATGACCGTACGGTAATCGATCTGCACGCATCCGTCCAACGCGTGGCGGGAAAACAGGTCGGCGAGTGCCTGCACCAGGGCGTCGTGGCCGGGGGCACCCGCCATCGGCGCATAGGAGGACGACATCAGCCGGCCGCGCAGGGCGGCGAAGTCGAGCCGCTGGTGATTGGGCAACGAGTGACGCCGAAAATCCCCCTGGAAGAAGCGCGACAGCGCTCCCTGGTCGACGTGGCTGGCCATGATGGCGCGGTACTCCGGACAGTGGGCCAGGAGCAGGGCCTCGTAGTCGTCCATGAACGGCGTGCCGAGCCTGCGCTCGTTCCAGATCATCGCCGCGTGGGCGGGGGCATGCGCGATGCGCAGGCACTCGGCGCGGCAGGCGTCCGGATCGAACCAGTGAAAGGCCTGGCCGGCGACCACCAGGTCGCAGCAGCGATCGGGCAGCCCGGTGGCCTCGGCGGTGCCGGCCACCGCGTCGAAGGCCGGGTGGGCGCCGAGCCAGGCCTGCCCCGCCTCGCGCATCGGGGCATTGGGCTCCACGCCGGTGACGCGCAGGCCGGCGTCGAGGAACACCGCCGACAGCAACCCGGTGCCGCAGCCGAGATCGACCACGTGGCCGCCGGCGGCCAGCGCCCCGGCATCGATCAGCCAGTCCACCAGGGCCGGCGGGTAGCCAGGCCGGTAGCGCTGGTAGTCGGCGACCCGGCCGCCGAAGCGCTCGGTGGCGTCGATCATGGCTCCACCGGCTCCGTTTCCAGTTGCAGGAACTCGTCGTTGGCCTCTCCGGGCCTCGGCACCACCTCGTCGCCGCGGTCGAAGCACGGTGCCAGCGGCAACGGCAGCCCCCGCAGGCCGTCGTCGGCCAGCGTCGCCAGCGCCTCGGGCAGGCTGCGCACGGCATTGCAGCAGGCGTCGACCCCGGCCAGGCGCCGCAGCCAGGCCGAGGCCGGCTGCTCGGCGAAGCGCCTGGCCAGGACATCGACCACCGCGGCATCCGCCGGATCGGCCGCGGCGACGGATTCGGGCAGGGCCAGGGCCTGGCACAGGGCGGAGAAGAAGCGCGGTTCCAGGGCGCCCACCGCCAACCAGGCGCCGTCGGCGCAGCGGTAGCAGCGGTAGTTGGCGGCCTGTCCCGACAGCGGATCGGCCTGTCGGTCGTACTGGCCGGCGGCGGCCACCGCGGAAACCGACAGCGCCGCCAGGGCGCGGGTCATGGCGATGTCGAGGTAGGCGCCCCGGCCGGACCGCAGTCGTTGCAGCAGCGCCAGCAGGATGTTGGAAAACGCCGGGTAGGCACCGCCGACCACGTCGGCCAGTTGCACCGGCGGTGGTCGCGGGCTGCCGTGGTCGTCGCGGAACAGGCTGAACAGGCCGGCGTCGGCCAGGTAGTTGATGTCGTGACCGGCAAGGGCGCGGTTCGGCCCCTGCTGGCCATAGCCGGTGATGGCGCAGTAGACGAGGTCTTCGTGGCCGTCGCGCAGGGTCTCGTAGCCCAGTCCCAGGCGATCCATGACGCCGGGACGGAACTGCTCCAGCACCACGTCGGCGCCGCCGCACAGCGCGCGCACCGCGTCCCGCTGCCGGGGGTCCTTCAGGTCGGCGCAGACGCTGCGCTTGCCGCCGTTGAGCAGGCCGAAGGCGGCGCCGTCGTCGCCGAGCAGGGTGCGCATGGCCTCGCCACCGGCCGGCTCGATCTTGATCACCTCGGCGCCGGCCCGTCGCAGCAGCAAGGTGGCCAGCGGGCCGGGCAGCAGGGTGGTGAAATCCACCACGCGTATACCGCGTAACGGCAGTTCGATGCTCATGGTTGCCGCGCTCGCATCATCGTGGAATGTCCCCGTTCCTATTGGTCTTCCGCCCCGGGCGGGGCGTGCTCGGCGCTCGTGCCATTGACGCCGGGCGAGGATATTACCAAAATCCGTTCATCGCTCCCGTGGTCGCCGCCGGCGGCTGCGCGGGTACTCCTGGTGGATATCGACCGCGTGAAGCCCTCCGTCCTGATCCCGATTCCCGACGACGACCAGCCGCTGTGGATTTTCGGCTACGGCTCGCTGATGTGGAATCCCGGCTTCGTCCACGACGGCCGCCACGTCGCCACCGTCTACGGCCTGCACCGGCGGCTGTGCGTCAGTTCGCTGCGCTACCGCGGCACCCCGGAGGCCCCCGGGCTGGTGCTGGGACTGGATCGCGGCGGCAGCTGTACCGGCTATGCCTACCGCGTGCGCAACGAGGACAAGACCGGGGTGGTGGCCTACCTCGAGGACCGCGAGATGGTCAGCAACGTCTACAAGCCGGTGTTCGTCAACGCCTGCCTCGGCGATGCCCGCCGGGTACGCGCCCTCACCTTCCGCGTGCGTCGCGACCACCCGCAGTACATGCCGCCGATGTGCGAGCGGCAGCTGGCCGAGCGCATCTCCCGCTGCCACGGGCAGAAGGGCCCCAACCAGGACTACGTGATCAACACCCTGCGCGAGCTGCGCGCGGTGGGCCTGGACGACAGCGCCCTGGATCGCGTGGCCCGCCACCTGGCCGGCGACGGTGTCGCCGGAGACACCCGGGATGCCTAGAATCCGCGGGGCAAAACGACTATACTGCCGGGCTTTTCAACGACCCCGGGCAGCCTGTGGCGAAAGAAGATCATATCGAGATGGAAGGTACCGTGCTGGAGAACCTTCCCAACACGCAGTTCCGCGTCGAGCTCGACAACGGGCACGTGGTGACGGCACACATCTCCGGGAAGATGCGCAAGAACTACATCCGCATTCTTCGCGGCGACCGCGTCACGGTACAATTGACGCCCTATGATCTCAGCAAAGGCAGAATCACCTACCGAGCCCGCTGACCCGGCGCGACCCGCGTCGCGCACGCACGCCCTCTTTCCTCTCCTTCTTCCCCTCCTGTTCACCGGTGCTGCCGTGGGCGACGACGTCGAGATCGTCGATGCCAGCGCTCACTGCGAGCGGCGCACCTGCCGTTTCGACGTCACCCTCGCCCATGCCGATACCGGCTGGGAGCACTATGCCGACCGCTGGCGGGTGCTGACCGACGACGGCCGGGTACTGGGCACGCGCACCCTGGCGCATCCCCACGTGCACGAACAACCCTTTACCCGGAGCCTGTCCGGGATCGACATTCCCGACGGCGTTTCGTCGGTGATCATTGACGCGCGCGACTCGGTGCACGGAGTATCCGGGCGCACGCTGCGACTGGAACTGGACTTACCATGAGCTTGACTCCCCTGTTCGACCTGCCCTGGTGGGCGCTGGTGCTGGTGACCCTGGCAATGACCCATTTCACCATCATCGCGGTCACCCTGTACCTGCACCGTCACCAGGCCCACCGCGCCGTCGACCTGCATCCGGCGGTGGCCCACGTGTTCCGCTTCTGGCTGTGGCTGACCACCGGCATGATCACCCGCGAGTGGATCGCCGTGCACCGCAAGCACCATGCGCGGGTGGAATCCGCCGGCGACCCGCACAGCCCGCAGGTCTACGGCATCAACAAGGTCCTGTGGCAGGGCGTGTCGCTGTACCGCCGCGCGGTGCGCGACACCGCCACCATTCGCCAGTTCGGCCACGGCGCCCCGGACGACTGGCTGGAACGCAACGTCTATGCCCGCCTGCCCGGCAGCGGCATCGCGCTGATGCTGGTCATCGACGTGGTCGCCTTCGGCCCGCTCGCCGGCGCGGCGGTGTTCGCAGTGCAGATGGCATGGATTCCCTTCTGGGCCGCCGGCGTGATCAACGGCGTCGGGCACTGGTTCGGCTACCGCAACTACGAGACCCGCGACGCCAGCCGCAACATCGTGCCCTGGGGCATCATCGTCGGCGGCGAGGAGCTGCACAACAATCACCACGCCTATGCCTCCTCGGCGCGTTTCGCCACCCGTCGCTTCGAGTTCGACATCGGCTGGGTCTACCTGAAACTGCTGAGCGCGCTGAAGCTGGCCCGCATCCAGCGTACCGTGCCGCGGCTGGATCGCGACCCGGTGAAATCCCGCTGCGACCTGGACACGGTGAACGCGGTGGTGGCCAACCGCTTCCAGGTGATGGCGGACTTCTTCCACCTGGTGGTCAAGCGTGTCTACCGGGAGGAGCTGAAAGCCCTGCGCGGCAGCCCCGAGCGCGGCATCGTCAAGCGCGCGGTGGCGCGACTGAACCGGCCGGCGCGGGCCCGTGCCCGGGCCCGTGACGTCGCCGGCCACGACCACGCGGCGGACGACAGCCTCGGCTCGATCAGCCCGCGGCTGACCTTCGTGCTGTCGATGAAGGCGGCGCTGCAGGACACCTGGAACGGCGCCCATGCCTCTCCCGAGCAGCTCATGCACAAGCTCGAGGAATGGTGCATCCAGGCCGAGAATTCCGGCATCTCGGTGCTGCGCGAGTTCTCCGCCCGGCTGCGCGGCTACCGCCTGGCGGCGGCCTGAGCCATCGTCCCCGCCGCGGCCCTGCCGCGGCGGCCGGCCCACGAAAAAAGGCGGCCAGTGGCCGCCTTTTCTTCGAATCCCCTACGGGTCGGCAACTACTTGATCTTGCCTTCCTTGTAGATGACGTGCTTGCGCGCGACCGGGTCGAACTTCTTCATTTCGAGCTTTTCGGTCATGGTGCGCTTGTTCTTCGTGGTGGTGTAGAAGTGGCCGGTGCCGGCGCTGGAAATCATCCGGATCTTGTCTCGCATGGCGAATTCTCCTGGTTCGATCTGGGCGCTAGACGCGCACGCCCTGGGCGCGCAGTTCGCTGAGCACCACGTCGATGCCGCGCTTGTCGATGGTGCGCAGGCCGTTGTTGGACACGCGCAGGCGCACCCAGCGGTTCTCGCTGGCCACCCAGAACCGGCGATAATGCAGGTTGGGCTTGAACTGGCGACGCGTCTTGTTGTGCGCGTGGGAAACGTTGTTGCCGGTAATGGTCTTCTTCCCGGTCACCTGACACACACGGGCCATGGCTGAAATCTCCTGACAAACGGGCATGGAATTCGAAGGGTCGCGTTTTATACCAGATTCGCGCGGCATTGACCAGTCAAACCGGCCACGGCGTCGGATCCGCCCCGGGCGGTCAGAGCAGGCCGCGTTCGCCGAGGGAGACGCACTGGCCGTTGCCGATCACCAGGTGGTCGAGCAGCCGCACCTCGAGCAGGCCCAGGGCGTCGCGCAGGCGGCGGGTCACCGAGACGTCGGCCTCGCTCGGCTCGGCCACCCCGGAGGGGTGGTTGTGGGCGACGATGATGGCGCTGGCATTGTGGTGGATGACCCGCCGCACCACCTCGCGCACGTGCACCGAGGCGGCGTTCACGGTGCCCTCGAACAGGTTCTCGTAGCCGAGCACCTGGTGACGGTTGTCCAGGAACACGCAGCCGAACACCTCCACCGGCAGGTCGCGCAGCTGCACGGTGAGGAAGTCGGCGGCATCCCGGGGCGAGGACAGGGCGACGCCGCGACGCAACTGCTCGCCGAGGTGACGGGCGCCGAGCTCGCGGGCGGCATGCAGCTGCACGCACTTGCTCAGTCCCAGCCCCGGCACCGCGCACAGCTCGGCGAGCGGCGCCGCCAGCAGGGCGCGCAGGCTGCCGAAGCGGCTGAGCAGCTCGCGGGCAATGTCCACCGCGGTACGGCCACGGCTGCCGGTACGGATGAACAACGCCAGCAGCTCGGCATCGGACAGGCTGGCGGGGCCGCGCTGGATGAATTTCTCGCGTGGACGTTCGGCGCTGGGCCAGTCTCGTATGGTCATCGGCGACCTCCCTGTGATCAGATTTCGAGTTCCTTCGTCGACCACCGCGACGGACGCCGGCCGCGACCGTGAAAGTGGCGAATTGACGGTTATATTATCGTCTTTGTGGCGCTACACTTCAGCCATGTCCTTGCGCGGCAACAACATCATCCTTGGCGTCAGCGGAGGCATTGCCGCGTACAAGTCCGCCGAACTGGTTCGCCGGCTCCGCGATGCCGGGGCCAGCGTGCGCGTGGTGATGACCACCTCGGCCACCGCCTTCATCTCCCCGCTGACCCTGCAGGCGGTGAGCGGCCTGCCGGTGCGCCACACCCTGCTCGACAGCGAGGCGGAATCGGGCATGGACCACATCGACCTGGCCCGCTGGGCCGACCGCATCGTGATCGCCCCGGCCACCGCCAACTGCATTGCCCGGCTCGCGGGCGGCTTCGCCGACGACCTGCTGACCACCCTGTGCCTGGCCAGCGAGGCGCCGCTGTCGCTGGCCCCGGCGATGAACCGGGTGATGTGGCAGCACCCGGCCACCCGCCGCAACATCGAGCAGCTGGTGGCCGACGGCGCGCAGGTGATCGGCCCGGCCAGCGGCGCCCAGGCCTGCGGCGAGACCGGTGCCGGCCGCATGAGCGAGCCGCAGGACATCGTCGCCGCCCTCGACGCCAGCGGACACGGCGCGGCCAGCGCCCTGCGCGCCCTGGTCACCGCGGGACCGACCTTCGAGGCCATCGACCCGGTGCGCGGCATCACCAACCACTCCTCGGGCAAGATGGGCTACGCGGTGGCCGAGGCCCTCGAGGCCGCCGGCGCCGAGGTCACCCTGGTCAGCGGCCCGTGCCACCTGCCCCGTGCCCGCGTCAGCCGCCAGCTCGACGTGCGCTCGGCGCAGGAAATGCACGATGCCGTGCAGGCCCACGTCGACGGCGTGCACCTGTTCGTCGCCGTGGCCGCGGTGGCCGACTACCGCCCGGCCTCGATCCAGGCCGACAAGATCAAGAAGAACGACGACACCGTAACCCTCACGCTGGTGCGCAACCCGGACATCCTCGCCAGCGTGGCTGCGCGGGACCCGCGCCCGTTCTGCGTCGGCTTCGCCGCCGAGACCCGCGACCTCGAGCACTATGCCCGCGGCAAGCTCGAGGCCAAGAACCTCGACCTGGTCGCCGCCAACCGGGTGGGCGGCGAGGACGGCGGCTTCAACAGCGACACCAACACCCTCCTCGTCATCGATCGCCAGCAAGCGGTCACGCTCGGCCCGGCCGACAAGCGGGACCTCGCGCGCGAACTGTGCCAACTCATCCTGCAACGATATGCCAAGCAACATCCAGCTGAAGATTCTCGACCCGCGCCTGCATGACGAATTCGGCCTACCCGGCTATGCCACCGAGGGCTCGGCCGGGGTCGACCTGCGCGCCTGCATCGACAAGCCGATGCTGCTGCGCGCCGGCGACACCGCGCTGATCCCCACCGGCATGGCCATCCACATCGGCGATCCGACGCTGGCCGCCGTGCTGCTGCCACGCTCCGGCCTCGGTCACAAGCACGGCATCGTGCTCGGCAACCTGGTCGGGCTGGTGGACTCCGACTACCAGGGCCAGGTGTTCGTGTCGCTGTGGAACCGCGGCCGCGAAAGCTACGAGATCGAGCCCGGGGAACGCATCGCGCAGATGGTACTGGTGCCGGTGGTGCAGGCCCGCTTCGAGGTGGTGGACGAGTTCCACGCCTCGTCGCGCGGCGACGGCGGCTTCGGCCACACCGGAACCCGCTAGCGTACCGCCCGGGCGGCTGCGCGAAGACGGTGCAACACAACGAATTCAAGAATTTAAGACGATCAACCCTTAACCGGTACCGGGGTTCTCGACTATAATCGGCCCACCGTGGCGCAACCGCCAACCGCCGACCCGTCGCACGAACACCAACCGCTCCGATCCAACATGGCACTGGTGCAATGACGAAAGAGCAAACCGACTCCCTCCCGCCAGCAGCATTGTCCTTCCTTTCCGGGGGCAACGCGTCCTACCTCGAAGACCTCTACCAGCAGTACCTGTCCGACCCCGACTCGGTGGACCCGCACTGGGTGGAAACCTTTCGCAACCTCGCCGATCCAACCCCCACCGATGACGCCCCGCGCGGGCAGGTGACGGGTTCGCAGCAGTGGACCGCCGGGGTGGCCAAGCGACAGTCCGGGGTGCTGCGGCTGATCAACGCCTACCGCACCCGCGGTCACCAGGTGGCCGATACCGATCCCCTCGGCCTGGTCGAGCAGGAACCCCTCGGCGACATCGAGCTGGCCGCCAACGGTCTCACCGAGGCCGACCTGGACACCGTCTTCGACACCGGCTCCTTCGCCGCCGCCGACCGGCTGACCCTGCGCGAGATCATCGACGCCTGCCAGGACATCTACTGCGCCACCGTGGGCGTGGAATACATGTACATCACCCGCACCGAGGAGAAGCGCTGGATCCAGAAGCGGGTGGAGACCATCCCCGCCCGCCGCGCCCCGGAGGCCGACGTGCGGCGGCACATCCTCGAACGGCTGACCGCCGCCGAGGGCATCGAGAAGTACCTGCACACCAAGTATGTCGGTCAGAAGCGCTTTTCGCTGGAGGGCGGCGAGAGCCTGATCCCGATGCTCTCCGAGCTGATCCAGCGCTGCGGCGCCGGCGGCGTCAAGGAGGTGGTCATCGGCATGGCCCACCGCGGCCGTCTCAACGTGCTGGTCAACATCCTCGGCAAGTCGCCGAAGGAACTGTTCGGCGAGTTCGAGGGCAACTACAACACCACCTTCGACGACAACGACTCCGGCGACGTCAAGTACCACCAGGGTTTTTCCTCCGACATCATGACCCCCGGCGGCCCGGTGCACCTGGCGCTGTCCTTCAACCCCTCGCACCTGGAGATCATCAACCCGGTGGTGGAGGGTTCGGTGCGGGCACGCCAGCATCGACGCAAGGATGCCGATCGCGATACCGTGATCCCGGTGCTGATCCACGGCGACGCCGCCTTCGCCGGCCAGGGCGTGGTCATGGAAACCCTCAACATGTCGCAGTCGCGGGGCTACTCCACCGGCGGCACCGTGCACATCATCGTCAACAACCAGATCGGCTTCACCACCAGCAAC
>CAYGJZ010000007.1:69349-85993 GCA_964350265.1 uncultured Gammaproteobacteria bacterium | reverse complement strand
GGGCCAGCACGGTGGCGGTGGTGGTGCCGTCGCCGGCGACGTCGGAGGTCTTGGAGGCCACTTCCTTGACCATCTGCGCACCCATGTTCTCGAACTTGTCCTTCAGCTCGATTTCCTTCGCCACGGAGACGCCGTCCTTGGTGACGGTGGGGGCGCCGAAGGACTTGTCGAGGATCACGTTGCGGCCCTTGGGACCCAGGGTGACCTTGACCGCGTCGGCCAGGATGTTGACGCCACGCAGCTTGGCGGCGCGGGCGGATTCGCCAAATTTGACTTCTTTAGCTGCCATTTTCGATATTCCTCAAAAACTCGCTATCGGTTGAATACGGTGGGGCTTCGATTCGGGGTGATCAGGCTTCGATCACGCCCATGATGTCGTCTTCGCGCATCATGAGCAGCTCTTCGCCGTCGACCTTCACCTCGGTGCCGGAGTACTTGCCGAACAGCACCTTGTCGCCAACCTTGACGTCCAGCGGGCGCACTTCGCCGCCTTCGAGGATCTTGCCGTTGCCGGCGGCCAGGATTTCACCCTGCATCGGCTTTTCGGCCGCGCTGTCCGGAATGACGATCCCACCGGGGGTCTTGCGCTCGTCTTCGAGACGGCGAACCACAACGCGATCGTGAAGTGGACGAATCTTCATTCGTACTCTCCTATGAAAATGAATGACTTGATGAACTTTTTGTGTCGTGGGAGGAGCGCTTTGCTAGCACTCAACCCGAGCGAGTGCTAATCATAGGGACGCGCATCGCGAAGTCAAGACCGGGCAGGGAAAATTTTCCTACCGGCGCGGGTCGTCGTCGACGCGGGTGAACTCGCCCTCCAGCGGCTGTCCCGGCCGGGCCGCGGCACCGGGCCCGGCCCGCCCCGGTCCGGACCGGCCGGCCGCCACCTGCGCCGCTCTGCGACGCGCCAGCCAGGTGATCATCATCCGCCGCAGCGGCGGCGTCAGGCAGGCGAAGCCGATGGCATCGGTGAAGAAGCCCGGGGTCAGCAGCAGCGCGCCCGCCACCAGCAGGAACAGCCCTTCGAGCAGCTCCATGGCCGGCAAAACGCCCTGGTCGAGGTTGTGCTGCACCCGGGTGAGCGCCTCCACGCCCTGGCGTCGCACCAGCCAGGCGCCGATCACCGCGGTCAGCACCACCAGCGCAATGGTCGAAACGGCGCCGATCTCCGAGCCGATCTCGATCAGCAGGTAGATCTCGACGAAGGGCACGAGGATGAACAAAAGGAAAAGGAAGCGAAATGAAAACATGTCTTACGATCCGTGTCCCGGGTGGGCGACCTGAAGCTTACAATAGACCGGAAGATGAAGCGCCGCCAGAGCCACCGACCCGCGAGCGTCGTGGCTCCCGGGCGAGAAGACAACCGGATTGACGAGAACATCGACCGATGAGGCGAATCCTGCGCACCCTGATCTGGGTGCTGGTGCCAGCGATTGCAAGCATGGCCTCCCACGACGTCCTGTCCCAGGACGAGGAACTGCTGCCGCCGGAGCAGGCCTTCGCCTCCCGCGTGGAAGCCCTCGCCGCCGACCGCGTGGCGGTCACCTGGCAGGTGGCCGACGGCTACTACCTGTACCGCGACAAGCTGGGCTTCCGTACCGCCGGGGTCGGCGAAGTCACCGCGGTGGACTACCCCGCGGGCAAGATCAAGTACGACGAGTTCTTCGGCGAATCGGAAGTCTATCTCGGCGAGGCCACCTTCACCGTGCAACTGGCCGGGGTCGCCGGGGTGGTGGACCTGGTCATCGATGCCCAGGGCTGCAACGAGCCGGTGGGGGTGTGCTACCCGCCGATGAGCCGCGAGGTTCGGCTCTCGCTGCCCGTTGCCGAGGCACGGGCGGCGATCCCGGAGGCGGCCATCGGCGCCGCATCCGGCACCCCGCTGTCGACCCCGGCGGCGACCCCGGCCGCGGGCGGCATCGACCCGGTGGACGAGCTGCGCGGACTGCTCGGTGACATCGGCGGCAGCGACGACTTCCTGCCGGTGGACGAGGCCTTCGGCCTGACGCTGTCCGCCACCGAGAACCGCCTGCGCGGCGAGTTCCGGGTTGCCGACGGCTACTACCTCTACCAGGACAAGATCCATTTCAACGTGGTCGACGGCGCGGCCCGCACCGGCGACCCGGAACTGCCGCCGGGCAGCGAGAAGGAGGACGAGTACTTCGGGCGGATGATCGTCTACCTGTCGGACTTCGCCGTCGACGTGCCGCTGCTGCGGGCGGCGCCGCAGGCCACCCGCGTGACCATCGAGGCCGGCTACCAGGGCTGCGCCGACGAGGGCATCTGCTACCCGCCGGTGACACGCTCCTTCACCCTCGACCTGCCGGCCCTGGTCGGCGAGGCCCAGGCGGCGTCCGCACCGCTTCCGGGCGAGCGCACCGACGACACCCCGAAGGGCTATCTCGGCTTCTGGCTGAGCGCCTTCGGCATCGGCCTGCTGCTGACCTTCACCCCCTGCGTGCTGCCGATGATCCCGATCCTGTCCAGTGTCATCGTCGGCCAGGGCAACCGCATGACGCGGGCCCGGGGCGGCATCCTGTCGCTGGTCTACGTGCTCGGCACCGCGGTGACCTACGCGGTGATCGGCGCCGTCGCCGGCGCCACCGGCGACCAGTTGCAGGCCTACTTCCAGAACCTGTGGGCCATCGGCGCACTGGCGCTGGTGTTCGTGCTGATGGCACTGTCGATGTTCGGCCTGTACAAGGTGCAGATGCCGTCCTTCGTGCAGGGCCGCCTGCAACAGGGCTCCGCCGGCCTCGGCGGCGGCACGCTGTCCATGGTCTTCGTCCTCGGCCTGGTCTCGGCCCTGATCATCGGCGCCTGCGTGTCGCCGCTGCTGATCTCCCTGCTCGGCATCGCCATCAGCCGTGCCGACCCGCTGCTCGGCGCCAGCATGATGCTGTTCATGGCACTTGGCATGGGCGTGTTCCTGGTCGCCTTCGGCTTCGGCGCCGGCGCCGTGCTGCCGCGTGCCGGGGCCTGGATGGAACGGGTCAACCATGTCTTCGGCGTGATGCTGCTGGCGGTGGCCATCTACCTGCTCGGCGCGGTACCGGCGGTGCCGGTGCTACTGCTGTGGGCGGCGCTGCTGACCATCGTCGGCATCTACCTCGGCGCCACCGACGGCGTGCCCGAGGGCGCCAGCGGCTGGCGCTACCTGTCCAAGGGCGTCGGCACCATCGCCCTGGCCTGGGGCCTGCTCTGCCTGGTCGGCGGCCTGGCCGGCAACCGTGACCCGCTCGATCCGATCCCCGCGGGAACCTTCTCCGCCGCGGCGCCGGCGCAGACCACCGAGGCGGCGCACTTCGCCCGCATCGGCACCCCGGCGGAGCTCGACGCGGCCCTTGCCCGGGCCGCCGGTGCGAACCGCCACCTGCTGCTGGATTTCTACGCCGACTGGTGCGTGGACTGCATCCGCATGGAGAAGACCACCTTCGCCGACCCGGTGGTGGCGGGCCGGCTGCGCGAGCGGTTCGAGCTGGTCCAGGTAGACGTCACCGACCCGAACGATGCCGGCGGCAAGGCGATCAAGCAGCAACTCGGCGTGTACGGCCCGCCGGCCATCCTGTTCTTCGAGAACGGCGGCGCCGAGCGGCGCGACCTGCGGCTCTACGGCTATCGCGATGCCGAGGCCTTCGGCGCCGTGCTCGACCGCCTGTAGACCGGCCGCCGGGGGTCCACGTGCCACGTTCTCGACAGGTCGCGCTGTTCCTGGTGCTCGGCATCGCCGCCCTCGCCGCGGGCTACTTCGCCGGCGAACTGCGCCAGCAACGGGCGGCGGACACGGGCGCCGGCGTCGACCGGCTGGTCGACATCGCCCTGCCCGACAGCGAGGGCACCGTGCGCCGGGTCAGCGACTACGCCGGCCAGGCCGTGCTGTTGAACTTCTGGGCGGCCTGGTGCGCCCCCTGCCGGGAGGAGATCCCGGAGCTGAACGAGGCCCAGGAGACCTTCGGCGAGCGCGGGCTGCAGGTGCTCGGCATCGCGGTGGACAAGCCCGAAGCCGTGCGCGCCTTCATGGCCGAGCTGCCCTTCAAGTACCCCACCCTGGTCGGCGAGTCCGAGGGCATGGCGCTGATGGCCACCTACGGCAATCCCGGCTCCCTGCCCTTCACGCTGGCCTTCGACCGCGACGGCGAACTGGTCGGGCGCAAGCTTGGCAAGGTATCCGCCGAGGACATCCGCCGCTTCGCCGAGGACATGATCGGCGGCTGAACCCGCCCCGGCCATGGACAGCGGGCGGCGGGTGCCGTGTCAAGCCCCGGTTTCTGGCCGAAAACGCGTTAATTTGCGTCGAACAGGCCAGCAACGTTCGATAATTAGACATAAACACACAAATCCACGATAATTCGCGGCCTGACCCGGAACGAGAACCAACGGTGAGTGACATCCTCGTACTGCACGGCCCCAACCTGAACCTGCTCGGCAGCCGCGAGCCGGATCACTACGGCCGCGACACCCTGGAGGACATCAACCATCGCCTGGTCGAAGCCGCCGCCGCCGCCGGTCTGCAACTGGTCACCTTCCAGTCCAACCACGAGGGCGCACTGGTCGACCGGGTGCAGGCAGCCGCCGGGGAAGGCGTGCGCTTCGTGCTGATCAACCCGGCCGCCTGCACCCACACCAGCGTGGCGCTGCGCGACGCACTGGCGGCGGTGGCGATCCCGTTCATCGAGGTGCACCTGTCCAACGTCCACGCGCGCGAGCCGTTTCGACGTCACTCGTATTTCTCCGACCTCGCCGTCGGCGTCATCTGTGGACTCGGCGCCGAGGGCTACCTGCTGGCCCTTCAGGCGGCGCTGAACCGATTAAAACCCGCGAACTGACACGCCATGGATATTCGAAAAGTCAAGAAACTCATTGAATTGCTGGAGGAATCCCAGCTTTCGGAAATCGAGATTTCCGAAGGCGAGGAATCCATTCGCCTGAGCCGCTTCACCAACCTGCCGCCGCCCATGCCCGTCGCGGCCCCGGCCCCGGCCCCGGCTGCCAGCCCGGTGCCCGCCGCGGCCCCGGTCGCCGCGGCCGTCAGCGACGATCCCGCCGGGCACAAGGTCGCCTCGCCCATGGTCGGCACCTTCTACGCCTCGTCCTCGCCCGATGCCCCGCCCTTCGTCACCGTCGGCACCACGGTGGAGGAAGGCGAGACGCTGTGCATCATCGAGGCAATGAAAATCTTCAATCCCATCGAGGCCGAGCACTCGGGGGTCATTCGCAAGGTCCTGAAAAGCTCCGGCGACCCGGTGGAGTTCGGCGAGACTTTGTTCATCATCGGCTAGCGCGCGGGGCGAGCATGTTCGACAAAATCGTCATCGCCAATCGCGGCGAGATCGCGCTTCGCATCCTGCGCGCCTGCCGCGAGCTGGGCGTGAAGACCGTGGCGCTGCACTCCACCGCCGACCGCGACGCCAAGTACGTCCGCCTGGCCGACGAATCGGTGTGCATCGGACCGCCGGCGGCCGGGGAGAGCTACCTCAACATCCCCGCGGTGATCGCCGCCGCCGAGGTCACCGACGCCGGCGCCATCCACCCGGGTTACGGCTTCCTGTCGGAGAACGCCGACTTCGCCGAGCGGGTCGAGCAAAGCGGCTTCACCTTCATCGGTCCGCGCGCCGACACCATCCGCGTGATGGGCGACAAGATCTCGGCGATCGCCGCCATGACCGAGGCCGGCGTGCCCTGCGTGCCCGGCTCCGACGGCCCGCTGCCGGACAACAACGACCGGCTGATCGAGATTGCCGCGCGCATCGGCTACCCGGTGATCATCAAGGCCGCCGGCGGCGGCGGCGGCAAGGGCATGCGCGTGGTGCACACCGAGGCGGCCCTGCTCAACGCGGTGCGCCTGACCCGCGGCGAGGCCCGCGCGGCGTTCAACAACGACGTCGTGTACATGGAGAAGTTTCTCGAGACACCGCGACACGTGGAGTTCCAGGTGCTCGCCGACACCCATGGCAATGCCGTGCACCTGGGGGATCGCGACTGCTCCATGCAGCGGCGTCACCAGAAAGTGATCGAGGAAGCGCCGGCGCCGGGCATCACCGACGAGCAGCGCGACTTCATCGGCCGCCGCTGCGCCGATGCCTGCCGGCTGATCGGCTACCGCGGTGCCGGCACCTTCGAGTTCCTGTACGAGAACGGCGAGTTCTTCTTCATCGAGATGAACACCCGCGTGCAGGTCGAGCACCCGGTCACCGAGCTGGTCACCGGCGTGGACATCGTCAAGGAGCAGATCCGCATCGCCGCCGGCGCCACGCTGCCCTTTGCCCAGGACGACATTCGCCTCAACGGCCACGCGGTGGAATGCCGCATCAACGCCGAGGACCCGGACAGCTTCCTGCCCTCGCCGGGACGCGTGGTGCAGTACCACCCGCCGGGTGGCCCCGGGGTACGGGTGGACTCCCACCTGTTCGCCAACTACGTGGTGCCGCCGTACTACGACTCGATGATCGCCAAGGTCATCACCTACGGCGGTGATCGCGAAGAAGCGCTGTCGCGCATGCACGGCGCGCTGCAGGAAATGGTCATCGACGGCATCCGCACCAACATCCCGCTGCAGCAACGGCTGGTGACCGACGCCGAATTCCGGCGCGCCCCGGTCAACATCCACTACCTTGAAAAGCTGCTGGCCGGCTGAGCCGGGGCGGTGACCACGGTGAGCGGCGGATACTGGCGCCGGCTGGCGCTGTCGTTGCCCGGCGCGGCGGCGGATGCCGCCACCGAGCTGCTCGAGTCGCTGGGCGCGGTGGCGGTCAGCGCCGAGTCGGACGGTGCCGACGACCGCTTCGACCTGGCCGAACCCAGCCTCGAGCACTGGAGCGAGACCCGCATCGAGGCCCTGTTCACCGACGACACCCCGCTGGCGCCGGTGATCGACACCCTGGCCAACGTGTTCGGCGTCGACGCCGACGCGATGCAGGTGGAGCGCTTCGCCGACCGCGACTGGGAGCGCGCCTGGCTGGAACATTTCACCCCGGTGCGGATCACCGACGAGCTGTGGATCTGCCCGAGCTGGTGCGAGCCGCCGCCGCAGGCACGCACATGCCTGTCGCTGGACCCGGGCCTGGCCTTCGGCACCGGCACCCACGCCACCACCCACCTGTGCCTGTCGGCCCTCGCCGGCATGGACCTGTCCGGCAGGACCGTGCTCGACTTCGGCTGCGGCTCGGGCATTCTTGCCATCGCCGCGCTGCGGCTCGGCGCACGGCGGGCGGTGGCCTGCGATGTCGACCCGCGGGCACTGTCCGCCAGCGTCGACAATGCCCGCGCCAACGGCGTCGACGATCGCTGCCAGGTGATCTCGGCCGAGGAGGCCACGCGGCGCATCGACAGCGGCGCGCTGCGCGCCGACCTGGTCATTGCCAACATTCTCGCCGAGGCCCTGGTCGCCCTCTCGCCGACGCTGCTGCGGGCGCTGGCGCCGGGCGGCTCGCTGCTGCTGTCGGGTATACTCGACCGCCAGCGCGAGCAGGTCGCCCGCGCCTATCCAGCGCTGACGTTCACGGTGCACTCGCGCGACGAGTGGTTGTTGATGTCGACCTGACGAGCGACAAGCGACGATGCATACCCAGTGCCCGAAATGCCGGACGGTTTTCAACGTCACCGAGCAGATTCTCGCGGTGAAGGCGGGACTGGTGCGCTGCGGTGACTGCGAGAACGTGTTCAACGCCACCTGGCACCTGGTCGACGACACCGGTGTCGACGACCCCGTCGGGGCACCGGCCGACAACCCGTTCCTGCCCAAGGCTGGCCATGTCCGGCCCGACGACGACGCGCCGACCTGGTCGCTGTCCGACGCCGTCGACCGGCCCGGTACCCGCCCCGAGAACGAAGACGAGGACGAGGACGACACCGCCACGGACGACGACAGCCAGCCGACCTGGCCGCAGTTCCAGCCCGCGCGCGAGGACCTGGCAGACGACGAGGATCACGACGACGAGGTCGGCGACGACGACGACGTGGACGACGACGTGTTCATCCGTCCGCATCGACTGGATGCCGGACGCGATGCCCCTGCCCACCCGGCCGCTGCCGGGGACGACGACGAGGACAGCGAGATCAGCGACGAGGAAATCCGCCGCACCCTGCGCCTGGACGATGCCTTCGAAGAAGACGGCGTCGACGGCGAGGAGGCCGACCGCGCCATGCCCGGCCCGCGCGCGCCGGCCGAACCGGACGTAGAACGCCCCCGCGGACCGGGTGGCGAACGCATCGAGCCGCGGCTCACCGGTTCGCCCCCCGGGTTGTCGGTGAGCGCCGACGATGCACTGCTGCCACGGCGCACCGCCCCGCGTTCACCGGTGGAACGCTCGCCGCTCAAGCGGCGACCGGCCATTGCCCTGAAGGCGCCGCCCAGGCCGCGCGCGGCAAGACCCGCCGGCCCGGCCGAGGGCGAGGGCGCCCGCGGCCAGGCAGCCGCCGACGAGGCCAATGTCCACTGGGTGTCCCTGCCCGACGGGCAGGGACCGGGAACGCGCATCCTGTGGGGCGTCGGTGTCGTCCTGCTGCTGGCGGCCATCGTCCTGCAGGTCCGCTTCACGCTGGTGGACGAGTTGTACGCCATCCCCGGCACCCGGCCCTACGTCAGCCTGTTCTGCGGCTTCGCCGGCTGCACCGCGCCGCAGCGTTCCGAACCCGGCGCCATCGAGATCGCGCAGACCCGGGTCGACCTGCACCCGGAGGTTCCCGGAGCCATCCGCATCAACGTCAACCTGATCAACCGCGCCCAGTTCGCCCAGCCCTACCCGGCGCTGCAACTGACCCTGAGCGACAAGGACGGACGCATCGTCGGCCGTCGCACCTATACGCCGGACGACTACCTGGCCGGCAAGCCGGAGGCCCTGCTCGACCCGGGCATTCTCGCCGTGGCCGCGTTGAACCTCGCCCATCCCAACGAGATCGCCGTCGGCTTCGAAACCCGCGTGGTGGCGGCGGCACCCTAGTGCGCATCGGCGCCCACAGCTTCGCCAACCCGGTCTTCCTGGCACCGATGGCGGGGATCACCGACAAGCCCTTCCGCCTGCTCTGCCGGCAACTGGGCGCCGGCCACGCGGTGGGGGAAATGGTGACCTCGCGGCCGGAACTGCGCGACAGCGCCAAGACGCGCGCGCGCACCGACCACCGCGGCGAACCGGCGCCGGTGCACGTGCAGATCGCCGGCTCGGACCCGGACATGATGGCCGACGCCGCCCGCTACAACGTCGAGCTCGGCGCCGATTTGATCGACATCAACATGGGCTGCCCGGCGAAGAAGGTCTGCAACAAGCTGGCCGGCTCCATGCTGCTGCGCGACGAGGCCCTGGTCGCGCGCATCCTCGAGCGCGTGGTGGCCGCGGTGGCGGTGCCGGTGACGCTGAAGACCCGCACCGGCTGGGACCGCGACGCCCGCAACCTGCTCACCGTTGGCCGCATCGCCGAGGACGTCGGCATCGCCGCCATCACCGTGCATGGCCGCACGCGCAACGATTTCTACCAGGGACGGGCCGAACACGACAGCCTGCGCCGCCTGCGCGACGCGGTGTCGCTGCCGCTGGTGGCCAACGGTGACATCACCTCCGCGGCCGAAGCCCGCGCGGTGCTCGACCACACCGGCGTCGACGCGGTGATGATCGGCCGCGCCGCCCAGGCCAGGCCCTGGCTGCCCGGCCGCATCGCCCGGGTGCTGGCCGGGGAAGCGGATCCCGGCGAACCGGACACGGCCACGAAACGTGCTATCCTCTGCCGCCTTGTCGCAGCGCAACACGCCTTTTACGGCCCCGCTCGCGGCGTGCGCATGGCGCGCAAGCACATCGGCTGGCAGCTCGCCGTCTTCGCCCCCGGCGCGAGCGAGCGCCGGGAGATTCTCAAGGCCGAGCACCCGGACCAGCAGCTCGAGTTGCTGCACCGGTTCTTCCAACGACACGCCGAGCTGCTCGAAGCCGCATGAAGAAATCCCGACCGGCACCGATCTGCCAATGCGTGGAAGAGTCGCTGGCCTGTTACTTCGCCGAGCTCGAGGGCGAGGCGCCCGCCGGGCTGTACAGCCTGGTCATCGCCGAAGTCGAGCGCCCGCTGCTCGAGGCCGTGATGCGTTACGCCGGCAGCAACCAGTCGCGCGCGGCGCGCTACCTGGGCATCAATCGCAATACCCTGCGCAAGAAGTTGATCGAGTACGGGATCGAGTAGCGACCCGGCGGCATCGCCGCCACGCAGGTTTTTCCCAACTTTACCCGGAAACGGTTCATGAACGACGATATTCGACGCATCGAGCGTGCGCTGATCAGCGTATCGGACAAGACCAGGGTGGTGGAGCTGGCCAGGACCCTGGCCGCCCACGGCGTGGAGATCCTCTCCACCGGCGGCACCGCCTCCCTGCTGGCGGAAAACGGCATCGACGTGGTCGAGGTCAGCGACTACACCGGCTTCGCCGAGATGATGGACGGTCGCGTGAAGACGCTGCACCCGAAGGTGCACGGCGGCATTCTTGGCCGTCGCGGCACCGACGACGAGCAGATGCGCGCCAACGACATTCCGCCCATCGACCTGGTCGCGGTCAATCTCTATCCCTTCGAAGCCACCGTGCAGCGCGAGGATGCCACCTTCGACGAGGCCATCGAGAACATCGACATCGGCGGACCGACCCTGCTGCGCGCGGCGGCCAAGAACCACGACGCGGTGACCGTGATCACCGAGCCGGGCGACTACGACGCGGTGATCGAGGAACTCGACCGCCACGACGGCGTCAGCGCGGCCACCCGGCGTCGGCTGGCCTTCAAGGTCTTCGCCCACACCGCCCGCTACGACGGTTCGATCTCCAACTATCTCAGCTGCCTCGGCGACGACAACCGGCCGCAGGGCTTTCCCGGCGTGCTCAACATGCAGTTCAACCGCCTGATGATCATGCGCTACGGCGAGAACCCGCACCAGGACGCCGCCTTCTACCGGGACAACTTCTGCGAGCCCGGCAGCCTCGCCGCCGCCCGCCAGGTGCAGGGCAAGGAACTGTCCTACAACAACGTCGCCGACACCGATGCCGCGCTGGAGTGCGTGAAGAGCTTCGACGAGCCGGCCTGCGTCATCGTCAAGCATGCCAACCCCTGTGGCGTGGCCGTGGCAGCGGACATCGCCAGCGCCTACCAGCATGCCTTCACCACCGATCCGACCTCGGCCTTTGGCGGCATCATCGCCTTCAACCGCGCCCTCGACGCCGATACCGCCCGCACCATCATCGAGCGCCAGTTCGTGGAGGTGATCATCGCGCCGACGGTGAAGAAGGATGCCCTCGCCGTGCTCGCCGAGAAACCGTCGATCCGGGTACTCGAAGGCGGCGGCGGGCCGCTGTTCGAACCAGGCTACCCGAACCTGAAGCGGGTCAGCGGTGGCCTGCTGATGCAGAACATGGATACCGGCCAGGTGCATCGTGACGAGCTGAAGATCGTCACCGCCGTGGCACCCACCGACGAGCAGCTCGACGACCTCTTGTTCGCCTGGACGGTGGCAAAGTACGTCAAGTCCAATGCCATCGTCTATGCCCGCGATCGTCGCACCATCGGCGTGGGCGCCGGGCAGATGAGCCGGGTCTACTCGGCCCGCATCGCCGGCATCAAGGCCGCCGACGAGAATCTCGAGGTGGCCGGATCGGTGATGGCCTCCGACGCCTTCTTCCCCTTTCGCGACGGCATCGACGCTGCCGCCGCGGCCGGCATCCGCGCGGTGATCCAGCCCGGTGGATCCATGCGCGACGAGGAGGTGATCGCCGCCGCTGATGAACACGGCATGGCCATGGTGTTCACCGGCATGCGTCACTTCCGTCACTGACCCTGGCAGCGTCTACCGAACCAAGATGAGGAACCCCTCCATGAACATCCTCGTTGTCGGCGGCGGTGGCCGCGAACACGCCCTGGCCTTCAAGCTCGCCGCGTCGCCGAGCGCCGACCGTGTCTATGTCGCCCCGGGCAATGCCGGCACCGCCCGCGAGGACGGCGTCGAGAACGTGGCCATCGAGGCCGACGACATCGACGCGCTGGTGACCTTTGCCCGTCGCAACGACATCGGCCTGACCGTGATCGGCCCCGAGGCGCCGCTGGTGGCGGGCATCGTCGACCGGTTCCGCGAAGCCGGCCTGCCCTGCTTCGGCCCGGCGGCCAAGGCAGCGGCACTGGAAGGCTCCAAGGACTTCGCCAAGCACTTCATGGCGCGCCACGACATTCCTACCGCGGCCCATGCCAGCTTCACCGATGCCGACGAAGCGGTTGCCTACATCCGCGCCCACGGCGCACCGCTGGTGGTGAAGGCCGACGGCCTCGCCGCCGGCAAGGGCGTGGTGCTCGCACGCCACGAGGACGAAGCCGTCGAGGCGGTCAACGACATGCTCAGGGCGAACCGCTTCGGCGCGGCCGGACACCGCGTCATCATCGAGGAATTCCTCCTCGGCGAAGAGGTCAGCTTCATCGCCCTGGTCGGTGGCGGAGAGATCCTGCCGCTGGCATCCAGCCAGGACCACAAGGCACGCGACGAAGGCGACACCGGACCCAACACCGGCGGCATGGGTGCCTACTCGCCGTCGCCGCTGGTGGACGAAACCCTGCACCGCGTGATCATGGAACGGGTCATGCAACCCACCGTGGACGGCCTGGCGGCCGATGGCATCGACTACCTGGGCTTCCTCTACGCCGGCCTGATGATCGATGCCGACGGTATGCCGCGGGTGCTCGAGTACAACTGCCGCCTTGGCGATCCGGAGACCCAGCCGATCCTGTCGCGACTGCGCTCCGACCTGGTCACGCTGCTCACCGCCGCCATCGACGGAACATTGTCGCAGGTCGAGGCGAAGTGGGACCCGCGGCCCTGCCTCGGCGTGGTGATGACCGCCGGCGGCTATCCCTTCGACTACCGCAGTGGCGACGTCATCCACGGCCTCGACGCCGCCGACGGCGAGGCCCGCGTGTTCCACGCCGGCACCCGCCTGGCGGGCGACGAGGTGGTGACCAGCGGCGGTCGCGTGCTGTGCGTCACCGCCAGCGGCGAAGACGTCGCCAGCGCCGCGCGCAACGCCTATGCACGGGTCGGCACGATCCGCTTCGAGGGCGCCTACTACCGGCGGGACATCGGCCACCGCGCCATTGCCCGTGAACGAGCCCGGCGCGACTGAGTCGCCGTGGTGCGTGCAGCGGGAATCGAGCGGGCCGCCGATGCGCTGCGCCACGGTGGCGTCGTCGCCTATCCCACCGAGGCCTGCTTCGGCCTCGGCTGTGATCCGCGCAACCGCCGTGCGGTCTACCGCATCCTGGCGCTGAAGCGACGCCGGGCGGCGCAGGGCATGATCCTGGTCGCCGCCAGCCTGGCGCAGTTGCGCCCCTACCTGCATGCCGAGGCCAACGAGCTGCTCGATGCCCCCCTTGCCAGTTGGCCCGGACCGGTGACCTGGATCCTGCCAGCAGCGCGTCACGCCCCGGCATGGATCACCGGCGGTCGCGACACCCTGGCGGTTCGGGTCAGCGCCTGCGCCGACGTCGTCGCCCTGTGCCGCGCCTACCACGGCGCCATCGTCTCCACCAGCGCGAACCCCCACGGCCGGCCACCGGCTCGCAGTGTCGGCGGCGTACACGCCTACTTCCATGGCCGCATCGACGCGGTGGTACGCGGCCGCGTCGGCGGTCTTGCCAATCCCACCGAGATTCGGGATGCTGCCACCGGCGCGGTACTGCGCGCCGGCTGACGCTTCACGCAACCAACATTCCCGACCACCCATGCCCGATACTGCACCAACACGCCCAAAGGTCGTGCGCGACTACCTGCTCAAGCTGCAGGATGCGCTGTGCGCGACCCTGCAAGCCCTCGACGGCAGCGCCCGCTTCCACGAAGATCGCTGGGAACATGACGGAGGAGGCGGCGGCAGAACCCGCGTCATCGCCGGCGACGGCGTATTCGAGAAGGGCGGCGTGAACTTCTCCCACGTGCGCGCCGATGCCCTGCCTGCTGCCGCCAGCGCCCGCCGCCCGCATCTCGCCGGGCAACCCTTCGAGGCGCTCGGCGTATCGCTGGTGATGCATCCGCGCAATCCCTTCGTGCCGACCACGCACATGAACGTGCGCTTCTTCATTGCCTCGCCGGACTCGGACAACCCCACCTGGTGGTTCGGCGGCGGCTTCGACCTGACCCCCTACTACGGCTTCGAGGAAGACGTGCGTCACTGGCACGGCGTGGCCAGGGACGCCTGCGCGCCACTGGGCAAGCAACAGTACACGGTCTTCAAGCGATGGTGCGACGACTACTTCCACCTGCCCCACCGCGGCGAGGCGCGCGGCGTGGGCGGGCTGTTCTTCGACGACCTCGACCAACCCGACTTCGATCACTGCTTCGACTTCATGCGCTCGGTGGGCGACGGCTTCATCGACGCCTATGCACCCATCGTGGAAAGACGCCGCGACACGCCCTACGCGCAGCGTCATCGCGATTTCCAGCTCTACCGGCGCGGACGCTACGTGGAGTTCAACCTGGTCCAGGATCGTGGCACGCTGTTCGGGCTGCAATCCGGCGGCCGCACCGAGTCCATCCTGATGTCGTTGCCACCCACCGCGAACTGGCGCTACGACTGGCATCCGCAGCCAGGCAGCGAGGAAGCCGCGCTGTACGAACGCTTCCTGCCGCCACGCGACTGGCTGGATGACTGACCCCATCGTCGGCAGGGTGACGCGGCAACCGTTCCGCGACGCCCGCTTGCCAACGTCGATCGACACCGGCAGCCAGCCGGTCACGGTGCAACCTTGCGACTGATCTACAACATCATCATCTTCGCGTTCCTGCCGGTGGTGCTCACGCGGCTGCTGCTGCGCGGCCTGCGTACCCGCTCCTACCTTGGCCGGATCAGCGAACGCTTCGGCCACTACACCGGGCCGGCAAAGCGTTTCGACATCTGGATTCACGCCGTGTCGGTGGGCGAGGTAAACGCCGCCGGCCCGCTGGCCCGTTCGCTGCTGCGGCGTTGCCCGGACAGCCGCATCCTGCTCACCACCATGACCCCCACCGGCGCCGACCAGGCGCGCATTGCCATGGGACCGCGGGTGGAACACCTGTACCTGCCCTATGACTACCCGTTCGCGGTCAAGCGCTTCCTTCGCCACGTCAACCCGGGCATGGCGATCATGATGGAAACCGAGATCTGGCCGAACTTCATCTGGCACTGCAACAAGCGCGGCATCCCGCTGGCGGTGGCCAACCTGAGGTTGTCGGAACGCTCCTACCGGAAGTACGCGCGACTGGCACCGTTCACGCGCTCGGTGTTCCGACGCATCAAGTGGTTCGCGGTGCAAACCGACAGCGACCGCGAGCGGGTTGCCCGGCTGCTTGGCCACGATGACAACCAGAGCGTGACCGGCAACATCAAGTTCGAGATCAACCTGCCGGCAAGCCTGCGCGAAGTGGCCCAGGTGGTGCGCCGGGAATGGGGGACCGACCGCACCATCTGGGTCGCCGGCAGCACCCACGAACGCGAAGAGGAAATGATCATCGAGGTGTTTCGCTCGCTGCGCGAGAGCCACCCGGAACTCCTGCTGGTGCTGGTGCCCAGGCACCCGGAACGATTCGACGCGGTGCACCGGCTGCTGCAGAAAAGTCGACTTTCCTCGGTGCGTCGCAGCCAGCAAAGTGGTCCCATCGACGACGATGTCGAAGCCTATCTTGGTGACACCATGGGCGAACTGCCCGTGTTTTTCGCGGCCTGCGACATCGCCTTCGTCGGCGGAAGCCTGGTCGAGATCGGTGGACACAACATCCTCGAAGCCTGCGCGCTGGGCAAGCCGGTGGTGTTCGGACCGCACATGTTCAATTTTCTCGAAATCAGCCAACTGGCGCTGGAACAACGCGCCGGCATCCAGGTGCAGAACGAGTCGGAACTGGAGCAGGTGGTGAGAAACCTCATCGAGGACGCCAACCTGCGTTACTCCTGCGGCCAGAACGGCATCACCCTGGTCGACAACAACCAGGGCGCACTGCAACGAACCATCGATGCGTTGGAACCGTTCCTGCCAACACCGAAACAACACTGACGTACACGAACGATGCCATCGCGACCTGGTGTCTCGATGCATCGACAAACCGTGCTTGTCCCGGCAATCGTTGAGAGTTTGCAAACCGATCAACATCACGACGGTTCGATCGATTACGGTTGCGCGCAAACCCTGTTATGCATCGAGCGAACGCTGCCAGCTCATCACCTCGTGTCACGACTTGCACGAAGTCGATTCATACTTCTTCACGGAACGCAATATTGACACTTGACTTTTGCCCTTGTGCATATATAGTTCGCCCTGACATTGCTATGAGATGCACGGTAGGCATTCGTACAACGTCACTCGAAGGATCAAGTACGGGTTCGCTCAGGATTGCAAGGTGTGTCACTGCGAACCACGTTAACCCAAAGGCACTCTGAGATTTGGAGGAGCGAGATGGCGGCACGAAAGAAAACTGCGAGCAAGAAGGTTGCCAAGAAGGCGACCCGCAAGAAGGTGACCAAGAAGAAGGCGACGAAGAAAAAAGTCGCCAAGAAGGTAACCAAGAAGAAGGCTACCAAGCGCAAGGTGGCCAAGAAGGTCGCAAAGAAGAAGGCTGCCAAGAAGAAGGCCACGAAGAAGAAGGCCACCAAGAAAAAAGCGGCGAAGAAAAAGG
>CAYGJZ010000007.1:44421-69249 GCA_964350265.1 uncultured Gammaproteobacteria bacterium | reverse complement strand
AAGAAGAAGGCCACGAAGAAGAAGGCCACCAAGAAAAAAGCGGCGAAGAAAAAGGTAGCGAAGAAGAAGGCCGCGAAGAAGAAGGCGGCGAAGAAGAAGGCCACCAAGAAAAAAGCCGCCAAGAAGAAGGCGACGAAGAAAAAGGCCACCCGCAAGAAGACCACTCGGAAGAAGTCCACCGCAAGGCGGTAAGACTTTGACTTCAACCGGTTAGCAAGCAAAAAGGGCAGCGAATCGCTGCCCTTTTTGCTGGTTCGGCGACAAGCTGCGCGCCGAACCGTGACCCGCCGGGTGCGCCCTTGGGCGGACCCAGGGTTGCTGTCGCCTCAGTGAATCTCGCCCCTCGACGACCCGCCATCGAGCAGCGCCTCGATCTGCGCAGCGATCTCGGCATGCTCCCAGTCCCGTTCCCCCAGGGCCTTGTAGGCCAACATGCCCTGCCCATCGACGACAAAGGTGGTGGGCAGCCCGAACACCGGCCAAGCCTTGACCACGGCGAGTTCGCTGTCGAGCACCACCGGGAAATCCAGTGCCGGGTCGAAGGTCTGCAGGAACAGGTCCACCTCGTCCACGCTCTCGCCCACGTTGACGGCCAGCATGACGAAGTCCCGTGCACGGAAGCGTTCCCACAGTCGCTGCATGGACGGCAGTTCCTTCACGCAGGGCGGGCACCACGTGGCCCAGAAGTTCACCACCACCACCTTGCCGGCAAGATCCGCCGTCGAGAATGGCGCACCGGCTAGGTCCGGCGCCTCGATGACCGGCGCCGCGCGGGGCTCCTCGAAGGGCGTGAGCTGTTCGGCGAAGGCGGTTGGCGGGGCGAGCAGCATCAGCACCGCCAGGGTGCAGGAGCGGATCGATGGCATGGCAACGGTTCCGGTGAAGTGACTAGGATACCGAGAGAAACGACATCTCGTAGGTGCGCTCGCTGATGTGAAAGCAGCGCAGGCCGATGGACTCCAGCGAGGATACCGCCTGCACGGTGCGCGCAACCGGGATCGTGGCATAGGCGTGGTGAAACTCCACCAGCAACTGGCCGAGCGGCAAGGGATCGGCGACGAGGTCGGCGATGACATCGTACTCGCCGCCCTCGATATCCATCTTCACCAGGTCCACGCGGCTGTGTGACAGCCGCGCGGCGATGGTGGACAACCGCTCCACCGGCGCGGTGACACGATCGCCGGACGCCGGGTCGCGGTAGCGCTGCACCGGCGAGAAATGCGACGAGCTGGCGCGTCGCGGCGGATGGAAGGTGATCTCGCCGTCATGGCCGGCAATGCCCAGGGGATGAAAGAACACGCCATCGGGCAGCGCCTGGCTGCGCATCCAGGCCACCGAGCGCGGCGTCGGATCGAAGATGTGGACGGTGGCGCCGGTCAGCCTGTGCAACTCGAGATCAAAACTGATGTCGGTACCCGCACCGAAGGAGTACACCACGCTGTGTTGATCGAGCCCATCCGGGCACACGGTCCAGGCTCCGCTACCACTGCCCACCAGCCGCGTTGCGCAGCGGTGGGTCACGTCCACGCCGAGACGTTGCAGCCGTCGACGTCGCACCCTCTGCTTGAAGCGGCGCAGTACCGACCCGGCCTTCACTCGTCGACACGCCGCAACGGGCGGCGCGCACTGACGTCGACCACCTTGAACTTCCAGCGGCGCTTGCCTTCCACCGCGGTGCGACGCGGCGCAACCGGCTGCTCGAAGGTGCGGGTGGCACCTGGAGGCACGTGCACGAGGACACGCTGCTCGGTCTGCGACACCGGCTTGCAACTGTCATCGACGTCGATGTCGACGCAGTCTTCCACCGAGAAGCGGATGGTCAAGCCGGTCAGGTCGTAGTCGGCGGACTGGTTGGTGACCTCGCCGTCGGCCTTGAAGCCCCCGGCGTAGTAGGGAACCATGGTCACGTTGTGCACCGTCACCTGGGCCGGATCGAGGCGCTCGGGCAGGCCTTCGGACGGCGGCTCGTCGATGTAGTACAGGCCCGCGGCCACCGCCACCAGCACCGCAAGCAGGGAGAATGCCAGTTTCGGGAAGCGCGACGCGGAAGCGATCAGCACGATCGCCAGGATGGCCAGGAGAACCCAGTGCATGAATGATGGCGTTGCGGTTGTTCAGGTACAGTCGACGTGAAGATTGTATCCCAAACCTGTCAAATGGTTGCGCCGGATGTACAATGCAAGGTTCGGCGGCGGCCGGCAACAGGCGCGTTCGCGACTTGACTCGCGGCGCCGCCGCTCCCATCTATCCCGTTGAATCCCATCATCGGTGCATCGGCGACCAGGCACATGAGCAGTTTGAACAATCCCGGCGAGGCGCTCCATGCGAGCATCGACCGCGAGGCGGCGCAGGCACGCACCGTCACCCATGTCGACCATGACCGGGCCTCCGGCGAGGCCCTGCGCGAGGAAATCCGCGCCGCGCTGGCACGCCAGAACGCGGTCCTCGTCGCCCACTACTACGTCGATGAATCGATCCAGGAACTCGCCGACGAAACCGGCGGCTGCGTGGCGGACTCGCTGGAGATGGCACGCTTCGGCTACGAGCACGACGCCTCCACGGTGATCGTTGCCGGCGTGCGCTTCATGGGCGAAACGGCCAAGATCCTGAGCCCGGAAAAGCGCGTGCTGATGCTTGAGAACGAAGCCAACTGTTCACTGGACATCGGCTGCCCGGCGGACGAGTTCTCCGCCTTCTGCGATGCCCACCCGGACCGTACCGTGGTGGTCTATGCCAATACCAGCGCGGCAGTGAAGGCGCGGGCCGACTGGGTGGTGACCTCGAGCATCGCGCTGAAGCTCGTTCGCCATCTCGACCAGCGCGGCGAGAAGATCCTGTGGGCACCGGACCGCTTCCTCGGCGCCTACGTCCAGCGTGAATCCGGTGCCGACATGGTGCTGTGGCAGGGTTCGTGCATCGTCCACGAGGAGTTCAAATCCGAGCTGCTGGTGGAGATGAAGAAGAAGCATCCCGAGGCGAAGGTGCTGGTGCACCCGGAGTCGCCGCCGAGCGTGGTGGAACTGGCCGACGTGGTCGGCTCCACCAGCCAGATCATCCATGCCGCGAAGACCCTCGACGCGGAACTGTTCATCGTCGCCACCGAGGACGGCATCTTCCACAAGATGGCCGAGGCGGCGCCGGGGAAGCGCTTCATCGCCGCACCCACCGGCGGCGAAGGTGCCACCTGCGTCAGCTGCGCGCACTGCCCGTGGATGAAAATGAACGACCTCGACCGGCTGGCCGCGGTACTTCGCGACGGCAGTGGCGAGATTCTCATCGACGAGGACATCCGTCGCCGTGCCGAGCGATCGATCAAGCGCATGATCGAGTTCGGCCGCGAACACGCCGACCGGCACTGACCGGCGAACCATCTCGGCCACGCGAACGGCGCCATGACCCGAGCGGCCAGAATCGCATGAGCCAGGCCATCGTGGTGCGAGCGACTGTGCCGCGCGACATTCCCAGGATCACCGAGATCTATGCCCGCGAGGTGTTGGTGGGACGTGCCAGTTTCGAAACCGAGCCGCCGGGCGATTCGGTCATGCTGGATCGCTACCAGGCATTGCTGGCCGGCGGGTACGGCCACCTGGTGGCCTGTCGCGGCGAAACCGTGCTCGGCTATGCCTATACCAGCAGCTACCGTCCACGGGCCGCCTACCGCCACACGGTGGAAGACTCTGTCTACGTGGCACCCGAGGCACGCGGCTGCGGTGTCGCCACGTCGCTGTTGTCGGCCCTGATCGAGGATTGCCGGGCGAAGCCCTTTCGCCAGATGATCGCGGTGATCGGCGACAGCGCCAACACCGCCTCGGTGGCCCTGCACGAGAAGCTCGGCTTCCGCCACGTCGGCGTGCTGTCCAGCGTCGGCTACAAGTTCGACACCTGGCTGGACACCGTGCTCATGCAGCGCGCGGTGTAGCCGCGCGCCCCGCTGCGTGGCTACAGGTCGGCCACCTGGAAGGTATCGCAGTCGGCCACGCCACGCCCCTCCATGCCGCGACGGAACCAGCGCATGCGCTGTTCCGAGGAACCGTGGGTAAAGCTGTCCGGCGACACCTGGCCGGTGGCCTGGCGTTGCAACCGGTCATCACCGATGGCCGAGGCCGCGGCCAGCGCCTCGGCCACGTCGCCGCGCTCGAGGATGTCCCGGGCACGGTCGGCGTGGGCGGCCCACAGGCCGGCCAGGCAGTCGGCCTGCAGTTCCAGTCGCACCGACAGCGCATTGGCCTCGCTGCGGCCGGCGCGCTGCATGGCTCCCTGCACGCGGCCGGAGATGCCGAGCAGGTTCTGCACGTGGTGGCCCACCTCGTGGGCAATGACATAGGCCTGGGCGAAATCTCCCGGCGCACCGTAGCGCTGGCGCAACTCGTCGTAGAACGACAGGTCGATGTAGACCTTGCGGTCACCGGGGCAGTAGAACGGTCCCATGGCCGACTGCGCGAAGCCGCAGGCGGAACGAACCGCGCCGGAGAACAGCACCAGCACCGGCTCCTCGTAGCGGCCACCGTTGGCGGCGAAGATGGCGTTCCAGCTGTCCTCGGTATCGGCCAGCACCACCGAGACGAACTCCGCCAACTCGTTCTCCTCCGCGCTCAGCGGACGCGAGGTACCCTGGTCCACGGTGCCGACCGGGCCACCCTGGAGCAGCACGGCCGGATCGATGCCGAAGTACAGCGCGGCCAGCACCACCACGACCAGGCCGATGCCGCCGCCCGCGCCGCGGCGCCCGAGGCGCACACCGCGACCACGGGGCAACGCGAAGCCGCCCCTGCCCCGCCGGTCGTCGACGTTGCTGCTGCGGCGACCGCCGCGCCACCTCACGGTCGTGGCCCGGGCGTGGTCGCCTGGCTACTCACGTTCGCCCTGCCAGAGCATCTCGTAGCCGATCTCGTAGGTCTTCGCACAGTGCACCATGAGGGCGGAGAACTTGTCGTTGAAGGTCTTGTCGGCGTGGGACTTCTCGTGCTGGTCGAAGGAGTTCCAGTAGGTCACGATGGCGACATGATCGTCGGTGGTCTCGACCTCGCCCATGGAGCCCTCGCTGGACACGAAGCCGCCGAAGCGGAACACCTGGCCGCCGATGAAACCACCCTCGTCGTTGCCGTAGGTGTTCTTGACCACGTTGCACATTTCGCCAAGGGCAAGTTCCACGTCGGCCATGTCGACGCCGGGCTTGAGCTTGACCACGTTGAACATCATGACGCTGCCGAAGGGGATGGTAATGGGTCCGAACATGAGATCAGTCTTTCTCGGTTGGTGAAGGAATGCTGTCGCGCGGGTTCGCGGCCGGGCCGCTACTGCACGCTGCCAAAGGAAGCGTCGGTACTGCCCACCGGCGGCTTCAGCCCGGCCAGTCGACAACCCTGGGCCACGGGTCCGGCGGGCAGGATGCGATACAGGTAGCGCACCCCGCCCTTGGCGTGGAAGTGCTCTTCGAAGGCATCGTGAATGGTGCGCACGCCCGGGTCGCCGCCGCGGGCATAGAGTCCGTGCAGGGCGCGGATCACCGCCCAGTGGTCCTCGGTGAGCTCAAGGTTCTCGGCTTCCGCGGCACGCTCGGCCTGCGCGGGCGTCCAGCCCTCCGGGGCATCGGGGAAGCCGCTTGCCGGCGTGCTGGACGGATGCAGGATGTCGTTCATCGACTTCGCCATGACAGGCACCTCGCGCTCGGTGGCATGGTCAGCGGCCGGAAAAGGATAGCCGCTTATCGTTGCCCTGGCAATCAAGCCCGGTGGCCGCCGCGGTAGTGAAATCGACCACCCCGAGACCGACCAGCGCGGCCAGCGAGTCACGCACCTCGTCCTCGGCGTGGTCCGATCGACTGGCCACCTGTGCCACCAGTTGCGCCACCTCGTCTCCGGCCAGGAGACGCGACAGCAGCCAGGCGGCCGGGGCATCCAGGCGGGCGGCTTCATCGCCACCGCGGGTGAGCGTCCAGCCGTCGCCGGCAGGCTCGATGCCGAACTCGTCCAGCGCCGGGAAGCCGATCGACGCCGGGCCGTCCGTGTAGCGCAGGCTTTGATCAACGTCGATGGCGGGCGCGGACAGGTCTGCGCGCCGATAGCGCCGGGCAAGGCGCAGGTAGTCGCCGAACAGTTCGCAGTAGATGGACTCCGGCGCCACGTGGCCACCGGCCTCGCGGCACAGCCTCGCCACCTCGGTGGCGAAGCGGTAGCGCTCGTGGCGTATGCGGTTCATGGTGCGCCGGCGGATCTCGGCGCTGTCCCGGGGTTCCTCGCGCAACTGCGCGACCGCGCCGGCCACCGCCCGCGGGTCGTCGTCCACCATCACCGCGGTGTACTCGTCGTAGAAGAAGTCGCGCCCGCCGATGCTCCTGGTGGACACCACCGGCCGGCCGCACATCAGGTACTGCGTGGACGCGCGCATGATCCCCTCCACGGCGGACAGCGCCAGGCCGCAACGGGACTGGTTGATGGTGCGCGCCACCGCGGCAGCGTCGAGAAAATCCAGGCAGGCGGTGGTGGTCGGGTGCATGCCCAGGCGGGCGAGGTCGTCCACCGATGCCCGGGTATTGGGACGGTTCCACTCGATCTCGCCGAGTCCACCGGTGAGCAGGTGCAGGTTCGGCACGGCACTGGCCAGCGGGTGACGCTTGAACGCCGCCAGCCGCGCCACGTAGACCGCGTCGTGACAGGTGGGCGCAGGCTCGGGACGGAAGATGTCGGTGAGGGCGAAGATTTCCTTGTGACAGCGAAAGCCGTCGATGCCGACGGCACGGCGAACCGCATCCTCCACCGGCACGTTGACCATCAGCATCCGACGCACGCCGTCGCGCTGGTTGTCGTAGCGTCGCGCAACCTGCTCCGCGGTGGACGGCGAAAGCACCCAGGACATCATCTCGATGACCACGTCCGGTCGCATGCCCGCGGGCAGTGGCGGCACCGGGTAGTCGGGCAGGTGCTGGTAGGAGCCGTTGTAGAGCACGATCAGCGGCTCCACCGAAAGCACGAAGTAGCCGATGGACGGCAGGTAGTTCCAGTGGGTCAGGAAATCTTCGGCGGTGCGGGCAGGTGGCAGGTTGGCGGCGGGCATCGGCGGATGGTAGCAACGCGTGGTGGCAAAGGGAAACCGCTACGCCGGCTGCGCGGTGGTCGCCTCCACGAGGTCGACGACACCCAGCGCGATCAGCGTGGACACCACCTCGCGCACGTCCTCGGCCAGTGCCGTCGCTGCGCCGTAGTGTTGGTGGCCCCGGGCGATGACGGTATCCACGTCGTCACCTTCCAGGATGCGTGACAGCACCCAGGCGCCGCAGTCGCCGAGGGTGGCGACGGCCTCGCCGCGGGCAAGCTGCCAGCCTTCTGCCGTGCGGGTCACCGCCAGGTCGGCATCGTCGATCGCCAGCATGCTGCGCCGCGACGGGTAGTCGAAGCGGGTGAGATCGAGATCGTGCCAACGGCTGCCGGCCGGCAGGTGGCGTTCGCGCAGGCGTGCGAAATCGGCAAACAGGTCGAGGTAGACCTGTTCCGGTGTCACCGCCGTGCCACCGGCCTCGACCCGCAGCGCCGCGATGCGCCGGGCGAACTGGTAGCGCCAGGTGCGGATGCGGTGCACGGTGCGGGCCCGGATCTCCCGCGGGTCGCGGCGCTCCTCCACCAGTCGTGCCACCGCGGCGGCCACGCTGGCCGGTTGGTCGTCGACGATCAGCGAAGTGCACTCGTCGTAGAACACCGCGCGCCCGCCCTGCGAACGGGTCGACACCACCGGTCGCCCGCACAGCAGGTACTGGGTGGAGGCCCGGGTCATGCCCTCGATGGAGGACAGCAGCAGGCCGCAGTGGCTGCGGTTGATCTCCTGGCAGACCTTGGGCAATGACAGGAAGGAAAAACTTGCCGAGACATCTTCCCGCAGGCCGATGCGACGCAGCTTGTCGAAGTCGACACCTTGAAGGTCGTTGTCGCCCTGCACGGTGCCGATGCCGCCGGTGAGCAGGCGCAGACGCGGCACCTGGCTGGCCAGGTGGTGACGCTTGCCCGGCGCCAGGCGGCCGACGTAGATGGCGTCGTAGCACCTCTCCTCGTCGAGCGGGCGGAACAGTTCGTCGAGGGCGAACATCTCCTTGTTGCAGCAGAAGCCGTCGACCCCCGCGGCCAGCCGGTTGGCCTCCTCGTCGGCAACGTTGGTCAGCACGAGCCGTCGAATGCCGTCGCGCTGCGCCTCGTGACGGCGGGCAAACTGCGTGGCGGTGGTCGGCGACAGCCACCACGACAGCATCTCGATGGTGATGTCCGGTTGGCAGCCCGCCGGCAACGGCGGCTGGATCGACTCGGCGCGGTGCTGGAAGCCACCCTCGAAGAGGAGAATGACCGGGTCCACCGAGAGCACGTAGTGACCGCCGAACAACAAGCCGTTCCAGTGCGCGTAGCGGTCCGCCGTGTTCGCCGTGATCGTCATCGTCCCCCCGAAGATTGATCCGCTGTGCAAGTTTCGCTGATGGTAGCATCGAAGCACTTGCTCGTCCGACGGATTGCCCGGCAACGCCGGGGCGGGCACAATGTCGCGCCGACCCTCCGTGACAACCCGACTGGAACGTTTGTGAACATGCGTGATCGCGACCTGCGTGGAAAACCCGTGGCCGACCGAATCCTCTCCGAGGTGGCCGCCGGCATCGAAGGCCTTGTCGGGCAGGGCTGGAATCCGAAGCTGGTCTCGATCACCATCGGCGAAGAGTCCGACGTCGACGTCTACGTGCGCAACCAGCGCCGCGCCGCCGAACGGGTCGGCATTGCCTTCGAGAACCGCCGCTACCCGGAAAACGTGACCCAGGAAGAGGTCAAGGTCGGCATCGAGGCGATGAACGTCGACCCCCGCATCACCGGCGTCATCCTGCAACGCCCGGTACCGCCGCAGATCTCGATCAAGGCGCTGCAGTCGGCGGTACACCCGTTCAAGGACGTCGAGGGACTGAATCCGGCCTCCATCGGCAACATCGTCTACAACGAGCTCGACCTGGCGCCCTGCACGGCGGCGGCGTCGGTGGAACTGCTGCGCAATACCGGGCTGCCGCTGGAGGGCCTGGAAGTAGTGGTCATCGGCCACTCGGAAATCGTCGGCAAGCCGATTGCCTTCCTGCTGATGGCCGAGGGAGCAACGGTGACGGTGTGTCACCACATGACCCGCAGCGTGCCGATTCACTCCCGCCGCGCCGACGCGATCTTCGTCGCGGTGGGCAAGCCGCGACTGATCACCGGCGAGATGATCAAGCCGGGGGCGGCGGTGATCGACATCGGCATCAACGTGGAACACGACGGAACCGCCGATCGCGTGGTCGGCGATGTCGACTACGAAAGCGCTGCCGACGTGGCCGGCTGGATCACCCCGGTGCCCGGCGGCGTCGGGCCGGTGACGGTGGCCATGCTGATGCGCAACACCCTGGTGGCATTGCGACGCCAGCAGGCGGCCTACGGTCGCGAGTACTCGCCGAAGACCATGCGCTAGCCGGGCGTATTCGTCTCCACCCAGCGCAGCCGGTCGTCGAGCTGCTCGCGCTTCCAGAACGGCGCCTGGTGCTTGAGCGCCTCCATCACCTCGCGACAGACGCGAAAGGCCTCGGCGCGATGGGCGGTCCAGACCGCTACCAGCACGATGGGATCACCCGGCAGCACCTCGCCGACCCGGTGAATCACCAGCAACTCGAGCACCTCGACGCCGTCGACACAGGCACTGCACAGGCGCTCGAGCTCGCGCTCGGTCATGCCGGGATAGTGCTCGAGGACCATGGCGTGCACCGACTCACCCTCGTTGACGTTGCGCATGGCGCCGATGAACACCGCGTTGGCGCCGTAGCGCCCGGCCAGGTCGTCTCGCCGTTCCACCAGGTCGGCCAGTTCGCGGTAGGGTGCGAAGGCGGTTTCGCGCAGTTCGATGATCATGGGCAGACGGTCCTGCTCAGCCGCCGGTGACCGGCGGGAAGAAGGCGACCTCGTCGCCATCGGCGACCCTGGCATCGGCATCGGCATAGGCATGGTTGATGGCCACCAGCACGTGCGGGTCGAGGGCCAGGCCGGTGGCTTCCCGCCACAGCGTGCGGGCATCGTTCACCGGGGCATCGACGACCACTTCACCGGTGCCCACCTGTTCGCGCAGGGAGGCAAAAAATCGTACCGTGATACTCATGGGCTACTGTGCGCTTGGCACCTCGCGATATGATCCTTGAAGAACAGAGCTGCCGGGGGACGGGCATCGCCCCTTCCCCGATCCAGCTATTAAACCATGTCTGACCGCCGCGTTCGATGATCGGCGCGGCGCCAACCCGGAGCCTGGCACCATGAGCAGAGCGTTCATCCCGGTCACCATGTGCGTGCTGACCGTTTCCGATACCCGCGGCGAAGCCGAGGACAAGTCCGGCAAGCTGCTGGTGGCCCGCGCCGGGGCCGCCGGTCACCAGGTGGCCGGCAAGGCCATCTGCCGGGACGATGTCTATGCCATCCGCGCCATCGTGTCCGGCTGGATCGCCGACCCCGCGATCCAGGTCATCCTGACCACCGGCGGGACCGGCGTCACCGGCCGCGACGGAACGCCGGAAGCGGTGACGCCGTTGCTGGACAAGTGCATCGACGGCTTCGGCGAGATGTTCCGCAGCGTGTCCCACGCCGAGATCGGCACCTCCTCGCTGCAGTCGCGGGCACTGGCCGGGGTCGCCAACGGCACCTACGTGTTCGTGCTGCCGGGGTCGTCCGGCGCCTGCGCCACGGCCTGGGACCAGCTCATCGCCAGCCAGCTCGACTACCGCACGCGGCCGTGCAACCTGGTGGAACTGATGCCGCGCCTGCTGGAAGGCCGCTAGACGGCCTCGGGCAGTTCGTGGCCGAGGCGGGTGAAGAACTGGTGCAGGAAGCGGTAGGTCAGGCCCCAGACCACGCGCGGATCGGCCTGGCCAAAGCGGATCCCGGGGAACAGGCGGTTCTCCAGCTTGCGCCAGTCCACCTGGCAGCGATTGTCCGAGTGCACCAGGTGGGAGACGTTGAGCCGCTCCACCGCCGCCACCTCGGCGTTCATGCGCACCGGCGCCGGCTCTTCCAGGGCGAAGACGAAGCAGGAAATGACCATGCCCTCGGAGGTGCCGCCGGCCCGTCCGCGGACATCGTCGAGACGGCCAAGGCAGTGCTCCGGCGCCAGCGACACGCCGATCTCCTCGTAGGTCTCGCGCACCGCCACCGCCCTGGCATCGGCATCCTCCGGCTCGCGCCGTCCACCGGGGAAGGCGATCTGTCCCGACCACGGGTCGCCGTCCCGGCGGGCACGCTCGATGAACAGCATCGAGTGTTCGTCCAGGGAAGGTTCCAGGATCATCGCCACCGCCGCGTGCAGGGCGCCTTCCACCGGGTAGACGGTGGCAGGCTGCTCCAGGGAACGGCGAATGTGCGACAGGTCGATGGGGTCACAGCCCCCGGCAGCAGACGTCACCAGTGAAAGTCCGCCCCCAGGATGAAGCCGTCGCTTTCCGAGGTGGCCGAGGAACCCCCCTCGTCGAAGTCCAGGCGGAAGCGGCGAAAGCCCAGTCGCACCGACATCGACGGGTCCGGGTCGAAGGCCAGCCCGGCCTCGAACTCCTGGGCCTCGAGATTGGAACGGCCGCCGACGTCGTCGAGTTCCGGCAGCCAGCTGGTATGACCGTACAGCGACACGGTGCCGCCGACGTTGAACTGGCCACCCGCGCTCAGCCGCAGCCCGGAGGAGGATTCGCCGCCAGACAGGCCGATGGACTCCCAGCCCGCACCCAGCGAGACGAAGTGATCCTCGCTGAGCGAGAAGAATCGCCGTTTCAGGTCGATGCTGGCATGGGAGGAATTGTCGACGCCGAACTCGTCCAGGGAGGATTCGTAGCGGGCGCTGCGCACGCCCCAGTCGTCGTTGACCCAGATCTCGGTGAAGCCGTTGGTGGCGCCGTTGTCGCCGTTGTCGATCACCGGGTCCGCCCACCAGCCGACACCGAGCCGACCGCCGAGAGGCTCGTCCGACTGGGCCAGCGCACTGGCCGGCAACCACCCGGCAGCCAGTGCGGCGCACAGGGCAAGCAGCAGGGTTGACGACGACCGCGGGTAAATCATGGCATCCGGTCCGGGAAGTGCCGACATGGGAGACAGTCCGGCGACGATGTTAGTTTACAGTAAACTACGGCCCCTTTCTAACCCGCCATCGGAGAAACGGCACCACTCGTCGTCTCGCTGCCCGCGGCGAGAAACGATGTAAGATCAGCATTTTGCAATGGTTTCTCCGCGCACGTCGGCGCGCTCCCAACGGCCGCAATCATTACAATTCAGCTACTCCTCGCACGCCCTCGGCGGCGGGTAGAATCCCCCCATGCCAAACCGTTCCCGAGCCAACCAAGCCGAGCACGAGACAGTGCGCCTGGACCGCTGGCTGTGGGCCGCGCGCTTCTACAAGACCCGCCAGTTGTCGGCAGCGGCGCTGAAGGCGGGCAAGGTGGAGCACAATGGCCAGCGTGCCAAGCCGGCGCGCACGGTGCGCATCGGTGACACCCTGGTGGTGCGACGGGAGCAGTTCGTCCACGAAATCACGGTGCGGGAACTGCGCGAACGGCGGGTGGGCGCCGAGCTGGCCCGCACCATGTACGAGGAGTCGGCGCAGAGCATCGAGCAACGCCGGCTGCTCGCCGAACAACTGGACGCCGACCGGCGCACGATACGCTATGCCGATGGCCGCCCGGGGAAACGGGACCGGCGACAACTCAACCAATTCAAGCGTGGAGAACATTCATGACCGATGCCTGGCGCAGCGTCTTCCTCGACCGGGACAGCGTCGACCGCGGCGACCTGGACTTCAGCGCCTTCGACAAGGTGCTGCCGAAGATGACGTCCTTTGGCGACACGCAGCCGTCGCAGACGATTGAACACATCGGCGACGCCGAGGTGGTGGTGACCAACAAGGTGGTCATCGACGAGGCCGTGCTCGATGCCTGCACCGACATCAAGCTGGTCATCATCGCCGCCACCGGCACCAACAACGTCGATCTCAACGGCGCCGCCCGCCGTGGCATCGCCGTGTGCAATGCCCGCGACTATGCCACCACCAGCGTCGCCCAGCATGTCTTCGCGCTGCTCCTGGCACTGGGCCGCAACATCGAGTCCTATGCCGGCGCGGTACGCGCCGGACGCTGGAACGACAGCCCCTTCTTCTGCCTGCTCGACGATCCGATCATCGACCTGCAGGACCGCACCCTCGGCATCGTCGGCTACGGCAACCTCGGCCGCGCGGTGGCACGCATCGGCGAGGCCTTCGGCATGAAGATCCTGATCAGTGCCCGCGCCGGCAGCGAGCCGACCCGCGACCGCCTGGGCATGGACGAGTTCCTCGCCGCCAGCGACGTGGTCACCCTGCACTGTCCGCTGGTGGCCGAGACGACCAACCTGATCGACGCGGCGGCGTTGTCGAAGATGAAGCCGGGGGCCATTCTCATCAACACCGCGCGCGGCGGCCTGGTGGACGAAGCGGCGCTGGCCGACGCGCTCATCGAGGGCAGGATCGCCGGCGCCGGGCTGGACGTGCTGCGTGTCGAACCGCCCGATGGCAGCAGTCCGTTGATGCAGCGTTCCCCGCCGAACCTCCTGGTGACACCGCACAATGCCTGGGCCAGTCGACGCAGCCGCCAGCGGCTGGTGGACCAGATGGTGGACCTGGTCGAGTCCTGGCAGAACGGGCACGCAATGCATCGCGTCGCCTGACGTGCACCCGGCCGACGCCGACATTCCGCTGTCCCTGTACGTGCACCTGCCCTGGTGCGTGCGCAAGTGTCCCTACTGCGACTTCAACTCGCACACCCTGCGCGACACGTTGCCGGAGACCGCCTACCTTGACGCCCTCGAGCGCGACCTCGCGCTGGAACTGGCCGCGGCCCGCGGTCGGCCGGTGGTCAGCATCTTCTTCGGCGGCGGCACGCCGAGCCTGGTGTCGGCGAACACCATCGGCAGCGTGATCGAGCAGGTTGCCCGTCACGGCGTCCTCGATGCCGATGCGGAGATCACCCTGGAAGCGAATCCCGGCGCCAGCGACCGCGCCCGCTTCCGCGGCTACCGCGACGCCGGCGTCAACCGGCTGTCCATCGGTGCGCAGAGCTTCAACAACCGCCTGCTGCGCCAGATCGGCCGCATCCACGACGCCCGCCAGGCACGGTTCGCGGTGGACGGTGCACGGGTGGCCGGCTTCGACAACATCAACATCGACATCATGTTCGGCCTGCCGGGGCAGTCCCGCGCCGACGCCGCCGCCGACATCGAGGCCGCCATCGGCCTGGCGCCCGAGCACCTTTCCTACTACCAGCTCACCATCGAACCGAACACGCTGTTCCACGAGAGGACCCCGGTCCTGCCGGGCGAGGACGAGGTCCATGCCATGCACGAGTACGGCCTGGCGCAGCTGCGCACGGGGGGCTGGTTCCGCTACGAGGTATCGGCCTTCGCCCGCAGCGGCATGGAATCCCGGCACAACCGCAACTACTGGGAGTTCGGCGACTACCTGGCCATCGGCGCCGGCGGCCATGGCAAGCTCACCGTGGACGGCCAGGTGCTGCGCTACACCAAGCCCCGGCATCCACGCGACTACATGGCCTGCAACGACACCTTCCGCGCCCGCGAAACGCGCCCCGGTGACGAGGACCGCCTGTTCGAGTTCATGCTCAACGCGCTCCGGCTGCGCGACGGGTTCAGCCTGTCGCTGTTCACGCAGCGCACCGGGCTCGACGCTACGCTGCTCGGCGAACGCCTGGACACCCTGGTGGCGGGAAAGCTGCTGCGGCGCAGCGGTGATCGCATCCGCGCCACCGATCGCGGCTATCTCTACCTGAACGAGATCCTCGAGCACTGGCTGCCGGCGCAGGGCACGGAGCCGGGACAGGGCACCGGCTGACGTCCCCTGCCCGCTGGCTTGCCCGCGCTGTACAACGCGCGAGGGCCGCGCGAAGCGGCCCTCGTTGGGACAGGCGTCCATGGCCCGCGCGGCGGGCCATGGTGGCGGCATCAGCCGGCGAAGTTCTTCGCCACGAAATCCCAGTTGATCAACTGCCACAGGGCGGCGACGTAGTCCGGGCGCGCGTTGCGGAAGTCGATGTAGTAGGCGTGCTCCCACACGTCCACGGTCAGCAACGGCACGTCGCTGCCGGTCAGCGGGGTGGCGGCATTGGAGGTGTTGACCACCGCCAGCTTGCCGTCGGACTTCTTCACCAGCCAGGTCCAGCCGGAACCGAAGTTGTTGGCCGCCGAGGTGGCAAACTGTTCCTTGAAGGCATCGAAGCTGCCGAAGGACGCGTCGATGGCGGCGGCCAGTTCACCGGACGGCTGGTTGCCTTCCGCCGGCGCCCGCAGACAGTGCCAGTAGAACGTGTGGTTCCAGATCTGCGCGGCATTGTTGAACACGCCACCGTCGGACTTCTTGACGATCTCTTCCAGGTCCATGTTCTCGAACTCGGTGCCCGGGATCATGCCGTTGAGCTTGGTGACGTAGGTCTGGTGATGCTTGCCGTAGTGGTAGTCGATGGTCTCGGCGGATATCACCGGCTCCAGCGCGTTCTTCTCGAAGGGTAGCGGGGGCAATTCATGCGCCATGACGTCAGTCTCCAAAGGTGAAAATTCAGAAGATGGGGAGGATGCAGGGCCTTTACAAGCCCCGCGCCGCGCGCGGGGAAGCGGCGCGGCGCTCAGTACCCGGTCAGCTCAAGGTAGCCCTCGCCGAGCACGCGGGCATTGTCCACGCTCCCCGTGACATCGACAACCCCTTCCCAGTAGCGGAAATCCAGCGCCACCTCCTGGGCGTCGAAGGCGGCGGCGACGGCGAGATCGATGCCCGCATCGACGATGCGCAGCCGCCAGCGCACCGGGTAGCGGCTGGTGCCCTGCCCCCGCCACCAGCCGGTGGGCACCAGTTCCACCTGGTCGCTGCGGAAACGACGCACCTGGCCATCGGCGGTGCGGCGCATGGCGTAGCGGAAGGGCTCGCCGTCGCCGCGCACCTGGAAGGCCATCAGCACCGAGCCGTCGGCCAGGCGCAGGGCCAGCCAGTCCCAGCCGGACTGGCTCTTGGCGAGGACCTGCGAGGACCACTCCCGATCCATCCACACCTGTCCGCTGACGCTGAACACGTCCTCGCCGAGGCGCAGCTCGCCGCTGGCGGCGAGGTTGGGCAGGTTGTAGTAGTACGAAGCGCTGCGGCCGGCGGCATCCTTGATGCTGTAACCGTCTTCGCCCTGCAACAGCGGCGCCTCGTTGGTCGCCAGCGCGAGGTCCACCGCCATCTCCTCGCCATCGGCCGACAGCCGCGCCTGGAAGCCGGCCTGGTCCGGCTCGCCGCGCACCGACCAGCCGTTGACCCAGACCCGGAACGGCTCTGCCTCGGCACCGGCCAGGCCGAGGCTGTCGCGGGCATAGTCCTGCTCGGCCAGCAGCCGCTCGCCGTCGATGTCGCTGATGGCGAAATGCGCCATGAAGGTGTGCTCGTGGCGCCAGGCGGAATCATGGTAGGCATCGTCGTTGCCATGACCGAAGCGGAAGAAGGTCAGCTGCATGCCGAAACGCCGGCCACTGCGGTCACGCAGGTTGCCGGTGAAGTACCACCACTCCTGGCGGAAGTCGCGGTGCGCACCGTGGTCGGCGGGGAAGACCGGCGGACGGCCCGGCGTCACCGCCTGGAAGTCGCTGGCGCCGCCGCCGAGGAAATCGACCACGTCCGCGCCTGGAGAAGGGTCGCCGGATGGCGCCAGGCCGTCGCGGATCACGGCCAGCAGCAATGCCGCCAACACCACCAGCAGCAACCCTCGTCGGCCGCTGAACATGTCAGTCTCCGCGTAGCTGGCCGGCCAGCGCCAGCCGCCGTGCGCGCAGCGCCGGGTACAGTCCGGCCAGCAGCGCCGCGCCCACCGCCAGCGCCACCGCCTGCACCACCAGCACCGGGTCGACCACGGTCTGCATGCTCCAGCCGAAGGAGCGCAGGTTGATGACGTGGATCAGCGCCAGGCAAAGCGCCAGGCCCACCGGCAGCGCGAGGAGGCCAGCGGCAAGACCGCCGAGACCGGTCTCGGCGAGAATCCGCGCCGCCAGGGCGTTGGGGGTGACACCCACGGCGCGCAGGGTGGCGTACTCGCGGCCGCGTTCCAGTTGCAGTGCCATCCAGGCCGAGACGATGCCGGTCACCGCCACCACCACGGCCAGCAGGCGCAGGATGCCGGTGACCCGGAACACCTGGTCGAAGACCTTGAGCGAGGCCTCGCGCAGGTCGCGGTTGGAACGGGCGTAGAGACCGTCGGCATCCACCTCGCGGGAAAACCGTTCCAGCACCTCGGTCACCACCGCGTCGTCGTCCAGGTACAGCGAGGCGGCGCGGTAGCCACGCGGCGCGTAGTGCTGCTGGAAGGTGCGCGGCGAGACGGTGAGGACACCGCCGTCGCTGGAGTAGTCGTAGTAGACGGCGGCGACGCGCAGGCTCTCCCGGCCATGCTCGGTGGCCAGCGTGAAGTCGTCTCCGGGGGAGAGGTCGAAGCGATGCGCGAAGGGTTCGGAGACCAGCACCGCGCCGTGGTCGACGAAGCGCCGGTACAGGTCCTCGGTGTCGCCGTGTTTCACCTGGAATCCGGCGAAGCCCTCGGCGGTGGTCTCCAGCACGAACAGCTCCAGCGGGCCGTGCACCGGGTCGTCGAGGGTCATGCGGTGACCAAGGGACACCGCGCGAACACCGGCCAGGCCACGCAGCGAGGCCACCAGGTCCTGGTCCAGGACCGGACCCCCGGCTTCGGCGCTGCTGATGTAGATGTCCGCGCGCAGGTAGGCGGCCAGCCAGCGATCGACACTGCTGCGGAAGCTGTCGATCATCAGGGCCACGCCGAGGGAGGCGGCCACGGCAATGGCCAGGGCGGCGGTGGCGACACCGGTGCGCGAGAGGTAGGCGCGCAGCGCGCGCACCGCCAGCACCGCGCCGATGCCCAGGCGCGATGCCGGCCGGTCGAGGAGCCGGGACAGGCCGTCGACCACCATCGGCGCGAAGGCGGCGCTGCCGAGGATGAGGGCGAACAGGGCGGCGAAGGCGGCCACCAGCGAGTCGCCGCCGAGCACGAAGATGATTGCCGCCAGGGCGATGGCGGCCAGGCCCAGCCAGGCCCAGCGACCTGGCGAGACCGTCATGACTGCCTTTCTCATCAGGCCCCGCGGCGGCGTGCCGCGGGCGGCCAGGGCGGGCATCGCGGCGGCCAGCGCGGTGGCGCCGATGCCCAGCGCCGAGGCCTTCAACAGTGTCCACGGTGCCAGCGAAAGCGCGCCCCGGGACAGCGACAGGTACAGCGCATCGATGGTGTCGGTGACCATGGCATAGAGGAACTGGCTGAGGAACACCCCCAGCACCAGGCCAAGGGTGGTGCCGATCACGGCCAGGGTGGCGGCCTCCGCCAGCAGCACCGCGACCAGCATGTTGCCGGTCAGGCCGAGGGCGCGCAGCAGGCCGAACAGCGAACGCCTGCGCACCACCTGGAAGCTGACCGTGTGGTAGATCAGGAACAGGCCGATGACCAGGGCGAGCAGGCCCAGCGCGGAAAGGTTGGTGCGAAACGCCGAGGTCATGGCGAAACGGGCATGGTTGCGGCTGCGCGTGTCCACCAGCTGCACCGCCGGCGGCAGCGCCGCGCGCAGCGCCGCGGCAGCGGCGTCGTCGGCCAGGTGCAGGTCGATGTAGCTCAGGCGGCCGGCAAGGCCGAGGAAGGACTGCGCGGCGGCGATGTCGGCGACCAGCACCCGTTCGGGCAGGGCCTGGTCCCCGGCCTCCAGCAGGCCGGCCACGTGGAAGTCCTGCTGGCGCTGCCCGCTGCGCAGCACCAGCGTGTCGCCGGTGTCGCGGTCGAGGGCGGCCAGGGTGGCGGCGGACGCGAACAGCGGGAACGGTGCTTCGCCGGTGCCGCCGGGGTCCAGCCGGAAGTCGCGCAGGCGGTAGTCCGACAACGGGTCGATGCCCATCAACGTCATCGCCTGGCCGCCGGCATCCACCGTGGCACTGACCACCGGCGCGGCATCGCGGATGCCGAGCTCGACCTTGAGCCGCGTGTAGAGGGCCTCGTCGATGCCGCCGGCGGCGGACAGGCGGTGGCTGGCAATGCCTTCCACCGCCCGGTTGGCACGCTCGAAGGCGCGCTCGGCGCTGGCATTGGCGAGGTCGACGGCGACCACCACCGCGACCCCGATGGCCACCCCGACCAGCGCCAGCAGCACCTGCAGCGGGTGGGCGCGCCATTCGCGCAGGATGGCCCGGAAGGCGAGCAGGCTAGCTCTCCAGCCGGCCGTGGCGCAGCACGCCGCGACGATCGGCGGCCGCCGCCGCCTCGGCGCTGTGGGTCACCATGATCACCGTGGCGCCGTCGGCGGCGGCCTCGCCGAGCAGGGCAAGCACCTCGCCGCCGGACGCCTCGTCGAGGTTGCCGGTAGGTTCGTCGGCGAGCAGCAGCGAGGGCCGGTGGACCATGGCCCGGGCGACGCCGACGCGCTGCTGCTCGCCGCCGGAAAGCACGTCCGGGAAACTGTCCCGCCGCGCTGCCAGGCCGAGCCGTTCGAGCAGCGTATCGGCGGCGCGCTGGTCGGCGCGGCCGATCAACGCCAGCGGCAGCAGCAGGTTCTCGCGCACGGTCAGGGTCGGCACCAGGTTGAAGAACTGGAAGACGATGCCAACGTGGTTTCGACGGAACACCGTGCTGGCCGGCTCCGGCACCCCGGCCAGCTCGATGCCGTTCACCTCGACGCGGCCGGCGTCCGCCGACTCGATGGCGGCGAGGATGTTGAGCAGGGTCGACTTGCCGCTGCCGCTTGGCCCGGTGATGGCGAGGAAGCTGCCACGGGCGAGGACGAGATCAACCCCTTCCAGCACCGGGCGCAGGCCAGCGGCCTCGCGGTAGGCCTTGGTCACGCCGCGCAGGTGCACCGCGGCGGTGCCTGTCCCGGGAGACGCCACGCTCAGCGAAGCCGCCGGGACGCGGCGCGGTGGCGTGCCGCCTCCAGCCGCAGGTCGTTGCCGTGCATCATCGACAGGCGGGTGAGCACGCCGCGCAGGCGCTCGCCAAGAACGGTGCGGGCCTGTTCGCCGTGGGCGTCGTCGAGCTGGGCACGGAGCTCGCCGAGCTGGCGACGCAGGCTCACTTCCTCGGGCACGCAGCCGGCATTCTTCAACACCCGCATGGCCATGCGCATGGTCGCCGGGACGAGGGCGTCGTCGGCCAGCACCAGCGGTTCGCCGGCGCCGGGCAGGTGATCGAGTTCACCGCGGGCCACCGCTTCGTCGATGCGTTGTTCCGCCAACCGGTGCAGAAAGTCCATCGACCTATTATCGCCGTGGCGACGCCGCCGCGAAACCACGCACGGCAAACCGGCCAGTGCACGCGGTCGTTTATAATCGCCGCGCCGCGAACCGCACAGCAACCACGTATTCCCGCATGAGCATCATCCAGCGATTCATCGACGCCGCGCGCCAACGCCCCGGGCGGGTGGTCTTCCCCGAGGGCGCCGACGCGCGCATCCTGCAGGCCGCGCGCCGCCTGGTGGACGACGGCATCGCCATCCCCTGCCTGCTCGGCAACGCCGGGGCGCTGGCCGAGCAGGCCGCCGCCGAGGAACTGGTGCTGGACGGCATCGAGGTGGTCGACCCGGCAAGTGTGGATGACGACGACATGGCTCGCTACGTCGAAGCCTACCTGCGCCAGCGGGCCGGGGCGCGGCCGGAGGTGGCGCGACGGATGATGAAGAAGCCGCTGTTCCTCGGCGGCGCCATGGTGGCCAGCGATGATGCCGACGTGGTGGTGGCCGGGGTCAGCCACCCCACCGCGCGGGTCATCGAGGCCGGGCTGATGACGGTGGGCATGGCGCAGGGTATCGACACGCCGTCGAGTTTCTTCCTGATGGTGGTGCCGAAACTGGGCGAGGAAGCCGACAAGCCGCTGGTGTTCGCCGACTGCGCGGTGAACATCGAGCCCGACGCGGCCGCGCTGGCGGACATCGCGCTGGCCTCGGCGGCCAGTGCACGGCGCCTGCTGGAAGAGCCGCCGCGGGTTGCCCTGCTGTCCTTCTCCAGCCATGGCAGCGCCCGCCACGCGCTGGTGGACAAGGTGACCACCGCCCTCGCCCTGGCCAGGGAGCGTGACCCGGCGCTGGCCATCGACGGCGAGTTGCAGGCCGACAGCGCGCTGGTGGACAAGGTGGCCCGGGCCAAGCTCGCCGAGCCCGGCGCGGTGGCCGGGCGCGCCAACGTGCTGGTGTTTCCCGACCTCGAGGCCGGCAACATCGCCTACAAGCTGACCCAGTACCTGGCCGGCGCGGCGGCCATCGGCCCCTTCCTGCAGGGCTTCGCGCGACCGGTGTGCGATCTCTCGCGGGGCGCCAGCGTCGACGACATCGTCGCCGCCAGCGCCATCGCCCTGGCCATGCGCGGGGCCTAGTACGACCCGGTCGGGCGCGTGCTTCAGCCGCGCTGGTCGATGGGCAGGTAGTCGCGCGGCTCGGGGCCGTTGTACAGGGTCAGCGGACGGATCAGGATGTTGTTCTCGATCTGCTCGAGCACCTGCACGGTCCAGCCGGGGACGCGGCCGACGGCAAAGATCGGCACGAACAGGTCCTCGGGAATGCCGTGCAGGTAGTAGACCACGCCGGCGTAGAAGTCCACGTTCACGTTCACGCCGTGCCGGGCATAGGGCTTCATCGCCTCGACGATGGCCTGCAGGATCTCGTACCAGTGCGGCTGGCCCATCTGCTCGGACAGTCGCTGCACCCCTTCGCGCATGTGCCGGGCCCGCGGGTCCTCGGCACGGTAGACGCGATGGCCAAAGCCCATCACCGGTTCGCGGTTGCCGCGCTTGGCCTTGACGTAGGCAGCCGCCCTGTCCGGGCTGCCCACCTCCTGTGCCATGCGCATGACGTTCTCCGCCGCGCCACCGTGGGCCGGGCCGGACAACGCTGCCACCGCGGCGGTGACCGCGGCATGCAGGTTGGCGTCGGTGCCGGCCACCACCCGCGCGGTGAACGACGAGGCATTGGCGCCATGCTCGGCGTGCAGCACCATGTCGGTGTCCATCAGCCGTGCCGAGTCCTCGCTCGGCACTTCGCCGGTCACGCCGTAGAGAAAGTGCGCGGCATGGGCAAGATCGTCCCGCGGCTCGACCACCGCGCGACCGTTGCGCAGGTGATGATGGGCGGCAACGATGGCCGGCACCTGCGAGGTCAGCCGGATGCCCTTGCGACGCACGGCGTCGGCGTCGTTGTCGGCCACTTCCGGATCGGTGGCGCCCAGCGCCGACACCGCGGTGCGCAGCACCTCCATCGGGTGTGCCTGGGCGACCTTGCCGATGATGTCAATCACCGCCCCGGGCAATGCGCGGGCGGCACGCAGCTCGGCACTGAACGCATCCAGTTGCGCACGGGTGGGCAGCTCGCCGTAGATCAGCAGGTAGGCGGTCTCCTCGAAGTTGGAATGCTGCGCCAGGTCGTGGATGGAGTATCCCCGGTAGCGCAGTTCCCCGGCACGCCCGTCGATGAAGCTGGTCGGGGAACGGTCGAAGTACACGCCCTTCAAGCCACGCCTGATCTCGATCTTCTCGCCTGTGTCACTCATGCGGCATCTCCCGTCTTGGTTGCTCTGGCCTGCCGTCGCGCGGAGGGTTGCGCGGGCAAACAGTCGAGTGTAGCCCGGCGGCCCGCGGGCGGAAGTGCCAACCGGATGCTGCCGATGGGTTCAGCGAGATGCCGCGACTTTGCCGGCAACTCGTGGTACAACCGCCCGTTCCGCACCGAACCGGTCGCCCCCATGGACAGCCAACGCCAGATCCTGCCCAGCGTTTGCCCGCTGGACTGCCCCGACACCTGCAGCCTCGACGTCACCGTCGAGGACGGTCGCATCACCCGGGTCCGCGGCAGCCACGCGAATCCCTTCACCGCCGGCGTGGTGTGCGAGAAAGTGGCCCGCTACTACCCGGACTTCGTCCACGGCGAGGGCCGGCTGACCACGCCGCTCATCCGTACCGGCCGTCGCGGCAGCGGCGAGTTCCGGGCAGTCTCCTGGGACGAGGCTCTGTCGCGGGTGCACCTGGGGCTGGCCGCGGCCATCGAGCGCCACGGCCCGGAAACGGTGATGCCGTTGAACTATGCCGGCCCCCACGGCCGGCTGGCCGGCGGCTCCATGGCCACGCGCTTCTTCCACCGGCTCGGCGCCACCCGCCTGGACCGCGGACCGCTGTGCGGCGCGGTGCGCGGCACCGCCTATACCAGCCTGTTCGGCGCCGCCCCCGGCATGCCCCCGGAGCAGGCCGCGGAAGCCGACCTGGTGGTGGTCTGGGGCAACAACGTGACCGTCTCCAACCTGCACTTCGCACGGGTGCTCAAGGCGGCCCGGGCACGCGGCGCGAAGGTGGTGGTGGTCGATCCGAAACGCGTGCGCGTCGCCGAACAGTGCGCATTGCACGTGCAGCCGCTGCCCGGCACCGACGTGGTGCTGGCGTTGGCGCTGGCGGCCGAGTTCGAGCGGCGCGGCGCCATCGACACGGACTTCGTCGCCCGCCACGTGCACGGCCTGGAAGACTACCTGGCGGCGGCGCGGGCCTGGTCCATCGACGACGCCGCGCGTGTCTGCCACCTGCCGCGGTCCACCATCGAGGCCCTGGCGGACGCCTACTGCGCCACCCGCCACGTCGCCGTGTCCATCGGCAACGGCATGGAACGCGGTCGCAACGGTGGCTCCAGCATTCGCGCCATCTGCGCACTGTCGGCCCTGCGCGGTGCCTTCGGCCGGGTCGGTGCCGGCATCATCGCCAAGCACAGCGCCGCCTTTCCCTATACCGACGAGGCACTGGAACGCCCCGACCTCGCCCGTGGCCAGCCCCGCCTGGTCAACATCGTCGACACCGGCGCGCGGCTGCTCGACCCGGCCATGGACCCGCCCATCGACGCCCTGGTGATCTACAACCACAACCCGCTGTGCACCCACCCGGACCAGAACCGCCTGCGCCGCGCGCTGTTGCGCGAGGACCTGTTCATCTGCGGCATCGACGTGGTCATGACCGACTCCATGCGCCATGCCGACGTGGTGCTGCCGGCGGCCAGCCACTTCGAGTACGACGACGTCTACGGCGCCTACGGGCAGAACTGGCTGCAGCGGGCGGCACCGGTCATCCCCCCGGTGGGCGAGGCACTGCCGAACACCGAGATCTTCCGTCGACTGGCCGAGCGATTCGGCTTCGACGAGCCGTGCTTCAAGGACGATGACGCGGCCTTGATGCGCGCCGCCGTCGACGCCGACGACCCGCGCCTGCCGGGCGCCGGCGACGAGCTGCCCGTGCATCGCGCCATTGCCATGGATCACCCCGATGGCCGGCCACTGGTGATGTTCGACACCGTGTTTCCGAAAACACCCTCCGGCCGCATCGAGCTGGTCAGCACCGATCTCGAGGAGCGCTTCGGCTGCGGTCTGCCGCGCTTCCGCGAAGCCCGTGCCGATGCCTCGCTGATGCTCATCTCCCCCTCCTCCCGCCGCCGCACCAACGCCACCTTCGGCGGTCACGCCGACAGCGGCGGGCCGGAAGACGTGGAGATCCACCCCGACGACGCCGCCCGGCGCGGCATCGGCGACGGCGACCCGGTGCTGGTCAGCAACCGGCTCGGCGAAGTCGCGCTGGTGGCGCGCATCAGCGACCGGGTGATGCCCGGCGTGCTGTACAGCGCCAAGGGCACCTGGCTGGCCACCAGCGCCACCGGGCAGACGGTGAACGCGCTGGTCGACGCCGATGCCAAGGCCGACATCATGGGCGGTGCCTGCTACAACGACACCTTCGTCGAACTTGAGCGTGCA
>CAYGJZ010000007.1:12479-44321 GCA_964350265.1 uncultured Gammaproteobacteria bacterium | reverse complement strand
AGCCGCGCGCCGGGCCGGTTCGACCGGGTCGACCCGGGCGTGTTAGGGTCGGTGGTCATCGCCTGCGCGCGCATTCCCACCGATTCCCACCCGGAGAGCCCATCGTGATCGAAACCGGAAAGACCGTTTCCATCGAGTACACCCTGACCCTCACCGACGGCACCGTGGTCGACAGCAACGTCGGCAAGGACCCGCTGGTCTACGAGGCAGGCGGCGGCCAGATCCTGCCGGCACTGGACGCCGCGCTGGTCGGCATGGCGCCGGGAGACACGCGCTCGGTGGAACTGGCTCCCGGCGAAGGCTACGGCGAGGTGGACGAATCGCTGCGCTTCACCGTCGACCTGGCGCAGCTCCCCGAGGGTGCCCGCGAGGTCGGCGCACCGCTGATGGCTCGCCGCGAAGACGGCCAGGAAATCCGCGTGCGCGTGCACGAGGTGGCGGAGGACAGCGCCGTGCTCGACTGCAATCACCCGCTGGCCGGGGAACCGTTGTCCTTCGACGTGCGCGTGGTCGCGGTGGCCTGACCGGCTGCTCAGGCGGGCGGCACGCGCCGTCCGCGCCGTTCCAGGTAGGCGTGCCACAGCAGGCGCGCCGCCACCGACCGCCACGGACGCCAGCGTTCGGCCAGGGCCTGGCAGGCGGCGTCGCGCATGCGCAGGCCGCCATCGCCGGCGTCGATGCCGAACACCTCCTCCACCGACCGGATCAGCGCCACGTCGCCCGGTGGCCAGATGTCCGGCCGTCCGGCCACGAACAGCAGGTAGACATCGGCGGTCCACGGGCCGACACCGTCGATGGCCAGCAGCGCCGAGCGGGCGGCGGCATCGTCGGCACGGGCGATGCGGTGAAAGGACGTGCGACCGTCCTCCACCCGCGCCGCCAGCCGCGCGCAGTAGGCCGCCTTCTGCCGGGTCAGGCCAAGACCACGCAAGCCCGCCTCGCCCAGCGCCCGCACCGCGGGCGCATCCACCGTGCCCAGTCGCTGCTCGAGCCGCCGGTACAGGGCCCGTGCCGAGTCCAGCGACACCTGCTGCTCGAGAATGATCGTCACCAGCGTGGCAAAGCCGCCGCGGCGTCGCCACAGCGGCGGGTAGCCATGTCGCTCGAGCGCCGCCGCCAGGGCCGGTTCGCGCCGCGCCAGTTCATCGCAGGCCCGCCGCAGCGCGGCGCGATCGAGCCGGCTCATGAAAATAAAACGTCGTGGATCATTGGCCCGGCATACTACTTCATTTACCATCAGGACCAGTTTCTGCCCGCAAACGGGTCACCGGAACCCCGGTGACGCGGGGAGAATGACCGGGAAGCGACCCGCCGGGGCGGGCCCTCAATCGTCGCCGGCGAAGGCCCGGCAAGGCCCGCGGCACGAGGTTCGCGCAGTTCATCGGTACCACGTCCAGACACGAAGAACATCATGGAAATCGCATCGATACTCGCTGCCACCATGGGCGTAGCATGGGCCAGCGGCATCAACCTGTACGCCGCCATCGCCATGCTCGGCTGGATGGGGGCAACCGGCAGCATCGACCTGCCTCCCGATCTCGAGGTGCTGGCCAATCCGCTGGTCATCGGCGCCGCGGCGTTGATGTACTGCGTGGAGTTCTTCGCCGACAAGGTACCCGGGGTCGACACCGCCTGGGACGCGCTGCACAGTTTCATCCGCATCCCCGCCGGCGCCATGCTCGCCGCCGGAGCCATCAGCCCGCTCGGCCCCGGCGCGGAACTGGCCGGGTTGATTCTCGGCGGCACCCTCACCGCCGGCGCCCACGCCACCAAGGCCGGCAGCCGCGTGCTGATCAATACCTCGCCGGAGCCGTTCAGCAACTGGGCGGCGAGCATCGGCGAGGACGTGGCGGTGATCGGCGGCCTGTGGACGGCGCTGAACTACCCGGTGGCCTTCCTGGTCGTCATGGTGCTGCTGATCGCCGGCATGATCTGGCTGCTGCCGCGCATCTGGCGCGGCATCGTGGCGGTGGTGCGCAAGATCGCCAATTTCTTCTCCGGCCACAAGCCGGCACCGGCGCCACCGCCGGGTCCGGATTCGCGGTCACGCTGAGCGGTCCCCGCGGCAATGCTGTGGATCAAGTCGGCGCACATCATCTTCATGGTGACGTGGTTTGCCGGGCTGTTCTACCTGCCACGGCTGTTCGTCTACCATGCCCTGTGCGAGGACCGCGCCGGGCAGGAGCGCTTCAAGGTGATGGAGCGCAAGCTGTACTACGGCATCACCACCCCCGGCGGCATCGCCACCGTCTTCTTCGGCACCTGGCTGTGGCTGGGCTACGGTTTTTCCGGCGGCTGGCTGCATGCCAAGCTGGCGCTGGTGGCGGTGCTGGTCGGCTACCACCTGTGGTGCGGTAGAATCCTGCGCACCTTTGCCAATGACGCCAACACCCGTGGCCACGTGTTCTACCGCTGGTTCAACGAGTTCCCGGTTCTCATCCTGGTGGCGGTGATCATCCTGGTGGTGGTCAAGCCGTTCTAGCGGACGCCACCGGGCCGGGTCGACCGGCGTCGACCATCCGCCAGCCACCGCTCGCCCCGACCCGCCGAAAAAACCAATGTTCAACGTGGTGCTCTACCAGCCGGAGATTCCGCCCAATACCGGCAACGTCATCCGCCTGTGCGCGAACACCGGCTGTACCCTGCACCTGGTGCGCCCGCTGGGCTTCGACATCGACCACCGTGCCCTGCGACGGGCCGGCCTGGACTACCACGAATTCGCTGCCCTCTTCGTGCACGACGACCTCGACACCGCCCTCGCCGCCTGCGGCGAAGTGGCGCGTTTCACCTTCTCCACCCACCACCGGCTGCGCTTCGACCAGGTGCGCTACCCGGCGGGCGCGGTGCTGCTGTTCGGCCCGGAAAGCCGCGGCCTGCCGGCGCAGGTGCGGACGCTGGCGCCGGAGGAAGGCCGGGTCCGGCTGCCGATGCAGCCGGGCAGCCGCAGCCTGAACCTGTCCAACACGGTGGCGGTGGCGGTGTACGAGGCCTGGCGACAGCATGCCTTCGGCGGTGCCGCGTGAACCGCGACCTGCTCGCCGGCTTCGCCTTCGCCCTCGGCGCGTTCACCATCTGGGGGCTGTTCCCGGTGTACTGGAAACTGCTCGGCCACGTCGACACCCTGGAGATCCTGGCCCACCGGGTCAGCTGGTCGGTGCCCTTCATCGCCGTGGTCATCCTCGCGCGCCGCCACGGCGCGGTGGTGCTCGAGGTCCTGCGCCGACCCCGGGAGCTGGCGCTGCTGGCGGCCACCGCGGCGCTGATCTCCATCAACTGGGGGATCTACATCTGGGCAGTGGCCGAGGAACGGGTGGTGGAGGCGAGCATGGGCTACTTTCTCACGCCGCTGATCAACGTCGTCTTCGGCCTGGCCATGTTCCGCGAACGACTGGCGGGAGCGCAGTGGCTGGCGGTGGCCATCGCCGCCTGCGGGGTGGGCGCCCTGATCCTGGTCCACGGCACCCTGCCCTGGGTGGCGCTGGCCCTGGGCATGAGCTTCGCCGCCTACGGGGCACTGCGCAAGAAGGCGCGTTCGGACTCGATCACCGGGTTGCTGATCGAAACACTGCTGGTGTCGCCGCTGGCCTGGGGCTACCTGCTGCTCACCCCGGGCGGCGCCTTCGGCACGGTGTCGCTGTCCACCAACCTGCTGCTGATCGGCGCCGGCGCGGTCACCGCCACGCCGCTGCTGTTGTTCGTGGCGGCCGCCCGGCGGTTGCACTACTCCACCGTCGGCCTCGTGTTCTACCTCACCCCGAGCATGCAGTTCGTCCTCGGCGTGTTCGTCTACGGCGAACCGCTGCGCAGCGCCGAGCTGTTCGCCTTCGCCTGCATCTGGACCGCGCTGGCGCTGTTCGCCAGCCACGGTTTTATCACCGCCCGGCGCGCCCCGGCAGCCACCTGAATACATCCACTCCCACTTGAGGACACCGTTGTGATCATCGATCTCTCCACCCTTTCCCCGGCCCAGGTGTACTTCACCATGATCCAGACGATCATCCCGCGGCCCATCGCCTGGGTGCTGTCGCCGTTCGCCGACGGCGGCTACAACCTGGCGCCGTTTTCCTACTTCAACGCGGTCTGCGCCGACCCGCCGCTGGTGCTGGTCTCCACCGGCCGCAAGCCTGGCGGCGCGTTCAAGGACACCAAGACCAACATCGAGCAACAACCCCTGTTCGTCGTCCACATCGTCGACGAGGACAACCTCGAGGCAATGAATGCCTCCGCGGCGACCCTGGACCACGGTGAATCGGAGGTCAGCAAGCTGGGCCTGGAAACCGTGCCCTTCGACGGCTTCGACCTGCCCCGCCTGGCCAGCGCCAAGGTGGCGCTGGCCTGCAGCCGCTACCAGGTCATCCAGGTCGGCAATGCCCCGCAGAGCCTGATTCTCGGCGAGGTGCACCGGGTCTTCGTGGACGATGCGGTGATCGGCGAGGACGCCAAGGGCCGGCAGAAGATCCATGCCGACCGCATCCGGCCGGTTTCCCGCCTGGGCGCCAGCGAATACGCCACCTTCGGCGAAGTCGTGCGGCTGGCGCGACCGGAGTAGGCCGCCGGTGGACTCGATCACCCAGGCGCTGCTCGGCGGTGCCGTGGGGGTGGCGGTCGCCGGCCGCCGCCACCCGCGGCGGGCATGGCTGTACGGCGCGCTGGCCGGCACCGCGCCGGACCTGGACGTGTTCATCGACTACGGCGACGCGGTGGAGAACTTCGTCCGCCACCGCGGCCCGACCCACTCCTGGCTGGTACACACCGTGGCCGCGCCGCTGCTGGCATGGGTCATGGCGGCGCTGGACCGGCGCTTCAGCTACCGTCGCCACCTGGCGCTGCTGTGGCTGGTCCTGGTCACCCATGCCGGCCTCGACGCGCTGACCGTCTACGGCACCCAGTTGCTGTGGCCTTTGCCGCTGCCACCGGTATCCGGCGGCAGCGTGTTCATCATCGACCCGCTGTACAGCCTGCCGCTGGCGCTGCTGGCCATCGGCATCTTCGCCAGGCCGAGCCGGCCGCTGCGCCTCGCCGGCATCAGCCTTGCGCTGTCCAGCGCCTACCTGCTGGCCGGCCTCGTCGCCCAGCAGTGGATGGAACGGCGGGTCGAGGCAACGCTGGCCCGGCAGGGCATCGAGGCCGAGGCCGTGGACGTGACCGCGGCCCCGTTCAACATCGCCCTGTGGCGCATCGTGGTGATGACGCCGACGCGCTACCTGCAGGGCTTTGCCTCGCTGTTCGACGACGACCCGGCGGTGCGCTTCACCGCCTACGACCGCGGCAACGCGCTGGCGCCGCTGCTCGACGGCAGTCCCGCCCTGGCCCGCCTGCGCTGGTTCAGCCACGGCTTCGTGTCCCTCGCCAGCGACGGGCAGCGCATCCTCGCCACCGACCTGCGCATGGGCACCGAGGGGGCCTACGTGTTCCGCTTCGTGCTGATGACCCGCAACGGCGAGCAGTGGCAGGCGGTTCCCGGTGCGCGGCTGGCGCGACCGGCGCTGCCGGCGGGCTTCTTCCCGGCCCTGTGGCGCCGGGTCTTCGACCCCGGCGAAGACGCCGTGCTGGCGTCGATGGCGATGCCGCGCTAGAGCAGCAGCACCAGCCAGACGAAGGCGGCCAGGCACAACGACACCAGCACCGCCGCCGAGCCGATGTCCTTGGCCAGGCCGGACAACTCGTGGAACTCCAGGCCGATGCGGTCGACGGTGTATTCCACCGCGGTGTTCAGCAGTTCCACCAGCAGCACCAGCACCACGCTGGCCACCAGCACCACCCGTTCCAGCGGTTCCGGCGTCAGCCAGAAGGCGGCCGGCACCGACAGCACCAGCAGGCCGATCTCCTGGCGGATCGCCTCCTCGCTGCGCCACGCACCGCGCAGGCCGTTGACCGAGTTGCGCGCCGCCAGCACCAGGCGCCGGGCGCCGGTTGCGCCTTTCGCATTCACATCCACTTCTCCGGGAAGGTTCATGGGCCGGCCGCGTCCTGCACGGGACCGGCGGAAGCGGCGAGTGTACCCGACCTTCAAGGCCGGTCGCGTGACCGGGAACCCTCGTGCCCGGCCACCGGGGGTGCACCTCGGTCTGCGCCAAGGAGTTCCCGGTAACTGGTTGAAACAAAAGCTTCACGAAAGCGATGTGCCACGACTCGCCCGGAACGGGTGCAGCGGCGCGGTTTATGCACAGTGACGGCGCGGATCGCGGGTTTCCGTAATTTCCCGTTCATGTTTCCGCAAGACGTTGCGAAATCTCATGTAAGCTATTGATTTTAAAAATCGAAGCGCTTTTGATTAAAAATTAGGCAATTTCGGCCGGGACCCTTCCCGACCTGTAAATTCATTGCTCGCCGTAACTTTGTACACATGGTTATCCACAGGCCTTGTGCGTAACTTTGCCGGTCCCGTCGACGACTTCCCACCCTGCTACACTACGCCGCCCTTCGCCACAGCCCGACGTTGCCGTGAACGCTCCACCGACCGGGGCCGAGGTGGTCTCGGTGGCCATCGCGGCGCCGATCCACCAGCCCTATGACTACCGCCTGCCCGCCGGCTGGCGGGTTTCCGTGGGGGCGCGCGTGCTGGTGCCCCTGCGCCAGGGCCGGCGCATCGGCTTCGTGGTGCCGCGAAGCGGCCGGCCGGCACCCGCCGGCACGCTGAAGACGGTGATCGAGGTCATCGACGAGGAGCCGCTGTTCGACGACGAACTGTTTTCCCTGCTGAGCTGGGCCGCGGACTACTACCGCCACCCGCCCGGGGAAGTGCTGGAGGCGGCGCTGCCGGTCCGCCACCGTCGCCGCCTGGCCGCGCCGAAGGCCGTGCCTGCCTACCGCCTGGCCGGCGCCGCGGAAGACGCCCTGGCGGCGATCCCCGGCCGCGCCCATCGCCAGCGCCAGGTGGTGGAGGCGCTGGCCGACGGCGGCACCGCGCCGCTGGCGGCACTGCGCGAACGGATCGGTGACTGTGGCGACGCCGTCCGCCGTCTGCTCGAGCGCGGCGTGCTGGAGCCGGTGGCCGGCGATGCCCCGCCAGCGCCGGTGGCCGGCCCGGCCCTGAACCCGATGCAGGCCGAGGCGGTGGAACGGATCGACGCCGCCGCCGGCGAGTTCGGCTGCTTTCTGCTCAAGGGCGTGACCGGCAGCGGCAAGACCGAGGTCTACCTGCAACTGGCCAGGCGAACCATCGCCCGCGGCCGGGGGGTGCTGGTGCTGGTGCCGGAGATCGCCCTGACGCCGCAACTGGTGGGGCGATTCCGCGAGCGACTGGGACAGCCGGTGGCGGTGCTGCACTCGGCGCTGGCCGAGGGCGAGCGGCAGCGGGCCTGGCTGCGTGCCGCCGGCGGCGAGGCCAAGGTGGTGCTCGGCACCCGCTCGGCGGTGTTCTGCCCGATGCCCCACCTGGGCCTGGTCATCATCGACGAGGAACACGACACCTCGTTCAAGCAGCAGGACGGCTTTCGCTACCATGCCCGCGACGTGGCCATCAAGCGCGCCTCGGTCAGCGGGCTGCCGGTGGTGCTGGGCTCGGCCACGCCGTCGCTGGAAAGCTGGCACAACTGCCGCAGCGGCCGCTACACCCTGCTGCAGCTGCCCGAGCGCGCCGGCGGCGCGCGCATGCCGTCGGTGTCGCTGGTGGACATGGACCGCTTCGCCGCCGTGGACGGGCTCACCGCGCCGCTGCTGCGCGCCATTGCCGAGCGCATCGAGCGCGGCGAGCAGTCGCTGGTCTTCATCAACCGGCGCGGCTATTCCCCGGTGATGATGTGCACCGCCTGCCAGTGGCAGGCACGCTGCGAGCGCTGCGATGCCTTTCTCACCCTGCACCGTCGCGAGGCACGCCTGCGCTGCCACCACTGCGGGCACACCCGACCCGCGGTGGCGCATTGCCCGGCCTGCGGCCACGACGAGCTGTACCTTGCCGGGGTCGGCACCCAGCGGGTGGAGCAGGCGCTGGCCGAACGCTTTCCCACCGCCCGGGTGGCGCGCATCGACCGCGACACCACCCCCGGTGGTGCGCTGGCCGAGCAGCTGGCCCGGGTGGGCCGTGGCGAGGTGGATATCCTGGTCGGCACGCAGCTGCTGTCCAAGGGACACGACTTTCCGGGGATCACGCTGGTCGGCGTGCTGAATGCCGACCAGGGCATGTACAGCGTGGACTTCCGCGCCCCGGAACGCCTGTTCCAGACCGTGACCCAGGTCGCCGGCCGGGCCGGGCGCGGGGCGCGGCCCGGCCAGGTGCTGGTGCAGACCCGCTTCGGCGACCATCCCTGCATGACCGCCGTGCAGCGCCAGGACTATGCCCTGTTCGCGGAAGCGGAACTGGCCGTGCGTCGTACCCTGGGCATGCCGCCGTTCGGCCACCTGGCGCTGCTGCGGGCGGAATCGGCGCTGGAACAGGCCGCGCTGTCCTTTCTCACCGCGGCCCGGCAGCTGGCCCTGGATATCGGCCTGCCGGACGGGGTCGAGGTGATGGACCCGGTGCCGGCGCCGATGGAGCGCCGGGCCGGGCGCTTCCGCGCCCAGCTCATGATCCAGGCCCGCGCACGACCACCACTGCGCCGTCTGCTGGCGGCGCTGGCCGAGCCCCTCGGCAGCAGCCGGCAGGCCCGGCGGGTACGCTGGTCCCTGGACGTGGACCCGGTGGACCTGTACTAGGGTCGGTGCTCGGCGGCCAGGTAGTCGGGACTGGCGAACTCGCGCAGGCGGCTGACGGTGCGCTGGAAGGCATGCGCCATGCGGCGGCCCCGGTAGAGGGACTCGGCCGGCGCCGCCGCGGACACCAGCACGTTCACCCGGCGATCGTACAGCTCGTCCACCAGCTCGACGAAGCGCCGCGCCGCGTCGTCGCCGTCGATACCGAGCAGCGGGATGTCCGAGATCAGCACGGTGTGGTAGAAGCGCGACAGCTCGGTGTAGTCCGCCTTCGAGCGTGGCCCCTCGCACAGGTCGGCGAAGTCGAACCAGCACACGCCCTCGGCGGCCAGCCGCACCGGGATCGAGCGACCGAGCACGTCCAGCGGTGCATCGTCCACCGGCTCGTCGCCGGCGACGCGGTGAAAAACCGCCGCCAGCGCCTCGTCGGCGGCGGCATCGTGGGGCACGCGGTAGGTCTGCGACGAGGCCAGCGTGCGCAGCCGGTAGTCGGTGCCGGCGTCCATGTTGATCACCTGGCAGTTGGCCTCGATCAACGCGATGGCCGGCAGGAACCGCTCGCGCTGCAGGCCGTCGCGATACAGGTTGCGCGGCTCGGTGTTGGAGGTGAACACCAGCGTCACGCCGTGGTCGACGAGAATGTGGAACAGCCGCGCCAGCACCATGGCATCGGTGATGTCGGCCACGAACAGCTCGTCGAAGCACAGCACCTTCAGCCGGCGGCCGATGTCGCCGGCCACCTCGGCCAGGGGATCGCTGACATGCTTGCGCGCGGCGAGCTGGCGATGGATGGAGAGCATGAAGCGGTGGAAGTGCACGCGTTCGGCACCTTCCCCGGCCACCGAACGGTAGAACAGGTCCATCAGGAAGGTCTTGCCGCGACCGACGCCACCCCACAGGTAGAGCCCGCGTACCGGCTCCGGCCGACGCCCGAACCAGCGCCCGAGGCGCTGCCAGGGGCCGGACCGCGCACGGCGCGCGGCCAGCGCACGGCGCAGCCGCTCCAGTTCCTCGATGCACTGGCGCTGGGCCTCGTCGGCCTGGTAGCCGAGACGGGCGAGCTCGGCCTGGTAGGCCTGGCGCAGGTCGGCGGGATCGCTCATGACCGGCGCGGCGGAACCGGCAGCAGCTCGCCGAAGCGGTCGAGACCGGTGAAGGGGGCGGTGTCCACCGCCGCGCGGCTGGAATCTCCCTGGCGCACCGCCAGCAACTGGCCGATGCCGAACGCCTGCGCCGCCGCCAGCACCACCGCGTTGTCGTCGATGAACAGGCTGCGCGCCGGGTTCACCGGGTGGGCGGCGACGAAACCGGTCCAGAAGGCCTGTTCCTCCTTCGGCGCGCCGAGGGGGTGGGAACTGACCAGGGCATCGAAGACATCGCCGAGGTCCACCTGCTCGAGCTTGATCGCCAGCGTTGCCGGGTGGGCATTGGTCAGCAGGTAGAGGGCGCGGCCGGTGGCGCGCACCGCGGCCAGGAACTCCGCCGCGCCCTCGCGCATGCAGATGCCCGCAGACGCCTCGCGGGTCATGCGGATGATGTCCAGGCCAAGGGCTTCGCTCCAGTAGTCCACGCAGTACCAGTTCAGGGTGCCGCGAATGGACTGCATGTGGGCGAACAGTCGCTCGCGGGCCGCCTCCGGCGCCAGCCGGTGGCGGGCGGCATAGGCGGCAGGCACCCGTTCCAGCCAGAATTCGTTGTCGAACCGCAGGTCGAGCAAGGTGCCGTCCATGTCCAGCAGCACCGTGTCGACGTGCCTCCAGTCCACCGTGGCCATCGTCCTCCCCGGCTTGGCAAAGCGGCGCACTTTATTAAAAAAAACCTTCGTTTGCTATACTGCCCCGCCCGTTGAAGGGATGGCCGCAACAGGCTCCCTCGCCCACTGCCGCGCCCGAAGCGATATGCCCGACTCCGACTTCGTCCTCTCCGCCCGCCACGTGCTCGCACTGGAGGCGAAGTCCATTGCCGCGCTGTCCGGGCGCATCGGCCCGGCCTTCGAGGCGGCCTGCCAGGCGCTGCTCGCCTGCCAGGGACGGGTGGTGGTGGTGGGCATGGGCAAGTCCGGCCACATCGGCGGCAAGATCGCCGCCAGCCTGGCCAGCACCGGCACCCCGGCATTCTTCGTTCACCCCGGCGAAGCCAGCCACGGCGACCTGGGCATGATCACGCCGAACGACGTGGTCATCGCCATCTCCAACTCCGGCGAGACCCCGGAAATTCTCACCATCGTGCCCATCGTCAAGCGCATGGGCGTGCAACTGGTGGTGATGACCGGCCGCATGGACTCGACCCTGTCCGGCTTTGCCGACATCTGCCTGGACGTCAGTGTCGAGGCCGAGGCCTGCCCCTACAACCTCGCCCCCACCGCCAGCACCACCACCACCCTGGCCATGGGCGACGCGCTGGTGGTGGCCACGCTGAAGGCACGTGGCTTCACCAGGAACGACTTCGCCCGCTCGCACCCGGGCGGCACCCTCGGTCGGCGCCTGCTGATCTACGTCGGCGACGTCATGCACACCGGCGAGCGCATTCCTGCCGTGGACGAGGATGCCAGCCTGCGCGACGCGCTGGTGGAGATGAGCAGCAAGGGCCTGGGCATGACCGGCGTGGTCGACGCGAAGCGGCGCCTGGTGGGCATCTTCACCGACGGCGACCTGCGCCGCGCCCTCGGCCACGGTGTCGACGTCTACAGCGGCGGCATCGCCGAGGTCATGACCCGCGCGCCGAAGACCACCACCGCGGACACCCTCGCCAGCGAGCTGATCAACCTGATGGAGACCCACTCCATCAACGGCATCTTCGCCGTGGACGACGAGCAGCGCGTGGTCGGCGCCCTCAACACGCTGGACCTGATCCGCGCGGGGGTGCTGTGAGAATCCTGGAGAAGTCACTGCTGCTGGCGGTTTTTCTCGCCTTCGCCGCGCTCACCGCCTGGCTCGAGCGCCGCCAGGACGTGCCCGAGGTAGCGCCACGCAGCGAGGCCCAGCGCGAGCAGGACCCGGATTACTATATCGAGAACTTCATCGCCACCGGCCTCGACAGCCAGGGGCGGCAGTACGTGATGGAGGCGGTGCGGCTGGCGCACTACCCGATCGACGACACCTCGCTGATCGAGCAGCCCCACATCATCCAGTACACCGACGAGGCCGGACCACGCCATGTCTACGCAGATACCGGCCTGATCTCCGCCGATGGCACCGAGGTACTGCTGCGCGGCACGGTGAAGGTCATCGAGAGCCGCTCCGACAACAAGCCGGGCAATGTCACCACCACCTCGCGCATGCGCATCAAGCTGAAGAAAAAGCCCGGCGAATAGGGCCGTGGCCAGGCATTGGCAGGCCGCGATCTTCTGCTAGAATCCCGAATCATGAAACCGCTTCTCCCGCTGCTCGTGGTCCTGTCGACGTTCGCCGTCGCGCCGGCCCATGCGTTGAAGTCCGACCGCGACCAGCCGGCCATCATCGACGCCGACGGCGTGGACATCGATTTCGCCGCCGGCCTGCGGGTCTACTACGGCAACGTCAAGTTGCGCCAGGGCACGCTGAAGCTCGATGCCGACAAGCTCGAGGTACGCTTTGCCGACGACAAGCTGCAAAGCGCCGTCGCGGTGGGCGAACCGGCGGTGTTCCGCCAGCGCCCGGACGGCAAGGACGTGGACGTGGTCGGCGAGGCGCTGTTCATCCATCTCGACGAAGTCCAGAACATCGTCACCCTGACCCGCAACGCGGTGCTCACCCAGGGGAGCGATTCGGTGGCCGGCCGCACCATCGTCTACAACATGGCCACCGACAAGATGCAGGTACGCAGCGGTACCGGCGGCAACACCCGCACCACCAAGGGCGCCGAGGGCGAGGCCGGGGCCGCGCCGCCGCCCGAGCCTACCGCCGGCGACAATCCGAGCGCGGCCGAAAGCGCGCAGGCAGGCAGCGGCGAGCAGCCGTCCGCGGACGGCGACCAGGGGCAGGCGGACAGCGCACAGGCGTCCGGCACCAGCGTCGACGGCGATGGCCGGCGACCGCGCATCGTCCTCAAGCCCAAGGCTGCCGAGTAGCCGGGCACGGCGCCCGGCGCCTTCCTCCACGACACTGCCCTGCCGACGTCAACCGTAGAGTATTTCCCGTGGCCACCCTCGTTACCCGAGACCTCAGCAAGTCCTACCGCGGATTCAACGTGGTCAAGAACGTCAACGTCGCGGTGCGCAACGGCGAGGTGGTCGGCCTGCTCGGCCCCAACGGCGCCGGAAAGACCACCTGCTTCTACATGATCTGCGGCCTGGTTCGCCGCGACCGTGGCCAGATCATCCTCGACCAGCGCGACATCAGCGACCTGCCCATGCACCGCCGGGCGCGGCTCGGCCTGGGCTACCTGCCGCAGGAGCCGTCGGTGTTCCGCAAGCTGAGCGTGGAAGACAACATCATGGCGGTCCTCGAGGCACTGCCCAACCTGAGCCCCTCGGCGCGGGCCCAGCGGGTCAAGGCCCTGCTCGAGGAATTCGGCCTGGTGCACAAGCGCAAGGCGCTGGGCATCAGCCTGTCCGGCGGCGAACGACGACGGGTGGAGATTGCCCGGGCGCTGTCGCTGACACCTTCGTTCATCCTCCTCGACGAACCGTTTGCCGGCATCGACCCGATCTCGGTGGGCGACATCCAGAAGGTCATCTCCTTCCTTCGCGACAAGGGCATCGGGGTGTTGATCACCGACCACAACGTGCGCGAAACGCTGGGCATCTGCGACCGCGCCTACATTCTCGCCGAGGGCAAGGTGCTGGCCGCCGGCTCCCCGGACGAGGTGCTCAACCATCCCGAGGTGCGCTCCACCTACCTCGGCCACCAGTTCAGGCTCTGACGGCCGGGCCGGTCTTGCACTGCAACACGCCGCCGTTTCCCCGCGGGCAGATTGTTCGCACCGGTGGCTGGGCGTAGAATTCCGTTGAGCCATGAAACAATCGCTACACCTTAGACTTGGCCAAAAACTCAAGCTGACTCCGCGCCTGCAACAGGCGATCGCGCTGCTGCAACTGTCCTCGATGGACCTGGAGACCGAGATCCGCAGCGCGCTGGAGAACAACCCCTTCCTCGAGGAGACCGAAGGTCCCGCGCCGGGCCTCGCCGCCGCGGGCGGCGGTGACGGCGAGGCGCCCGAGCCGGGCACCGACGCCGCCTACGACGACGTGCCCGAGGGCGTCAGCGACGACCACCGCAACGGCGAACCCGACACGCTGCTGAAGAGCGCGGACGACGCGGCGCCACCGATCACCCAGGCCCCGGCCCGCGACAGCTTCGACGCCACCAGCTTCCTCGACAACCTCTCCGGCGGCTCCTCGCTGGCCGAGTACCTGCACGACCAGGTGCGCATCGCGCCGCTCACCGACCGCCAGGCCCTGGTGGCCGCGGCACTGGTGGAGAACATCAACGAGGACGGCTACCTCGACGCCGGCATCGACGAACTGATCGAGCTGCTCGCGCCGAGCGTGGACGTCGATGCCGCCGAGATCGAGTCGGTGCTCGCCATCGTCCAGTCCATGGACCCGCCCGGCATCGGCGCCCGCGACCTGCGCGAATGCCTGCTGCTGCAGCTCGACCCGGACGAGGACGACGACGACGTGCAACTGGCCAGGCGCGTTCTCGAGCACCACTTCGACCTGCTCGCCCGCCGCGACTTCGCCGGGCTGCGCCGGGTCCTCGGCCTCGGCGAGGACGCGCTGGCCACGGTGCTGTCCACCATCCGCTCCCTGGATCCCAGGCCGGCGGCGCAGCTCGACCGCAGCGTGCCGCCCTGCCTGGTCCCGGACCTGGTGGTGCGCCGCACCGACGAGGGCTACCTGGTGGTGCTCAACGAGGATGCGCACAGCAAGCTGGCGATCAGCCCCTCCAGCAAGACCTACCTCGCCGCCGGCGGCAACCGCGAGGACACCGCCTATGCCCGCCAGCGCTACCAGGAAGCCAAGTGGTTCCTGCAGAGCCTGAGGCAGCGCAACGACACCATCCTGCGCGTGGCGCGCGAAATCATGCGCCACCAGGCCGGCTTCCTCGAGCACGGCGAACGCGAGATGAAGCCGTTGACCCTGCGCCAGGTGGCCGATGTGCTCGAGCTGCACGAATCCACGGTCTCCCGCGCCACCAGCGGCAAGTACATTCTTTCCCCGCGCGGCACCCACGAGCTGAAGTACTTCTTCTCCTCGCAGCTGGCGAGCGAGAAGGGCGACGCGCTGTCCTCCACCGCCATCCAGGCGCAGATCCGCGCGCTGATCCTGAAGGAACCACAGGCAAAGCCGATCTCCGACCAGAAGATCGCCGATCACTTCAAGTCGCTCGGCATTACCGTCGCCCGCCGCACGGTGGCCAAGTACCGCGAACAGATGCACATCCCTCCCTCGAGCCAGAGGAAGGGACTTTTGTAAACCACGCAATCGAACAGAGGTTTTTGCGATGCAGATCTCCATCAGTGGCCAGCACCTTGACGTTACCCCGTCACTGCGTGAGCACGTCGAGGAGAAGCTCGACAAGATCATCCGTCACTTCGACAACATGACCAATACCCACGTGGTGCTGCAGGTGGAGAAGAACCGGCACAAGGCCGAGGCCAACATCAATGCGCGCGGCGTCCAGTTCCATGCCGCCGCCGAGGCCGACGACATGTATGCCGCCATCGACTCGATGACCGTAAAGCTCGACCGCCAGGTGCTCAAGCACAAGGAGAAGGTCAGCAATCACCACGTGGAAAGCGTGGCGAAAACACCCCAGGCCTAGCAAGATGCAAGCTTCCCCCTCCCTGCCCTACGCCGACAATCCGAACGGCGAAGGCTTCCTGTCCCGCTTCGTCGACCGCCAGCGGGTTCGTACCGGTGTCCAGGTATCCAGCAAGAAGCGGCTGATCGAGGAGGTCGCCGACCTGCTCGGCAGCTACTCCGCCGAACTCGACCGCGACACCGTCTACCAGATCCTCAACCAGCGCGAGCGGCTCGGCAGCACCGGCATCGGCGACGGCTTCGCCATTCCCCACGGCCGCATCAACGGCATCGACCAGCCGATCATCTGTGCCCTCTTGCTGGAGCAGGCGCTGGACTTCGATTCCATCGACAACCGCCCGGTCCGATGCGTGGTCGGGTTGCTGGTGCCGGCCGATGCCAACCAGACCCACCTGCAGATCCTGGCCCGGCTGGCACGCGCCTTCAGCCAGCCGGAGGTGCGCGCCCAGATCATGGCCTGCACCGACGACGAGAGTTTCTACAAGGCCGTCCACGATCTCGGTTGAAGGCGGCACCGATGAACGGGCCGGTCCCGGTCAGCGTCGCCGACGCCTTCCACGGCAGGGCAGAACGGCTCGGGCTGTCGCTGGTGGCCGGGGCCAGCGGCCTTGGCCGACCGATCGTGCCGCAGCCGGCCCTGTCGGCGCGCAACGAGTTCGTCAACTACCTCGACCTGGAACGACCCGCCCCGGTACAGATCATCGATCCGGACCGGCTGGCGACGCTGCTGCGCCCCGCCGAGGACGAGGCTCGTCGCCTGTGGCGGTTGCTGGAAGACGGTCGCGTCGCCCTGCTGGTGGTCAGCGACGATGCCGATCCGCCGCCGTGGCTGGTGGAACTCGGCAACCAGACCGGGGTGTGCCTGTACCGCTCGCCGCTGTCGCACTCGCAGCTCTACGAACGCCTCGCCCACCGTGCCGCGCGCAAGCTGATCCAGCTGACCACGCTGCACGGCGTGTTCCTGTCGATCCGCAATGTCGGCGTGCTGATCACCGGGCCAAGCGGCATCGGCAAGAGCGAGGTGGCACTGGACCTGATCGATCGCGGCAGCCGGCTGGTGGCCGACGACGTGGTGCAGATCTACCGCTCCTCGCCCTACAAGATCTCCGGGTTCTGCTCCGACCTGATCCGTGGCTACCTGGAAGTGCGTGGCCTGGGCATCCTCGACATCGCCGACATCTACGGCAACACCGCGGTGCTCGACTCCAGCCCGGTGGACCTGATCGTCAATCTCACGCCGGAACGAGCGGACGACGGTGATTCCGACCGCCTCACCCCGCGCATCCGGCAGAGCACCATCCTCGCCACCAGCGTGCCGGAGATCACCCTGCTGGTGGCCCCCGGACGCAACCTCGCGGTACTTGTGGATGCCGCGGTGCGCACCCATATCCAGTTCCAGTTCGGCAAGGACCCGGTCAAGGCCTTCATCGACAAGCAGCACAAGCTGATCGAGCGTCGCAGGCGGGCCAACCGTCGTGGCCTCGAGCCCGGCGGCGACTGAGACGGTCACGGGAATTGCGGTACACTGGCGCCGCCGGACACGCCCACCCGCGGCCCCGGCTTCGATCCTGAGCACCTGCGAGACGACATGCAACCGGCCACACTCGAGCACGGCCTGCTCATCGTCAGCGGCTTGTCCGGCTCCGGCAAGACGGTGGCGCTGAACGCGCTGGAAGATCTCGGCTACTACTGCATCGACAACATGCCCGCCGTGCTGCTGCCGCAGTTCGCCGAGCTGGCGATGACCCAGGTGCGCGAATCGCGCGACTTCCGCGTGGCGGTGAGCATCGATTCGCGCAATCGCTACTTTCTTTCCTCGCTGCCGGAAAGCCTCGGCGCATTGACCGAACTTGGCATCGACTACCGCATCATCTTCCTCGAGGCGGACGAAAAGGTGCTGGTCAAGCGCTTCAGCGAGACCCGCCGCAAGCACCCGCTGACCAACAGCCACACGCCGCTGGTGGACAGCATCCGCCTGGAAATGGACCTGCTCACGCCGCTGGCGGAAAACGCGGTGCGCCGTCTCGACACCTCGATGATGACCCCGCACGAGCTGCGCCGACTGGTGCGCGACGTGGCCGGCATCGAGAGCGCCTCGGGACTTGTGGTATTGTTCGAATCGTTCGGATACAAGCACGGCACGCCGCTGGACGCCGACTTCGTCTTCGATGTCCGCTGCCTGCCCAACCCGCACTGGCAGGAGACGCTCAAGCCGCTGACCGGCCTCGACCCGCCGGTGCGCGAATTCCTCGAACAACAGCCGGCCGTGGGCGAGATGCTCGCGCACATCCGCGGCTTCATCGAACGCTGGCTGGGCGACTTCGAACGCGAGAACCGCAGTTACATCACCGTGGCCATCGGCTGTACCGGCGGCCGCCACCGTTCGGTGTACATGATCGAGCGGCTGCGCGAGTACTTCGCCGCGCGCGGCATCCACGTCCAGGTCTGGCACCGTGAACTGTCGCTGTCGCACTGAACCGGCCACACAACCGACCCTGCCATGCTCATTGAAAAACAGATAGAAGTCGTCAACAAGCTCGGCCTGCACGCCCGCGCCGCCGCCAAGCTGGTCAACACCGCCTCGGCCTACGAGAGCGAGGTGTGGATCGAGTTCAACGGCCAGTCGGTCAATGCCAAGAGCATCATGGGCCTGATGATGCTGGCCGCCGCCTGTGGCAGCGTGGTCTCGCTGCGGGTGGAAGGCGACGATGCCGACGCCGCCGAGCAGGCCATCAGCGACCTGTTCGGCGACCGCTTCGGCGAGGACGAGTAGTGCTGCTGCTCAGCGGCACCGGGATTGGCGACATCGCCATTGGCCGGGCGCTGATCCTCGATCGGCGCGACGGCGAGATCCAGCTTCGTTCCCTCGAGGCCGACGACGTCGAGCAGGAGGTCGAGCGGTTCGGCGAGGCGGTGGCACGGGCCCGCCAGCGGCTGGAGGACATGCGCGCCGAGTTGCCGGTGGAGGCGCCGGCCGAGCTGTCCGCGTTTCTCGACGCCCACGTGCTGATGCTCGAGGATCCGCTGCTCATCGACCAGACCATTGACACCATCCGCCGCGAGCGCATCAATGCCGAGGCCGCCCTGCACCGCCAGGAGACGCGTCTGAAGGAGGTCTTCGACAACATCAACGACGACTACCTGCGCAGCAAGAAGAACGACATCGGCCAGGTGGTGGAACGGGTGCAGGTGGAACTGTCCACCCACTCCAGCCAGTTGCTGGCCCTCGACGACGACCTCAACGATCGCATCATCGTGGTCAACGACCTGACCCCGGCCGACACCGTGCACTTTCGCAGCAAGCACATGGCCGGCTTCCTGACCAATCTCGGCGGCCCGATCTCGCACACCGCCATTCTCGCCCGCGGCCTGCGCCTGCCGGCGGTGGTCGGCCTGCACGGCGCCGGGCGCATGATCCGCGACAACGACACGGTGATCATCGACGGTCCGGCCGGCATCGTGGTGGTGGCGCCGGACGATGCCATCCTCGCCGAGTACGAGAAACGGCAGAGCCGCGAGCGGCGCCATGCCCTGTCGCTGGAATCCCTGCGCGACGTGCCCGGCGACAGCGAAGACGGCGTGCACGTGTCGCTGCTCGCCAACGTGGAACTGCCCGAGGACATCGACTCGGCGATCAACGCCCGCGCCGACGGCGTCGGCCTGTACCGGACCGAGTTCATGTTCATGAACCGCGAGGCGCCGGACGAAGAGGAGCAGTACCAGGCCTACTGCGATGCCGCCCGCCGCATCCAGGGCCCGGTGACCATCCGCACGCTGGACCTTGGCGCCGACAAGCAGGTCGATGGCGGGCGGGCCGATACCCGCGCCGTGAACCCGGCACTGGGCCTGCGCGCGGTGCGCCTGTGCCTGTCCAACCCCGGGCTGTTCATCCCGCAGCTGCGCGCCATCCTGCGCGCCTCGGTGCACGGCAACATCCGCATCATGATCCCGATGCTGTCCAGCCTGCACGAGCTGGAACAGGTGCTGGAACTGGTGCGCGAGGTGAAGAACACCCTGTCGCGGGAGTGCATCAACTTCCGCCCGGACGTGCCCATCGGCGGCATGATCGAGGTGCCGGCGGCGGCGGTGGCGGCGGACCTGTTCGCACGCAAGCTGGATTTCCTTTCCCTGGGCACCAACGACCTGATCCAGTACACGCTGGCCATCGACCGGGTGGACGACGAGGTCAACTATCTCTACGACCCGCTGCATCCGGCCGTGCTGCGGCTGGTCCGGCATACCATCGAGGCCGGCGAGAACAACAACATCCCGGTCTCCATGTGCGGGGAGATGGCCGGCGACCCGGCCTATACGCGACTGCTGCTCGGTCTTGGCCTGCGCGAGTTCAGCATGGACCCGGCCACCCTGCTCGCGGTCAAGCGCGAGGTGCTGCGCACCCGGGTTACCCCGGCCACCGACGCGGCGCGGGAATCACTGTTCCACAGCGACTCGGCGCGCCTGCGCTCGCTGGTCGGCACCGGCAAGCTGCACTGAGCAGGGGCTAGCGCTTGAGGTGGCGGGTCAACCGCACCTCCAGTCGATCCCAGCCGAGCCGCAGGGTTTCCACCATGACCAGGTACATCACCGCCGCCCACAGGTAGGTCTGGAAGTCGAAGGTCCGGGAGAAGGCGCGGCGGGTCTCGCCCATCAGGTCGTAGACGGTGATGATGGCGACGATGGCCGAGCCCTTGATCATCAGGATGATCTCGTTGCCGTAGGGACGCAGGGCGACGATCATGGCCTGCGGCATGATGATCTTGCGGAAAATCAGCCAGGTCGGCAGCCCCAGCGCCTTGCCGGCCTCGGCCTGGCCGGCGGGCACGCTCTGGATGGCGCCACGCAGGATCTCGGCCTGGTAGGCCGAGGTGTTCAGGGTGAAGGCGAACACGGCGCAGTTCCAGGCGTCGCGGAAGAACGACCACAGGCCCACGGCCTCGAGCTCCTCGCGAAAGGAACCAAGACCGTAGTAGACCAGGAACGTCTGCGCCAGCAGCGGCGTGCCGCGGAAGAAGTAGACATAGGCATAGGCCAGCGCGCGCACCAGCCGTCCCCTGGCCATGCGGGCGAAGGCGATCGGCACCGACAGCACCGCACCGCAGACCAGCGAGGTGCCCACCAGCGCCAGCGTCACGCCGAGGCCGGAAATCATCTTCGGCCCGTATCGTGCCACCAGTTCCGGACGCCAGGCGGTGACCAGGTACCAGGCCAGCGACACGCCGAGGAACACCCACAGGGTGACCAGCAGGTGGCCGGCGATGCGCTCGTGGCTCCAGCGACGGGGCGGCGCCGCCGGCGGCACCCGGTCCTGGCTGGCAGCGGACGTGCTCATCGCGCGCCGGCCTCCTTGCCGGCCCAGCGCTCGATGGCGGCGAAGGCCACCGACGACAGCATGGCCAGCGCCAGGTACAGCAGGCAGGCGATGCCGAAGAACAGGAACGCTTCCTTGGTGACACGGGCGGCAATGCCGCTTTGCCGGATGATGTCGGACAATCCGATCACCGACACCAGCGCGGTGTCCTTGAGCAGGATCAGCCACAGGTTGGACAGCCCCGGCAGCGCGATGCGCACCAGCTGCGGCAGGATCACCAGGCGCATGGTCTGGGCGCGGGTCAGGCCGACGGCGTAGCCGCCCTCGTACTGGCCGGCGGGAATGGCGCGGAACGCCGACAGGATCACTTCGCTGGCAAAGGAGGAAAACACCACGCCGAGGGCGACCATGCCGGCGACGAAGCTGTTGATCTCCACGCTGGCGTCGGGATCGAACAGCCGCACCAGTTGGGCGATGCCGATCTGCGCACCGTAGTAGACCAGGAACAGGGTCAGCAGCTCCGGCAGACCGCGGAAGATGGTGGTGTAGATGTTCGCCGCCAGGCGCATGGACGGCTCTTCGGACTGCTTGGCCAGGGCGATGAAGAAGCCAAGCACCAGTCCCAGCGGCAACGTCGCCAGCGCCAGCGAGACAGTGACGCCAACGCCGGCGGCGATGTCGTCGCCCCACCCCTCCGGTCCGAAGCTGACCAGTGTCAGCAGCTCGTCCACGGCGTCAGCTCAAGGTGGGCAGGTAGCGGCAGCCGGGCAACGGGCGGCACGCCGTGCGACGTGCCGCCCGCGGGGCGCCGATTCGGCGATCACCCGCCGTAGGCGTCGAAGTCGAAGTACTTGTCGTTGATTTCCTTGTACTTGCCGTTTTCACGCAGGGCCTTGATGGCGGCGCTGAACTTGTCCGCCAGCTCGGTTTCCCCCTTGCGCACGGCGATGCCGGCACCCGGGCCATGGATCTCCGGATCCGGGGTGATGGTGCCGGCGATCTTGCAGCAGGCGCCATCGTCGGTGGCCAGCCAGTCGTTCAGCACGATGATGTCGTCCACCACCGCGTCGAGACGACCGTTGGCGATGTCGAGCTTGTACTCGTCGGCGGTGGGGTATTGCTTGATGTCGCTGTCGGTGTAGGTGGCCTCGGCATAGTTCGAGTGGGTGGTGGACCCCTGTACACCGATCACCTTGCCGGCGAGGTCGGCGGCGGCACTGCCGCCGATGTCCGAATCCTTCGGCACCGCCACCGCGGGCGGCGTGTTGTAGTACTTCTCGCTGAAGTCCACCTTCTCCAGGCGCTCCGGGGTGATCGACATGGAGGCGATGATGGCGTCGAACTTGCCTGCCTGCAGCGCCGGGATGATGCCGTCCCAGTCCTGGGTGACGAACTCGCACTCGGCACCCATCTCCTCGCACAGCGCGCGGGCGATGTCGATGTCGAAGCCGACCAGCGAGCCGTCCGCCTCGAGGTTGTTGAACGGCGGGTAGGCGCCCTCGGTGCCGATCTTGAGTTTCATCGCATCGGCGGCGGCAACGCCGGACAGCATGGCCGCGACCACGGCAGAGGCGAGTAGGTTCTTGCGTGTAATCATTCGTCGTGTACTCCGCTGAAGGACGTAAGCTGATGGGAACGACGCAGCGCCATGTGCCGTATCCCCCGCAAGCTCGGCGCCGAATCGCGTGGAACCGATATTCCCACTGTTCTCAGCGGGATTGCAACCGGCCCGGCAGGGCGGAGAGACTAGTCGCCGCGCTCCAGCCGGGCCGCCTTCTCCAGCACCATGGCCTCGAGGCTCGCCTTGTACTCGCGCACCCGCGCACGGATGGCATCGTCGCCGGCGCCGAGAATCTGCGCCGCCAGCAGGCCGGCATTGGTGGCATTGTCGATGGCGACGGTGGCCACCGGCACGCCGGCGGGCATCTGCACGATGGACAACAGCGCGTCGCGGCCGCCAAGGGCGGTGACGTTGACCGGCACGCCGATCACCGGCAGCGGCGTCATCGCCGCCACCATGCCGGGCAGGTGGGCGGCGCCGCCGGCACCGGCAATGATGACCCGGATGCCGCGGGACTCGGCGTTCTCGGCATAGTCCACCAGGCGCTTCGGGGTGCGGTGGGCGGAAACGATGGTCATCTCGTGGCCAATCTCGAGGCGTTCGAGGATTTCCGCGGCCTTGCCCATCACGGCAAGGTCGGAATCGCTGCCCATGATGATGGAAACCGGTGTGCTCACAAGCTCTCCTCGCGCTTCGGTGATCACGGCTGGTCGGCGCGGGCGCCGCGGATGCGCAGCACCTCGCGAACCCGCCGGGCTCGTTCGACGGCATCGGCAACGCTGTCGCCGAGCACCGTGACATGACCCATCTTGCGTGCCGCGCGGCAGTCGCGCTTGCCGTACAGGTGAATGAAAACGTCCCCCTCGGCATGTGCCTCGGCCTCGCCCTCGAGCAGCGGCGGACCATGGTAGCCGGGCTCGCCGAGCAGGTTGAGCATCACCGCCGGGCGATGCTGGCGGGTGTCGCCGAGGGGCAGGCCGAGCACCGCGCGCACGTGCTGCTCGAACTGCGAGGTCTCGCAGGCGTCGATGCTGAAGTGACCGCTGTTGTGCACCCGCGGCGAGACCTCGTTGACCAGCAGTTCGCCGTCGACGGAGAGAAACAGTTCCACCGCGAAGACACCGACATCATCGAAGGCGGCCAGGGTACGATGGGCCAGCGAAACCGCTTCCTCGGCCACCGCCGGGTCGATCCGGGCCGGGGCGATGAGCATCTCCAGCATGTTGGTGGTCTCGCCGAGGGTCATGTCGACGACCTCGTAGCAGCGAATCTCGCCGTCGAGGCCACGCGCCCCCACCACCGCCAGTTCCCGCCGGGTCTCGACGAAGGCCTCCAGCAGGCTGGGACCGTCGAGCAGTCCGGCGAGATCGCTCTCGTCGCGCAGCACCTGCACGCCGCGTCCGTCGTAGCCGCCACGGCGCAGTTTCTGTACCGAGGGCAGGCCGAAGGCCCGCACCGCGTGGGCATCGGGCCGCGGCAGGTCGATGAAGTCGCTGGTGGGCAGGCCGTGGTCGCGCAGGAAGCGCTTCTGCACCAGCTTGTCCTGGATCACGGCGAGGGTGTGCGGGCGTGGCCGCACCAAGTGTCCGCCGGCGGCAAGCCGGCCGAGCACCTCGGCGTCGGTGGCCTCGATCTCGAAGGTGGTGACGGCGGCACGCGCGGTGAGGGCGGCAAGGGCATCGGCATCGAACAGGCCGCCGGCGACATGCCCGGCGCCGACCTGCAGGGCCGGGCCGTCGTCGTCCGGGTCGAGCACCACGCAGTCGACGCCAAGCCCGCGCGCCGCGAGCACCAGCATGCGCCCGAGCTGGCCGCCGCCGACGATGCCCAGCGGCCCGGCGACGCCATCGTTGCCCGGGTTGTCTTGCACAGAGTCAGTCATTGGCGGAGTATACCTTCCCGCGGCCAGGCAGCCGCGACCACTGCAACCCCGACACCGGATCCGCGATGAGCGCATGCAGCGAATCGGAACCCTTTGCCCTGCAGGTCCTCGGCAACGACATGGCGCCGGAATTCCCCGATGGCGCGGTGATCATCGTCGAACCGTCGGCCAGCGTGTCCGACGGCGACTTCGTGGTGGCCTGGCACGACGGCGGCGTCATCCTGCGCCGGCTGCACATCGACGCCGGGACCATGCAGCTGCTGGCCCTGGACCCGCGCTGCCCGGCCATTGCCATCGACTCGCTGGAGCGGCTGCGCGGCCGCGTGGTGCAGCGCGCCGGGCGTCGGCGCTCCGAGCGCAGGCACTACCCGTGAAGGCGCCGCAGGCTAGTGCGGGACGCGGGCATTCTCGGTGCCGGCCATGCGGATGCGCAGCGCCAGGTCATTGCGCGAGTCGGCGTTGTCCAGCGCGTCGTCGAGGGTGATCCGGCCCTCGCTGTAGAGGGTGAACAGGGCCTGGTCGAAGGTCTGCATGCCCTGGTCGGTGCCCTTGCCCATGATGTTCTTGATCTCCGGGATCTGGCCCTCCTGGATCAGCTGGGCAATGTAGGGCGTGTTCAGCATGACCTCCACCGCCACCACCCGCTTGGAGCGCTCGGCACCCTGGATCAGACGCTGGGAGACGATGCCGCGCAGGTTCAGCGACAGGTCGAGCAGCAGTTGGCGATGGGCCGAGTCGGGGAAGAAGTTGATCACCCGGTCGAGGGTCTGGTTGGCATTGTTGGCATGCAGCGTGGCCAGGCACAGGTGACCGGTCTCGGCGTAGTTGATGGCGCTCTCCATGGTCTCGCGATCGCGGATCTCGCCGATCAGGATGACGTCCGGCGCCTCGCGCAGGGCGTTGACCAGGGCATTGGCATAGCTCAGCGTATCGACGCCGATCTCGCGCTGGTTGACCACGCTGCGCTTGTGGCTGTGCAGGAACTCGATGGGATCCTCGATGGTGAGGATGTGGCCGGCGGTATGCGTGTTGCGGTAGTCGATCATCGCCGCCAGCGAGGTCGACTTGCCCGAGCCGGTGGCGCCCACCATCAGCACCAGGCCACGCTTGATCATGGCGAACTGCTTGAGGATCGGCGGCAGGCCGAGTTCCTCGATGGAGGGAATGTCGTTCTTCACGTAGCGCACCACCATGGAGACCTCGCCGCGCTGGCGAAAGACGTTGACGCGGAACCGGCCGACCCCGGACACGGACAGGCCCAGGTTCATCTCCAGGTCGCGCTCGAACTCGGCCAGCTGGCGGTCGTTCATCATCTGGTAGGCGATCTGCCTGACCGCCCCCGGGGGAAGCACGGTGTCGCCGATGGGCATGCACTGCCCCTCGATCTTGATGAGCACCTTGCTGCCGGTGGAGAAGTACAGGTCTGATGCCTGCTTTTTCACCATCAGCTGCAGGTAGGCCGAGATGTCGCTGGACATGGAACGCTCCGGTTGAACAATGAAAAACCGCCGGCCAACTCCCGTCGAGGCAGGCCGGGCGGACTGGATGTGCGCGAACCTACGGCCCGCCCCTGTCGAACAATCCCTTTTCCACCGCCATCACCGCGGCTTCCACCCGCGAGTGTACGCCGAGCTTGCGCAGGATGGCCTTGACGTGCAGCTTCACCGTGCCCTCGGAAATCTCGAGGTTGCGGGCGATCAGCTTGTTGCTCTGGCCCTCGGACAGGTGACAGAGAATCTGCGTCTCGCGCGGCGTCAGGTCGTTGAACGGCGCGGCGTCCCGCCGCTCGGCAGAGCCCCCCTGGCGGACCAGGTTGGCCAGTGCCCCGGTCAGGCCCGGCGCGACCACGGTGCGACCACCGACGATATCCCGCAGCGCCACCACGAGATCGTCCGGTTCCATGTCCTTGAGCAGGTATCCGCGCGCTCCGTGGCGCAGGCACTCGGCAAGATCGCTCTCGTCGCTGCTGGTGGTGAGCATGACCACCGGCAGCGACGGGCAGGCGGCCACCAGCTGGGCGAGCAGGTCGATGCCACAGACCTGCGGCATGCGCAGGTCGAGCAGGACCACGTCGGGCTGGTGGCTGCGCACCAGTTCCACGCCACCGACCGGGTCGCCCACCGAGGCAACCACGCGGATGCCGCGGCGCTCGAGCAGACCCTCGAGGCCGACGCGGAACAGGGCATGGTCATCGATCAGCAGTACGTTCATGAAACCCGCTTCGTGGCCGTCGCCGCGTCAACGGGCGCTGCCGACGCCTGGCCGCGAAAACGCAGGATGATGCGCGTGCCCTCCCCCGGCTCGCTCTCCACCTTCAGCTCGCCGCCGATCTGGGCGGCCCGTTCGTGCATGATAGACAAGCCGAAGTGATCGTCAAGGGCGTTTGCCGCGCCCACCTCGAAGCCGTCGCCGTCGTCCTCGATCAGCAGCCGGCTTTCCGGCCCGGACCGGCTGAGCAGGATGCGGGCATTGTCGGCACCGGAATGCCGCTGGATGTTGGACAGCGACTCGCTGACGATGCGCACGATGTGCACCTCGAAGGCCTTCGGCACGTCGACTTCCTCCCACTGGTTCTGGAAGAAGGTGGTGATACCCGAGGCCTGGCGGAAACGCGCCACCGCCGCGCCGATGGCCGGCACCAGGCCGTGCCGATGCACCGGGGCACGAAAATGGTGGATCAGCTCGCGCAGCTCCGTGTTGGCCTCTTCCAGGCTCGACTCGATGCGCTCCATTTCCGTCCACACCGCCGCCTCGTCGCCCTGGTGCAGGGTGTCGTCGAGCACCCGCACCTGGAAGCGCAGGCTGGCCAGGGTCTGGGCCAGCGAATCGTGCAGCTCGTTGGCCAGCCGCGCCCGCTCCTGCATGCGCGGCACCAGGATGGCCTCGTCGTCCACCCGCGCCTTTTCCACCGCCACGCCGAGCTGGCGGCCGGTACTGACCAGTAGCTCGCGCAGTTCCGCGGAGTCGTCGTCGCGTCCGCGCTCGACGAACAGCAGGTAGGCGCCCTTGACCTGGTCGAGGTACTGCAGGCGCACCACCATCAGGCGCAGGCCGGCAACCACGGTCGGCGCGGGACGCGCCTGCGCCGCCATCGACGCGACCACGTCCTCGATGCCGAGCTCGGCATCGATGTCGAACAGCGCCGGGTGTTCGCCGGCGGCACGATCCACCGCGGCCAGGGTATCGTCGAGCCCGATGACATCGACCAGGGCCACGCTGCCATCCGCCTGGCGCAGGCGCACGCTGGCAGCGCGCGCACCGACCACGTCGGCCAGCGTGTGCAGGAAGCGTGCGGTCAACTGGGTCAGGTCGGTGGCGTCGTTGATGCCGGCGGCAACATCGTGCAGCAGGGCCAGCGAGCGGGACTTGCGGGCAATGTCGAACTTCTGGTTGGCCAGCTCGCGCTCCTTGTCCAGCGCCAGCGCCTCGAGCCACTCGGCAGCCCGGTTGATGTCGTCCACCGGGGCGATGCCGTCATCCTCGTCGATGCGGGCAGCAAAGTTGCCCTGGCGAATCTCCGCCGCCCAGCGGGTGACCCGTTCCAGGGGCAGCCGCGAGCCCTCGGCCACCGCGTGCAGGGCAAACCAGGCAGTCGCCGCCAGCAGGCCCAGCGACAGCGCCAGGCTGGTCGTCACGAACCCGCCGACCGCGCCCGCCTGCCAGTAGGCGAGGAGCAGCAGCAGGCCGGGCACGGTGAAGGCGACCAGCCAACGGCGCGCGCGCCGCAGCGGCAACGCCGTCGCCGGCCCGCGTCGCGCGGGCCGTGTCTCGCTGCCCGTTGTCATCGACCCGCCCCCGTGGATGGAACCTGCCGACCATTGTAGTGCATGGCGTCCGCGCCGATCACGCTCACCACCCGGCATTCGGCAGGTGTCGCATTTCGATGCAATCCGGTCACAAAATCCATGTGCGGAGGGCACCGTGAAACTGGCACAATCAGCATCCCCAGCCACTCCTCGACCGGTAGTCGAAACCCGTGAAGGAAGCCTTCAAGTCGGTCCGCGCGCTGCTCCTCAGCTACTGGCTGTTGATGCTGGCCACCGGCCTGTTCTCCACCCTGGTGGCGGTACGCACCGACATCGAGAAGTTCTCCATCTTCGTCACCGGCCTGGTGATGAGTGCGTACTTCCTCGGCCTGTTGCTCGGCGCCCTGTTCTCGGTCCACCTGGTGATCCGTGTCGGCCATATCCGCGCCTTTGCCGTCTACGCGTCGGTGATGTCCACAGCCTCCATCTTCCATGTCCTCATCGTGACCCCGGAGACCTGGATCGCGGCGCGGGTGATGACCGGCTTCTGCATGGCGGGGATGGTGCTGATCACCGAGGCATGGCTCAACGAACGCGCCGACAACACCGTGCGCGGACAGCTGCTGGCGCTGTACATGGCGGTGGGCTATGCCGGCTCCGGTCTTGGCCAGTTCATCCTGCCGCTGGCCGACCCCGCCGCCTTCACCCTGTTCGGACTGGTCTCGGTGATCTTCTCCATCGCCCTGATCCCGGTGCTGATCACCCGTGCGCCGAGCCCGCGACCGGCGGTGCCGTCGCGCATGTCGCCGCTGGCGGTGTACCGGATTTCGCCGCTGGCCACCGTCGGCACGGTGATCTCCGGCATGCTGACCTCGTCGCTGTACGGTCTTGGCCCGCTGTTCACGCGCCAGATCGGCCTGCCGCTGACGGCAACCTCCACCTTCATGGCCTGCGCCATCCTTGGCGGCCTGGTCCTGCAACTGCCCATCGGCCGGCTGTCCGACCGCTACGATCGCCGCAAGGTGCTGGCCGGCACCACCTTCGCCACCGCGCTGGCCTGCGTGGCGGTGATCGCCAGCGTCTCGGTGGGCAACATCTGGCAGCAGGCCGCCGGCCAGGTCACCACCGGCATCTCGCTGTACATCACCGGCGCCATCTACGGTTCCCTCGCCTTCACCCTGTACTCCCTGTGCGCCGCCCAGGCCAACGACGTGACCGAACCGGACAAGCTGCTGCAGACTGCCGGCGGCCTGCTGTTGGCCTACGGCTTCGGCGCGGTGATCGGGCCGCTGATCGGTGGTTTCATCATGGAACACACCGGTCCGCGCAGCCTGTTCGTCTACCTGATGAGCCTGAGCGCCCTGCTCGGCAGCTATGCCCTGTACCGCATGCGGGTACGCAGCCCCGGCAAGCGCAAGCGCATCTTCGTGCCCAAGCCGGAGACGCTGTACTCCCCCGAGGTGCTCTACAACTCGGTGCGCAACGAGGCCGATCGCGATCTCGCCCGCGCCGCCTCGTTCCGACGCTGAGCAGTCAGGGCGATACCGAGAGTTGGCAGCCGCGCAGGCGGAATGGCGCAGACGCGGCCACGCAGGCGACGCCGGGGAACGGCGGCTGCACCTGGACCAGGTGGTGTTCGCCGTCTTCGCCGTGCACCGTGTGCCACGGCTGCGCGAAGTCCCGGCACAGGGTGACTTCCTGCATCGGGTAGCGCACGCCGACGCCGAGCGCCTTGCCATAGGCCTCCTTGCGCGTCCAGCCGGCGAGAAAGGCGACCTCGCGGTCGGCGTCCGCCAGCCGGCAGAAGGCGTCGTATTCCTGCCTCGACAGCTTGCGCCTGGCCAGTGCCTCGTAGCGCGTCGGCCGCGGCAGGTACTCCAGGTCGACGCCGACCTCGATGCCACGGGCGAAGGCATACAGCAGGCAGCCGTTGGAATCGGTGTAGTTGAAACGGATGTCGTCGCCGGCCGGCTCGGCCAGGTAGGGCTTGCCGATGGCGCCGAAGCGCAGGCGCACGGCGTCGGGTGCGCAACGGGCGAGGCCGCCGAGCAGCTGCTTGAGCATGGCCCGCGCCGCCACCCAGCGGTTGCGGTGATGATCGAAGCGAAGCCGCCTTGCGCGCCCGGTTTCCGCCGGTCCGAGCAGCGACCAGTGACCGGCGGTGGCGACGAAGCCCTCGGCCAGCCGCGTCGCCACCAGCAGGACCTCGCCGTCGGCCAGCGGCGGGACCGCGTCCAACGACGGGAATTCCGGCGCCACCACGGCCACTGGCAGTGCGACCGCCGTGTCGGCGCCGGGAACGGCGCTGTTCAAGCCGCGGCAAGCGCGTCGGTGCGCGCGGCCATGATGAAGTCATTGCGGTGCAGGCCACGAATCTTGTGGGTCCACCAGCTCACCGTCACCCGGCCCCATTCCACCAGCAGCGCCGGGTGGTGACCCTCGGCCTCGGCCAGTTCACCGACCCGGTTGGCGAAGGCCAGCGCGTCGGCGAAGTTGGCGAACGGGTAGACCCGCACGAGGCGCGGCACCTCGTCGTGTTGAGCCAGCGCCCAGCCGGGCACCTGCTGCAACAACGCCTCGCATTCCTCGCCCTCCACCCGCGGGGCGTCCGCCCGGCAGGCCTCGCAGTGCATCTGCCCAAGTTCACTCATGATCGTCTCCCGCCGCCACCCGGGCGGCATGTTGCCTGGATTCTTCGGCACGCCCGGCCGGCTGCCGCGAACGCGCACACGCCAGCCGGGGACTTTACGGCTCCGCCCGCTTCGTGTCGAATACCTACCGAAACGAAGGCCGGCGAGCGGGCCGGCGCGATCGCGGAGACACGGCAATGGCCATGAAAACACAGGCCCGGGTGGTCATCATCGGTGGCGGGGTGGTTGGCGCCAGCGTGCTGTATCACCTGGCGAAGATGGGATGGACCGATGTCATGCTGGTGGAGCGCTCGTCGCTGACCTCCGGCTCCACCTGGCATGCTGCCGGCGGCTTCCATACCCTCAACGCCGACACCAACATGGCGGCGCTGCAGGGCTACACCATTCGCCTGTACCGCGAGCTGGAGGAGATCTCCGGGCAGTCCTGCGGACTGCACCACGTCGGCGGCCTGACCCTGGCCACCAGCCCCGAGCGCATGGACTTTCTCCGCGCCGAGCGCGCCAAGCACCGCTACATGGGCCTGGACACGGAGATCGTCGGCGTCGAGGAGATCCGCCGACTGTCGCCGATCACCTGTACCGACGGCGTTCTCGGCGCGCTCTACGACCCCCTGGACGGTCACCTCGACCCGGCCGGCACCACCCATGCCTACGCCCGCGCCGCCCGCCTCGCCGGGGCCACCATCGTCCTCGACACGCCGGTGCTGGCGACGCGGATGGTGGGCGGCGAATGGCACGTGGACACCACCGGCGGCACCATCGTCGCCGAGCACGTGGTCAATGCCGCCGGCCTGTGGGCACGCGAGGTGGGCGAGCTGGCCGGCGTGCGCCTGCCACTGCACCCGATGGAGCACCAGTACCTGGTCACCGACGACATTCCCGAAGTCGTCGACCACCCCGGCGAGCTGCCCCACGTGATGGATCCCGAGGGCGAGAGCTACCTGCGCCAGGAGGGTTCGGGCCTGGTGATCGGCTTCTACGAGCAGGCATGCGATCCGTGGGCGGTGAACGGCACGCCCGCCGACTTCGGCCACGAACTGCTGCCCGACAACCTCGACCGCATCGGCGACGCCCTCGACTTCGCCTTCCGCCGCTACCCGGTGCTCGCCCGCGCCGGCGTCAAGCGCGTCATCAACGGCCCGTTCACCTTCGCCCCGGACGGCAATCCGCTGGTCGGCCCGGTCCCCGGTCTGCGCAACTACTGGTGCGCCTGCGCGGTGATGGCCGGCTTCAGCCAGGGTGGCGGTGTCGGCCTGAGCCTGGCCGAGTGGATGGTGGAAGGCGAACCCTCGCGCGACGTCTTCGCCATGGACGTGGC
>CAYGJZ010000007.1:0-12379 GCA_964350265.1 uncultured Gammaproteobacteria bacterium | reverse complement strand
CGCACCCGCGTGGGCATCAACGAGATTCACAACTTCGCCAAGTACGAGGTCACCGGCAACGGCGCCAGCGCATGGCTCGACCAGCTCTTCGCTGCGCGACTGCCCGCCGTCGGCCACCTGGCACTGGCGCCCATGCTCAGCCATGCCGGGCGCGTGATCGGCGACTTCACGGTCAGCCGCCTGGCCGCCGAACACTTCCAGCTGACCGCGTCCTACGGCGCCCAGGCCTACCACCTGCGCTGGTTCGAACAGCACCTGCCCGCCGACGGCAGCGTGCGCATCGTCAACCGGTCACTGGATCTGCTCGGCTTCCAGCTGGCCGGGCCGCGGGCACGGGAACTTCTGGCGCGGGTCTGCGACGAAGATGTCTCCGCGCAGGCCTTCGGCTTTCTCACCGTGCGGGAGATGGCGGTGGGACACACCGAGGCGCGGGTGCAACGGATCAGCTACACCGGCGATCTTGGCTACGAGATCTACGTGCCGGCCTCGCAGCAAGTGGCGTTGTACCAGGTGCTTGCCGAGGCCGGGGCCGATCTTGGCCTGGCGCCGTTCGGCATGCGGGCGATGATGAGCCTGCGGCTGGAAAAGTCCTTCGGCTCGTGGCTGCGCGAGTTCCGCCCGGACTTCTTCCCGGCCGAAACCCTGCTTGCCCGCTTCGTCGCCTATGACAAGGAAACCCCGTTCATCGGCCGTGATGCCGCCATCGCCGCGCGCGATGCCGGGCAGCGGCGTACCCAGCAGGTCTTCGTGGTCGATGCCGACGACGCCGATGCGCTGGGCGACGAGCCGGTCATGCACGACGGCGAGGTGGTCGGCTTCGTCACCTCCGGCGGCTATGCCCACCATGTCGGTGCCTCGGTGGCCATGGCCATGCTGCCGGCGGAGCTGGCCGCGGACGGACTTCCGGTCAAGATCGAGATCCTTGGCGAACCGCGTGCCGCGCGCGGCATCGTCGCGCCGCTGTTCGACCCGCAGGCACTGCGCATGCGCGGCTGACGGCCGCGCTGGCATCCACTCAGATCAATGCCTGGTAGCGCGGCCGGTGGCCGGGCTCGTCCACCAGGGTGACATCAAAGCCCATGGCACGCAGCGAGTCGCGCTCGATGGTGGAGGCCGAACCTTCGCGCCCTTCCAGCACCACCGTGCTGACCCGGCCCTGGAATCCGGGCAGCGTGATCAAGGTGGCGACATCCTGGTCGAAGACATCCTGCTCCACTTCCACCAGCACGATGTCGGCGCCGCTGGCACACAGGCAACCGTACAGGGAGACGAAGATTCTCTCGATCACCTCGGCACTCTCCCCGCGCACCGAGGCAACACCGGCGTCGGCGGTATCGAGCACGGTGCCGGCGCCTGCGTGTTCCAACAGGCGCGTCTTCCAGCAACCCGGCACACCGGAAATGTTGGCGACGCCGACGCGGAAGCCGGAGGCCGACAGGCCACGCACCATGTCGACCACCCGGGACGACTCGCCGGGCAGGTGCCGATCACCGATCAGCGCGATCACCGGGCGCGAGACGAAGTCGCCAAGGCCAGGCGGCGTCGCCCAGTTGGCGATGTTCAACACGTTGCCCCGCCGGTCGCCCAGCACGCCGAGGTAGGCCACCTCGGTTTCGGTACCGTAGCGATGCGCCGGCTCCCGGTCGACGATGCCCGAAGCGCGGGCCAGTCGCCACGGTCCGTCGGTCGCGGTACCGGAGAAGCAGGCAATGACCTCGTCGCCGGGCTGCAGCGGGGCGACGGTGGCATTGGCCAGTTCCAGCGAATCCACGCGTCCGGCGGTGAGCACCCGCACCAGCACGAGGTCACCGGGCCGTGGCCGCGGATAATCCTGGATCCAGCTCAGCATGCAACTGCGCGGTACCCGGCGACAGGCATAGCCGTGGCGCATGCGCGACAGCCGGTCCGCCCCGATCTCGCGAGCCACGGGAGCGCGGGGCACGGCCAGGGGGCGGTGGGCAGCGGGTTCGGCGTAACGGGCGAGCATGATGGACCACTCCACGATTGCGCCGTGCACGTGGCACGGTCTTTCCATTCGATGCCGTCATTCATAGTGCAGCGACGAAACACCGTCCAGCACAATGCGATGAAAGCCCGCTTACGGCCGACCAGTGGCGGCGCCAGCGGTGCTACGGTGAACCTGGACGGGGTCGCGACAATCGACGCAGGGCAGTGCCGGCGCGGCGCGCCAGCCGCACGCGGCGCCAGTGCAGTTGCTGGTAGATGCCGTTGGCGCGCACGAAGCGCTCCAGGGTGATGGCGAAGCGGGGACCGGCGTCGGTGATGGCGCGTTGCAGTTGCTGGCTGACGACCCGGTACAGCACCATGTCCAGCGCGTTGCGCTCGGCGATGGCCTCGCGCATGTCGTCGTCCACCCGCCGGGTACCGGCATCCCTGGTGCTCGCGCTGCTGACGTTGCGCACCAGGAAGAACGGCCAGCGACGCCAGCGCAGGCGCCGGGCCATCAGCAGCAACGACTCCTCGAAACGCTCCTGGGTCAAGGCCAGCACGAAATGACGTTCGAGATTGGCAAGCGCCTGGTCCAGGTGCGCGCTGGACAGGGCCTCTCGCCCGGCGATGCCGATGCGGCCCGGTTCGTGGCTGCCGCACAAGAGCCGGGTTTGTCCGTTGACGGCCTGGCCGGTGATGTTGCTGTCGAGGTACTGCGACAGGGTCATGTCGCGCACCCGCGCGTGAAACGGATGACGGCTGTTGCCTTTCAGGAAACGGTACTCCGACAGCACCCGCTCCACCGGGTCGCGCAGCACGGTGACGTAGCGTGCACCGGGGGCGAGGAATGCGTGCAGGCCGAAGCTCATGTGGCCGATGACCAGCTCGATGCGCTCGCGGCGTCCCCGGTCAAGTTCGCGCAGGCGGTCGATGTCGGCGTTGATGTCGTTGCCGATGGTATAGGTGGCCTGCCGCGCCACCCGCGCGGCGAGCACGCCACGCAGCGTCATCCCGGCCGTCTTGGGGATGTGCAGGAACAGCAGCGGGGAGGAAGGGGCCATGGAAGAAGAACGCAGCCGGCGTGCAGTTGCCGGGCAGAAAAAAAAGAGGCGCTCCGAAGAGCGCCTCTTTCCGAGTGACTCAGGTTGTACCCGTTGACTTAGAAGTCAGCGCGCACACCGAAGAGCAGCTCGTTGACGTCGCCGCCATCAGCCTCGTCGTTCAGAGCGCCTTCGATGTAGACACGGGTGGTCTTGCTCAGGTGCTTGGAAACGTTGAAGTTGATGATGTCGGTGTCGGTGCCGTCGTCGTCGTCCTCGACATTCTCGAGGGACGCCCACCAGCTGATGTCGCCACCGCCGCCACCGGCCAGCAGGGCAATACCGGTGGTCTCGTCGTCGGAACCGTCATCCAGCGAGGTGTAGCCAGCGCCCAACCAGAAGTTTTCCAGGTTGAACTTGGCAGCAACGCCGGTCTGGTCGGTGTCGTCCGGATCGCCATCGGCGTTGGCATAGCCAGCCGCGATGGACAGGGCGCCGGTGCTGAAGGTACCAGCAACCTGCCAGCCGTCTGCACCGCTGGAGTTGGCGTTGTCACCGTCCAGGTTCAGGTCCACCTGCAGGGCGATCGGGCCAGCGCCGCCAGCGTACGACAGGGTGTTGGAAGTACGGTAGGAACCGTTGTAACCGTCACCACCGACGTTCTGCGACGGGTCCATGATGGTGCCGACATGGTTGAACATGGCGGACCACACGCGACCCATGGTCACGGTGCCGAAGCTGCCGCTCAGGCCAACGTAGCTCAGACGGTTGTTGTCCTGCACGTCAGCGACGTCGGAAGCAACGCCGAACTCGTAGCGATACACAGCGCTCAGGCCGTTACCGAGATCCTCGGAGCCCTTCACGCCGAAACGCGAGCTGATGTTCTTGATATCGGTCTGGTTGCCGCCATCGGCATCGTCGCGGTCCAGGAAGGACACGGCGGTGTTGATGCGACCGTACCACTGGGCTCCCCCTTCGTGGGAGGCCGCCTGCGTGACGACCGGAGCAGCCATCGTGCTGGCGACAGCAACGGCGATCAGTTTCTTGTTCATGAGACGTCTCTCCTTACCTGTTTGATAGGATGGTGCTTTCAAAAGCACGGCTATTGTGCACGGCTTTTTTTCCCCGCGCAAGCAAAAATACAACACCGAGTTGTGAAATTGCCACACCGGGGAAATGTGTTGTTTTTTTGTCGCAGCGCAAACTCCCCGGACCACCCCGGCGCAGCCGCCCAGGCACCCGCCGCCCCACCCGGGAAAGGAACGATAACCTGCTGATAAACCAAGTGAACTCTCGCCCGGTCAAACCGGGCGACGAGTCCTCGGCGCGGCTACAGCGGCCGGTGGGCCTGCCGCGCCAGCTCGCCGAGCCGCTCGACGCCACGCGCCACCAGCGGGTTCCACGGGTGGCCGCAGCTGACCCGGAAACAGTTCTTGTACTTGCGCGTGGGCGAGAAAATCGACCCCGGCAGGATGTTGACGCCGTTTTCCAGGCACTGGTTGAACAGTTCCCCGGCGTCGACGCCGCGCGGCAGTTCCACCCACAGCACGAAACCGCCCTGGGGCTGGCTGATGCGCGTGCCCGCGGGCAGCACCCGTTCCAGCTCGTCGCGCATCCGGTCGACCTGCTGGCGGATGGCCCGGCGCAGTCCGCGCAGGTGCCGATCGTAGCCGCCGCTGGCGAGAAACTCGGCCACGGCGAGCTGGGTACAGGTGGCGGTGGCGATGGAGACATTGTGCTTGCGCGAGAGCATTTCCTCGCGACCGCGGTCGGCCACCAGCCAGCCGACCCGGTAGCCGGGGGCCAGCGTCTTCGAGAACGACGAGCACAGCACCACGTTGCCGGTGTCGTCGAAGCTCTTCAACGGTCTCGGCCGGTAGGGACCGAAGTGCAGGTCGCCGTAGATGTCGTCCTCGATCAGCCGGATGCCGTGGCGGTTGGCGAGATCCACCAGCCGCTGCTTGGCATCATCCGGCATCAGGCTGCCATAGGGATTGTTGAAGTTGACCACGCACATCAGCGCGGCAATGGGGAAGCGCCCGGCGAGGTCTTCCAGGGCGTCGAGGTTGAGGCCGTTGCGCGGATCGGACGGTACCTCGATGGCCTTCAGGCCAAGATCCTCGATCAACTGCAGCAGCACGAAGTAGGTCGGCGACTCCACTGCCACCGTGTCCCCCGGTCGCGTCACCGAGCGCAGCGCCACGGTCATCGCCTCCGAGGCGCCGTTGGTGACCACCACCTGCTCGGGGTCCACCACCATGCCGGTGCCGCTGGCACGGTAGGCAATCTGCCGTCGCAGCCCGGCGTCGCCCTGTGGCTCGCTGTACTCCAGCGCGCTGCCGGGGTCGCGGCTGGTGACCCGGTGCATCATGCGGGCAAGGCCACGGGCAGGCAGCAGTTCGTTGGACAGGTTGGCCGGGCCCAGCGGGGCCGTGCCCGGGCGACGCGACATCTTCAACAGCTCGAACACCAGCGCCGACAACTTGAACTCGCGCACGATGGGCTTGGGCGAGGTCGCCGACGGCAGCGGCGCGGACGTTTCCCGGCCACGATTGACGAAGAAGCCCGACTGCGGTCGCGCGCTGATGAAGCCCTCGCGCTCGAGGTTGGTATAGCCCTGCATCACCGTCGCGATGCTGACCTTCAACTGGCGGCTCATGCGGCGCAGCGAAGGCAGGCGGTCGCCGGGACGCAGGGAACCGGCGCGGATCTGGTCCACCACCAGGTCGTAGACACGGTCGTAGAGAAACTGTTCGCGGGAGGTCATGGGTAAACTGTTATGGTTCAAATTGCCGTTTTTTGTATCTGTTACTATAGCAGCCCGTTCTCCATAATTCAGCACCGTGGCCAAGGGGCCACTTGAACGCGCACAGCAAACCGGAGAATCACCATGACTGCCCTGACCGAAATCCTGCATCGCCACGACGCCCGTTCGCCGGCCGCCATTGCCGGCACCGTCATCGCCGCGCTGGCCACCTGGCGCAATCGCGCGGTGCAGCGGCGGGCATTGGCCACGCTCTCCAGCGAGGCCCTGCGCGACCTTGGCATCTCGCGCGTCGAGGCGATGATCGAGGCCGACAAGCCCTTCTGGGTGGCGTAGCCCCACCCGGCCACCGACCCGCCCGGGACCATGCGCTCGGGACCCCTGTACCTGGCCACGATCCTGATCTGGGGATCGACCTGGTACGCCATCAAGCTGCAGCTCGGCGTGGTCGAGCCGGTGGTGTCGGTGGCCTACCGCTTCGCCCTGGCGGCAGCCGTGCTGATGGCCTGGTGCCATCTGCGCGGCCTGCCGCTGCGCTTCGATGGCCGCGCCCACCTGGGCATGGCGGCGCTGGGCCTGTTCCTGTTCAGCAGCAACTACGCGGTGTTCTACTACGCCACCGCCTACGTCACCACGGGGCTGGTGGCGGTCACCTTCTCCACCATCGTGATCATGAACATCGCCGGCGGCGCCGTGTTCCTCGGCCAGCGTGTCGGCGCCACCACGGTGGCCGGCGCGGCGATCGGCATCTTCGGGCTGGTGCTGGTGTTCGCCCCGGAACTGTCGCGCTTCGGCACGCTCGGCATCGGCCTGTGCGTGCTCGGCACGGCACTGGCATCGGCCGGCAACCTGGTCTCGGCCTGGAACCAGCGCCGCGGCATCCCGGTGGTCCAGGCCAATGCCTGGGGCATGGGCTACGGCGCGCTGTTCCTGTTCATCGCCATCTTCGCGCGCGGCATTCCCATCGGCTTCGACCCCTCCCTGGCCTATGTCGGCTCCCTCGTCTACCTTGCCGTGTTCGGCTCGGTGATCGCCTTTACCTGCTACCTCACGCTGGTCGGCCGCGAAGGACCGGGGCGCGCCGCCTATGCCACCGTGCTGTTCCCCATCGTCGCGCTGGCGATCTCCACCGTGCTCGAGGACTTCCGCTGGAGCCTGGCCTCCCTGGCCGGGGTGGCGCTGGTGCTGGCCGGCAACCACCTGATCACCCGTCCCGGCGGCAAGTCGGCGCCCCGCAACCTCGCTACCGGACGCTAGCGAGGTCTCCACGCCGGCGCCGCCAGGACAGCCAGGCGGTGGCGGCCAGCGCCAGCGCCACCGCGGGAATGGCCACCTGGTTGATCACGTCCCAGCCGAAACGGTGGTTCAGCCAGCCCGACGACAGCGCGGTGCAGGCCACGGTGCTGGCCACGATGAAGTCGTTCACGCCCTGGGTCTTGGCCTTCTCGGCACCGCTGTAGGCTTCGGTCAGCAGCGTGGTGCCGCCGATGAACAGGAAGTTCCAGCCGATGCCAAGCAGGATCAGCGCGAACAGGAAGTGGGCATAGCTGACACCGTGGAGATTCACCGCGATGCAGCCGAGCAGCAGGCCGCAGCCGGCGGTCATCACCCGCAGCACGCCGAAGCGCTCGATGACGCGGCCGGTGAAGAACGAGGGCAGGAACATGCCGACCACGTGCCACTGGATGACCTGCGCGGTGGGGCCGAAGGCGAAGCCGCAGCCGGCCATGGCCAGCGGCGTGGCGGTCATCACCACGTTCATCACCCCGTAGCCCACCAGTGCCCCGGTCACCGCGACCAGGAACACCGGCTGGCGCATGATCACCCGAAGCGGCCGGCCGCCGGAAACACGCTCGGCCTCGGCCTGGGCCGGGAAGCGGGTCATGGCGATGAGGACGATGGACAGGGCATACACCGCCACCAGGGCAAGGTAGCTGCCGCCGAAGGTGGCACCGGGAAACAGGTCGCGGCTGACGGTGGCCAGGTTGGGGCCGATGAAGGCGGCCAGCACCCCGCCGGCCAGCACGTAGGAAATGGCCCGTGCGCGGGAGGCGGCCGGGGCCACCTCGGTGGCGGCGAAGCGGTAGAACTGCCCCACTCCGTTGAACAGGCCGAGCAGCAGCGAACCGGCACAGAAGCCGGCAAAATGGCCTGCGCGAATGGATGCCGCGCACAACAGGGCGCCGGCGATGGCCAGCACCAGGCCACCGGTGAACCCGGCCTTGCGACCGATCTGCTTCATCAGCATGGAGGAAGAGAACGACGACACCATCATGCCGAGGAACTGCAGCGACAGCGGCAGCGTCGCGAGGCTCGGCGAGGAGGCCAGCGAGGCACCGACCAGCGCGGAGGTGGAAACCAGCAGCGAGGTGCCGGTCAGCATCAGTGCCTGGCACAGGGACAGCAGGAGGACGTTCTTGTTCATGTTTCCCAGGGTCGATGGGCCGGGTGTTGCACCGACCAAACGGAAAAGGGGGCGCGGCGCGCCCCCGTCCAGCGTTCCCCGGCCAGTTGTGACCGGCCGAGTAAGCCGCCTAGCGGATCAACCGCGCGATGAACAGCAGCACCACCGCGCCGACGGTGGCGGAAATGATCTGCCCGACGATGTGCACGGTCTGGAAGCCTGCCAGGCCCAGCAGCCAACCGCCGAGAAAGGCGCCGATGACACCGACCACGATGTTCATGACCACGCCCATGCCACGCCCCTTCATGATCAACCCGGCGAGATAGCCGGCGACGCCGCCGATGACGAGAAACAGGAGCAATGCGGTAATGTTCACGTGGTGGCCTCCGTGGTCGATGACTAACGATCGTCGGCGCGAGACGCGCCCGACCATTTTACGTGATTACATGTTGCGACGGTACTTGCCGCCAACCTCGAACAGCGCCCGGGTGACCTGGCCAAGGGAACAACTTCGCACGGTGTGCATGAGCTCGGCGAAGACGTTGTCGCCGCGCACCGCCACCGCCTTCAGCCGCTCCAGGGCCGTTGCCGATTCCTCGGCATGACGGGACTGGAAGTCCTCGAGCCTGGCCAGCTGACCGCGCTTCTCCGCCTCCGTGGCGCGGGCCAGCTCCGGCTCCTTGGGCGGCTGGTCGGATTCCTTCAGAAAGGTGTTGACGCCGATGATCGGGTGCGAGCCATCGTGCTTGCGGTGTTCGTAGAGCATGGACTCTTCCTGGATGCGGCCACGCTGGTAGCCGGTCTCCATGGCGCCGAGCACCCCGCCACGCTCGGACAGCCGGTCGAACTCGGCCAGCACCGCTTCCTCGACCAGGTCGGTGAGCTCCTCGACGATGAAGCTGCCCTGGTTCGGGTTCTGGTTCTTCGCCAGGCCCCATTCCTCGTTGATGATCTTCTGGATCGCCACCGCGCGGCGCACCGAGTCCTCGCCCGGCGTGGTGATGGCCTCGTCGTGGGCATTGGTGTGCAGGCTGTTGCAGTTGTCGTACACCGCGATCAGGGCCTGCAAGGTGGTGCGAATGTCGTTGAAGGCCATTTCCTGGGCATGCAGGCTGCGGCCGGAGGTCTGCACGTGGTACTTCAGCTTCTGGCTGCGCTCGCCGGCGCCGTAGCGCTCGCGCATGGCCACCGCCCAGATCCGTCGTGCCACCCGGCCCATGACCGTGTACTCCGGGTCCATGCCGTTGGAGAAGAAGAACGACAGGTTGGGGGCAAAGTCGTCGATGTTCATGCCCCGGGCGAGGTAGGACTCGACGTAGGTGAAGCCGTTGGCCAGGGTGAAGGCAAGCTGGCTGACCGGGTTCGCACCGGCCTCGGCGATGTGGTAGCCGGAAATCGACACCGAGTAGAAGTTGCGCACCCGGTGATCGATGAAGTACTGCTGGATGTCGCCCATCAGGCGCAACGAGAACTCGGTGGAGAACAGGCAGGTGTTCTGTCCCTGGTCTTCCTTGAGAATATCCGCCTGCACGGTGCCGCGCACGGTGGACAGGGTGCGCGCGCGAAGGTCGGCCAGCTCGCCGTCGTCCGGGGCATGACCGTGCTCTTCCTCGAAGCGCTCCACCTGCTGGTCGATGGCGGTGTTGAGAAACATCGCCAGCACCGTCGGCGCCGGGCCGTTGATGGTCATCGACACGGAGGTGCCGGGATGGCAGAGGTCGAAGCCGCGGTACAGTTCGCGCATGTCGTCGAGGGTCGCCACCGAAACCCCGGAGGTACCGACCTTGCCGTAGATGTCGGGACGCTGGTCGGGATCGGCGCCGTACAGCGTGACCGAGTCGAAGGCGGTGGACAGCCGCTTGGCGGCATAGCCCTCGGAGAGGTACTTGAAGCGGCGGTTGGTGCGAAAGGGATCGCCCTCGCCGGCGAACATGCGGGTGGGGTCCTCGCCCTCGCGCTTGAGCGGGAACACCCCGGCGGTGTAGGGAAAGCAGCCCGGCAGGTTCTCGCCGCGCAGCCAGGCCAGCAGGTCGCCGCGGTCGCGGTAGCGCGGCAGCGCGATCTTGCGCACGCGGGTACCGGCCAGCGACTCGTAGGTCAGCGGCATGCGGATTTCCCGGTCCCGCACCTGGTAGCTGAAGGTCTCCCCGCGATAGCGCTCGGCGATCTTCGGCCACTGTGCGAGCAGCTGCGCGCAGGCCGGGTCGAGCGCCGCGCGCTCGGTCTCAAGGCGACTGCGCACCGCGTCGGCGGCGGCATCGTCAAGCAGTTCGGCGACCTCCTCGAGCTGCTGGCAGCGATGCGCGATGTCGGCCTGGCTGGCGCTCTCGCGGTGATAGTCACGCACCGTGTCGGCGATCTCCGACAGGTAGCGCTGGCGCGCGGCGGGGACGATGGCCTCCACCCGCCCCGGGCCCTGCTCCAGGCGTCGCAGCACGCCGGGGGATTCGGCCAGGCCCTTGGCCACCAGCGCCTGCTGCACCGCGAAGTACAGCGCGGTGACCCCGGCATCGTTGAAGTGCGCCGCGCTGGTCAGGTAGACCGGCATCTCCTCCACCGGGGTGGAGAAGGCCTCGCGGTTGCGCTGCAACTGCTTGCGCACGTCGCGCAGGGCATCCTTGGCACCCTTGCGGTCGGACTTGTTGATGGCCACGAAGTCGGCGAAGTCGAGCATGTCGATCTTCTCCAGCTGGCTGGCGGCACCGAATTCCGGGGTCATCACGTACAGGGCACTGTCGACGTGCCCGGCAATGCCGGCATCGCCCTGCCCGATGCCCGGGGTCTCGACGATGGCGAGGTCGAAGTTGGCCATGGCCAGCAGCTTGAGCACCCGGTCGATGCCCGGCGGCATCTCGTTGCCGGCGTCGCGGGTGGCCATGGAGCGCATGAACACCTTGCCGCCATCGATGGCATTCATGCGGATCCGGTCGCCGAGCAATGCGCCGCCGGTCTTGCGCCGCGACGGGTCCACCGCCACCAGCGCGATGCGCAGGGCATCGCCGTAGTCCAGGCGCAGGCGCAGCACCAGTTCGTCGGTGAGGGACGACTTGCCCGAACCACCGGTTCCGGTCAGGCCGAACACCGGCATGACCCGCTCGGGGGTGGCCTGGTCGATGCGCGCCACCAGGGTCTCGCTGGCGTCGCCGTTCTCGATCATCGAAATCAGCCGCGCCAGGTGGGCGAAGCTGGCCAGGTCCTCGGCGCGGGTGCTCTCGCCGGCGAGGGCTTGCCCGTCGGCGTCGGCGCCGGCGCGCTCGAGCATGTCGTCGATCATGCCCTGCAGGCCCAGGCGCTGACCGTCTTCCGGCGAGTAGATGCGGGCCACGCCGTAGTCGTGCAGCTCGGCGATCTCCGAGGGCACGATCACCCCGCCGCCGCCACCGAACACGCGGATATGTCCGCAGCCGGCCTCGCGCAGCATGTCCACCATGTACTTGAAGTACTCGACGTGCCCGCCCTGGTAGGAACTCACCGCGATGCCGTTGGCATCCTCCTGGATGGCCGCATCGACGATCTCGCGCACCGAGCGGTTGTGCCCCAGGTGGATGACCTCCACCCCGCTCGACTGCAGGATGCGGCGCATGATGTTGATGGACGCGTCGTGGCCATCGAACAGGCTGGCGGCGGTGACGAAGCGCAACGGGGTGGCACGCTCGCTGCGCGCGCCCGGTGCGCGGTCGACGGATTGTGCGGCAGGTTTCAAGGCAACCATCCCGGCGAACAACGCCTGTAAGTCGTGCGGAGGGAAAGAGTCACGGGTCATTCTAGTTAACGTTTACGTAAACGTCAATTTGCCGATATACTCGGGCGCATGCGCACACGCCGCCCCATCGCATGACCGACTCCCTCAGCATCACCGACCTGTCGCGGGAGTTCGACGTGACTACCCGCGCCATCCGCTTTTACGAGGACGAGGGACTGCTGCATCCCGCCCGCCGTGGACGGCAGCGGGTCTACTCCCACCGCGACCGGGTGCGCCTGAAGCTGATCCTGCGCGGCAAGCGTCTTGGCTTCTCGCTGTCGGAGATCGCCGAGATCATCAGCCTGTATCACAGCGAGCCCGGCGAGTCGGCACAGCTGGACTACTTCATCGAGAAGATCCGCGACCGGCGCACCCAGTTGCTGCAGCAGAAGGACGACATCGAGATCACCCTGCGCGAGCTCGACGCCATCGAGGAGCAATGCCAGGAACGGCTGGTGAACCTGCGACGGTAACCCGGC
>CAYGJZ010000006.1:82782-86801 GCA_964350265.1 uncultured Gammaproteobacteria bacterium | reverse complement strand
GCGGGCGCATGAACGAGTCACTGATTGAACTTGCCGACGTCTCCAAGGCCTATGGTGGCGTGGTCGCGAACAAGGACATCAGCCTGAGCGTGCCGGAGGGAAAGATCACCGGCCTGATCGGGCCGAACGGTTCTGGCAAGACCACGTTGTTCAACTCCATCGTCGGCTACCATCCCATCGATTCCGGCTCGATTCGCTTCCAGGGTCGGGAGATCTCGAAGTTGAAGGTGCAGAAGATCGCCCGCCTGGGCATGCTGCGCACCTTCCAGCAGACCCGCATCTACTCGAAAATGGACTGCGTGCAGAACATGTTGATCTCGGTTCCGCACCGCAATGCGAAGTTCTTCGACATGTTCACCCGCTTTACGCCGGAGACCATGGACAAGGCCGAGCACCTGCTGGAGTTCGTCGGTCTCTACCAGAAGCGGCACCTGATCTCCGGGGACCTGTCCTTCGGCCAGCAGAAGCTGCTGGAGTTCGCCATGGCGTTGATGAACGACCCCAAGGTGCTGCTGCTCGACGAACCCACCGCGGGCATCAATCCGACCTTGATCAACGGCCTGATCGACCGGCTCAAGCGAGCCAACAGCGAGTTCGGCATCACCCTGTTCGTGATCGAGCACAACATGCGCGTGATCATGAACCTGGCGGAAAGCATCTACTGCCTGGCCCACGGCGAGATGCTGGCCTACGGCTCGCCGGACGACATCCAGAACGACCAACGGGTCATCGACGCCTACCTCGGCGCTCACTGACGATCAGGAACACACCATGAGCGAACAAGAGTCAAACGGCCCGCGCAAGTCCACCGGCTACCACGGCGGCAGCGTGGACACGGTGATCTCGGTCGAAGATGTCATCGAGCAGGCCGCGAAGCTGGGCAGCGGCGTCTCCAACGAGGCGCTGGACGCCCTGTGCGACGGCGAACCCTACGTGCGCATCGACGACCTCGTCGCCGGCTACGGCAAGATGGAGATTCTCCACCAGTTCAACCTGCGGGTGGGCAAGGGACAGTCGTTGTGCCTGATCGGCCCCAACGGCGCCGGCAAGTCCACCATCCTGCATGCCGTGTTCGGCTTCAACCGGATCTTCTCGGGCACCATCAGCGTCGGCCAGGGCAACAGTCGCCAGGACGTGACGCACATGACGTCCAACCAGAAGCTGCGGCGCGCCGGCATTGCCTACATCCTGCAGGACAAGTCGGTGTTCCCGGACATGACGGTGGAGGAAAACCTGTGGATGGGCGGCTACCTGATGGACACCCCGCGGGAGGCCCACGAGGCCGCCGAACGGGTGTTCGAGAAGTACGACCGACTCGCCGAGCGGCGCAAGAAGCAGGCCAAGGTGCTGTCCGGCGGTGAACGCCGACTGCTGGAGATCTCCCGTGCACTGGTCATGAACCCGGAAGTCCTGCTGGTGGACGAGCCTTCCATCGGCCTGGAACCGCGGTTCATCGACATGGTGTTCGACATCCTCGGCGACCTGCAGCACAACGAGGGCAAGACCATCATCATGGTCGAGCAGAACGCCAAGAAGGGACTGGAGTTCGCCGACCTTGGCTACGTGCTGGTCTCCGGCCAGACCTCCATCGCCGGCCGTGGCGACGAGTTGCTCGAGAACCCCGACGTCGGGCGGTTGTTCCTCGGCGGCTGATTGCCGCCGGACTAGTCGGCGCCGGTGCTGGCCAGCGCACGGATGCGCTGGTAGAGGGCGTCGGCAACCGGCAGGCCATGGCTGGCCGCCCGCGCACGCGCCTCGAGCCGGCGACTGCCAGGCAGGCGGACGCCCGGCTGGGATTCGACGGCGGCGAGCAATGCCTCCAGCCGGTCGGCGAAGGCGCCACCGGACAGGCTGCCCGGATCGATGGCCATCAGCAGTTGCCCCACCCCTGGCGGCTCACCCTCGGCGTCGAAAAAGGAACTCGCCTCGAAGCCGAAACGGGCACCGGTCAGCGCCGCCGCCAGCACTTCCACCATCATCACCAGCGCGGCGCCCTTGGCATCGCCCATGGGCAGCATGGTGCCACCCAGCGCGGCGCGGGCGTCGGTGGTCGGCCGGCCTTCGGCATCCAGCGCCCAGTCGTCGGGAATCGGCTCGCCGGCCTCGGCGGCCAGCATGATCTTGCCACGCGCCACCTTGCTCAGGGACAGGTCGATGACCAGCGGCTCGGCGTGGGCCCTTGGCGCCGCGAAGGCGATCGGGTTGGTGCCGAACACGCCGTCCCGGCCGCCCCACGGCGCGATGGCACGGGGACTGTTGCCCAGCGCCAGGGCCACCAGGCCGCGACCGGCAAGCCGTTCGACATGGTAGCCAGCCTGGCCGAAGTGGTGCGAGCGGCAGACGCCGGCGACCACGATGCCCTGCCCGGCAGCGCGTCGCGACAGTTCTTCAATGGCGAAATCCAGCGCCGGAAAGGCGAAACCGCCGCCGGCATCGATGCGCAGCGCCGCCGGCTGCTCCGCCACCAGGCTCGGCACCGCGTGGCCATCGACCTTGCCCGACGCCGACTGCGCGGCATAGGAAGGCAGGCGTGACAGGCCGTGGCCCTTCTGGCCGTCGATCTCGGCACTGACCAGCGCCTCGGCGACACTGGCGGCATTGACGGGGGAGGTATCGTGGCGCTCGAGTACGCCGCGCACCAGCGCCCTGGCCTCGTCCGGCGTCAGGATCTTCGACTCGCTCATGATGTTTGCCGGGTCAGTACGCGGCGGACGTTGTCGGCGGTGACCCGGCTGACACGCACGTTGGATTCCTCCGTCACCCCGGCGATGTGCGGGGTCAGCAGGAGGTTCGGAACGCCGTCGAAGCGTGCGCCGCCCGCCGTGCTGACCGGTTCCTCGGCGAAGACGTCGATGGCGGCGCCGCCCAGGCGACCCGCGCGCAGTGCCTCGACCAGCGCCTCCTCGTCGACCACGTGGCCACGGGCCGTGTTCACCAGCACCGCGTCGGGCCGCATCCTCGACATCGCCTCGGCATCGAGCAGGTTGCGGGTCTGCGGGGTCAGCGGCACGTGCAGGCTGACCACGTCGGCGGCCGCCAGCAAGTCGTCAAGGCGGGCGTCGCGAAGTACGCCGTCGAGCGGGGCATCGGCATCCAGCAGGGGATCGAAGGCACGCACCGTCATGCCCAGTGCCTGGGCGCGACGGGCAGTCTCCCGGGCAATGGCGCCGTAGCCGACCAGTCCCAGCACGGCACCGGAGATCTCCCGGCCAATGGCTGCCTGGCGGGGCCACGACCCGGCCGCCACCGAGGTGGTGTCACGCAATGCCGGCCGGCGCAGCAACAGCGCGGCGCTGATGACATGCTCGGCCACCGCGGTATCGTTGGCCCCGGTGGCCGGACAGACGACAATGCCGCGCTGTTCGCAGGCAGCCAGGTCGATGTTGTCGAGGCCGACGCCGAGGCGACCGATGACCTCGACCGCGGCAGCCGCCTGCAGCAACGGGCCGCGCACCTGGGTGCGGTTGCGCACGATCCAGCCGCGCGCCCCGGCCAGCGCCGCGGCCAGGGCATCGACATTGTCCACCAGGCCCGGATCATAGTGGACATCGTAGTCGTCCCGCAGCGAGACGACCGCCGCTTCATCCATGAACTCGCTGATCACGATATCCGCCATGCGATGCTCCGGGCGTGGGTGGGTGTCGTCAGGCGCTTTCGTACAGCCTGGTGAGCACGAACTCCCGGTGACCGAGCGCCTCGGAGGCGGTCAATCGACCGTTGGCAGTCCGCATCATCATGTCCAGCAGCGCGTCACCGGCTTCGTCCGGCGTCATTTCCTTGCGCAGCAGGCCGGAAACGTCGACGTCCACGTGCTCGCCCATGGTGCGCACCGTGCGCGGGTTGGCGCACAGCTTGATCACCGGCAGCACCGGGTTGCCGATGATGTTGCCCTGGCCGGTGGGGAAGAAATGCACCACGTAGCCCGAGGCCGCGCACAGGGTGACCATTTCCGCTGCCGCACTGGACGAATCCATGAACCACAGACCCGGGCCGGTGGGTGCCTCGGCCTTGTCCAGCAC